>QHBW01000095.1 GCA_003244205.1 Solirubrobacterales bacterium | reverse complement strand
TCGATTCCGTCCTCGAGTGCCTGGATTTGAACTCTGATCTTGCGGTCGGCTTCGGCGATCTGCTGGCGCAATCGAGTGGCGAGTAGCTTGCCTTGGCGTTTCTGGTCTCGCCCGTGGGCTTTGAGTTGGCGTGCGAGCTTGTCAAGGCGCAGCGGTCCGAAGACGCGTTGCTCGAAGAACTGCTCGACGAGCGGGAGCAGGGCGTCCTCGCGGAGGTAGATCCACTTCTGGTCTGCGTGAACTTCGGTGGAGGCGGTGTCGCCGTAGGTGGCGCCGTAGGAGCAGGCGTAGTAGTGGTGTCCTTTGCGGGCCTTGCCCTGCATCGACAGCGGCTGGTGCCCGGTCGCGCAGTGGACCATGCCCGCGAACAGGTAGTTGCGTCCCTTGCGGTTGGTGGCCTGCTGGCGGGGGCGGCTCCGGAAGCGCTCCTGGGAGCGCTGGAAGGCTTCGATCGAGATCAGGGGCAGGTGGGCGTCCTCGGCAACCACCCACTCTTCCTGGGCGCGGAGACGCGGTCCCCCACCGTTCTGGCGCGCGGATGCGAAGTCCAGGCGGTTCCAGACGATGCGGCCGGTGTAGACGGGGTTGCGAAGCATCGAGCGCACTGTCCCGCCGGACCAGTGCCCGCCGCGATTGCGGGCCGCATCGACATGGGAAGGTGGGGGAGGGCCACCGGGGCGGTTGAGGTGGTCGGCGATGGCCTTCGGGCCCCAGCCCTTGTCGGTGTGGAGGTGGAAGATCTCGGCGACCACAGGCGCCTGTTCGGGGATCGGGGTCAGCTTGACGCGGCTCTTGTCGGTGTCGCCGCGGTGGCCTTCTGGCATCGCGTGCAGCTCACGGCGGTAGCCGTAAGGGGCGATGCCTCCCATGCGGTAGCCCTGCTCTGTGCCCTCGCGCATTCCGCGGCGGGTCTCGCGGCATAGACCTTGCTTCGCAGCCCAAGCGAACCGCCGCGGTCATGGTCGAGTGGGGCAGCGGTGGCGGCACCGCGGACATCGCCAGCGAGGAGTTGCTGACCGACAGCGAGCTGCTGAAGCTCATGCAGGATCCGCTCGTGACGCGGATCGGGATCGACGCGCCATTCGGATGGCCCGATCAGTTTGTAAACGCCTTGGTCGGCTGGCGTGATCACGGCATCTGGCCTGTGGAGCCGGACGCCTACGAGACTCAGCGTCCGCTGGTGCTCAGGGAGACAGACCGCAGGGTCCACGCCAGCACAGGCCGATGGCCGTTGAGTGTCTCCACCGATCGGATCGCGTTCGCAGGCATGCGCTGCGCGCGGCTCCTCGCAGCGCTCGCGAAAGCCGGCACCGCAATCGACCGCAGCGGAGCGGGACGAGTCATCGAGGTCTACCCCGAGGCCGCGCTCAGGCAATGGAACCTCAGCCCCGCGCAGTCGGCCAACGATCCGGGCGGCTACAAGGGCCCAGCCCCCCAAGCCACAGATCGCCGCCACCGCCTTCTCACACAACTCAGGGAACGGACCGCTGGCTGGCTGACACTCAACGACCAGCTCGCCAAAGCCTGCCTCGCGAGGGACGATCCACTCGACGCGCTCCTCTGCGCTCTGATCGCGCGCGCCGCTGATCTCGAACTCCTTGAGCCTGTCACCGAGGCAGACCGAGCTCGAACCGAGGGATGGATCCGGCTTCCCCGTTCCGAGTCGCTCGAGCTACTCGGCGGTGCACGACACGCCCGAGCGTAGGGCGACTTGCGTCATTGGCCCTCGCCTCCCGCCCCCTGGCCGGGGCCTGGATCTGCGCACCTTCGATTACGTCTCAGAGTGCTGAGACGCCGAGTACGCGACGGTCAGCCCGACGCGGGGTTAGTAGTAGAGGGCGCTAAACCGACGCTGCCGTAACGCGAGGCAGGAAGCGCTTGGGAGCTCACGGTCGCCGTTGGGCGTGACGGCGCCAGTCGGGCAGATAGGTGGTCAAGAGCGCAGAGAAGACGGGGCCGTGGTTACGGCACGCCCGGTGGAACCACGACGGCGTCGGTCTCGTCCAGCCGCCCGGATCCCGTCAGCGGTACACCCACAGGCTGGGCGATCCAGGCGTCGGCGTTTACACCCTCTCCGGCTCGCCGTCGGCGCCGCGACATTCCCGATCTACGTCGTCTGCGTGGCGCCCTGAGCGCCGCGCATCGGCCTCCTACCCGCGGCGCATGACGAGGTTGTGGACGGCGATCGCGGTGGCCGTGTGGTAGGTGTGGAGCTTCAACATCACCCTCGCTCTACGATCGCCCCCGGCTGAAACATGGCGACATCGGCGTTCGATAGGTCGTCCCATCAACTCCATGCTTGCTTGCTCCGGTGTCGTTCGGTCGGTGATGGTAGCTTGTGCTCGCTCATACCGATCGCGTCCCGATAGTGGCTATGACGCCGTGCAATAGATCAGAAATCGCCGACGTCGCCGTCCGCCGCTGTGACCCAGTCGAGGACCTGCGGGGGTCGCTGTGTGAAGTCCATCACGACGACTGGGAGCTTGCCCCCCGCCCACTGCAGTGGGACGTAATCCGATCTGAGATGAGCGTCCTGCGCGGCGTGCACGTGCACCGGCTGCGCTGGGACTACATCGTTGTCCTCGATGGCCACGCAACGATCGGTCTCAGCGACGTGCGGCGCGACCGTGAGAGCTTCGGGTGCGGCATGGTCGTCGACTGCCCGCCGGGGCAGCCGATCGTGGTAACGATCCCGCCTGGAGTTGCTCACGGGGTCTACGCCAACTCGCCGCTGCTGTATGTCTATGGCCTGACCGTGCCCTACGATGGCACCGACGCCGACCTCGGCTGCCGTTTCGACGATCCAGCGCTCGGAATCACGTGGCCGTCAGCGTCGCCAGTGTTGGTGGCACGCGACCTGGAGTTGCCCGACCTCGCGACGCTCATCCTCCGGTACAACGAACCCTTGTCTTGATCGCCGCAACGGTCCTGATCCCGACGCATCAGCATGTCGCAACCCTGCGGCAGGCCGTCCGCAGCGTCCAGGCGCAGTCGATCCAGGACTTCGAACTCTTCATCGTCGGCGATGGGGTCACCGATGCGACGCGAGCCCTGGTCGCCGAGCTGGCCGGAGACGACGACCGCATCCGCTTTTTCGATTTCCCGAAGGGACCGCGAAAGGGCGAGCGCCATCGCCACACCGCCCTGCAGGAGGCCCGCGGCCGGATCGTCGCCTATCTCGGAGACGATGACTGCTGGATGCCCAACCACCTTGCAGTCCTCGACGACCTGCTCACCGACGCGGACTTCGGCCACACGCTGCAGCTTGGCGTCGACGAGCAGGGGGAGACCGTCGCGTTGCCCGCTGCACTCGAGGACCCCAACTTCCGACGGCGGATGCTCAGCGAGCTCTTCAACCGCTTCGATCTGACGTTCGGCGCCCACACGCTCGACGCCTACCGGCGCCTGCCGCACGGCTGGCACACGACGCCGGCGGAGTTCCCCTGGACTGACCTGTACATGTGGCGCCAGTTCCTCGAGCAGCCCTGGTGCCGCGCACGGTCAGCGATGATCCCGACTGGCATCAACACCTGGACCCACAAGCGACCGCGGCTAACCGATCAGGAGCGCGCCGACGACCTGGCCCGGTGGCATTCGCGGATCTCCGACGCGGACTATCGAGAGCAGCTGTGCACGGACATCATCCGACGCTTCGCCGGCGAGTCGGTCACCTTCGAGCTCCTGGCGCTGGAACGGAAGAGCGAGGTCGACCGTCTCGCGAGCGAGGTCGACCGTCTCGCGAGCGAGGTCGAGATGCACGCGCGGGCGGCGCACCTCATGCGCGCGTCAAAGTCGTGGCGCTTGACCGCGCCGCTGCGCAGCCTCCGCAGCCGCGCCGCCCGTCGCTAGGCGCCGCTCCTGACTGCTCTGGCTGCGGTGTACACGGAAGGAGTCGAGCTGCAGCGTCGCGGCGCGCGGTCTTCATCAGGCCCGTGGATGTGCAGGAGCACTCAAGTCGAGTCTCTCGACGCCAGGATGCCGTCGCGCACAGCGCGCCCGAGGATCTGCCGAAGCGGGGAGGGACTTGCCCTTACCGACGAGTCGCCAAGCGGGTCTACGACCACGCCCGTCGCGCGGGCGGAGGTGCCGGAGCTGCTGAGCCTCGTTTCGGGCTTGACGGGTTTGCGCTCGACTCTGGAGGCAGGGTCGTCCGCGCCGGCACCACCGGCGAGGCGGCGCTCATTTCCTGACGGCGCACTGGGTCGGTGCCGTTGGCGCCACCAGGTGGCGTACGGCTTGACCTACCAGGGTGATTGCTTACCCGTGATCGGCGTCGCGCCGTCGGAGGCGGCGCGCGCCCACGACGGCAAGCCGGATCCGGTCGCGTGCCAACCAGTAGACGCGGGCCACACGCCAAGCCCGGGTGCTCTGCAGTTGGTGTAGCTTCTGGCGCAGGGTCTCGTGGTCCTCGTGGAGACGTTCACTCTCCTCGATGCGAACTGTGATCTCCTTCCTGAGCAGATCCTCCCTCTGCGTCAGTCGTTCCCCAATCGCCCTCCGGGCACCACGCGCCGGATCAGCGCTTGGCGGCCGAGCGAGCGCCACGTCGACCCGCCCGACGTATTCGTCCCAATCCACCTGAGCGCGGGCGGTCTTCATGCCTCGCTCGCGCAGCCTACGCAGCCGCTCGGGGTCACGCAGCAGATCCGTGACGACTCGCGGCATCTCCTCGAGCGAAGGCGCGAGTACGGCACCACCGGCATCGTCGAGACCCACGGCATACGGGTTCGAGTCCAGCACCACAGGAACCGCGCCCATCGCCCGAGCCTCTTGGCCGATGCGGGAATGGCCTTCGATTCGGGACGGATGAACCAACACTCGCGTCTGTCCCATTGCTCGCAGCACCTCCTCGTTGGATCCGGGCGCGATTTCGTGGCATCTCACAGTGGGGTCCAGCTTCGTCGACACGGAGCGGGCAAGCTCGGCCCAGCGGTTCTGCGCCAGCGTGGCGACGTCGTAGGCCTTGGGGAGAGGAGGTGGATAGGCCAGCGGGCGACCATTGCCTATGTACGTGCAATCGACGCCGGCCGCTTTGGCCTCCTCCGCCAACCGAGGCATGTGCGTCCACAACTCAAACCCCAGCGCCGACATTGCCCGGAAGTGATCTGGCCGCGCGACCGCGTCGATCGGCACGGCGAGAGGCGGCATAGGCGACCAACCGTCGACGAAGGGCCAGCCGAACAGTCCTGTCGGGGCCAGCAACACGAGGATTTGCCGTGCTCCCGACAAGACAGTCGGGGCGAACGACAGCGGATCCGCAAGGCCTTCAGGCACGAGGACAACATCGTCTGGCCCAGCTCTTCGCGGCCGCGTCGGTAGCTCCGGCATCGCCCCAGCCGCAGCACCCAGCAGCTCGAGCTCGCCGAAGTCCACGCCGCCGCGGATCTCCACGCGCCGCCCGGTCGCGGCAATCGCGACCGCCAGCTCGTGCATCGTTCGGATCCCGCCGCTGTCGCAGACGCGACTCACCGCGGACTGCAGCCGCCACTCGACTTGCGTCGGCAACCACACGACGTAGGTTCCCTCTCGCACGCTCCTCCAATTTCGGCACGTAACACGTAGAGTAATCGGATGCGGACCGCCGTCACGGGTGCAGCAGGATTCATCGGGTCTCACCTCTGCGAAGCGCTGCTCGCGGCCGGGCACACGGTCGTTGGCATCGATTCCCTCACCGAGGCCTACGGCCGGGGGCACAAGCTTGCGAACCTCTCGGGGCTCCGAAGCCACCCCCGCTTCCGCTTTCACGTCGCGGATGTGACGCATCCCGCCAGCGGCGAGCTCATCTGCGGGTCCGACGCCATCTGTCACCTTGCCGGACTTGGCGGCGCACGAAGTCTTGATCAGCACACCCTCGAGCAGGCCAACATCGAGAGCGTGCGCGCCGTGGTCGACGCGGCCGCCCGCGTGGGAGTTCCTCGAATCCTGCTTGCCTCCTCATCCGCTGTGTATCGACCGCGCTCGCGTCCGTTGTCTGAGGACAGCGAACTCGGTCCCGTTTCTCCGTACGGTAAGTCGAAGCTGCGGGGGGAGGAGATCGCGCGTCAGCGGACGGACGCGAGCGGGGTAGGACTGGTCGTCGTCCGCTACTTCAGCGTCTACGGGCCCCGGCAACGACCGGACATGGCCTTTGCGCGCTACATCCAGGCGGCGCAGACCGGCGCGCCGATGCCGCGATTTGGCGAGGGTGAGCAACGCAGGGACTTTACGTTCGTCTCGGACATCGTCAGCGGCACGA
>QHBW01000013.1 GCA_003244205.1 Solirubrobacterales bacterium | reverse complement strand
GTGATGTATGACCTCCCGTATCCGGGCCCGACGACGCGCGTGCGCCAAGTCTACCCGTGCCCGTTGTCGGCTCGCGAGCTCGATGTCCTCAGAGAGCTGGCGGACGGCAAGGTCTACAAGCAGATCGCCCTACGGCTCGATCTCTCGACCAGCACGGTGCGCACCCACCTGCACAACATCTACCGTAAGCTCGGCGCCGTCGATCGCGCTCAGGCCGTGATCTCGGCGAGCGAGCGCGGTTGGCTCTGAGCTCCGCTTCGAGCTGCCCTAAGTCGGGCGCAGGCGTCATGCTGCAGGGCCGATGATCTCGATCACGTCGAAGTCCCCCTACGCGCTGGCGGCTCTCGTCGAACTGGGGCGCCGCGGGGGAGGGCACCCGGTGCCGATCGCCGAGCTCGCGCGCCAGCGGGAGATCCCCGTGCAGTTTCTCGAGCAGCTCTTCGCGCTCCTGCGCCGAGCGGGGGTGCTGCGATCCCAGCGGGGAGTGAAGGGCGGTTATGCCTTCGCCCGCGACCCTCGCGAGCTGACCGTGCTCGAGGTCGTCGAGCTGCTCGACGGACCACTGGGACGCGAGGCGAGCGGCGTGTTCGCCGAGGCCGCAACCGCAGCGCGCGAGATCCTCGCGTCGCGCACGGTCGGCGACGTGATCGAGGCCGAGGCCCGCGCGGCCGGTTCGTCGATGTACTACATCTAGTACGCCTGGGCTCACGAGCATGGAACACTCCATCCCGAGCCGTTGATGCGAGCAGCCCGATGCAGACCTTGAGTCTTCATCCCCGCTGCGCTGTCGCAGCGGCCATCATCATTGTGGGCATGGCGGTTGCATTTGCCGCGCCTGCGCAGGCCGCCGCAACGCACAAGTTGACCTTCCGAGCGATGGTCGCGTCGTTCCGCAAGGTCGATGAGCCGCCGGTGGGCGACTCCGTAGGTGATCGCTTCGAATTCACCGACATACTCTTTGTCCATTCGCGGCGGGTTGGTAGGGACGCCGCGGTCTGTGTTCACACCGATCGTGTCTACTACATCTGCGATTGGACGATCGTGCTCCGGCGCGGGACCCTTCAGCTCCACTTGCTCTTTCACGACACGAACGCCGGCTACACCCTGGCCGTGGATGGGGGCACTGGCAGCTACGCGCGAGCGAGCGGCACAATGCGTGTGACAGACGCGCTGAAGCCAGTCGGTCGCTACGTGATCATTTACCGCATCCTGGGCTAACGGCCTGCTGCTGCGGGCGGGGGTGCTGCGATCACAGCGGGCGATGAAGGGGGCATGGGCGGACGGCTGCGCCAACGCCGTCCAGCTCCGTCGGCGAGATTCTTGCTCCGCCTCCGCGCAGCAGTAGCGTCGCAGAATGCCTCACCGGCGCCTGCTTGCTCGCGCACGAGCAAGCGCGTCACCCCGATAGTCGTGCTGAAGGCCAGGGACATCACCAACACCGCAAGTGACGCTGCGCCGGTGAAGCGCCCAACGCTTCCTTCCGGCCGCACGCGGCCATGACGGCTAGAGACCGAGCGGCCCGGCTGTGCTGACCGCGCCTATGCGTCAGGAGCGGGTTGACGGCAACTGCGCACCGACATTGCGCGCGTGATCGGCGGGGTCTCGTCGGACGCTGGCATCTTCTGCATTGCGGCACGGTCAAACAGGATTCCTTCGGTAACTGAGGATGCTCTGCAGCCCCGACGTACCGGTTAGACCACCGCGTCCAGGAGGTAATACGCGGCAAGGTTGCGGTGGCCGCCCGCATACGCCCACTCCTCATAGGCGAGAAATGGGGCGCGCAGCAGCGGCGAGAACCGGAAATACCAGCCCCCAGTGAAAAGCGGCACAATCTCGGCTCGTGCCCAAGAACGGGCGGCGATCGCCTCAAGTGCGTCGTACCAGCAGCAGTCGTAATGGGCCCGGAAAACGGTGTCTGGTCGACGAGCGTGAAGACGCTGCATAGCCGCCTTCGCGATGCCGTGCGGCACGATCCGGTTCAATAGGGCGTGCACCGAGAAGGTCCCCGAGAGATAGCCGAGGAAACGTCCGCCGCCGGGGCGCTGATAGCGGCTGAGATTATGCAGTGCGACGGGGACCGGCTTGACGTGCTCCATCGCCAACCAGCTGACCACCAGGTCGAACCGCCCGACGAGGTCTGCCTGCAATTCGCAGACATCGCCGACGACGACGTCGTCATAACTCCCCGCTGGCGCCTTCAAGAGCTCGTCGCCGTCGACGTCGAAGCCGACATAGGTGCACTCCTTTGGGCGCACCTCGGCGGGTAGCATAGGTCGCGCCCCCGCCCCAACGTCGAGGATGCGCAGCCCGGGACGCAGAGCCTCGGCCAGCCGCGGTCTGAACGGTACGAGCGACGTGTCAGTCGCGTACCGGGGTGGCAGGCGGTCCCGGGTCGACTCGCACGCGGACCGTATGACGCGCTGCCATCGCCGAGCTCGCCGCGGGTCGGGCATCCAGATACGAATCCCGAGCTCCGTCGCGAGCGCATGGAGGTCAGTGTCGTCGGGGGGATCGTAGCTGGGCAATGAGAATTCTTTCACGTCGCTCAGCTCGCCCCACGTTAGCGTGGCTCGCTTGCCCGATCGCCTCTCGTCCTGGTCGAGGTTTCGCATTTGTGGCACCAGACGCAGCGTTCTTTGAGCTTGGAGCACCCAGCCCGTGCCCGGCGACCCAAGGTTCTTCAAGGTCAGTCCTCCCGCAGAGTGATGTCTATCTGCCACAACCCGGGACGTCGCTGGCGCGGGAGCTCCTAACGACGGCGCTGGATCACCTTGTGTTCGCGCATCACGCGCATCACGCGCAGCACGCGCTTGCGGTCATCGCCTGCCCCAGCCGCCGGCGTGTCAGCGCCCAGCACATCCGGTAGCCGTCCGTGGGGTCTCTCTGGCGACCTCGACGATCGCTCGCTCGACATCGTCGACGGCGGTCGGCGCGTCGGCGTCGCCCGGGACTTGCCGTGCGTAGTCGCCTGGCCGGTAGCCCAAAGCGCGCTCCAGCTCACGGATCTTGGCACAGCTCGTCCCCGCGGCTACCATCGTCGGGCAATGGCGGGAATCTCGATCAACATTGCGGAGCTGATCGGCGGGACACCGCTGCTGGCGCTCTCGCGGGTGATCGACGGGGACCTCGAGGTCGAGATTTTCGCGAAGCTCGAGGCCTGCAATCCCGGCGGATCGGTCAAAGACCGCATCGGCGCGGCGATGATCGACACGGCCGAGCGCGAGGGACGGATCGAGCCTGGCCGGACCACGATCGTCGAGGCGACCAGCGGGAACACCGGGATCGCGCTCGCGATGGTCTGCGCCGCCCGCGGTTACGACCTCGTGCTGACCCTGCCGCAAGGGATGAGCCGGGAGCGCGAGAGCTTGCTCGCGCTCTACGGCGCGCGCGTCGAGATCACCGAGTCGCTAGGCGGAATGAACGAGGCTGTCGCCGCCGCCCAGGCCTTTGCGCGCTCGCCGGATGTCTTCCTCCCCGACCAGTTCTCAAACCCCGCCAATCCCGAGATCCACCGGCGCACCACCGGTCCCGAGCTGTGGGAGGCGCTCGACGGTCGCATCGACGTGCTCGTCGCCGGCGTCGGTACGGGCGGGACGATCACGGGCGCCGGTGAGTACCTGCGCTCGCGCAACGCAACCGTCCGTCTCGTCGCGGTCGAGCCCGCCGCCTCAGCCGTACTTGCCGGTGGGGCGGCGGGGCCGCACAAGATCCAGGGCATCGGCGCCGGGTTCGTGCCCGCGGTGCTCAAGGCGGAGCTGCTGGACGAGGTCATAGGCGTCAGCGACGAGGACGCGATCGAGACGGCGCGACTGCTTGCCAGCCGCGAAGGGGTGCTCGCCGGCCTCTCCGGTGGCGCCGCTATGTGGGCGGCGCTCGAGCTCGCACGGCGGCCAGAGTCGCGCGGTCAGCGGATCGCCGTCGTGCTTCCAGACTCCGGTGAGCGCTACATCTCCACGCCCTTTTTTGCACCGCAGGCTGTGGCCGTGGATGGCGCCGCGGCGCCCGCTCGCGGCTAGCGCGCAGCGTCACAACGCTACGCTGCATGCGTGCTCGGGATCGGCACGCTGTCGCGCCTTGCGCGTGAAGTCAGCCGTGATGTCGGCGCGGCGCTGGAGCGCGATCCGGCGGCGCGGGGGGCTACCCCGGCTGAGATCCTTGCCACGTGGCCGGGGGTTCAGGCGCTGCTGTCGCACCGCATCGCCCACGCGCTCTACGACGCTGGCGTGCCGCTGCTGCCGCGGACGATCGCCGCGATCACGCGCGCCGTTAGCGGCATCGAGATCCACCCGGCGGCCGAAATTGGCCAGGACTTCTTCATCGATCACGGAATGGGTGTCGTAATCGGTGAGACCGCTCTGGTCGGCGACCGCGTGACGCTGTATCAGGGCGTGACCCTGGGGGGAACCGGTTTTGCGACCGGCAAGCGTCACCCGACGGTGGAGGACAATGTCACGATCGGCTCCGGCGCCAAGCTGCTCGGTCCAATCACGATCGGTCACGGCTCCAAGATCGGGGCCAACTCCGTCGTCATCAACGACGTGCCGCCGAACTCGACGGTAGTGGGGAACCCCGGTCATCCTGTGCGCGTCGACGGACGTGCGCCCGAGGGTCCCGACGCCGACTGGATCCATCTCCCCGACCCCGTTGCGGACGCCATTCGGGGGCTTTCGGCGCGCATCGTCGTGCTCGAGCGCCAGCTCGCCGAACACGGCGGTGAGCACCCCGGCGCGAAGGTGCGCCCGCTGCGCCCGGTGCGCGGACCGAATCCCGCCGGGGGCTAGTCGGATAGCGCGGGCGGCGGCTCGCCGCAGGGGTCCGAGTGCCTTCGTCGAGAGGCGGGGTCAGTACGCCGTGCAGCGTGTACGGTGCCGCGGAGCGGCCTTGTAGCGCCCGCCACCGCCGCGGCGCCAGAGCGTGCCGTCGATCTGCGCGGCCGTGAGCTCGCCCGCGTGATCGGTGACGATGAGCTCGACCGCGTGCAGGGCACACGCACGGATCTCGACCTCCTCCGCGGAGCCGTGCTCGAGCAGCTCGCCCGCTTCGATCCGCGCCAGCAAGGCGGGCGCGTAGTCGAGCACACCGTCGAGACGCAGCACGTGGGGGACGAGGTTGTCGGCGAACAGCGTCAAGCGGCCAAGGTCCGGCGCCTCCAGGACGCCCGCCGCCGCCAGGTCGGCGGCGGCGATCTGGGCCCGCTTAAAGAACGGCACCGCACGCCCCCGATGGCGCGCAACGTCGTGGAAAGCGGGCCAGCCCGCCAGTATCTCCGTCAGCGCCTCGGCCGAGCCGCTGGCAGCGTCGATCAGCGTGGCGTAGCAGTCGCCGTGATCGGCAACGACGCGCTCGCCCAGCTCGTGCAGTGCCGCGGCGTAGTGGCCCATGAGCTCGTGAGCAGAATCCTGGCCCAATGCCTCGGCAAGCCATAGACGGTCGACGGCGGCCAACGCTGCCGCGCTGAAACGCTCGGGCTCGACGTCGAATCGCTCGCGCAGTCCGAGTGCCACCGTGAAGTAGCCCGAGCGACCGAAGCGTTTGCGCAGCGTCGGAAACCAGCCAGAGCCAAAATTGATCGCGTCGAGGGCGAGCACGAAGCCCGCGAGCTGCTCCCGGTTCGCCCCCAGCGGCACCACCTCGGCATCCACCTGCAACGGTCTTCCCGGCCCGAGCGCTTGTGAATAGGCGGAGATCCTCTCCACGCGGACGTGCACGTGGCGGGCGCGGGCGGCGACCTCCGCGCACCGCTCCCGGATCTCGTCGAGCAGCGCCATCGAGCCGGCCAGGATCGCTGATCGAGGCGCCGAGCGGGCCGGCCGGGTCGCCCGCTACCGTGAGCCCAGGCCCCGATGCCCCAGCCCTCCGCACTCTCCGGCGACGCCCTGCTCGAGGGCCTCAACCCGCCCCAGCGGGAAGCTGTCACTGCGCCCGACGGACCGCTGCTGATCCTTGCGGGAGCGGGCTCCGGCAAGACACGCGTGCTGACGCACCGAATCGCCCACCTGATCGACTCGGGCCGCGCCCAGCCGGGCGAGATCCTCGCGATCACCTTCACCAACAAGGCCGCCACCGAGATGCGGGAGCGCGTCGAGCTGCTCGTTGGGCGCCGTACGCGCGCGATGTGGCTACTGACATTCCATTCCGCTTGCGCGCGCATGCTGCGCTCCGAAGCGCCGCGGCTCGGCTACACGCGAGGGTTCACGATCTATGACGCGGCCGATTCGCGCCGCATGGTGCGCCGCTGCCTCGACGAGCTCGGGATCGACCCCAAGCGCTTCACCCCGAACGCGATCGCCGCCCAGATCTCGGGCGCAAAGAACCGCTTGCGCGACGCCGACGCCTACCGCGAGCAGGTGGGCTCGTTCTTCGAGCAGACGGTGGCCGACGTCTATCAGGCCTATGAGCGCGAGATGCACCGCACCAACGCGATGGATTTCGACGATCTGCTCGTCCGCGCGGTCAACGTGCTCGAGCTCTTCCAGGAGGTGCGCGACCGCTTCCAGGCGGCATTCCGTCACGTCCTCGTGGACGAGTACCAGGACACCAACCACGCTCAGTACCGCTGGCTCCAGCTGCTGGCCTCCGAGCACCGCAACCTCGCGGTCGTGGGGGACGACGATCAGTCGATCTACGGCTTCCGCGGAGCTGATGTAAGGAACATCCTCGACTTTCGCGACGACTTCGTGGACGCCAAGGTCGTCAAGCTCGAGCAGAACTACCGCTCGACCCAGACGATCCTTTCGGCGGCCAACGCCGTCGTGGCCAACAACCGCGGCCGCATGTCCAAGGCGCTGTGGACCGATCTCGGTGCAGGAGATCCGATCCGCGTACGCGAGCTCGATGACGAGCACGCCGAAGGGCGCTTCGTCGTCGGCGAAGTCCAGCGTATGGTCGAAGAAGGCGTCTCGCGCGAGGAGATCGCCGTCTTCTACAGGACCAACGCGCAATCGCGCGTGCTCGAGGACACGCTCGTGCGCGCCTCAATCGGCTACCAGGTGGTTGGTGGTACCAAGTTCTACGAGCGTGCGGAGATCCGTGATGCGATCGCCTATTTGGGGTTGCTCGTCAACCCGCAGGATGTCGGCGCCTTCACCCGGGTCGCCAACTCACCGCGCCGCGGTATCGGCCAGACCTCGCTGTCGCGGGTGATCGGCTGGGCCAACACGACCGGGGATGCCGTCTGGGATGCGGCCGCCGACCCCGCCGCCGTTCCCGGGCTTGGCGCTGCCGCCGTCAAGGCGATCGGGCGCTTCATGGCGACGATGACCGGCTTGCGCGAGCGCGCCCAGGCAAGGCCGGCGGTTGGCGAGCTGCTGGAAGCGGTGCTCAGCGAGACCGGTTACCTCGAGGCGCTCGAGGCCGAGCGCACGATTGAGGCGCAGGGGCGGATCGAGAACCTCCAGGAGCTCGTCGGCGTCGCGCGCGAGTACGACGAGACGGCCGAGGAGCCCTCGCTCGAGAGCTTCCTGCAGCAGATCGCGCTGCTCTCAGACGTCGACTCGCTGCGCGACGACGAGGGTCTGATCACATTGATGACGCTCCACAACGCCAAGGGGCTCGAGTTCCCGATCGTCTTCATCATCGGCTGCGAGGACGGCGTCTTCCCCCACTCACGAGCGCTCGACGACGGCACGCTGGAGGAGGAGCGCCGGCTCTGTTACGTCGGCATCACGCGAGCCATGCGTGAGCTGACGCTCACGCATGCCCGTTCGCGGACGCTGTTCGGAACTCGCGCCTACGGCTTACGCAGCCGCTTCCTGGACGAGATCCCCGCCGAGCTCACCGACCGCGAGGAGCCGCGGCCTCGCCCGGGGATCGGATGGAGCGGCGGCGCCCGTCAGAGGGGCGCTGGCGGACACGCGGGCGGCTGGAGCGACGCGTCGTCCCCGGCGCCGTCGCCCAGCTACCGACTCGGCGAGGACGTCGTCCACGCCGCGTTTGGTGACGGGGTGGTGACCGCGGTGGAGCCCGGGGGGGTCGTGGTGGTCCGTTTCGCTCGCGACGGCACAGAACGCAAGCTGGTAGCCGCCTTCGCGCCCCTGACACGGCAGTGAGCCGTCCCGGACCCCGCCGCTGAGCCGCCGTTGACCCGCCCCTGAGCCTCCGGACCTGTCCGGCGACCGGGGCGCCGCTAGGGTCCGGGTCATGGCGGCCACGATCATCGACGGCGCTGCCCAGGCGGCCCGCGTGCGTTCGGAAGTCGCCCAAGACGCCGCGGCCTTCGCCCGCGAGCTCGGACGTTCAGCCGGTCTCGCAACCGTCCTCGTGGGCGACGACGCGGGCTCCTCGGTCTACGTCGACGCAAAGCAGCGTGACTGCCGCGAGGTTGGCATCGAGCCCTTCGACCACCGCCTCGGAGCCGATACCACCCAAGGCGACGTGATCGCGCTCTTGGAGACGCTCAACGCCGAGGAGACTGTGGACGCCATCCTCCTCCAGCTACCGGTGCCCGACGGCCTTGACGGCGCAGCGCTGACCGCGTTGATCGATCCCGCCAAGGACGCTGACGGTCTCACGCCGGTGAGCGCCGGACTGCTGGCCCAGGGCCTCCCGGGGATGCGTCCATGCACCCCAGTGGGAGTGATGGAGCTGCTCGATGCCTACCGGATTGAGCCTGACGGCGCCCGCGCTGTCGTGATTGGACGCTCCAACCTTGTCGGTAAGCCGCTCGGCGCCCTGCTGCTGGAGCGCAACGCCACCGTCACCATGGCCCACTCGCGCACCCGGGAGCTCCCCCAGCTCGCTGCGAGCGCGGACATTCTCGTCGCGGCGGTCGGGCGCCCGCAGATGATCCAGCCCGCCTGGGTCAAGCCCGGCGCTACCGTGATCGACGTCGGCATCACACGCGGCGAGCACGGTCTGGTGGGTGACGTCGCCTTCGATGGCGTAGCGGCAATCGCCGGAGCGCTCACCCCGGTTCCGGGCGGCGTGGGACCGATGACGCGCGCCTGCCTGCTGCGCAATACGCTGCGCGCCGCTCGTGCGCGGGCGACGCTCGCCTCGATCAAGCGCTGATTTGACTGGCGTAACGCCGGCAAGTGGCGTACGGTGGTGCCGTCCTGCGCAAAGCAGGCCGGGGGAGGGGTTGCGAAATCCCTCTTTGCCGACCAATCCGTTTCGACCGGAGGTGCGTTACTTCATGGAGCTCAATCTCGACCGGCTTCGCCAGGGCGAGAAGATCGCTGGAGCGGCCGCGAGCGTGCTGTTCATCTTGCTGTTCTTCCATTGGTTCCACTTCAAAATCAGCAATGGGGTGACGACCGTGACCGGAGGCGGGTTCAGCGCCTGGCACGAGGTGCTGATCTGGCTCTTCTCGCTACTGGCGATCGTCGCTGCACTGGGCATGGTTTGGCTCACCGCGTCACAGCGAAAGGTCGCGCTGCCTGTCTCCGTCAGCGTGATCGCGACGGCGCTCGGCGCGCTCGCAACGCTGCTGATCGTGCTCAAGCTGTTCATCTCCAAGCCCGGCGTCGGCGGGTTCGGAGTGTCGCTGCACGCGTCGGCTCTGATCTGGGGCTATTTCGGCCTCGTGGCGGCGGCCGCGATGACATTTGGCAGCTACCGGGCGATGCAGGAGGAGGGCGTCTCGATCGGCGACGCCCGTCAGCAGGCGGCCGGTGCCTTCCAGGGAGGCGGGCGGGGCACTGCGCCCCCGCCGCCCCCGCCACCTCCGCCACCTCCGCCCCCGGCCGCCCCGCCCGGTGCTGGGAACCCAGGCCAGGGCGCCCCCCCCGGCGGCGGTGGCACGCCGCCCCCGAGCACGCCGCCCCCGGGCGGCGGCAGCACGCCGCCCCCCGGCTCCTAAGGGGAGCAGCGAGGATCGGTGCGTCGCCCAGCGTGGCGGCGCACCGACGGCCCAGCGATCATGGACATCGACCTCAGCCGGCTGCGCACGGGTGAGAAGCTCGCGGCCGCCTGCGCCGCCCTGCTGTTCGTCGACATGTTCCTGCACTGGTTTCGCGCCAGCGCCAGCATCAGCTCTGCCAACCCGGTGATCAACGAGCAGTTGCACGCCAATCCGGTGCTGCAGGCCGTGCTCACTCACTCTGCTCGCGGCGCAGACGCATGGACCGCGTTCTCGGTGATCGATCTCCTGCTCCTGCTGACCATCGTCGTGACGCTTGGGATGGTCGTGGTGGCTGCGACGCAGCGCTCGGTCGGATTCGCGGTCATCGCGAGCGTGATCGCCACACCTCTCGGCGCGTTGAGCACTCTGTTCGTGCTGATCGATGTCCTGATCTCCAAGCCCGGCGGTTGGGCGCCGCCACAGGCATCGATCTCCGGACTGACGGGAAGCTTCCGCGTGACCACCCAGGTCTTCGGTTGGCTCGGGCTGCTGCTGACCGCCGGTCTCACGGTGGGCGCGTATCTGGCGATGCGCGACGAGCGCGTCTCGGTCCGCGATGCCCGCGCGCAGGCTGCCAGGCTGCTCAGCGGGCCGCCCCGTCCGGCGCCGATCCCGAGGCGCTCTCCGAGCAGCGCACGCGGCGGCGGGATCGAGGACCAACACTAGAATCGCCGCATGCTCGACCGCGACCAGGTGCTGCACGTCGCGAGACTCGCTCGCCTCGAGCTCACCCACGACGAGGTGGAGCGCATGTCGCGGGAGCTCTCCGCAGTACTCGACCACATCGAGACTATCTCCGAGCTCGACCTCGAGTCGGTCGCGCCGACCTCCCACGTGATCGAGATCGCCAACGCACTGCGCGCAGACGAGCCGCGTCCCTCGCTGTCGCGCGAGGTCGCGCTGGCTGGCGCACCCGCCGTCGCGGAGGAGGGCTTCGAGGTCCCGACGCCGGGGTCGTGAGCGCGCCTCCGCGCACCGCGACCGAAGCCGTCGAGGCGATCCGCGCCGGCCAGCTGTCGGCCCGCGAGCTGTGGCTGGCCTGTCAGGCGGCAGCCACAGACGACGAGCTCAACGCATTCACATGGGTTGCCGACGCCGACGATGGGCCGAACGAGGAGGCGGCGGCTCTCCCGTTCGCGGGCATCCCCCTCGCGGTCAAGGACCTCTTCTGCACTGAGGGGATCCCGAGCCAAGCCGGTTCGCGCATCCTGCGCGACTATCGACCCCCCTACACGGCGACGGTCGTGCGTCAGCTGCTGGACGCGGGCGCGAGCCTGCTCGCCAAGACCAACCAGGACGAGTTCGCGATGGGCTCCTCCAACGAGAACTCCGCTTACGGAGCAGTGCTCAACCCCCACGACCGCGGTCGCGTCCCTGGGGGGTCGTCGGGCGGCAGCGCCGCCGCGGTGGCGGCGGGAATCGTCCCCTGGGCGCTGGGCACCGACACCGGGGGCTCGATCCGCCAGCCGGCCGCGCTCTGCGGCATCGTCGGCCTCAAACCGACGTACGGCGCCTGCTCGCGCTACGGCATGATCGCGTTCGCCTCGTCGCTTGACCAGGCCGGACCGCTGACGCGCAGCGTCGCCGACGCTGCCTTGCTGTTCTCCAAGATGGTCGGCCGCGATCCCTGCGATTCCACGTCGCTGGCGTTCCCCGAGGCGATCGAGCTGCCCCGCTCCGAGCGCCTCGATGGGCTGCGCTTCGGCGTGCCCGACGAGCTCACCGGCGAAGGGGTCGAGACCGGCGTGCGCGCTGCGTTCGAGGCGAGCGTCGCGCTCGTCGAGCAGCTCGGTGCCAGCGTTGAGCGCTGTCAGCTCCCGCACGCGCCACACGCGCTCGCGGCCTACTACTTGATCGCGCCGGCCGAGTGCTCCTCCAACCTCGCTCGCTTCGACGGCGTCCGCTACGGGCTGCGCGTCGATTCGCAGGACGGCTCGCTGGAGGAGATGTACTCGCGCACGCGCGCCGAGGGATTCGGAGCGGAGGTCAAGCGACGCGTGATGCTTGGGACCTACGCGCTCTCTTCGGGTTACTACGACGCCTATTACGGGCGTGCGCAGCGCGTGCGCACGAAGATCGCCGAGGACTTCCGTGCCGCGTTCGAGCGCTTTGACTTCATCCTCACGCCCACTAGCCCGACGGCCGCCTTCGAGCTGGGAGCGCGGACCTCAGACCCGCTGGCGATGTACCTCTCGGACTTCTGCACGGTCCCGATGTCGCTCGCCGGGATACCGGCGATCTCGATCCCCAACGGTGCGTCGGGGGGGCTCCCGGTGGGGCTGCAAGTCGTCGGTCCCGCCTTCAGCGAGCCGCGGCTGCTCGATGCCGCGCACGCGCTCGAGCTCGCCCACGCGGACCGCGTCAAGACGATCGCGCTGCCCTCTCCGCTGCGCTTTGAAGGCAATGAAAATGGCGCCGCAGGAGCCCGGGAATGAACTTGCAACCCACGATCGGATTGGAGATCCATGTGCAGCTTGACACGCGCACGAAGATGTTCTGCGCGTGTGAGCTGTCTTTCGGCGAGCCGCCCAATACGCGCACCTGCCCCGTCTGCTTGGGCTTGCCCGGGGCGCTCCCGGTCCTCAACGCGCAATCGATCCACTTTGGGCTGATGATCGGCCACGCGCTCGGGTGTGAGCTGGCTCCGCAGTCGATCTTCCATCGCAAGAACTACTTCTATCCCGACCTGCCCAAGGGCTTCCAGATCTCCCAGTACGACGCGCCGCTGTGTCGCGGCGGCAGCCTCGGCGACGTCCGCATCGATCGTGTCCACCTCGAGGAGGATGCGGCCAAGCTCAACCATGTCGGGGTCAGCGGCCGCATCCACGGCGCTGGCTCGAGCATCGTCGACTTCAACCGCGGGGGCACGCCACTGGTTGAAGTCGTTACCGAGCCCGACCTCCACGACGCCGAGGAGGCGAGGGTGTGGCTGGCGCTGCTGGCAGCGACGATGCGTCAGCTCGGTGTTTCGGACGTACGCATGGCGGAGGGATCACTGCGCTGCGACGCCAACGTCTCGCTGGCGCCGGCCGGCAGCGGCGAGCTCGGGGTCAAGACCGAGCTGAAAAACATGAACTCGTTCTCCTTCGTCAAGCGCGGAATCGAGGCCGAGATCGCCCGCCAGCGGGCGCTGCTGGAGAGCGGTGCGGAGGTGGTCCAGCAGACGCTGCACTTCGACCCACGCAGCGGCAACCTCACCTCGCTGCGCTCCAAGGAGGAGGCGCACGACTACCGCTACTTCCCCGAGCCCGATCTCGTGCCGATCGCGATTGACGAGGAGATGGTGCAGCGCGCTCGCGAGGCGGTGGGCGAACTGCCCGCCACGCGCATCGCGCGCTACGAGCACTTGGGTCTGAGCGCCGAGCACGCGCACCAGTTCGCCTTTCGCCCGGCGCTCGGGAGCTTCTTCGAAGCCGTGCTCTCCGCCGCCGACGGCGCCTCGCCCCGCGAGCTGGCCACGTGGACGGCGCACGTAGCCGCGGCTCTCGGCGAACGGGATCCGGACGCCTCCGCGCTGGAGCCGGCTGCGCTGGCAGCCCTGGTGGCGCTGGTTGGCGCCGGCCGGGTCGCGGCGGGGCCTGCGCGCACGGTGGTGCTGGCGCGGCTGCTGAGCCAGGGCGGAGATCCGGCGCGGATCGTCGAGCAGGAAGGCGTCGGAGCACTCGACGACGACGCCGGGCTCGCCGATGCCGTCGCGGCCGCGATCGCTGAGCATCCCGATGCCGCCGAGCGATTGCGCGCCGGCAACGCCAAGGCGATCGGCCCGATCGTCGGCCACGTCATGCGCGCAACCAAGGGTCGCGCCGACGGCGGCGAGGTCACCCGGCTGGTGCACGAGCGGCTGGGTCTGTAGTGGAGCGGGGAGCGTACGATGTGCGCTCAGCCGCGGCCAGAGGGCCGGCCGGCGCCCGCCCTAAGGAGCCTCGATGTCACGTCTCATTCGCATGGACCAAACGGGTCACACCACGATCGCGGAATGGACCCCCGAGAACGCTGTCGCTGTCGAGGCAGCGGCCGAGGCGTTCCGCCACGAGCTGGACCACGGCTATCTGGCGATGGTCTCAACCGGCGAGGGCCACGCCGAGCAGGTGCGCGAGCTGCCGCTCGACGCCGACCTCGTGATCATGCGCCTGCCGATCGCCGGCGGCTAGCGGCAGGAGACCTCAGCGGTGGCGATCGAGGCGCGTTCGCTCGGCCGAGGCGCGGTCGAGCAGCTCCCCGAGCTCGCCTCTGTCTACTGGCGCGCGCGCGCCGACGAGCGCTCGCTGCGTCGCGCTGAGGCGCTGTGGACGCTGGTCACCGTTGCGCACGTGGTGCCGTTCCTGGTGGCCGCGGTCGGGCTGATGCTGCTGCAGCCGCTCGCCCTGCCGGTCTCGCTGGCAGCGGCTGCGCACGCCTGGATCATCCCCGAGCTCTACGCCCAGCGAGGGGCGAACGTAGTGCGTAAACAGGGACGCGCACCCGAGCACGCCGAGCGGCGCGCGCTGGGGCTGTTGGGCGACCTGCTGGACCACCAGGCGCGCGAGCTCCACGCCGCGACGGGACTAGTGCTCGAGCGCGGGCGCCTAGGCGTGTGGCTGGTGGGCGAGGCCGGAGCGCTGCTCGTGCGACCCGGCGGGCGGCGCGTGCACTGTCTCTGTGTCCGCGTCCCCGGCTCGGCGCTGCCGGCGGGCGACCGCAGCGCACACTTGCTGCTTGCGCTGCGCGCCGATGAGGCGGGGTTTCTCACCGTGGCGAACCGCGCGTTCGCGGGGGCTCGCTGGCGGGTGCGGCGCCGCATCTCGCCGGCGATGCGCCCTGCGCTCGTGCTGGCGAGCGCTGCCGCGCAGCGCTGAGCCTTCGACCATCGGTCGAACGGCCGCCCCAAAGCTTTGGACGACGGGCCAAGGCGCACCGGCGTCCGGGGGCCCACACTGTCTTCATGCACTCCACCCCCATCCTCTCGCGCATCGTGCTGGTCCCGTTTGCGCTGGCCTCGATCTCGGAGCCGACGCCAGCCGTGCCGGAGCGGCCAGCCGTACGGCGCTACCGCCTCGCACGCGCGGAGCTCAACCGCCCGCGCGATCCCGCCTCGGTCGAGCACCTAAAGCGCATTCACGACTGACGGCCGCTCCGCGGGAGTAGCATCAGTCGCATGGACGAGAAGGCGTCGTCGTCGAGCCTGACGCAGAAGGCGCTCGCCGTGGTGGTGCTCGGTGTGGTGGCCGTGGTAGTGATCAGGCTGGCGGTCGGGCTGCTCGCCGGATTGCTGCACACGATCCTGTTCGTCGTAGTCGTGGTCGCCGTGATCGCCGCGGCTGTGTGGGCGATGCGCATCCTGTGACCGTCGTCGGCGGCGGCCTGGCGGGAGGATTTCTGCTGCTCTGCTTCGGATTCGCCGGCGGGATCGTCGGCCACATCAAGGGCAGCTCCTTCTTCATCTGGTTTCTGATCTCCGCCTGCATTCCGGTGTTCGGGCTCTTAACGGCGGTCCTCTACCGCTACGAGTCCGACGAGCTGCGCCGCCAATGCCCCGGCTGCGCCCGTATCGTCAAGCTCCATGACGCGCTCTGCACGCGCTGCGGCACCGAGCTCGACTTCCCCGACGTAGCGATCGTTCCGGCGTCACAGCAGCGCATCGCGTCTCCCGGCGCTTCCTAGAATCGCCTGCGTTTGGCCAGGAATCCGTTGCTAGAATGGGCTGTTCGGCCCTGCGCGCGGACGAATGGCCGCCCGCGCGGCCTCCTCGTCGCCCAGCTACGCCGGAAGGAGCACAGCGCATGCGTGCCGTCGACGCCCTGATCGAGTCCCTCAAGGCCGAGGGCGTCGAGGTCGTATTCGGGCTTCCGGGCGGCGCCAACCTGCCGACCTACGACGCTTTCTACGACGCCGGCATCCGCCACATCCTCGTGCGCCACGAAGCCGGCGGCGGCCATGCGGCTGAGGGTTACGCGAAGGCCACGGGCAAGGTCGGCGTGGCGCTGGCCACCAGCGGACCGGGCGCCACCAACCTGGTGACCCCGATCTGCGACGCGATGATGGATTCGGTGCCGGTCGTCTTCCTCACCGGACAGGTGCGCACCGAGCTGCTCGGCACCGACGGCTTCCAGGAGGCCGACACGATCGGCATCACGATGCCGATCGTCAAGCATTCCTTCCTGATCCAGCACCCGCTGGAGATTCCGCGTGCGATTCACGAGGCGTTCCACATCGCGCGCACCGGGCGCCCCGGGCCAGTGATCGTGGACATCCCACAAGACCTCTCGCGCGCCGACATTCCCTACGAGCCGGTCACCGACGTCTCGCTTCCGGGCTACCAGCCGACAACGGAAGGCAACCAGAAGCAGATTCGTCTTGCCGCCAAGGCGCTAGCGAACTCTCACCGTCCGGTCGTCTACGCGGGTGGCGGCGTCGTCAACGCCAATGCAGCCGAGGAGCTGCGCGAGTTCGTGACCGCCGACCGCTTCCCCTGCACGTGCACGCTGATGGGGCTCGGCGCGTTCCCGGCTGGCCACGACCAGTGGCTCGGGATGCTGGGGATGCACGGCACGCGTGCCGCGAACTACGCGATGGACGAGGCAGACCTGATCTGTGCGGTGGGCGCGCGTTTCGACGACCGCATCACCGGCAAGCTGTCGGAGTTCGCACCGCGAGCCAAGTTCATTCACATCGACATCGATCCGGCCGAGATCTCCAAGAACGTCCCCGCCCACATCCCGATCGTCGGCGACGCTCGCAACATTCTCGCCCGGCTGACTGCGGAGTACCGCGCGCTCGACGCCGACGCCGGGCGGCTCGAGGGATGGTGGGGAAGGATCCGCTCCTGGCAGGAGCAGTATCCGCTGCACTACGACGATCCCCAGAATGGCGAGATCAAGCCCCAGTACATGGTCGAGGCGCTCTACCAGGCCACCGGCGGCGAGGCGATCGTCACCTCGGATGTCGGTCAGCACCAGATGTGGGCGGCGCAGTACTTTCCCTTCAGCGAGCCGCGTCGCTGGATCAACTCGGGCGGCCTGGGGACAATGGGGTTCGGTCTGCCCTCCGCGATGGGTGCGGCGGTCGCTGGTAGTGACCTACCCGTCGTCTGCCTCGCCGGTGACGGCTCGGTGCAGATGAACATGCAGGAGCTCGCCACGTGTGCCCAGGAGGGCATCCCGATCAAGGTGTTCATCATGAACAACGGCTACCTCGGCATGGTGCGCCAGTGGCAGGAGCTCTTCTGGGATCGGCGTTACTCGCAGGTCGACATGGGCAGCTTTCCCGACTTCGTCAAGCTCGCCGAGGCCTACGGCGCGACGGGCATGCGCTGTGAGTCCCGCGACACGCTGGTGGATGACTTCCGCAAGGCGCTGGAGGTCCCCGGTCCGGTGGTGATCGACGTTCGCGTCACCCGCGAGGAGAATGTCTATCCGATGATCGCACCCGGCCAGCCGGCGCGCGACATGGTGGGCTGATCGATGGGCGAGCCAGCCACCAAAGAGCTGCTCAGCCTCGAGGATCTCGAGGCGGCTGGGGGGATCCACACCGGTCGCAAGCACATCGTCTCGATCCTCGTCGAGAACAAGCCCGGCGTCCTCACGCGGATTGCCGGACTGTTCGCGCGCCGCGGCTTCAACATCAACACACTGGCGGTAGGTCCGACCGACGACGACGCGGTGTCGCGCGTCACGCTGACGCTCGACGGGGCGCTGCACCCGATCGATCAGGTGACCAAGCAGCTGCACAAGCTCGTCAACGTCATCAAGATCCGTGACCTCCAGCCAGACGAGACGATCGCCCGCGAGCTCGCTCTCTTCAAGGTCTCTGCGGATGGCGGCGCTCGCGCCGAGGTCCTCCAGCTCGTGGAGATCTTCCGCGGCAAGGTGGTCGACGTCGGCAAGCGCTCGGTGGTCATCGAGATCACCGGGACCGATGACAAGGTGGAGGCCTTCGAGCGGCTTGTGAGGCCCTTCGGCCTCGTCGAGATGGCGCGCACCGGCGAGATCGCGATCTCGCGCGGACGAGGCGAGACGTAGCTCGGTGAGCTCGGTGGCGGGACTGCCGGGGGCTGTCGCTGCCGAGCATCGCAGCCGGGTCGTCGTCTGCGTCGATGCTGCGCTGGAACGCGCCCGCCGGGAGCTACGCCCGGTGCTCGCCGGCGTAGCGGTCGAGCTGGAGGCCAGTCTAGATCCCACCGCGGTGGTCGCGGCCGCACGGAGCGCGACCGAGCCCTGGTTTGCGCTGGAGCGTCCGGACTGCGAAGGACAGGCGCTCGCGGGACTCGGCTGCGCGGTCGCGCTCCAGGCGAGCGGCCCGGACCGCTTCGCGTCGGTGTCCGCCGCCTGGCGCTCGCTCGTCGGCGACGCTGTCATCGACCAGCGAGCGACGTCGCGCGCGGCTGGACTCGTCGCCGCCGGTGGCTTTGCCTTCGCCGACGATGGGGGTGCGGCGCCGGAGTGGAGCGGCTTTGCGCCCGCCTCGCTGCACGTTCCCGAGCTCGCCGTCGCGCGTCAGGGCGACCGGGTAACGGCGACCGTGGCGGTGCTCGCGTCCCCCGATGACAGCGGCGAGGAGCTTTGCGAGCGAGCTGTCGGCCGCCTGGCGCAGCTACGGCTCGACGCCCGCCTGCCCCTGCTCGACCCCGCTCCGGTCGGGCGCGTACGCGTCTCGGCTCCCCTGACCCCAGAGCACTACGAGGCCAGCGTGGCGCGGGCCGTGGAGCGCATCGTCGCAGGCGAGCTCGAGAAGGTCGTGCTCGCCCGCGAGGTCGCCGTCCACGCCCCAGTTGTCCACGATCCGGCAGCGCTGCTCGGTGTGCTGCGGGAGGCGTTCCCCGCCTGCTTCGTGTTCGCGGTCGGCCGCGGCGAGGCGACCTTCCTCGGCGCCAGTCCCGAGCTGCTGGTGCGTCGCGAAGGTCACCGTGCGAGCACCGTCGCACTTGCCGGCTCGGCACGGCGTAGCGCGGACCCCGCCGTGGACGATTACCTCGGAGAGCAGCTGCTGCATTCGAGCAAGGACCGCCAGGAGCACGCAATCGTGGCGCGCCGAATCGAGCGCACCCTGCGCCGACTCGCGCTCTGGGTCGCCGCGGCGCCCGAGCCCCAGCTGGTCAAGATCGCCAACATCCAGCATCTCGCCACGGCGATCCGTGCGCAGCTCGACGAGCCGTTCGGCGCGATCGATCTAGCGGCCGCGCTGCATCCCACGCCGGCGGTCGGGGGCGAGCCATGGGAGCGCGCCGCGCCGCTGATCCGCGCGCTCGAGGGCATCGACCGCGGCTGGTACGCCGGCGCCATCGGGTGGACCGATGGGTCCGAGGACGGCGAGTTTTGCGTCGCTCTGCGCTGCGCCCTGCTGCGGGGCGCCCACGCTCGCTGTTACGCGGGTGTTGGTGTCGTGGCCGACTCAGACCCCGCTGCGGAGCTGGCGGAGACCGAGGTCAAGCTGGAGGCGCTGCTTCCGCTGCTCGCTGGCTGAAAGGCCTCGAGCAGCCGCCGCCGGCTGAAAGGCCGTGAGCAGCGCCGGCTGAGCGGCCTCGAGCAGCCGCCGCCGGCTGAAAGGCCGTGAGCAGCCGCCAGCTGAGGGGCCGCGGCACCGCCGTCGAGGTCGGCCGGGGGAGCACCCGCCGTCCGAGGCGGCGGGGTGTGTCGAGTTGACGACAATAATCGGGGTCAAGTGAGCACACCCCCTAGCGCAGCGCCGCGCTGACCGCAGCCCACGCGCGAGCGTGGACGGCGACGTTGGCCTCGCGATCGCTGCACACCTCGATTACCGCGCTGCCCTCGCCAGCGAGCGACCGTGACAGCGCGGCGGCCAGCTCGGCCGGTGTCTCGGGGGCGTAGTGGGCAGCGCCGGCGATCGCGGCCAGGCCGGGGATGTCAAGCGCGTGCGGTGTGGCGACGTGCTCCTCGAAGACATCGCGCTCGCCTGCGACGGGAAGGAAATGGAAGATCCCGCCGCCGTTGTTGTTGACGACCACGAGGACGAGCTTGGTTCCCAGGCGCGTGCGTGCCAGCAGCCCCCCGACGTCGTGAGCGAGGGCGAGATCGCCGAGCAGCGCGAGCACCGTGCCGGCAGCTGCGTTGGCTGCGCCGAGCGCCGAGGAGACCGTCCCGTCGATCCCGTTTGCACCTCGGTTGCTGAGTGCTCGGGGCGGGGCCTCGCGTCGCGGCCAGAAGCTCTCGGCGTCGCGCACCGGCATCGAGGATGCCAGCCAGACGATCACATCTTGCGGGGCGAGCGAGCCGACGGCCAGCGCGGTCGCCGGCTCGGAGAGCTCGTCGCTGAGAGCCTTTGCGATCGCCTCGCCCGCGTGTGCGTCGGCATCCAACCAGCCCTGTAACCAGTTCCTGTCGCCGTTGTGATCATTGCGCGGCTCGAGCTCCTCGGCGAGCGCCGCGAGAGCCGGCACGGGGTCGGCGCTGAGCAGGGTTGACAGGACGGCGTCTGGATCCTGCCAGCCGCCGTCGGGCTCGAACGCCAGCTGTGGGGTGTCCCGCAGTCCGGCCAGCCAGCCGCGCAACGGCTTGGACGTGGGCAGGTCGCCAATCCGCACGACGATCTCGGGGGTGTGCTCGGCGGCGAATTGCTCGTTGCGCAGAAGCGCGTCGTAGTAGGCGACCGCCGCGGGCCCACGCCGGGCGCCCGACAGCGGATCGGCCAGCAGCGCGTATCCGGCCGCTGCGGCGAAGCGTGCGGCCGCTCCGGCGAGTCCCGCGGATCGCTCGGCTCGACCGGCGACCACCACGCCGCGCGTGCGGCGGCCCAGACCGTCGGCCAGGGTCGTCGCGTCAGCGGCGTCGAGGCGCCGCGGCGCGCGGGTGACCGTCAGCCACGGTTGCTGCCCGGGGCGGCCGCTCGCGAGGATCGCGTCGCGATCGACCGGATGGCCCGGCGCGAGGGGCTCGCGTAGCGGGAAGTTGAGGTGGACGACGCCGGCGCGGCCGCTCGTCGCGGTCCACCAGGCGCGGCACGCCAGCGAGCGCATCCATTGCATCCGCCGCTCGCCTGCCTGCTCGAGCGCCCCGACCTCGAAGAACCACTTCGCCGCCCTGCCGTAGAGGGCGAGCTGGTCGATCGTTTGACCGGCCCCGCTGTCACGCAGCTCGGGTGGCCGGTCGGCCGTCAGGACGAGCAGGGGCACGCCGCTCTCGTGGGCCTCCTGGACGGCTGGAAAGTAATGCGCGGGAGCGGTCCCCGAGGTGCACGCGAGCGCCACCGGCAGTCCGCTTGCCTTTGCCAAGCCGAGTGCGAAGAAGGCGGCACCGCGCTCGTCGAGCTGCGAGAAGCAGCGCAGCCGCGGCTCGCGTGCGAGCGCCAGCACCAGCGGGGTTGAGCGCGAGCCCGGGGAGGTGCAGGCAGCTTGCAACCCGCAGCGCGCGAGCTCATCCACGAAGGCGGCGAGCAGCTGATGGGCGGGCGCAGGCGTCATCGTGTGCGCATGCTCTCGACCATCGTCCTGCTCCACGGATTCACACAGACGAGCGCGAGCTGGCGTGGTCTGATCGAGGCGGGGATCGGCGAACGCTACACGGCGTTGGCGCCCGACCTTCGCGGCCACGGCACCCGTACAGAGGCGCGACCGGTGTCGTTCGGTGCCTGCCTGGAGGACATCGCGGCGCTCTCGAGCGAGCCGTTCGCGCTCTGCGGCTACTCGATGGGCGGTCGTCTCGCCCTGCTCTTCGCGCTCGCGCACCCCGATCGCGTCAGCCGCCTCGTTCTGCTCGGCGCCTCGCCGGGGATCGCCGACCCCGCGGAGCGCGACGCGCGGCGCGCGGCCGATGAGGAGCTGGCCGAGAGCATCGAGCGCGACGGAGTCGAGCTCTTCGGCCGCCGTTGGGCGAGGCAGCCGTTGCTGCGCGGCCAGCCACGAGCCGTTGCAGCCGCGGCACACGAGGACCGGATGCGCAACAGCGCAGCTGGGCTCGCCGCCGCCCTGCGCGGGCTCTCCACGGGACGGATGGAGCCGCTGTGGGGGAGGCTTGCGGAGTTGACGATGCCCGTCACGGTCGTCAGCGGCGAACGCGACGGCAAGTTCGTGGCGATCGGCCGGCGCATGGGCCAGCTGATCCCCCGCGCGCAGGTCGTCGAGCTGCCTGCCGTCGGACACGCCGTCGCGCTCGAGGCGCCGGCGCTGGTAGCTGCATTGCTCTGACGCCTCGGCTGATCAGCCGAGGCCCAGACCGGGCCCGCGGGGAACGGCGATCTCGCCAGCGACCGGGGCAAACGGGTCGCCTTGGTCGGCGAAGAGGCCGAGGGTGGCGAGGCCGCAGGCGGGGATCGGAGCGATCGCCGCGGCCGCGTGCAGGGCTCCGGCGATACCGGCGGGGCCGTCGAGGTTGGAGGCCAGATAGACCTCGCTCCCGGCGGCTCGAGCTGCGCGGGCGGCGGAGAGCAGGGCCGAGATGCCGCCGCAGCGCGAGAGCTTCAGGCAGACGAGGTCCGTGGCGCCCGATCCCCATGCGCTCGCGTCGCAGGCGGTCTCGTCCATCGCGATAGGGATGGGGGCGCTTGCGCGCAGGCTGCGCAGCGCCTCGACGCCGTGCATCGGCTCCTCGGCCAGCTCGATTCCTGCGGGAGCCAGCGCTTCGAGCGCGCCGAGCGCCTCTGGCTCGTTGACCCATGCGCCATTGGCGTCGACCCGCAGGCTTGTCGTCGGACCGGCGGCCGCCCGCACGGCGGCGACGCGCCCCGCGTCGTCGCCGATCCCGACCTTGAGCTTCAGACAACCGAAACCGGCGGCCACCGCGGTGGCACCCGCGGCCGCCGCTCCGGCGCGGTCCGCGGCCGCGATCGTGGCGTTGACCGCGATCCGCGCGGCGCTCGGTGCGCCCAACAGCTCGGCTACGGACCGGCCCGCTTGCTGTCCGGCAAGATCCCAGAGCGCGAGGTCGAGCGCCGCCACCGCGCAGGCTGGGGCTCCGCTCGCCCAGGCGGCATCGAGCAGAGACTTACGGTCTGCGTCGTCGACTCCGGCCACGAGGGCGGCGAGCATTGCGAGGCCTTCCTCGGCGGCGTCGAGCGAGACCCCGTCATAGGGCTCAAGCGGCGCCGCCTCCCCGCGGGCCGTCGTCCCGTCGTCCGCATGCAGCTCCACCTCGAGGAGCTCACGCTCGGAGAGCGTTGCGAACGCCGTCGCAAAGGGTGCGCGCAGACGCAGCCGCGTGCGCCGCCAGCTCAGCCGCATCACGACAACAGGATGCCGGCCGACAGCAGCAGGCAGAAGCCCAGCTGGAGCGCGCCCGTTCCGGCGAGCGCGCCGTTGAGGGCAGGGCCATCGCTGCGGCTGCCGACCGTCCTGACCAAGCGCAGGGCGAGTGGAGCGCTCAGCAGCGGCGCCAGCAGCCACGCCGACAGTGATCCCGCCAGCCAGGGGATCGGGGCGGTGAGATAGGTGCCGGTGAGCATCGCGCTGTAGAGCCGGCGCGTGCGCTCACGTCCCAGGCGGACCGCGAGCGTGCGCTTGCCGACGCGGCGGTCGCTCTCCAGGTCACGCACGTTGTTGACGACGAGAATCGCGGCGGCCAGCAGGCCGACAGGAACGGCGAGTGCGAACGCTTCCCAGGGCAGGCGCTGGCGCTGGACGTAGAACGACCCCGTCACGGCAACGATCCCGAAAAAGAGGAAGACGAAGAGCTCGCCCAGCCCTTCGTACCCGTACGGCCGCGGACCGCCGGTGTAAAGCACCCCCGCCAGGATCGACGCGGCGCCGAGCGCCAGCACGACCCAGCCGGCGACGGCGATCAAGTACACGCCCACCAGGACCGCGACAGCGAAGGAGAGGTAGGTCGCGACGAGCACCTGCCGCGGGGGCACCAGTCCACCGGCGGTGACGCGCACGGGGCCGAGTCGATCCTCGGCATCGGCGCCACGGCGGGCGTCGGAGTAGTCGTTTGACAAGTTTGTCCCCACCTGGATGAAGACCGCTCCGACCAGCGCGGCCAGGAAGGCGAGCACCCGCAGCGGGCCCACCGTGACGGCGAGCGCGGTGCCGACGAGCACGGGCGCCACCGCCGCGGGCAACGTCCGCGGTCGAGCGGCCATCAGCCAGATGCGCACAACGCTCCGAGGCTAGGGCCGTCGGGGGAAGCGAGAGAAGTCCGGCGGGCGCTTCTGTACGTAGGCATCACGGCCTTCTTGTGCCTCCTCGCTCATGTAAAAGAGCAGGTTGGCGTCGTGAGCGAGCTGCTGGAGGCCGGCGAGCCCGTCCTCGGCCGCGTGGAAGCTCGCCTTCAGCAAGCGCAGCGCGAACGGGGACAGGGCGAGGAGCTCGCGGCACCAGGCGACGGTCTCCTGCTCGAGCCGCTCCAGCGGGACGACCGTGTTGACGAGCCCCATCTCCAGTGCCTGACGGGCGTCGTACTGGCGGCACAAGAACCAGATCTCCTTTGCCTTCTTGGGCCCCACCATCTCGGCGAGCAGCCCGGCGCCGAAGCCGCCGTCGAAGGAGCCGACCCGGGGTCCGGTCTGACCGAAGCGGGCATTGTCGGCCGCGATCGTGAGGTCACAGACGACGTGCAGCACATGGCCGCCCCCGATCGCGTATCCGGCGACCATCGCGATCACCGGCTTGGGCAGCCGCCGGATCTGAACCTGAAGGTCGGTGACGTGGAATCGGCCCACGCCGCGGCGCGCGGCATCGTCGTCGGCGAGGTAGCCCGCGTCGCCCCGCACCCGCTGGTCGCCGCCCGAGCAGAATGCGTCTGGACCCTCGCCGGTCAAGACGATCACGCCGACATCGAGGTCCTCGCGTGCGCGGTCCAGCGCCTCGGCGAGCTCGATCAGCGTCTGCGGGCGAAATGCGTTGCGCACCTCGGGGCGGTTGATCGTGATCTTGGCGATCCCCGCTGCGCCGCCGTCCCCAAGCTCGTAGCGGATGTCGGTGTACCTGCCCGCTGCCGTCCAGGCATGCTCGCTCATCGTCGCGCCACCCTAGATCATCCCCGCGTAGGCTCAGCTGCGATGGCGATCGATCCCTGGTTAGCGAGCGCGGCGGCGACAATGCCGGATCGGGAGGCGCTCGTCACCCCTCGCCAGACGCTCAGCTACCGCGAGCTGGCCGACGCCGCCGCCGCGGTGGCCGGCGGGCTTGCGGCGATCGGCGTCGGCCCCGGGGAGCGGGTTGCTCTACCCGCCCACGGCGATGCTGGCTTCGCCGTCGCCCTGCACGCAATCCTGTGGCTGGGGGCCGTGGCGCTGCCGGTGGATCCTCGATTGTCTGACGACGAGCGCGTCGAGCGCGAAGCGAGGGCCGATCACACGATCGACTCGCCCGCCGCGCTCGCGCGCACGGGGCCGCTGGCACCGCTGGCCTGCGACGCCGACGCGCCCGCGCTGCTGCTGCACACGTCAGGAACGACCGGGCCGGGCGCGCCGGTGGAGCTCACTCATGGCAACCTGCTCGCCAGCGCCTTGGGGTCGGCCGTTGCGCTCGGCCTCGACCCGGCCGAGCGCTGGCTATGCACGCTGCCGCTCGCCCACATCGGCGGCCTGTCGATCCTGCTGCGCTCGGCAATCTACGCGACCACCGCCGTACTGCACCCGCGCTTCGACTCAGACACTGTTGCAGGCGAGCTCGTCGCTGGTCAGACCACGGTCGTCTCGCTTGTGCCGACCACGCTCGCCCGCCTGCTCGACGGCGGTCTGGCGCGTCCTCCGGCGCTGCGCCGTGCGCTGATCGGGGGCGCGCCGATGTCGGCGTCTCTGCGTGCGGCGGCACTCGAGGCAGGCGTGCCGGTGGTTGGGACATACGGGCTGACGGAAGCCTCATCGCAGGTGACCACCGCGCGTGATCCGGACGATCACAGCGCTGGTCCGCCGCTGCCGCTGACGCGCGTGCGTGTGGGCGACGCTGGTGAGATCCTTGTCGACGGACCAACGGTGGCACCCGGTGCCCGGGCGCCCGACGGGGTCCTGCACACCGGTGACGTGGGTCAGCTCGACGAATCCGGCCGCCTGCACGTAACTGGCCGTCTCGCCGACACGATCGTCACCGGCGGCGAGAACGTTGCCCCTGACGAGGTCGAGGCGATCCTGCTCAGCCATCCGGATGTCACCGACGCCGCGGTGTACGGTCGCGCCGACGTGCAATGGGGCGAGGCGGTCAGCGCCCGTGTCGTGCTGCGGGCGGGAGCTGCAACCACGAGCGAGGCGCTGCGGGAACATTGCGCGGCCAAACTGGCGGCGTTCAAGGTGCCCAAGAGGATCGAGTTCGCCGATGCCCTTCCGCGCACGCCGTCGGGCAAGCCGCGCCGCACGCTGCTGCGCTGATGAGCGACGTGAGTGCACGCGAGCAGTCGCGCCGCCGCTGGGAGGCCTCCGCGGAAGGCTGGGGGCGGCGCCGCGGGGAGTTCCAGGCGGCGGTGCTCGGACTGTCGCACCGGATGGTGGACTGGATCCAGCCTCAGCCGGGCCACCGCGTGCTGGAGCTGGCAGCGGGACCCGGCGACACGGGCTTGCTCGCCGCCGAGCTGATCGCGCCGGGTGGGACGCTGATCTGCAGTGACGTCGCCGAGGGCATGCTCGAGGTTGCTCGCCGGCGTGCAGCTGAGCTGGGCATCACCAACGTCGAATTCGCCGAGCTCGACGCTGAATGGATCGATCTGCCCACCGCCACCGTGGACGCGGTCCTGTGCCGCTTTGGCTACATGCTCCTCAGCGACCCGGCGGTGGCGCTGCGTGAGACGCGGCGCGTTCTGCGCCCGGGCGGGCGCGTCGCGCTCGCGGTGTGGGCGGATGCGATGGCAAATCCCTGGATGTCCTTGCGCGTGCGCGAGCTCGTGCGCCGGGGGCTGAGCGAACCGCCCGCTCCCGGCGCCCCCGGCATGTTCGCGCTCGCCGATCCGACTGCGCTCGCGGAGTTGCTCGCCGACAGCGGCTTTGTCGAGATCGAGGTCGAGGCGGTCGACTTCCTGCGCAGCCACGAGAGCCTCGCTGCCTACTGGTCGGAGGCGCGCGACCTCGGTGTCGAGTTCGCTCGCCTCACCGATGCGCTGGCGCCCGCTGTGCGCGAGGAGCTGTATCAAGGCCTTGGCGAAGCGTTGGCGCCCTACACCGGCGACGATGGCGCGATCTCGATCCCGGCGCGCGCACTGATGGCCTCGGCCGAGGCCTGAGCCGGGCGCGCAGCGGTCGCTTCGCTAGCCTCCCGCGCCGATGTTCTACGACGACGACGCCGACCTCGGGCTGCTCGAGGGCAAGACGGTTGCCATCATCGGCTTCGGCTCCCAGGGGCACGCCCACGCGCTGAACCTGCGCGACTCGGGCGTCGACGTGGTGGTGGGGCTGCGTCCGAGCTCGGAGTCCGTCGCCACGGCGCGCGAGGCCGGGCTCGATGTCAGCGAACCGGGCGAGGCGGCGAGTCGCGGGGACGTGGTCATGATGCTCGTTCCCGACGAGCTGCATCGTGCGGTCTGGGAAGGCGGAGTTCGCGACGGCGTCGCGCAGGGCAACCTGCTGCTGTTCGGCCACGGGTTCTCGATCCACTACGGCGAGGTCGAGCCCGCGGCCGACGTCGACGTTGCGCTGGTTGCGCCGAAGGGGCCCGGTCACCTGGTCCGTCGCCAGTTCACGGAGGGGTCTGGCGTCCCCGGGCTCGTCGCCGTCCAGCAGGACCCGAGCGGACGAACGCTCGAGCTCGCGCTCGCCTACGCCAGGGGGATCGGCTGCACCCGCGGGGGCGTCTTTGAGACCACCTTCAAGGATGAGACGGAGACCGATCTCTTCGGTGAGCAGGCTGTGCTCTGCGGTGGCATCTCAGAGCTCGTCCAGGCCGGTTTCGAGACGCTGGTCGAAGCCGGCTACGACCCCAAGATGGCCTACTTCGAGTGCCTCCACGAGCTCAAGTTGATTGTCGACTTGATGTACGAGAAGGGGCTCGCCGGAATGCGCTACTCGATCTCCAACACCGCCGAGTACGGCGACTACACGCGCGGCAAGCGCGTCATCTCCGAGCAGACACGGGCGGAGATGCGCAAGATCCTCAGCGAGATCCAGAGCGGCGAGTTCGCACGCGAATGGATCGCGGAGAACCGCGCTGGACAGGAGCACTTCCTGCACCTGCGCGAGCAGCAGGCCGACACGCAGATCGAGCGCGAAGGACAAGAGCTGCGCTCGATGATGGACTGGATCAACCCCAGCTTCTGAGCAGGCCGTCACGGCCCGCAGGTGCTCTACACTCGCGCGACCGTCGCTACTGGCGCCTGAGATCGAGGTCACGATCGGGGAACGACGGGTCGCAACCGCCGCGCGCCTGGGCACCACCATCGAACGCCGGCATGGCCGCGAGGCCCCGACCCCAGGATGGCTGCCATGACGCACCCCGACGCGACAACCGCCACCGCCACCACGCTGGTCCTTCCCGAGGGCCTCAAACCCCTCGATGGTCGCTTCGGCTGCGGCCCTTCGAAGGTACGCCCGGAGCAGCTCGCCCACCTGGCCGCCGAGGGCGCCGCGCTGATGGGGACCTCGCACCGCCAGCAGCCGGTCCGCTCGCTGGTCGGGCGTGTGCGCAGCGGGCTCGCCGAGCTGCTCGGCGCCCCCGAGGGCTACGAGGTAGTGATCGGCAACGGGGGTACGACGGCCTTCTGGGAGATCGCGGCGCTCGGGCTCGTGCGCCGGCGTGTCCTACACCTGAGCTTTGGTGAGTTCGGGGCGAGGTTCGCGAAGGTGACCGCCGACGCCCCCTTCCTCGACGATCCTCTCGTGCTCGAAAGCGCTTTCGGCGACGCCCCTCAGCCGACGGCGGATCCCGACGCCGATGTCATCGCCTGGCCGCAGAACGAGACCTCGACCGGCGTGATGGTCGACGCAGTCCGTCCAGCGGCGTCCGAGCACGCGCTGGTGGCCATCGACGCCACCTCGGCGGCGGGCGGGCTGCCGCTCGACGCGGAGCAGACCGACGCCTACTACTTCGCGCCGCAGAAGAGCTTCGCCTCCGACGGCGGCCTGTGGATCGTCCTGCTGAGCCCGAAGGCGCAGGAGCGCGTCGCGGAGATCACGGCAACGCCGCGCTGGATCCCGGCGTTCCTCTCGCTGGCGACGGCGCTCGAGAACTCGCGCAAGGATCAGACCTACAACACGCCCGCGCTCGCGACACTGCACCTTCTCGCCGACCAGGTCGATTGGATGCTTGGGCAGGGAGGGCTCGACTGGTGCGTACAGCGCACGCGCGCGTCTTCCTCTCACCTCTACCGCTGGGCCGAGACGTCGGCCTTCGCGCGGCCGTTCGTAACCGACCGCGCGAAGCGCTCGCTCGTGGTCGCCACGATCGACTTCAATGACGCGGTCGACGCGGCGGTCGTTGCGGCCACGCTGCGGGCCAACGGGATCGTCGACGTCGAGCCGTATCGCAAGCTGGGGCGCAACCAGCTGAGGGTGGGAATGTTCCCGGCTGTCGAGCCGGCCGACGTCGAGGCCCTGACCGCCTGCGTCGACTGGATCGTCGAGCGGCTCGAGGTCCCGCGATGAGCGCGACCGAGACCGGCCGGGCGCGCGTGCTCGTGGCCGAGAAGATCGCCGACAGCGGCGTCGAGCTGCTGCGCGAGCGCTTCGACGTCGATGTCGACGAGGGCCTGGATCGCGACCAGCTGCTCGAGCGGATCGGCGCCTACGAGGGGATCGTGATCCGCTCTGCCACGCAGCTGACCGCGGATGTGATCGAGCGGGCCGAACGGCTGAGGGTCATCGGTCGCGCGGGCATCGGCGTCGACAACGTCGACGTGGCGGCAGCCACCAAGCGCGGGATCGTCGTGGCCAACGCGCCCCAGTCGAACATTGTCGCCGCCGCCGAGCACACGATCGCGCTGATGCTCGCGCTCGCACGCAACGTGCCCCAGGCTCAGGCGTCGCTGCTCGCCGGTCGCTGGGAGCGCTCGCGCTTCGGCGGTGTCGAGGTCTACGAGAAGACGCTGGGGATTGTCGGCTTTGGGCGCATTGGCCAGCTCGTCGCGCAGCGCGCACGCGCATTCGGGATGACGCTCATCGCCTTTGACCCCTTCATCTCCGCCGAGCGCTTCCGCGAGCTGGGCGTCGAGCGGGCCGAAAGCTCCACCGAGGTCTACGGGCGTGCCGATTTTCTCACCCTCCATCTACCAAAGACGCCGGAGACAGCCGGCTGGCTCGACGCCGAAGCGTTCGCGCAGATGCGCGATGGCGTGCGCGTGATCAACTGCGCGCGCGGGGAGCTAATCGACGACGGCGCCCTGCAGGCGGCGCTGGACTCGGGCAAGGTGGCCGGCGCGGCGCTTGACGTCTTCCCCTCGGAGCCGATCACCGACTACCCGCTGTTCGACAACTACGACAACGTCGTGGTGACCCCCCACCTGGGAGCCTCGACGACAGAGGCGCAGGATCGCGCCGGAGTGCAGACTGCCGAGCAGGTCGTTGCCGCGCTCACCGGGGGCACCGTGTCCACGGCGGTGAACATCCCCGCGATCGCGGCCGAGGACCGCGAGGCGCTCGGTCCATTCGTGCCCCTGTGTCGCCAGCTCGGGGTGATCGCGATGGCGCTCGCGGAGGGGTCCTCGGTCGACCGCGTAGAGATCGAGTATCTGGGGCGAATCGCCGAGCGAGACACGCGCCTGCTGTCGGTGGCTGTGCTGCTCGGCGTCTTGCACGGGCACACAGAGGAGGAGGTCAACGAAGTCAACGCGCCGTCGATCGCCGATGAGCGGGGGATCGCGGTGGGGGAGACCAAGCGCACGACGGCGCGCGACTTCACCGACCTCGTGCGCGTGACGGTGGCTTCCGGCGAGCAGCGCCAGCGCGTCGTGGGCACTACGCTCGGACGCAACAACCGGCCCCACCTGCTCGAGGCGTGGGGCCAGCGCTTCAACCTCCAGCTCGAGCCTCACCTCGTGCTGCTGCGCTACTCCGACGTGCCGGGCATGATCGGCCGCGTCGGCAACGTCTTCGGCGCGCACGAGATCAACATCAGCTCGGCGGCGGTCGGCCGCCAGCCCGACGGCGAGACGAGGCCTACCGGCGAGGTCCGTCTCGCGGCGATGGCCGTGACCACCGATATCGCTGTGTCCCAGGACGTGATCGACGAGATCGTCGCCTCGGACGGGTTCGTCGACGGGCGCTCGCTGAGCCTGTGACGACCCGCGGCGGCCGGCTCATGCACCGGCCGCTGTAGCGTACGCCGGCGTGCGCGCCGCCGTGATCACCCGCCACGGGCCGCCGCAGGTGCTACAGGTCCAGGAGCGCCCGGATCCGTCGCCGCCGCGGCCGGGGGAGGCGTTGATCGAGGTGCGCGCCGCGGGCGTGAACTTCGCTGACCTGATGGCGAGGGTTGGGCTCTACCCCGATGCTCCCAAGCCGCCCTGTGTGGTGGGCTACGAGATCACGGGAACGATCAGCGCCGTCGGCGAAGGCGTCGAGGGCTTCGCGGTTGGCGATCGGGTGATCGCGGCGACGAACTTCGGCGGCTACGCCGAGCGAGTCGTCTCGCCGGTGGCAAACCTGCTCGCGTTGCCGCGGCGGCTGTCCTTCGAGGAGGGCGCCGCGATCCCGGTCAACTACGCCACCGCCCACGTGGCGCTCGTACGTTACGGCGCGCTCGAGGCTGGACAGCGCGTGCTCGTGCACGCTGCGGCGGGCGGGGTTGGCATCGCCGCCACGCAGATCGCCAAGTCGATCGGAGCTGAGGTGTGGGGTAGCGCATCGCCGGGCAAGCACGAAGCGATTCGCTCCTTCGGCGTTGACCACGCGATCGACTACACGCGCGCGGGCTGGGAGCGCGATGTCCCCCCGCTGGACGTGGTCATGGACGCGCTCGGCGGCGTCAGCTTCCGGCGCAGCTACGAGCTGCTGGGTGCGGGCGGGCGGCTGATCTGCTTCGGCGCCTCGGGCGTCGTGTCGGGCGAGCGACGCAACCTGATCGCCGCGGCACGAACGGCGCTGCGGATGCCTCGCTTCAACCTGATCAAGCAGATGAGCGAGTCCAAGGCCGTCATCGGTCTCAACCTGCTCACGCTGTGGAAGCAGGCAGGGTCGATCGAGCCCTACGCGCTGCCGCTTCGATCGCTGCTCGATGACGGCACGATCCGGCCGGTCGTGGCCGAGACATTCCCGCTCGAGCGCGCCGGCGACGCCCACCGGTTCATCACCGAGCGGCGCAACGTCGGCAAGGTCGTGCTGGTGCCCTGAGGCCTCTGCTGACAAGCGTGTCCCTGGCGGCGCCAGACCGCCGTCGCGCACGCCGGCCTTTGCTAGGCTCCGCCCGTCGTGCGTCTGTCACTCGAGCTTCTTCGTCTCCTCCTCCCCCCTCGGGGGGAATAACGCGCCGGCGGCCGCAGCAGCCGCACACCAGGAGACGAGCAGAAGCCGAGACAGCCAGACAGGAGACCTTCGCATGACACCTCCGCAGGACCCCAACCGCGTAGCCATCTTCGACACGACCCTGCGCGACGGAGAGCAGTCGCCGGGGATCTCGCTCAACACGAGCGAGAAGCTGGAGATCGCCCAGCAGCTCGCGCGTCTCGGCGTCGAGGTGATCGAGGCAGGCTTTCCGATCACCTCCCCCGGGGACTTTGAGGCGGTGCAAGCGATCGCGCGGGCCGTTCACGGGCCGGTCATCACCGCCCTCGCGCGCACCCATGTGGCTGACATCGACGCCGCCTTCGAAGCAGTGCGTGACGCCGAGCGCCCGCGCATCCATACCTTCATCTCGACGTCGGACATCCACATCGTCCACCAGCTCCAGACGACCCGAGAGGACGTCAAAGGTCAGGCGCGGGCGGCGGTCGCCCACGCCAGGGGCTACGTCGAAGACGTCGAGTTCTCGCCGATGGACGCAACGCGCGCGGAGCTCGAGTTCACCGCCGAGGTCTGTCAGATCGCGATCGACGAAGGCGCCACCACGATCAACATCCCCGACACAGTCGGGTATGCGATGCCGCATGAGTTCGCCGCCTATCTCGAGCGTCTCCGCGAGCTGATCGGAGACCTGGCGGATGTCGTCCTCTCGGTGCACTGCCACGACGACCTCGGCCTCGCCGTGGCCAACTCCTTTGCCGGCGTACGCGCGGGCGCGCGCCAGGTCGAATGCGCGGTCAACGGGATCGGCGAGCGCGCAGGGAACGCCTCGCTGGAGGAGATCGTGATGCTCCTGCGCACCCGCGGCGCGGATCTCGCCGGCCTGAACACCTCGATCGAGACGCGCGAGCTGGCGCGCACCAGCCGGCTGGTCTCACGGCTGACCGGCTACGTCGTGCAGCCCAACAAGGCGATCGTCGGACGCAACGCCTTTGCCCACGAATCCGGGATCCACCAGGACGGTGTGCTCAAGGAGCCCACCACCTACGAGATCATGGATGCCCGCAGCGTCGGACTCGAAGCCAACTCGATCGTTCTCGGCAAGCACTCCGGCCGTCACGCCTTGCGCCAGGCGCTCGAGCAGCTGGGCTACAGCATCGACGGATCGGCGCTGTCGACTGCGTTCAAGCGCTTCAAAGAGATCGCCGACCGCAAGAAGCAGGTGACCGCGATGGACCTCGAGGCGTTGGTGACCGACGAGCTGCGCGAGGAGATTGCCGCTTACACGCTCGAGTGGTTCGATGTCGAGGCCTCTTCGCGGCGTCCACCGCATGCCACCGTGGGGGTGCGGACGCCCGCGGGCGACGAGGTCATCGGAGCGTTCACGGGGGACGGCCCGATCGACGCCGTCTTCCGGGCTGTGAATGCCGCCACCGGGCTGGAGGGACGCCTGCGCGAGTTCCGCGTCGACGCCGTCACGGGCGGGCAGGACGCGCTCGGCGAGACGTCGGTCGTGCTCGAGCTCGATGGCGTGAGCGCCTCCGGACAGGGCGTTTCGACCGACATCATCGAGGCGGCGGGGCGAGCCTACGTGCGCGCGCTCTCCAACGCCGTTCGGCGCGCGGCTGCCCTGAAGCAGGACGGCACCCAGGGCGAGGCGTCAGAGGAGCCGGCTGAGCGCGCTCCGGTGAGCGCGCCCTAGCGGATCACGGCGCTGAGCTGACGCACGCCGCCGCCCGGGAGAGTCACGGTGATCGCGATCCCGAGGCTGCGCCGGTGAGACAGCAGCCGGCGTCCCGCCGCGGTGAGCCGCAAGTGGAGCACGATCGTGCGTCCAGCGTGGAGGGTCGCTGACCCGATGGCGATCGTCACCCCGCCGTTGCGCGCGCGCGCCGAGACGCGTCCGCTGCGGGGGCTGTGCACGCGCAGCAGAATGCCTTTGCGCAGTACCGGGCGCCGCTTCTGAAACCGCGTGACCCTCACGACGATCGAGCCGCCCACCACCGAGATGGCAGTCGGACCGCCCGCGCTCGAGCTCCCGCCGCTCGACGGCGTCGCAGGCATCGAGAGGCCGACGGTGGCGGCGTTGGCGTCGATCACCCCGTTGGGCGCTGTCGTCGCGAGGATGCGCGCGATCGCTCCCTGCCCGCGCAAGCCGCCGGAGACGAGCAGAGCCGCGAGCCCGGACACGTGCGGCGCCGCCATCGAGGTGCCGGCCAAGGCGGCGTAGGTGTCCGACATCTTCGCGCTGTCGTAGAACGTCGAGAGGACGTCATCGGTGTAGTCCGCCTGGTTGCCGGTGCCCAGTCCGCCCGGGGCATAGAGGTCGACCCGGAGGCCGGAGTCCGAGTAGGAGGCCACCTGACCAGAGCGATCCACGGCGCCGACACACAGCACCTTGAGCTGTGTGGCCGGCTGCTCGCACAGCGGCAGCGAGTTGTTCCCCGCGGCGAGTACCACCACGATGCCCTTGGCCGCGGCGCGGTTGACCGCCGCCGCGAACTCCGAGTCGCCCAGTCCGAGCACCGGCAGCGAGTCGCCGAGCGAGAGGTTGATGACGTCGGCCCCGTGGTTGGCGGCCCAATCGATGCCCTGATCGATCGTCGTAGTGTCGCCGCTCCCGGAGGCGTCGAGCACCCGGACCGGCAGAATCTTGGCCTGGGGTGCCACGCCCTCGATCCCGAAGCTGTTGTTGGAATTGGCGGCGATGATCCCCGCCACGTGGGTGCCGTGACCGTTGGAGTCCGTCGCGCTCCCCCCCGGGCTGACGAAGTCATACCCGGGCAGGAGCTGCCCCTGAAGGTCGGGGTGATCGAGGCGCACGCCGGTGTCGACCACGGCGACAACGGCCCCGCGGCCGGTGACGCGCGCATGGGCAGGGTCGGCCTGGATCATGTCCAGACCCCACTGATACTGGCGCAGCGGAGGCTGGGCGAGCGCAGGCGCGGCCGCGGTCAGCACCAGCGCTGTGACGATTCCGGCGATCAGTCTGCGCATCCGAAGGCGAGTCTAGGGAGTCGCTACGCGCGCCTCGCCGGTTCTCGCTGCCCGCCACCCAGATGTACGTGATGTCCGCTGACCCAGACTGTCCGTGATAGCGTACGTTTGTATGTCTGCCCCTGCCGCCCTCTCTACCGGTGTCGTCGCGTCCGCCCTCGGTCATCGGGTCCGAGCGCTGCGTGAGGCGATGGACCTGTCGCTGCGCGATCTGGCCGGGCGCAGCGGGGTCAGCGCGCCGATGCTCTCTCAGGTCGAGCGCGGCGAGACGAGCCCGACGCTGACGGTCGCGGAGCGCATCGCCGCCGGACTCGGGTTGCGCCTCTCTCAACTGCTGCGTCTGGACGAGGACGGAGCGGTTTCGATCGTGCGCGCGCGCGAGCGGCGCAGCGGCGGCCGCGCCGGGCATCGCTACGAGATCCTCACGCCGCCGCTGCCGGGGCTCCGAGCCGAGGTCTCGCGCCACGAGCTGGCGCCGGGCGCCGTCACGGGAACCCCCGGTGACCCACCGATGCACGAGCCCGGCAGCCGCGAGACTGCGCTCGTCGAGTCGGGCACGGCCGAGCTCGTGTGCGACGGCGAACGCCATCGGCTCGGCGCCGGCGACTGCGTGACCTTCGATGCCGACCTCCCTCACCACTTCGAGAATCCCGGTTCTCAGCCGACGCTGCTGCTCGCCGTCGTCAGCGCCGGCCTGCGGAGATCCTGACCGGCAGTCGAGGAGTCCGATGCCACCACAGACACTGTTCGACAAGATCTGGGAGAGCCACGAGGTTGCGCCCGGCCTGATCTACATCGACCTCCACCTCGTCCACGAGGTCACCAGCCCGCAGGCGTTCGACGGTCTCCGGCTCGCGGACCGCGGCGTGCGCCGGCCGGATCGCACGCTCGCCACCGCCGATCACAACGTCCCCACCGATGGGACCCCGGTCGCCGCGCGCATCCATGATCAGCTCTCGCGGGTACAGGTCGAGACGCTCGAGCGCAACTGCGATGAATTCGGAATCCCGGTCTATTCGCTGGGCTCCGACCGCCAGGGGATCGTGCATGTGATCGGGCCCGAGCTCGGGGTCACCCAGCCGGGCATGACGATCGTATGCGGCGATTCGCACACCGCCACTCACGGCGCTTTCGGTGCGCTGGCCTTCGGGATCGGCACGAGCGAGGTCGAGCATGTGCTCGCTACGCAGTGCCTGGTTCAGCCGAAGCCCCGGGCGATGCTGATCCGCTACGACGGGGCGCTCGGGTTTGGCGTCACGGCCAAGGATCTGATCCTGGGGACGATCGGCCAGATGGGGGTCGGTGGCGCCGCCGGTCACGTCGTCGAGTACGCGGGCGCCGCGATCGAGGCGCTGTCGATGGAGGGTCGCATGACGATCTGCAACATGACGATCGAGGGTGGCGGGCGCGCCGGCATGGTGGCGCCCGACGAGACCACCTTCGCTTGGTTTCATGGACGTCCTGGAGCCCCCGACGACCCGGCGGCCGCGATCGAGCAGTGGCGCGCGCTGCGCACCGATCCAGGGGCGGGTTTTGACCGCGTGCTCGACGTGGACGCGGCCGCGCTCTCTCCGCAGGTCACCTGGGGGACGACGCCGGCGATGGTGGCACCGGTGACGGGACGGGTTCCCTCGCCCGAGGAGTACGAGGCTCCAGCCGACCGTGACGCCACGCAGCGCGCACTCGCCTACATGGGTCTGAAGCCCGGCACGGCGATCGCCGAGATCACGCTCGACCGCGTCTTTATCGGGTCGTGCACGAACTCGCGCATCGGCGATCTGCGCGCGGCGGCCGCGGTCGTCGAGGGCAACCGCGTGGCTTCGAGTGTCGACGCGATGGTCGTCCCGGGATCCGCTGCAGTCAAGGCCGAGGCCGAGGCCGAGGGGCTCGACGAGGTCTTCCGCGCTGCCGGCTTTGACTGGCGCGGAGCGGGGTGTTCGATGTGCCTGGGGATGAACCCGGACACGCTCTCGCCTGGAGAGCGCTGCGCGTCGACCTCCAACCGTAACTTCGAGGGTCGCCAGGGCCGCGGCGGACGCACCCACCTCGTCTCGCCGCAGATGGCCGCAGCCGCCGCGCTCGAGGGGCACTTCGTCGACATCCGCAGTTGGAGGGATTGATGCAAGCCGTCACCACGATCAGCGGTGAGGTCAGCGTGCTCGACCGTGCCGACGTCGACACCGACCAGATCATCCCCAAGCAATTCCTCAAGCGTGTCGAGCGCAGCGGCTTTGGCGAGTTCCTGTTCTTCGACTGGGCCAAGCAGCCAGGCTGGGACCTGCCACGGCGGCCGATCCTCGTCGCGGGACGCAACTTCGGCTGTGGCTCCTCGCGCGAGCACGCGCCGTGGGCGTTGCAGGACTACGGCTTCCGCGCGATCGTGGCGCCGAGCTTCGCCGACATCTTCTTCGGCAACTGCACGAAGATCGGACTGCTCCCGGTCGCGCTCGGCGAGGAGGACTGCCGCGCGCTGGCGAGCGCCGGCTCCGCTGAAATCGACCTCGAGGCCCTCGAGGTCCGCTTCGCTGGCCGTGCGGCGCGCTTTGAGATCGATGGCGAGGTGCGCCACCGTCTGCTCAACGGGCTCGATGACATCGCCCTCACGCTCAGCCAGGGCGCCGCGATCGAGGACTACGAGTCCTCGCGTGAGCGCAGCGGCCCCACGACCACCGCGCTGTGAGCCGCGCCAGCGGGTCGCCGCCGGCGTCGCGGGACTGGGACGCCGACACCTACCACCGCGTCTCAGGTCCCCAGCTCGAATGGGGGCTGGAGGTGCTGGCACGCCTTCCTCTGAGCGGAGACGAAACGGTGCTCGACGCCGGCTGCGGGTCGGGGCGGGTCACCGCCGAGCTACTCGAGCGCCTCCCGAACGGATCCGTGATCGCTGTCGACGCGGCGCCCTCGATGGTGGCCGCGGCGCGCGAGGTGCTGCCGGCCGATCGCGTCGACGTCCGCGCGTGCGATCTGCTCGAGCTCGAGCTCGAGTCAGAGGTCGACGCCGTGTTCTCGACTGCGACCTTCCACTGGATCGCTGATCACGCGCGCCTGTACTCGGTGGTGCATCGCTCGTTGCGACCTGGCGGTCGCCTCGTGGCCCAGTGTGGGGGAGAGGGCAACATCGCCGGGCTGCACACCACAATCGATGAGGTCGGCGCGCGCGAGCTCTTCTGCTCGTATCTCGCGCGCTGGCAGGGACCATGGAACTACGCGTCCGCGCAGGACACCGAGCAACGACTGCAGGTCGCCGGCTTCGACCAGATCCACTGCTGGCTGGAGCCTCGCCTGACGATCCCCCCCGACCCACCGGCGTTCCTGCGCTCGGTTTGCCTGCGCGCGCATCTCGATCGGCTCCCCGCCGAGCTACGGGGACCGTTCGTCGCCGCTGTCCTGGCCGAGTCGACCGATGCCGCCGGCCGTGTCGAGATCGACTACGTTCGCCTCAACATCGACGCCCGGCGACCCGCGTGAGCGTCGCCATCGTCGTGCTCGCAGGTGACGGGATCGGCCCCGAAGTCGTGAGCGCAGCGCGCGCCGTGATCGATGCTCTGGGGCTCCAGGTCGACTACGACGAGCACGCCTTCGGTGGAGCTGCGATCGACAGGCACGGGACTGCGCTAACGGACGACACGCTGGAGGCGTGCAGGAGCGCGGACGCCGTCCTGCTCGGTGCCGTCGGGGGGCCCAAGTGGGATCGAGCGCGTGACCGCGACGCACGCGCACCGCGGCCAGAGCAGGGCCTGCTGGGCTTGCGCCAGGGGCTTGGTCTCTACGCGAACCTACGCCCGGTGCGTCCGCTGCCCGCCCTTTATTCCGCCAGCCCACTGCGCGAGGAGAGGATCGCGGGAACCGACCTGCTCGTCGTGCGAGAGCTGACCGGCGGGATCTACTTTGGCGAGAAACAGCGCAGTGCGCAGCGCGCCAGCGACGTCTGCACATATTCGGTGACTGAAGTGGAGCGCATCGCGCGCGTGGCATTCGAGGCCGCCGGTCGCCGACGCGGTCAGGTCACATCGGTCGACAAGGCCAACGTGCTCGAGACCTCGCGATTGTGGCGCGAGGTCGTCAGCCGCGTGCACGGCGACGACTACCGGGACCTCTCGCTCGATCACCTGCTCGTCGACAACGCGGCGATGCAGCTCCTAAGCCACCCCGCCGGCTTCGATGTCCTGCTCACCGAGAACCTCTTTGGCGACATCCTCTCCGACGAAGCGGCGATGCTCACCGGATCGATCGGACTGCTGCCCAGCGCATCGCTCGGCGAGCCCGACGAACCGGGGCTCTTTGAGCCCGTCCACGGGTCAGCGCCCGACATCGCCGGCACTGGGGCCGCCAACCCACTCGCGACAATCCTGTCCGCCGCCCTCATGCTGCGTCATGGCCTGGGTTTGGAGAGCGAGGCCGCAGCGATAGAATCGGCGGTCGACCGCGCGCTCGAAAACGGTCTACGCACGCCGGATCTCGGCGGTGACGTGGGCACGCACGGGGCCACCAGCGCGGTCCTTGAGCACCTTTGAGCACAGTGTCGATCGAGATGAAGTGACGAGGCGGGGAGCGCGCGTGGAGCAGGCGGAGCTGATCTGGATGAACGGGGAGCTCGTCCCTTGGGAGGACGCGAAGGTGCACGTCCTCACGCACGCGCTGCACTATGGGACGGGTGTTTTCGAGGGGATCCGCTGCTACGAAACCGAGCGCGGACCGGCGGTCTTCCGTCACCTGGACCACCTCGACCGTCTCTACCGCTCGGCCGAGCTCTACTACATGCCGATTCCGTTCGACCGAGAGATCCTTCGCAACGCCACGCATGAGCTGATCCGGCGCAACGACCTGCGCTCGTGTTACATCCGCCCGATCGCATTTCGCGGCTATGGTCAGATGGGGCTCTTTCCACTCGACGTCCCGGTCGACGTCTCGATCGCTGTGTGGAGCTGGGGCGCCTATCTCGGGGAGGAAGGTAAGCGCGACGGCATCCGCGCGAAGGTGGCGAGCTGGAAGCGCATCGGACCGGACTCCCTGATTCCCCACGCGAAGGCGTCGGGGCAGTACCTCAACTCGGTGCTGGCGAAGATCGAGAGCCACAAGGCCGGCTACCAGGAGGCGATCCTGCTCGATTCCCAGGAGCACGTCTGCGAAGGCTCCGGCGAGAACATCTTCGTGGTGCGCGACGGGGCCATCGTCACGCCGCCGCAGACGGCGTCGATCCTCGACGGCATCAGCCGCCGCTCGGTGATCCAGATCGCGCGTGATCTCGGATACGAGGTCGTCGAGCGCGATGTCGCGCGAGCCGAGCTCTACCTCGCCGACGAGGTCTTCATGACCGGCACCGCGGCCGAGCTCGTGCCGGTGCGTGAGATNGACGACCACCGCGTGGGCTCCGGCATGCCGGGCGAGNTCACGAAGGTGGTCCAGCGTGCGTTTGAGGATGCGCTTTACGGACGTAGCGAGCGCTATTTGGGGTGGCTCGACGTGGTGACCGACGACCCGGCGCATGCGGCGCCCGCCGACGCGTCGACCGATGCCGCCCCCGCGCCGGTCACTGCTCCCTCAGCCAGCGCGGCGGTATGAGCCTACAGGCACGGCGAATTCGACAGGCGGCCTGAGCGCCCGCGCGCGCCGGCCGCCCCTCCTCGCCCGCGCGCCAGCGGAGCGCAGTCGCTCCCGCGCCAACGCCTCAGACTCAAAGGAAGCCATCAATGACCGCCACCGAGATCGAGCTCTACGACACGACCCTGCGCGACGGCATGCAGGGGGAGGGGATGTCGCTGACAGCGGCCGAGAAGCTGCGGGTCGTCCAGCGCCTGGATGTCCTCGGCATCGCCCTGATCGAAGCCGGTTTCCCCGCCTCCAATCCCAAGGAAGCGGAGCTGTTCGCGCTGCTGGCTGACCAGCCGCTGCGTCACTCACTCCTCTGCGCCTTCGGCATGACTCGACGCCGCGATCTGGCGGCGCCAGACGACCCCGCGCTGGTGTTGCTCGGCGACTGCCTAGCGCCGGTATGCACGCTGGTGGGCAAGACGTGGACGCTGCACCTCGACAAGGTCGTGCGCGTGGACCGCGAAGAGAACCTGCGCATGATCACGGAGTCGGTCGCGTACCTGGTCGCCCGTGGCAAGCGCGTTGTCTATGACGCCGAGCACTTCTTCGACGGCTTCGCTGCCGACGCAAGCTACGCGCTGCGCTGTCTGGCGAGCGCTGCCGAAGCCGGCGCCGAGACGGTCTGCCTGTGTGACACAAACGGCGCGACTCTGCCGCCCGAGGTGGCGCTGGCGACGCGCACCGCAGTGGAAGCGCTCGCAGGCGCCGGCGTCCAGATCGCCATCCACACCCACAACGACTGCGACTGCGCAGTGGCCAACAGCCTCGCAGCCGTTGCGGAAGGGGCGACCCAGGTGCAGGGGACAATCAACGGCTACGGGGAGCGCTGCGGCAACGCGAACCTGGTCTCGATCGCGGCGAATCTCGAGCTCAAGCTCGGCCGTCGCTGCCTCCCCGACGGCGGCCTGGCGCGACTGACCGAGACGGCGCACTTCGTCGACGAGCTGCTCAACTTTGCCCCCGACCCCGACCAGCCGTTCGTTGGACGCAACGCGTTCGCGCACAAGGCCGGCCTGCACGTTGCGGGGGTCACCGCCGATCCAGCCACCTTCGAGCACGTCGACCCCGCTGCCGTCGGCAACAGTCGCGAGATGCTCGTCTCTGAGCTGGCGGGCAAGGGCACCGTGCTGTCACGAGCGAGGGCCGCCGGCCTGGCGCTCGATCCCGAGGGCGCCCAGCGCGTGCTCGAGCGGCTCAAGCAGCTCGAGTACGGCGGCTACCAGTTCGAGGCGGCCGACGGGTCCTTCGAGTTGCTGCTGCGCAAGGAGAGCGGCGAGTACCAGCCGCTCTTTCGCCTGGAGAGCTGGCGGGCGATCGTCGAGAAGCGCGCCGACGGCCGCGTGGAGACAGAAGCGACGATCAAGATCTGGGTCGACGGCGAGCGCCACGTCCGCACGGCAGAGGGGGACGGTCCCGTCAACGCGCTCGACCGCGCGCTGCGTGCTGCCATCGGCGAGATCTACCCGCAGCTGCGGCAGATCGAGCTCGTCAACTTCAAGGTGCGCATCCTCGACGAGAGCCATGGATCGGAGGCGGTCACGCGCGTCCTGCTCGACTCCTCCGATGGCTCCACGGTCTGGGGATCCATTGGCGTGTCGGAGAACATCATCGAGGCCTCGTGGGAGGCGCTCGTGGACTCGCTGGAGGCAAGGATGCAGCCAGGTCGTGGCGTCAGGGGCGGTGACGCCGCCCCGTCGGCGGCGAGACCAACGTCGGCGTGAGCGCCGACGTTGCGCGAGAGGGGTCGGCCGCGTGAGCCACGAGATCCCGCTGGCACGACCGCTGATCGGCGCCGAGGAGGAGCGGCGCGTGATCGACGTGTTGCGCTCGCGACAGCTCTCGCTCGGGGCCGAGCTGCCGGCATTCGAGCGGGAGTTCGCGGCGTACCTGGGCGCTGCGCACGCGAGCGCGGTCTCGAGCGGGACCGCGGGACTGCACCTCGCGTTGCGAGCGCAGGGGGTGAGCGACGGCGACGAGGTCGTGACCTCCCCGCTGTCCTTCGTCGCTTCCGCGAACGCGATCGTCTACGAGCGCGCGCGGCCCGTCTTTGCGGACATCA
>QHBW01000037.1 GCA_003244205.1 Solirubrobacterales bacterium | reverse complement strand
ATATTCAACCCAACGATGACCTCTCCTAGGCGATCATGCCCGCGCCGGCGGTCTCGTTCGTGGCTTCGTCGATGACAATGAAGGAGCCGGTCGCGCGGTTCGTGGCGTAGGCGTCGAAGGCGAGCGGCGCACCGAGGCGCAGCTGCACTCGGCCGATGTCGTTGAGCCCCAGCGCCTCGGCCGGGTGGCGCTCCAGCGAGGTGACGTCAGCGCGCCAGCGCAGCTCGCCGACCGCAGCGCGGACGGTGCGAGTGGCGTGCTTGATCAGATAGCGACCGCCGGCGCGCAGCGGCGCGTCGGTCATCCAGCAGATGTCGGCCTCGAGCTCTCGCGCCACCGTCGGCTGCGAATCGGGGTGGCAAAGCAGGTCGCCGCGGCCGAGGTCGAGCGCCTCGCGCAGGCGGACGCTGACCGACAGCGGCGGAAAGGCCTGCTCGAGCGGTCCGTCGAACGTCTCGATCGCGGCGATCTCGGCGCGCGCGCCGCCCGGCAGGACCGCGACCTCGTCGCCCGGGCGAAAGACGCCGCCGGCCACGCGCCCGGCATAACCGCGGTAGTCCTCGCCGCCTCGCTCGGGGCGGATCACCCACTGCACGGGCAGGCGCGCGTGGTGCATGTCGCGATCGGCGGCGACGTGGACGTGCTCGAGGTAGTGCAGCAGCGTCGGGCCCTCGTACCACGGCATATGGTCTGAGCGCTCGACGACGTTGTCGCCGCGCAGCGCGGAGATCGGCACGCACGTGAGCTCCCCGAGCTCGAGCCGCGCCGCCCAGTCCTCGAACTCGGCCACGAGCGTGTCGAAGATCGCTTCGTCGTGGCCGACGAGGTCCATCTTGTTGATGCACAAGACCACGTGGGGGATGCGCAGCAGCGAGGCGATGTAGGCATGGCGGCGGGTCTGCTCGAGCAGGCCCTTGCGCGCGTCCACGAGGATCAGCGAGAGGTCCGCGGTCGACGCGCCCGTGACCATGTTGCGCGTGTACTGCTCGTGGCCGGGGGTGTCGGCGATGATGAACGAGCGCCGCGGCGTGGCGAAGAAGCGGTAGGCGACATCGATCGTGATCCCCTGCTCGCGCTCGGCTCGCAGCCCGTCCGTGAGCAGCGCGAGGTTCACCTCGCCATCGGAGCCCCGCCGCACGCTCGCCTCCTGCAGGTGGGTCATCTGGTCCTCGAGGATGCCCTTGGCGTCGTGCAGGAGACGACCGATCAGCGTGCTCTTGCCGTCNNGCCCGCAGGCCGTCGGTGAGCAGGGCGAGGTCGGTGTAGTCGTCACCGCGCTCGCGGCTGGTGCGTTCGACCGCCTCGAGCTGGTCCTCGAACAGCGCCTTGGTGTCGAGCAGGAGCCGTCCGATCAGCGTGCTCTTGCCGTCGTCGACCGAGCCCGCGGTGGCGACTCGCAGCAGCTCGGCAGCGTGGTGGACGGGAGCCAATGCGCGCAGGTGTCCGTTGGTGGCGGCGCTCACGGCCATCAGAAGTACCCCTCGCGCTTGCGGTCCTCCATCGCGGCCTCCGAGACGCGATCGTCGGCGCGCGTCTCGCCGCGCTCGGTGATGCGCGTCGCCGCGATCTCCGCCACCACGCGCTCGAGCGTGCTCGCCCGCGAGCGCACCGCGCCGGTGCACGTCATGTCGCCCACCGTGCGATAGCGCACGCTCTCCATGAACGGGTCCTCATCGTCAGCCAACTGCACCCACGGGGAGGTCGCGTAGATCATCCCGTCGCGGGCGAAGACCTCGCGCTCGTGGGCGAAGTAGATCGAGGGGACCTCGAGGCGCTCCTCGTCGATGTAGCGCCAGACGTCGAGCTCGGTCCAGTTGGAGAGCGGGAAGACGCGCACGTGCTCGCCGCGGCGCACGCGACCGTTGTAGAGATCCCACAGCTCGGGGCGCTGCGCGCGCGGCTCCCACTGGCCGAAGTCGTCGCGGAAGGAGAGGATGCGCTCCTTCGCGCGAGCGCGCTCCTCGTCGCGGCGCGCACCTCCGAAGGCGGCGTCGAAGGCGTGCTCGGCGATCGCGTCGAGCAGGGTGATGGTCTGAAGGCGGTTGCGCGAGGCGCGCGGACCGGTCTCCTCCTGGACACGACCGGCGTCGATCGAGTCCTGCACCGAGGCCACGATCAGGCGCTCACCGAGCTCGGCCACGCGGCGGTCGCGGAACTCGATTACCTCCGCGAAGTTGTGCCCGGTGTCGACGTGCATGATCGGGAAGGGAAAGCGACCGGGGCGAAATGCCTTCTCCGCCAGGCGCAGCAGCACGATCGAGTCCTTCCCTCCGGAGAACAGCAGCACCGGACGCTCGAGCTCGGAGGCAACCTCGCGCATGACGTGGATCGCCTCGGACTCGAGCGTGCGCAGGTGGGAGACCTCGTAGCTCAACGGGAGACGCCCGGGGCCAGGCTCGCGGTCGGGATCGGGGTCTCGTCGGTACGGGGACGGAAGTGAAGGACGGCCCAGACGAGCCCGATCAGCAAGAGCGGAACGGCGATCAGCGCTGCGACGGGAATCGCCACGCCGGCCTGCGAGAGGAGCGCCAGCCCGGAGGTCAGCAGCACGATCGCCAGCGCCGGTCGCAAGCCTCGCTCCGGCAGGCGCGAGGAAAGGTTGGAGCCGATCCAGACTCCGGGGAGCGAGCCCACCAGGATGTTGGCCGCCAGACCGAGGTCGACGTCACCGGAGACCAGGTGCGCCAGCGCCGCCGCCCACAGCAGGATCGCCGCGTGGAAGACGTCCGTTCCAACAACACGACGCGGTGTCAGGCGAAAGCCGATGATCAGCCCGACGGCGATCAGCGTGCCGCTGCCGGCGGAGGTGACGCCCAGCACGCAGCCGACCGACAATCCGAGTGCTACGGCCGCCAGCTTGTGGTGCAGCTGCAGCGGGTCGATCGAGGCGCGCTCGCGCTGGCGCTGCTCGGTCAACAGGAGCGCGCGCAGGAGCACGAGCAGACCGGTCAGCAGCAGCGCGCCGGCGATCAGGACGACGAGCAGGTCGTTGAAGCCGCGGCCGGCGGCGTGGCGGATCACGGACAGCAGCGCGACGCCACCGATCGCGCCCGGGACGCTGCCGGCCGCCAGCCAGACGGCGAGCGGCCGGTCGACCGTTCCCTTGCGCAGATGGCGCCATCCCCCCACCGTCTTGGTCACCGCGGCATAGGAGAGATCGGTGCCGACCGCGACGACGGGCTTGATGCCAAAGACGAGGATCAGTAGCGGCGTCATCAGCGAGCCCCCACCCATCCCGGTGGTGCCCACGAGCAGGCCGACACCCAGCCCGAAGAGGACGATCACGGGGTCCACGGCTAGCCGTCCACGTGGATGCCGCACTCGGTCTTGTCCTGCCCCGCCCAGCGGCCAGCGCGCCCTGCTCCGGGCTGCGTGCAGTGGGTGCAGCCGATCGAGGCGTAGCCACGGTCGTGGAGCGGGTTGTAGGGAAGCTCTCGTGCGACGATTTCGGCCCAGACCTGCTTGTCGGTCCAGCCGGCCAGCGGATTGGCCTTCCACAGGTCGTGGCCCCGATCCCACTCGAACGTTGCCGCGTTCGCGCGGCTGGGCGACTGGTCGCGGCGAACGCCTGTGATCCAGGCATCGAGACCTTCGAGCGCCCTGGAGAGTGGGGCCACCTTGCGAAGCCCGCAACAGGCGACCGGGTCGCGCGCCCACAGCGCGTCGCCGTGGCGCTGCGCCTGCTCGGCGAGCGAGATGCCGCGGAACCCCTCGATCTCGATGTCGAAGGTGCGCTCGAAGGAACGCCACAGCTCGTAGGTCTCCTCGAAGAGCACGCCGGTGTCGAGCGCGAATACGCGTACCCCGGCCTGGAGCGCGCCGCTGCGCGCGAGCAGGTCGAGCAGCACGCTCTCCTCCTTCTGGAAGGAGCATGCGAGCACGACCTTCGTGGGGTCGAACTGGCGCGGCAGCGCAGCGAGAAGCTCGAGCCCCTCGAGGCCCTGGAGATGCTCGACCTTCGCCCGCGAGGGCTTGCTGGCGGGGTCGCTTCGCTCGATCGTGCTCACAATGGTGCCGGCCTCCAGCAGAAAGGTACTAAACCCGGTTGGGGTTTGGCTATTTTAGCCGTCCGGCCGGCGCGGGCCCCAAGGGCCCGCAACCGCGGGGCCTCGCCGGTGACCCGCCCGCCGAGCCGATCCGGGGCCCTTTAGGAGACCCCCTGCACGTGCTTTCATATACGTAGATGGAGACCGCCCAGTTCCAAGAGCGGCGCTCAGCGGAGCCCGACCCCGAGATCAAGCCGCCCGCGCGCGCGGAGTTCCTTGCCGGGATGAGCCGCAGCGAGGTCTTGAAGGCATCGCCGCCGATGTTCGATACGCCGTGGCTGAACCGGCTGTCGCGCGTGCACCCAGCCGTCGTGCCGATCATCTTCGTCCCTGCCATCACGCTGCTGTTCGCGATCGCGCTCGGGACGATCACCGTCGGCACAGCGTTGCTCTGGGCGCTCGTCGGCTACGTCTTCTGGACGCTGACGGAGTACTGGCTGCACCGCATCGTCTTTCACTTCGAGCCCGAGCAGGGCATCGGGGCGCGGCTGCACTGGATCATCCACGGCGTCCACCACGACCACCCGAGCGACCCGATGCGGCTCGTAATGCCGCCCTCGGTTTCGGTGCCGCTGGCGACGCTGTTCTGCGTCGCGTTCGTGGCCGTCGTCGGCATGCCCGCGGGCTTCGCCATCGGCGCGGGCTTCCTGGCGGGCTACCTGATGTACGACATGACGCATTACTACCTACACCACCGCGTGCCCAAGACGGCACTGGGCCTGTGGCTGCGCGAGCTGCACATGCGCCACCACTTCCAGGACCACGAGCGTGGATTTGGCATCAGCGCGCCCTACTGGGACTGGGTCTTCCGGACGCCGACGCGCAAGGTGGCGCGGCGTCCGGCCGTGCGGCCGCCTGGCTGAGTCGGCCGCGCGCTCGTGCCGTCGCCTTCGTCGGAGATCTTCGCTCCTGGGATGCTCGACGGGCACGTTGCCCTCGTGACCGGGGGCGGGACGAACCTCGGCAAGGCCGCAGCGGCGGAGCTGGCGGCGTGCGGGGCGGACGTGGTGATCTGCGGACGGCGGTCCGACGTGCTCGAGGCAACTGCGGCCGAGATCGGCCCGTCGTGCTCATGGGCCGCCGGCGACGTGCGCGATGCGGACGAGTGCTCGCGGATGGTCGAGGAAACGGTGGCCCGGCACGGGCGGCTCGACACGCTCGTGAGCAACGCGGGTGGCCAGTACTTCACGCCGGCCGAGGGCATCGCGTCGAAGGGCTGGCGCGCCGTGATGCGGCTGAACGTGGGCGGGACGCTCTTGATGGCGGAGGCCGCGGCGAGCGCGATGCGGAGGAATGGGGGCGGGGGCGCGGGCCGGGGCGGTGGGACGATCATCAACACCACGCTGTCGCCGCATCACGGCCTCGTGGGGATGACGCACTCGAGCGCCGCTCGCGCCGCGGTCGAGGCGCTAACGCGGGAGCTGGCTGATGAGTGGGCTGGCGACAACGTCCACGTGTGCGCAGTAGCGCCGGGGCCGTTCGACACAACGTCGTTGCGCAAGTACCCGGAGCCTGTCTACCGCGCAGCTGCAACCTCGGTTCCGCTCCAGCGCCTTGGGCGGATGGAAGAGCACGCCTGGCTGGTCGCGCTGCTCGCCTCGCCACTGGGCGAGGCGTTCAATGGCGCCGTCGTGACATTGGATGGGGCGCGCGACAACTGGTACGGCGCGTGGCCGCCCGTTGCGATGAGCGGCGACTCCGGCGAGGTTCCGACGGAGGAGCGGCGCTCGACGCCGGTGACGTAGGGGGCGCCGAGGCACGACGCTGGGGTGGTTTCGTCTAGCCCCGAGCACGCGAGTTAGAGAGCGGCGGACGG
>QHBW01000018.1 GCA_003244205.1 Solirubrobacterales bacterium | reverse complement strand
CCCGACCCCCGCCGCGACCACCCCACGACCTCCCTAGATCCGCGTATACACCTGCGCGCGCTCAGGGTTCGGCCCGATCTTCGTCGGGATGACGCCGCCGTAGGGCTTGCCTGCGACCAGCAGATGATGGTGGGTGTCGCTCAGCAGGATGCTCTCGCCGCGCATCGACAGCCGGCGCACGAGCTTGGTCCAGTGCGCCCTCCAGAGCGCGGGGTCGTTGAAAATCGGCCGCACGAACACGAGGTGGCCGCCGACGGGCAGCTGGGCGACGAGCTGGTTCAGCTGCGCGGCGAGGTCGGCCTGGCGTAGGCGCGCCAGCGCGTTGATCCAGTTGGTCACGCCGAGGTCAGGCGGTCTGCCCAGCGGGGTGTAGTACTGCAGGCCCGCCGGGAGGTAGAGCGAGAGAACGGGCACCTCCTCCGGCTGCGCCGCAAAGACGATGTCTCCGGGGCCGATGAAGCGGCTGACGTCCTGCGCCACGAAGGCGGTGTTGCTCTTGACGTGAGGCGGCCCCGCGCCGCCCCACGACAGCGCCACGATCACGAGCGTCGCGACGCCGATCGTGCCCGCACGCGAGACCCCGACCGCCGCGAGCATCAGCAGCGGCGCCAGCCCAACCGCCAGGTAGCGGTTGGCCCACACCGGCGAGACCTGGGAGAACAGCCAGGCCGAGAGCACGGTCACCACTGCGATCACGATCAGCGCGCCCACCGCTGTGGCCTCCTTTGAGGGCCGGCGGCGCAACGCGTAGACGACGCCGGTGCCAGCACCGAGCACCAGCGCTGTCTTGCCGACCGCTCCCCCGAGCAGCACATCCGGGCTCTGGCGCAGGATCGAGAACGGCGGCACCCCGGCCCACGGCGCGCCGGTGTGCTTGACCTGGTAGAGCAGCGTCGGGATCCACGGGGCGAACAGCAACGCCACGGGCACGTAGCCGAGCAGGACATCCACGACCAGGCGGCGTTTGGCGGGGTAGCCGCGCACCACCACCAGCAGCGCGCACAGCGTGGCGGCCGCGAAGAAGAACCCCCAATTGTGGGTGTAGAGCAGCAGCGTCAGCGCCACGCTGAACAGCGGCAGAAAGCGACGGTCGTGGTGCACGTAGGCGCGCATCCACGCCGCTGTGGCGGTCACGCAGAAGAGCACCACCATCGCGTACATGCGCGTCTCGACGGCGTAGTTCGTGAGGAAGGGGTCGAGCGCGAACATCCCAGCAGCGACCCAGCCGGCGCGCGCACCGAACAGCGACCAGCACGACCACAGCGCGATCGGAATGGTCGCCAGCGCGAAGATCAGCGACAGCAGGTGGGTGTGGTCCTCGTTGGAGCCGACCGCCTTCAGCCAGGCGTGCAGCAGGAGGAAGAACAGCGGCGGCGAGCCGTCCTGACGCAGCACGTGCGGGATCGACAGCAGCGCGTGGCGCGAGATCCCCAGCGAAAGGCCCTCATCGATCCAGTAGTGCGCGCCGAGATCGCGCGCGCGCAAAAGTGCGGAGATGCCGACGAGCAAGCCGAGCCCGCCGGCGATCGCCAGCCCCCTCGGCAGGCGAGCAGACAGACGCAGCGACAGCCAAGGCCAGCGGAGAGCCTGGTCTCGAGACGCCTCGGCCGTTGACATCGGCCGCAGGATAGAGAAGCGACGACGCCGGTTCGAGCGCTCAGCGGCAGGCTTTCGCGCGCTTCACGCGACCTCGGCGCCGGTCCGCCTCCCCGGGCGCGGACGGCCGACTCGCTCCGCGATCGCGGCAAGAGCACCGGCGGCGATCAGAATGAAGAAGGGGTCGAGCGGGACGCGGAAGCGCGGGGTCTCCGTGTTGACGAAGAGGATGCTCGCCAGCACTAGCGCGGCGGCGAGCCAGAGGAACCCCGGCAACGAGCGCCGGACGCGTCTCATGGCGAGTCCGGCCAGCGCCAGCAGCGCGACGATCCAGAAGCAGACGACCCCGGCGTCGGCGACGCCCGGCGACGTGACACCCGCGGATATCGCCGTGAACTCCGCGCGGTGCAGGCCCCCGAGGTCCAGCAGACGGACGCCGTTATAGAAGGCGACCTTGAGCGGATAGAGCGGATGGTGTCGGACGTAGCGCAGCGCGAGGCTGGTGAGCCGGCTCTGCAGCTGGGGCTCAGGCCTGGCGGCCTGCGCCCGGCTGCGGGCGTAGTAGTCGGGGATCTGCGTCAGCAGATGCCACGACGCCGGGGCGACCGGATCGTGGTCTGACACTGGGTTGTAGGTCCCGGCCAAGGTCCCGCCCTGCTCGTCGGAGACGGGAATGAAAGTGTGCATGACGATCTCGTTGCGAATCGCCCAGGGAGCGATCGCCACGACCGCCGCGGCGAGCATCGCCAGCACCGGCGCGACGGCGCGCCACGAGCGCCAGCGCACGCCGGCGGGGCGACCGGTCCACAACCCCAGCGCCAGCGCGATCAGCACGACGAGCCCATTGGTTCGCGTCAGGCTGAGCGCTCCGCCGAGCGCGCCTGCGAGGAGCGCCCAGCGCAACCGGGTCCACCCGGGTCGCTGCCCGGCGGTGCGCCGGAAGCCGAGCACGCACAGCAGGGCGCCCAGCATCAGCGCCGCGAACATGGGCTCCGACAGCAGCGCAGCGCCGACCGCGACAAGCGGGATGTACACCGCCGCGATCACCATCGCCCAGAGCCCGGCGGCTGCTCCGATCGACCACCACGCCAGCATCCCGATCAGCCCCACGAGGATCGTTCCGATCACGGCCTGGACGTAGCGCGCGACGGTGATGCGATCGTGACCGCTGCCCGCGATCGCGTACACCGCGCCCAGCACGTAAGGGAAGCCAGGTGGACGATAAGCCGTCGGCCGGTCGCCCACGACCGGGAAGTCACCGTTGCGCGCGACCCCGAGCGCGAGGTGGTCGTAGGAGTGATCGTCGTGGCGCGGCGCGTAGCCCGGAGTTGCCGCCACGCCGGCCACGCGAATCGCGAGCGCGGCCACGAGGATGGCGAGGACCAGCGCGCGGCGCCGGGAGGTCCGCGGGAAGCGCGACAGAAGAGCTGGGGCCTGCACCGTGGTCGCGGAGCTTGCCAGGCGCAAACGGGACATGGCCGCAGACGGCTCTGCGATGCTCCCGCCCGTGCTCGCCGTCTGGGTCGCGACGCTTGCGCTGACGGTCGCGTCCTTGGCTGTCGGCGCCGGACTGGAGCGCGCGAGCGGATGGCGCGCGCCGACGCCGCTCGCCCCGGCGATCGGCTTCGCCGGGCTGCTCGTGCTCGGCGGCGGCTTCGTGCTCGCCGCAGGTCACGCCGCGACTGCCGCGACGGCGATCCTGCTCGCGGCGGCACTCGGGCTGGCGACCGTGGTGGCCGGGGGGGCGCGGGCGGGGCGCTCGGGGGACCGCGCGCTGCTGCCCGGTCGCGATCTCGCGGTCCCGGCCGCTGCGGGCGCGCTCGTGCTGCTGGCGACGTCGCTGCCGTTCGCCGTCAGCGGCCGCGTCGGCCCGCTCGGGGCAGGCAACGACAACGACCTCGCCGTTCACCTCAACACGGCCGCCTCGCTGGCGCACTCCCTGCCCGATGCCCCCAGCCTGATCGACTCCGGCTATCCGCTCGGCCCACACGGGCTCGCCGCGGCCCTTGCCCAGATCCTCGGGGTTAGCGTCACCCATGCCTTCCTGGGAGTCATCCTGGCGATCCCGCTGATCGCCGCGATCGCCGTCTGCGCCGCGCTCGGCGATCTGCGGGCGTGGGCGCGCATCCCGGTTGCGGCGCTCGTCGCGCTCCCCTACCTGACGGCGTCGTTCATCGGCGTGGGGGAGTTCAAGGAAGCCGGCGAGGCCGTGCTGGCGCTCGCCTTCGCGCTCGCTCTACGCGAGCTGCGACGCGCGCCGCAAGCCAGCTGGCACGTCCACCTGCGATCGGCCATCCCGCTCGGCGTGATCGCCGCCGGCACGCTCTACGTCTACAGCCTGCCGGGACTCGCGTGGCCCGCCGCCGTGCTCGGCGCCACTGGAGCGGTGGCGCTGATGCGCGCGCTGCTCCAGCGTGCCCCGGCCGGGCGACTGCCGACGCGCCGCGTGGCCGAGGCGTTCGCGCTGCGCTGGCTGGCGCCGATCCCGCTGGCGGCGATCGTCCTGGCGCTCGTGGCGAATGCCGATCAGGGCCGCCTGTCGCGCTTCACGGAGTCCTCGTTCGCCAGCGAGCCGGCGCACGGACTGGGCAACCTGGTCACGCCCCTGAGCGCTTGGCGGGGGCTGGGCATCTGGCTGCGCCCGGACTTCCGGCTGGGGGCCCAACCCGCGCTGCTCAACGCCTTGCTGATCGCGCTGGCGCTGCTAAGCGCGCTGTGGGGGCTGAGGTGGTGGTGGCGCCGTGGTGAGAGCGCCGTGATCGGAGGCCTGCTCGGCTGCGCCGCGATCTACGCCGCCGCATCCCAGACCCAGTCTCCCTACGCCTCCGCCAAGGCGCTGGCGATCCTCGCGCCGTCCGCGATGCTCGTGCTGGCGCCGCCGCTCGTGCCCCTGCTCGTGCGCGCCCCGGGCGCGGCTCGTGGGACACGCCTGCGTCGCTTGCTGCGCCGGTCCGGAGGTGTGCCGGCGCGCTGGACGGCGCGTGGATTGGCGCTCGTCGTCCTCGGCGGCGCCGCCGTCTCGACCGTGCTCGCGCTGCGTGACGCTCCCGTGGGACCGCCCGATCACGCGCGAGACCTCGCCCGTCTCGCGGCACTCGTCGGACGCGCCCCGACCCTCTTCCTTGGCATCGACGACTTCGCCGGCTACGAGCTGCGCGGGGTCAGTGTCGCAAGGCCCCCCGGCCTGTATCCGGTTTGGACTGTGGCGCTCAGATCGGATCGCCTGCGCACAGCCGGAACGGCAGTCGACTTCCTCTCCGTCACGGCGCTGACGCTCGATCGCTTCCGCTACGCGATCGCCCCACTCAGCGCCTACGATGCCGGACCGCCACCGAACTTCCAGCTCGTCGCCTCGACCCCCTCATACGTCCTCTGGCAGCGTCTCGGGCGCACCCCCGTGCTCGAGACCGTGGGTGACGGGCCGGGCGCCAAGCTCGACTGTCGCACGCCCCACGGCGCGGCCATCAGCAGTCTCCAGGGGATCGCGCAGATCGCAGACGAGCCGGTGATCGGGCGCGCGCGCGCCTGGAGCGAAGGCGATCCCCAGGCGGGGGACGCCGCCCGCCAGACGCTGTCACTCGGTGCCGGACGCTGGGCGCTCTCACTGCAGTACGTCTCGCGCCAGTCACTGCGCGTCCGTGCCGCCGGGCTGCAACGCACGCTGCCGCCGAACCTCGACCGCATCGGCCCGCACTGGCTCGTCGGCGCTGTGACCCTGATCGCCCCCGCGAACGTAACGGTGACCGCCGAGCCCGAGCCCTTCGGGCTGCTGGGGAAGCTGTTGGGAGCCAATGGCACCGTGCGGGCGCTCGACGGTCCTGGCGGGCAGCCGCTGGGAGTGCTGACGGCCAACCGCGTGGATGTCGCTGCGCGGACCGTGCCGCTCTCGCAGGCCTGTGGAAGCTGGGTGCAGTGGTATGCGCCGGCAATCGCTCAGCGCAGCCAGGCACGCAGGATCGCGCCTGCGAACCCGAGCCCGTAGCGCATCGTTGCAGGCTTCTTCGTGTGGCCGTGGGTGCGAGGCACGACGGTGACCGGCACTTCAACGGCCGCAACCCCGCGCTTGATCGCCTCGATCACGAACTCGGATGAATGAAATTGCTCCTGGCGCAGGACCAGCCGCGGCAGCACGCTGGCGCGCACGGCACGGAAGCCGTTGGAGCAATCCGTCACCCGTGTACGCGTCAACAGCGAGACGACGCGGTTGAAGAACGCGATCCCGAGCTCGCGTGAAAAATGGCTGGGAGCAGCGTGGCCGAGCACGCGCGACCCATGTGCGAGGTCGACGCCGCCGTCGAGCACCAGTGCCACCAGCCGCTCCATTTCCCCGGGCAGGTGCTGACCGTCGGCGTCCAGCGTGACGACGACCCGAGCACCGGCCTCGGAGAGCAGCCGATAACCGGTACGCAGCGCGGCGCCGCCGCCGCGGTTGGCAACGTGGCGCGCGACGGCCGCGCCGCTCGCGCGGGCGACCACGGCGGTGTTGTCGCGCGAGCCATCGTCGACCACCAGCGTGGCCGTCGGAACCCCGCACACCTGCTCGGGCACTTGCGCCAGCACACCCGGGAGCGCCTCCTCCTCGTCGTAGGCCGGAATCAGGACCGCGACCTTTCCGGCGAAGCGATCGGGGAGCCCAGCGGAGGCAAATTGGTCGGCCGCCAAACCCTCGACGAGGGCCGACAGTTGGCGATCCGAGCGCGACGTCGCCGCCGTCGCTCGCAAGGCCAGGCCGAAGAGCACCACGATCGCGAAGACGCTGATGCCGATGATGCGGCGATCGCCCCCACGATTGAAGGAGAAAAGACGCAGCAGCCCGTCGGCGGCGTTGGTCTCCGACACCACGACGACCGCCGCGCCCAGCACGAGCAGGAGGATCACGTCGACGTTGCGCAAGCGACGACGGCGAGCCAGGGCGACGAAGATCACGGCGATGCCGCAGCACAGCCCGAAGATTCGAAGGGGGGTCGCACTCACCGGCTGATCACGATAGGACGTCCTTATGTCTGCCCGACATCTGGACTCTATGCTGCGCCCATGCGCATCCTCATCCTTGGCGGGGACGGCTACCTCGGATGGCCCACGGCTCTGCGCTTGTCGGCCTCCGGACACGAGATCGCTGTGGTCGACAACTTCTCACGCCGTCGTTGGCATCACGAGAACTCGACCGACTCGCTCACGCCGATCGCGCTGCTGGGTGATCGCATCGACGTCTGGGAGGGACTGTCGGGGAAGCGGATCGAGAGCTTCATCGGGGACATCGAGGATGGTGAGTTCCTCGACCGCATTGTGCGCACGACGCTGCCCGAGGCGATCGTCCACTACGGCGAGCAGCCCTCTGCGCCGTTCTCGATGGTCTCGCGCCAGCACGCCGTCCTGACCCAGCAGACCAACGTCATCGGCACGCTCAACCTGCTCTTCTCGATCCGCGACCACGTACCCAACTGCCATCTCGTGAAGCTCGGCACGATGGGCGAGTACGGGACGCCCAACATCGACATCGAGGAAGGCTTCTTGGAGATCGAGCACAAGGGTCGCCGCGACCTGCTGCCTTTCCCCAAGCTCCCGGGCTCGCTCTATCACCTCTCAAAGGTCCACGACTCTCACAACATCCACTTCGCCTGTCGCACCTGGGGCCTGCGCGCCACCGATCTCAATCAAGGCGTCGTCTATGGGATCGAGACCGAGGAGACCGCCGCCGACGAGCGCCTGGTGACGCGCTTCGACTACGACGAGTACTTCGGCACGGCCCTCAACCGCTTCTGCGTGCAGGCGGTCATCGGACATCCCCTGACCGTCTACGGGCGCGGCGGTCAGACGCGCGGCTTGCTCAACATCCGCGACACGCTGCAGTGCGTCGAGCTGGCTGTGGCCCACCCCGCCAAGCTTTCGGAGTTTCGCGTCTTCAACCAGTTCACCCAGCAGTTCACGATCGCCGAGGTCGCCGAGCTCGTCCAGCGCGCCGGCACGGAGCTCGGCTACGACGTGCGCGTGCAGTCCTTCCCAAACCCGCGGGTCGAAGCGGAGGAGCACTACTACAACGCCGTCAACACCAAGCTCCACGACCTCGGCCTGCAGCCCCATCTGCTCGATGAGCAGCTGGTGCAGTCGATGCTCGAGACGATCAGCCGCCACCGCGACCGCGTGATCGCGCGCGCGATCGTCCCGCGGACGCGCTGGCGTCCCGGCGAGCTTCCCGGCGGGGGCCACCCGGCTGCCACACCTGAGACGCTCTCCGACGAGTCCTCGGCAGCGCGCTAGCCGTCCTCGGGCATCGCCTGGGGGTCGACCAGCACGCGGCGTGGCGCATCGGGATCGCGCCGCAGCGCACCTGCGGCGATCAGCCGGATCGCATACGGCAGGAGCTCGTGCTCGAGCGGTTGCAGGGCGCGGTGGACCGCGTCGGCGTCGGATGCCTCGGGCAACTCGATCGCGCGTTGGAGAATGATCGGCCCGCTGTCGACCCCGTCGTCGACGTAGTGAACCGTGACGCCGAAGACCTTGACGCCGTGTGCGAGTGCCTGCTCGATCGCGTGCAGCCCTGGGAATGCCGGCAGCAGCGCGGGGTGAACGTTGATCACGCGGTCGGGGAAGCGACGCAGGAAGTCCGCGCCCAGCAGCTGCATGTAGCCGGCGAGGACCACCAGCTCGACGCCGTGACCGGCGAGCCAGTCGGCCATCGCCGCATCGCGGGCCGCGCGATCGCCATAGCCGTCGAGCTCGAACGTCGTGACCGCTACGCCCGCGCCGCGGGCGCGCTCGAGCGCGCGCGCGCCGGGACGATCGGAGGCCACCGCCACGACCTCGATCGCTGCGCGGCCATGGACACGATCGAGCACCGCCTGGAGATTGGTGCCCTCGCCGGAGGCGAGCACACCGACGCGCAGGCCGTGGCTCACGCCGCCCGGGCCAGCTTGGGAAACCGCCCCCCGGTCGACCGCAGCGCTCCATCGTCGAGCAGGGCATCCACGCGCTCGAGCACGTCGACTCGCCGCAGGTGAGCCCAGCTGCCGTAGTGATCGAGACGGTCGTAGGCGTGCTCTGAGACCACCTTCGATCGGCCGCCGCAGAGGATCTCGACCGCGCGCGTGCGGCCGACGGCGGGACGTGCGGCAGCGACAAGGTCGAGGATTGCGCTGTCGAGCGACCCCAGATCGGCGGCCGTCGCCAGCGGCGCCCCGAGCGAAGCCGCGAGCGCGGGATCGCAGACGTCGCAGCAGCCTGGCCGTGGTGGCGTCTCGTCCGTGCGCTCGCCGAAGTGACTCAGCAGGCCGGCGCGACGACACGAACGTCCCTCGACGAACGCCCAGACCTCGCGGTACTGGCGCCAGCGCGCCCGTTCGGCCTCTTGTGCGAGCGCACGGCAGCGGCCCAGGGCAGCGCCGTCGAGGCCCCCCACGATTCTCCCGCGGACGCGGTCCGGCGATGAGGGCGCCGGCTGGATCACACCCGCCCGGTGAAGGTGGCCGAGCAGCGTGCGGAGCCGGTCTCCCTCACCGCCGCAGAGTGCGGCGAGCTCGCTCGCCGCGACGTCGTAGCGACCATCGCTGCCCTCGCGGATCAGCCTCGCGGCGACCGCTCGGCAGTCGTCCTCACCGACCCGCGCGCGCTCGATGAAGAAGACGTGTAACCCCTTGTCGCGGCGCTCGCTGAACAGCAGGCAGCGCGCCGGCGCGCCATCACGACCGGCGCGACCGGCCTCCTGGTAGTAGGCCTCGACCGACTGGGGAGTGGTCGCGTGACAGACGCTGCGCACGTCGGCCTTGTCGATCCCCATCCCGAATGCCGTGGTGGCCACCACAAGCGGGGCATCGCCGCCCATGAAGCGCGCCTGGGCGGTCGCGCGAGCATCACGCCCCAGGCCTGCGTGGTAGGCGATCGCCTCGATCCCGAGCGCAGCGCCGAGCGACTGCGCCAATCGCTCCGCGGCGGCGCGGGTGCCGGCGTAGACGATCGCGGGCAGCGCGCCGAGCTCGCTCAGCGCGGCGGCGATCCGGCGCTCGCGCTCGGCGCCGCTGGCGCACGTCATCACGCAGAAGGCCAGGTTGGGGCGATCGAACCCGGTGCTCACCCGGACGGGGTCACGCAGGCGCAGGCGGGCGACGATGTCGTTGGCGACGCGTGGCGTCGCGGTCGCCGTCGAGGCGATAAGGCTACGTGCACCGACGTGCCGTGCGGCGTCCGCGAGGCGGAAGTAGTCCGGGCGGAAGTCGTGGCCCCACTCCGACACGCAGTGCGCCTCGTCAACGACGAACAGCCCTACCCGGCAGCGCTTCAGGGCGTCGACGAACCCCGGCGAGGAGAAGCGCTCGGGAGCCACGTAGAGCAGGCGCAGCTGGCCGGCGGCAGCGCGTTGCAGCGCGACTCGGTTCTCCGCGGAGTCCTGCTGGGCGTTGACGAGCGCCACGGCCTCAGCGTCCTCTCTGGCCAGCCGCCGGCGCAGCGCGTTCACCTGGTCTGCCATCAGCGCCACCAGCGGCGAGACGACGATCGTGAGGTCGTCGGCCAGCAGCGCCGGGAGCTGGTAGCAGAGCGACTTCCCGGCTCCGGTGGGCATCACGACGAGCAGGTCGCGACCAACCCGAGCAGCCTCGACCGCGTCCGCCTGACCTGGGCGGAAGTCGTCGAAGCCGAACAGCCGGCGCAGCTCGAGGCGGGGATCCATGCGCCGTCGGGACGTTAGCGGCGGCCGCGGCGCCCTCCGACCAGGCGTGCTTTCTTCTTCTTCAATGCGTTTGAGCCTTGGTGCAAACGACGAGGTCCTGCCACTCGCTGACGGCGCGGGGCAGGATCGTCACGACCTCGAGGGCATGGGGCCAATGGCGGCGCACGTAGTCGGCGCCGTGAAAGGCAAGCCCGAAGCGCCCCTCGATCGCGCCCAGCTCGGCGCGATTCCAGAGCGACCGGGCGTAAGGCTCGAAGACGAACTCGTCGTCACCCAGTGGTCCGCGGGCAAACGCCGAGGGCGGACACCACGCGGTGCTCGCGACGCCCTTGCGGAACTGGTCGAAGGCGAAGGGCCCATGAACCGACAGCAGCGCGGTGGCGCCGGGAGCCAGCAGCCGCGCGAGCTCGACGAGCCAGCTGTCCTGATCGGCCTCCGCAAGGTGGCTGAGCACCGAGAGCGAGTAGATCAGCTCAAAGCTCGCGTCGGCAAACGGCAGCGGAGGAAGGAAGCCGCTGCGCGTCCAGCCGATCGGCGGCAGGTGCCGACTTGCCCAGCCGATCGCTGCCGGATCCACGTCGCATCCCTGCAGCCGGCTGGCGGGCAGGCGCTCGGCCAGGACTGAGAGCACACGACCCGAGCCGCAGCCGAAGTCGAGCACTGATCGCGCGTCTTGCAGCGACGCGCCGGTGTGCGCGAGTGCCCCCTCCAGCTCCTGCAGGGCGGCCCGGCCCCCTTCGGCGTAGTGGAGCGCTTCAGCAGTGCCCGTGCGGGCGCGCAGCCATCGAGGTGGGATCGGCGGCCCGTCTTGGGACCCGGAATCGCGCAGCAGTCCGGCGAGGGAGTCGCCGATGTTCAGCACCCGCTTGCGCGCCCAGCGCAGGGGCGACGACGCTCTGCGCAGCGAGTCGGGCTCCTTTAGGCCCGCACGAGCGGCAGCTCGCGCTCGAAGGCGAACTTGTCGGCTTGGGCGTCGTCGGTCCCCGCGAGCGGATAGTTGCCCGAGAAGCACGCGTCGCAATGCGTCTCGGCGCTCGAGTCGATCGCCTCATAGACGCGCTCGAGCGAGAGGTAGGCGAGCGAGTCGCAGCCAAGCTCCGTCGCGATCTCCTCCACCGTGCGCCCGTGGGCGATCATCTCCTCGCGCGTCGACATGTCGATGCCGTAGTGACAGGGGTGGCGGATCGGCGGGGCGCTGACGCGCATGTGCACCTCGCTGGCACCCGCGTCGCGCAGCATCTGCACGATCTGACGCGTCGTGTTCCCGCGCACGATCGAGTCGTCGACCACGACCAAGCGCTTGCCTGCCACGACCTCCGGGATCGGGTTGAACTTCAGCCTCAACCCATGGCGGCGCAGCTCCTGGCCGGGCTGGATGAAGGTCCGTGCCACGTAGCGATTCTTGACGAAGCCATCGTCCTGAGGCAGGCCGCTGGCGCGTGCGAAGCCACGGGCGGCGGCGTTGCCGGAGTCGGGCACGGCGATCACCAGATCGGCGTCGGCCGGGGACTGCTCCCAGAGCAACTCACCCATCCGTCCCCGCGACACCTGGAGGGGCACACCCTCGAAGCGCGAGTCCGGCCGTGCGAAGTAGATGTGCTCGAAGACGCAGAAGGCCTTGCGCGCGCCCTCGACAACCTGGATCGAGCGAATGCCGTTCGCGTCGAGCAGGATCAGCTCGCCCGGCTGGACGTCGCGCAGCAGCTTCGCGCCGATGATGTCCAGCGCGCAGCTCTCCGAGGCGACGCAGTAGCGATCGCCGAGCTGTCCGAGGACCAGGGGCCGCAGTCCAGCCGGGTCACGGAAGGCGACGACCGCGTCGTTGACCATCGCGACCGTCGAGAAGGCGCCGCGCAGCCGCGGCATCACCTCGGCGAGGGCCTCGGCGATGTCCTCGGCGGGGTGGCAGGAGAGCAGCGCGGCGATGATCTCCGAGTCCGACGTCGAACGGAAGCCGACGCCCTCGCTGACGAGTGTGCTGTGCAGCTCGACCGCGTTGATGAGGTTGCCGTTGTGGGCCAGCGCCAGCTCGCGACCGTCAGAGCGGTGGATGGGCTGGGCGTTCTCCCACGCGCTCGATCCGGTCGTCGAGTAGCGGACGTGGCCGATCGCGGCCTCGCCGCTTAGCGCGCGCAGGTTCTGCTCGTCGAAGACCTGGCTGACAAGGCCGAGCTCGCGACGGACCATGATGTGGCCGCCGGAGGCGGTCGCGATCCCCGCTGACTCCTGACCGCGGTGCTGAAGCGCATAGAGAGCGAAGTAGGCGAGGCGGGCGACGTCATGCTCTGGCGCGTAAAGCGCAAAGACGCCGCATTCGTCGCGCGGACCGTCGCGCGGATCGGGATCGCAGGTCATTGGAGGCCGAGGACCGAGCGTAGTGGACGTGGCGGACCCTGCCACGTCAGATTGAGGCTAGCAACGCGCAGTTTGCGGGCCTGCACGCTTGCGGGCTCACCCGAGGATCGCTTCCAGCGTGCCTGTGTGCGCCGCTGCGAGCTCGGCGATCTCGAGATTGCACTCGAGCGACGTTTCGGCGCGCTCGAACGTCAGCTCGAGTCGCGTGGAGCCCACGGTCCCGATCACGACGGCGCCGAGCTCGCGGGCCCGGAGCGCCTCGATGGGTCCGGAGACGATGAATCCGCCGGGGCCCTCGCCGAAGAGCGACGCGATCGGGTCCTCGACTCGGCCAGGGATGCGCACCGACGCGCCGATCCCGCCGGCCAGGCAGCACTCGGCGAGGGCGACGGCGAAGCCGCCCTCGGCGATGTCGTGCGCGCTCGACAGCGAGCCGCGGCGCATGGCATCGCCGACTGAACGCTGCACGCGCGCGATGGCCTCAACATCGGCATGGCCGAGCTCGTCGGGGAGCGGCTCGCCCCGGAGCTTGGCGAGCTCTGAGCCGGCAAGCCGCGGGGCGAAGGGGCCAACCAGCGCGATGGCGTCCCCTGCTTGGGCGAATCCGAGCCCTCCCGCGCGCAGACGGTCCGGCAGGAGGCCGACGAGCCCCACGACCGGCGTCGGGTAGATAGGCCCCTCGTCGGCTTCGTTGTAGAGCGAGACATTGCCGCCGACGACCGCAATCCCGAGCGCGCGACAGGCGTCGCCCAGGCCGCGGACGGACTCTGTGAGCTGCCAGGCGATGTGCGGTTTCTCGGGGTTACCGAAGTTGAGGCAGTTGGTCAGGCCGAGAGGCTCCGCTCCTACGCAGGCGAGGTTGGCGGCGCACTCGAGCACGGTCTCGATCGTGCCCCGGTAGGGGTCGCACGCGACGCGGCGGCCGTTGCAGTCGATCGCGACCGCGAGCGCTCCGGAGCCGCCGTCGGGGGCGAGTTGCAGGACCGCCGCGTCCGCGATCGCCGGCCGGCGAATCGTGCGCGATTGCACGATCGAGTCGTACTGCTCGAAAACGGCACGGCGTGAGGCGATATTGGGCGCCGCCAGGAGGGCGAGCAGCGTGTCGCGTGGCGCGGCGTCCGGCGCCAGCGCCGAATCCATCGAGGCGGCCTGCCGTGGCACGGGGTAGAGCCGCTCCGTCGGGCGCTCGGGCGCCAGCTCGTAGAGCGGGCACTCGTCCACCAGCGCGACCACGGGCACGTCGCCGACGACTTTGTCGGCCTGCAACACACGCAACCGGCCGCAATCGGTGATCTCCCCGATCGCGCTCGCACGCACGTCCCAGCGCGCGCAGCGGGCCAGTACGTCGGGCAGGCGTTTGGGCGCAACGACGCACAACATGCGCTCCTGGGACTCGGAGACCATGATCTCGAACGGCTCCATGTCGGCCTCCCGCAGCGGTACCCGGGCGACGTCGACGTCGATGCCGAGCCCGCCCTTGCTCGCCATCTCCGCAGCCGAGGAGGTCAGACCGGCGGCGCCGAGATCCTGCAGCGCAACGAGCAGCTCGGCGTCGAGCAGCTCGAGGCAGCACTCGAGCAGCTTCTTCTCCTCGAAGGGGTCGCCGATCTGGACGCTCGGGCGCTTGGCAGCCTGATCGCCCTCGTCGAGCTGCGCGGAGGCGAGCACCGATGCACCGCCGATGCCATCGCGGCCGGTGGCCGCGCCGAGCAGCACGAGCACGTTCCCTGGTCCCGACGCCGCGGAACGGATCAGGCGCTCGCGCGGGGCGATGCCGAGGCACATCGCGTTGACGAGACAGTTGCGTTCATAGGGAGCCTCGAAGTAGATCTCGCCACCGACCGTGGGGACGCCGATCGAGTTGCCGTAGTGGCCGATCCCGGCGACGGCCTGCTCGAGCAGGTAGCGCGAGCGCGCGGACTCCGGTTCGCCGAAGCGCAGCGAGTCGAGCACCGCGATCGGACGCGCCCCGATCGCGAAGACGTCGCGGAGGATGCCTCCCACGCCGGTGGCCGCGCCCTGGAAGGGCTCGACCGCGCTGGGATGATTGTGGGACTCGACCTTGAAGGCGACCACCAGCCCATCGCCGACATCGACGGCACCGGCGTTCTCGCCAGGGCCCATGACCACGCGCTCGCCCTCGGTGGGCAGCGTTCGCAGCAACAGCTTGGAGTGCTTGTAGGCGCAGTGCTCGGACCACATCAGGCTGAACATCGCCAGCTCCACCTCGTTGGGCTCGCGGCCGAGCTTCTCGACGATCAGCGCGTGCTCGGCGTCGGTGAGACCGAGTGCTCGGTGGCGGAAGGCGATCGCCGGGGCCGGGGGCGTCGGCGCCTCCCCGGACGGGGCTGGAGGCGTCGGCGCCTGTCCGGACGGGGCCGGGGGGACCGGCGCCTGCCCGGACGGGGCCGGCGGGACCGGCGCCTCAGGCGGCGAGGACGGCACCGGCGACCTTGCGCATCGAGGCAAACAGGCAGAGGCCGTCGGTGGAGCCCGTGAGCGGATCGACGGCGTGCTCGGGGTGCGGCATCAGGCCAAAGACATTGCCGGCCTCGTTGCAGACGCCGGCGATCGAGCGTGCCGCGCCGTTGGGATTGTGTCCCGGCGCGTAGCGCAGCAGCACTCCTCCCCTCGCCTCGAGCTCGTCGAGTTGGGCTTCGGGGGCGAAGTAACGTCCAGTGGTGTGCTTGACGGGGATGGACAGCCGCTCCCCGGCCGGGCAGTCACACGTGAACGCGGTCGACGTCTCGACCACGTCGAGCTCCACCTGGCGGCAGACGAATCGAAGCCCTTCATTGGGCAGCAGCGCGCCCGGGAGCAGACCGGCCTCGCAGAGCACCTGAAAGCCGTTGCAGATGCCCAGCACCAGGCCACCGTCACGGGCAAAGCGCTCGACCTCGCCCATGATCGGGGCAAAGCGGGCAATCGCACCGACGCGCAGGTAGTCGCCATAGGAGAAGCCCCCCGGGACGATGACTCCATCGACGCCGCGCAGGTCGCGGTCCCCGTGCCAGAGCACCTCCGCGTCACCCACGATCGCAGCGGCCCGCAGGGCGTCGCCGTCGTCGCAGGAGCCGGGGAAACGGACGACGCCCAGTCTCACGCGGGCTGGGTGGGGGCGACGGGGTTGGCGGGCTCGATCTCGTAGTCCTCGATCAGGGGGTTGGCGAGCAGGCGTTCGCAGATCTCGGGCAGCACGGCCGGATCCGCGATCTCGAGCTCGATCAACCGTCCCACACGCACGCCGCTGACTCCCGTGAAGCCGAGGGCCGGGAGAGCACGCTCGACGGCCTGTCCCTGCGGGTCGAGGATGCCTTCTTTTGGACGGACGAGCACTCGCGCTCGCACCCCGCTCGGGCCGGCACCCCCGCTCGGGCCGGCGCCCCCGCTCGGGCCGGCGCCCCCGCTCGGGCCGGCGCTCGCGCTCACGCCCGCGCTCGCGTCAACCAGGCCTCGAGTGGCTCGCCGGTGATCGCGGCGTAGGCCTGGGCGTACTTCTTGCGCGTGCCCGCGACGACTTCGGGCGGAAGCTCTGGCGCCGGTGGCGTCCGATCCCAACCCGACGAGGACGCCCAGTCGCGGACATACTGCTTGTCGAAGCTCGGCGCCGTCTGTCCCGGCGCGTACTGGTCCAGCGGCCAGAAGCGGGAGGAGTCCGGGGTCAGCACCTCGTCGCCGACCGTCAGGGTGCCGTTCCCGTCGAGGCCGAACTCGAACTTCGTGTCGGCTAGGACGATCCCACGGGAGCGGGCGTGATCGGCAGCGAAGCTGTACAGCGCCAGCGAGGCCTCACGGACGCGCTCGGCCAGCTTGGTCGAGCCGATCAGCTCGCTTGCCCCATCGAGATCGATCGCCTCGTCGTGGCCGCTCGTCGCCTTCGTGCTGGGGGTGAAGATCGGTTCGGGGAGCCGGTCAGACTGGCGCAGACCGGGAGCCAGCTGCACCCCGGACACCTGTCCGGATCGTTGGTAGTCCACCCAGCCCGAGCCCGCGAGGTAGCCGCGGACGACGCATTCGACCGGGAGCATCTCGAGCTTGCGCACGACGATGGCGCGGCCGCGGACCTCGTCGGGCACGGCCTCGGTGAAGGAGATCAGATGATTGGGGACGATCCCGCCGGTGCGCTGGAACCAAAACACCGACAGCCCCGTGAGCACAGCCCCCTTGTCGGGGATGGGGGTCGGATGCACGACGTCGTAGGTCGAGATCCGGTCTGAAGCGACCATCAACAGGCGGTCGTCGAGGTCGTAGATCTCGCGGACCTTGCCCGAGGCCAGGAGCGGCAGGTCGGCGACCGAGGTCACGAACCGAGGCTACCAACGACCCGGCGCTCGCGCCGGCGCGAGGGGGGCGCGAGCGGGGAGCGCGGGGGCGAGGGGAGCGCGACCGTGGGCGCGAGAGCGGCGCTTGCGCCGGCGGGCATAGTCGCCCGGCGCGAGCCGGGCACATTGCGGGCGGCCGGCCGGCGACCACATCCGCGGCCGGTCGCGCCTGCACACGACCGCCGTGTTACGCGGCCGGCGGCAGCTCCTCGCCATGCTGCGGCCACAACTCGATGATCTCGGCCCTCAACTCCTCCAGCCGGCTGCGGGCAATCCGAAGATCGCGCCGGGCGTGGCCCACGGCCACGGACACCGGCTCGCCGAGCACAGGGTCGATCACGACCTCGTCTGCACTCGCGCCCCGCAGACGCGCTGCGCGCGGCGTCTGCGACGGGAAGTCCGCAAGCGAGGGCGGGTCAGTGTCGGCCTTGAGCCGCGCGGCGGCAAACGCGAGGCGGTTGGCGATGTCGGGCTCGAATGAGGGCGAGTGCGAAGCCATGGCTTCCAGCTTGGACTTCCGCGCGGACGGAAGTCGCAGGACCGGCAGGACCGGCCGCTCAGAGCCGATCGAGGCGCGCGATCAGCTCGGGCACGTGACGCAGGAACGCTCCCTCGTCGAAGATCGCATCGAGGTCCAACTCGAGGCGCTCGGCGCCCAGCAGCTCGCGCAGCTCGACGCCCTCGTCCCACGCCCGCTGAGACAGGCGCTGAACGATTCTGTAGGCCTCGTCCCGGCCGAGACCCGTATCCACGAGCGCCAGCAGCGCGCGCTGTGAGTACAGCGCCCCATGCGTGAGCTCGAGGTTGGCGCGCATGCGGTCCGGATCGACCACCAAGCCGTCGACCACTCTCACGATCAAAGATTGCGCGTAGTCGAGCAGGATGGTCGCGTCGGGAAGAGCGACGCGCTCGACGCTGGAGTGGCTGATGTCGCGCTCGTGCCAGAGCGCGACGTCCTCCAGGCCGGCCTGGGCGTAGCTGCGCAGCAGCCGGGCGATCCCGCAGATGCGTTCGCTGACGATCGGATTGCGCTTGTGCGGCATCGCACTCGAACCCTTCTGCCCGGCGCGAAACGGCTCGGCCGCCTCGAGCACCTCGGTGCGCTGGAGGTGGCGAATCTCGGTGGCCAGGCGTTCGAGCCCGGCGCCGGCGAGTGCGATCGCCGACAGCAGCTCGGCGTGACGATCGCGTGCAACCACCTGGGTTGAGACGGGCTCGCCCTTGAGCCCAAGCCGGGCGAGCACACGAGCCTCAAAATCCGGCGAATGCGCCGCGTGCGTGCCGACCGCGCCTGAGATCGCCCCGACGGACGCCTGGGCAAAGGCCCCGTGCAGACGCGTGCGATTGCGAGCGGCCTCCGTCGCAAACCCCGCCAGCTTGAGACCGAAGGAGGTCGGCTCGGCATGGACGCCATGGGTGCGGCCGACGCAGACGGTTTCGGCGTGCTCGCGCGCCCGCCTGACGAGCAGGGCAACCAGCTCTCCAGCGCCTGCGAGGATCTGGTCGGACGCTGCTCGCAGCTGGAGGGCGAGCGCCGTGTCGAGCACGTCGGACGAGGTCAGCCCAAAATGGATCCAGCGTCCGGCCTCGCCCGCGGACGTCGCGAGCACGTCGACGAACGCAGCGACGTCGTGGTCGGTGACCGCCTCACGCTCATGCACAGCTTCGACGCTGAAGCGCGCGGCACGAATCGCTTCGAGCTCGCCTTCGCTGGGACCCTCGAGCTCTTCGCAGGCCGCGACTTCGACCGTTCGCCACGCCTCCATGCGCGCCTGATCGCTCCACACGGCTCCAAGCTGCGGTCGTGTGTAGCGCGCAATCAACGGGCCGCCACCCGCGCGATCACGCCGCGAGGATCCGGGCGGCGAGCACCCCGGCGTTGCGCGCGGCGTTGAGGCCGACGCAGCCGACCGGCACGCCGGGCGGCATCTGGGTGATCGCCAGCAGCGCGTCCAACCCCCCGGCGGCGGAGTTCGACGACGTCAGCGGCACCCCGATCACCGGCAGCTCCGAGTGTGCTGCGACCACACCGGGGAGGGCCGCCGACAGCCCCGCGCCGGCGATGATCACCCGTAGCCCCCGCAGTTGCGCGTTGCGCGCATACGCCGCGACGACGTCAGGGTCACGATGGGCCGACATCACCCTCACCTCGTGGTGGATCCCGCGCTGCTCGAGTTCTCGCGCCGCGGCCATCATCGTGTCCATGTCGCTCTTGGAGCCCATCACAATCCCCACTCGCGGAGCGTCGGTCTCGAGCTGCTCGATCTCTTCAGCGACCTCGGTGAGCGGCGCTGGGCCCTCAAGTGGGAGGGCGGTCTCGCCGGCCGCGTCGGGCTCGATCATCTCGCTAGTTCGGTCGCGCGCAGCGCGATGTCCTGGCGCAGCTGCTGTCCGTCGAAGGCGATCACCTGCGCCCCAGCATACGCCGCGCTGCGGGCGTCGGCGGGATCGCGGCCGAGCGCCGTGACGTTGAGCACGCGCCCGCCTGCGGTGACGATCACCCCGTCGCGCCGGGCTGTCCCGGCGTGGGTGATCTCCACGTCGTCGGGGACCGCATCGAGTCCGGAGATGACGTCCCCGATGTGTGGAGCAGTGGGATATCCCGCGCTCGCGAGCACGAGCGTGACCGCCCATTCGGAAGTCCAGTCCAGCTCCACCCCCGCTAGCCCACCCGGTGTGCAGGCGCGCTCAAGCGCTTCGAGCAGGTCGCTGCGCAGACGCGGCAGCACCGCCTGGGTCTCGGGGTCTCCGAAGCGGACATTGAACTCGAGCGTACGTGGGCCCTCTGCGGTGAGCATCAGGCCGGCGTAGAGGACGCCCACGAAGGGCGTCCCGGCGGCACGGAGTGCGTCGAGCACGGGTTGGTGGATCTCCGCACACAGTGTCGCCGCACGGGCCGCGTCGACGCCAGGCACCGGGGAGTAGGCGCCCATGCCGCCCGTGTTGGGGCCGGTGTCGCCATCGCCGACGCGCTTGTAGTCCTGAGCGGGAGCCAGCGCCAGCGCACGCTCGCCGTCGCATAGCGCCAGCAGCGACAGCTCCTCGCCGACGAGGTGTTCCTCGACCACGACCGGCGCGTCGCCAAAGCGCCGCTGCTCGAGCATCGCCTCCAATGCGGCTCGCGCCTCGCCTGCGTCGCTCGCGATCACGACGCCCTTGCCGGCAGCGAGCCCATCGGCCTTGATTACGGTCGGGTAGCGCTCGATCGCCGCCATGCCCTCCTGCACCCTGCTCACGACGCGAAAGCGCGCGGTCGAGACCCCAGCCGCCGCCATCACCTCCTTGGCGTGGGCTTTCGAGCCCTCCAGACGAGCTGCCGCCGCGCTGGGGCCGAAACAGGCCACGCCCGCGTCGACGAGCGCGTCAGCCAACCCCGCCACGAGCGGCACCTCCGGGCCGGGTACCACTAGGTCGACGCGCTCGTCGCGAGCCGCTACGACGAGCGCGTCGATGTCGCCGGCGTCGATGTCGAGCACCCGCGCATCGGCGGCGATCCCTGGATTGCCGGGGGCGCACAGCAACTCGGGCCGCCGCGGAGAGCGCACGAGCGCGCGCACGAGCGCGTGCTCGCGGCCCCCCGACCCGACGACGAGGACGCGCGTCAGAGCGAGGCGATGAAGTCGTCGATCGGGATCGCCGCAAGCGTCTCGTAGCGGCCCGTCCCGCGTGAGCCGAGCTCCAACGAGACGCGAGCCATTGTGCGTTCGTCTGGCGCCTCGACGACATTGATGAAGTCAAACCTTCCGAGCGTCGCCCACTGGGCGCGCACGGTAGCCCCGAGCTGCTCGATCTCCGTGTTGACCTCGCGGATGCGCTGCGGGTTGTTCTTGACCGTCTGCACGCCTTCGGCGGTCAGCGTGGAGAGCATGATGTACGTCGGCACGGCATCCTCCGTTGGTCGGCGTGAGCGCTGCGTTGCTCGGGTTGTACCCGATTCGCCAAGCGCGCGGCGGCGCCCCGAGCCGGCCTGCGGACGTCCCGAAGCGCGGCGCTCGCGCGAGAACAGGAGTACGCTCGCTTGTGTCGTCGTCGACCGCGGCCCGCGCCACGGCAGCGCTGACCGCAGCGAGCTTCGTAGGGCGCCTCTTTCCATGCCCGTGCACCGCATCACCTGCTCCGTCCTCCCCGCCCGCCGCCCGATCGTGGCGCTGCTCGCTGTCGCGTTTGCCGCGAGCCCGACCGCCGCCCTATCCAACGCCACCAGCCCCGCGACGCTCGCGCTGGACCACGCCTGCTACGACCAGACCACGTCCGCCCAGCGGACGCCGGTGGTGATCACGGGATCCGGCTTCGCGTCGGGCGAGAGCGTTGGCGTTCGCGCCGGCGGAATTGCGCTGGGCACTGCCAACGCTGACCAGAACGGGAGCTTCATGGTGACCGCGACGGTGCCGACGCTGAGCACCGCGTCCTCCCCGATCCCGCTCGTGCGCCACTTCACGCTGCAGGCTCTCGACGAGACCACCGGTACCACGATCCCAATCGCACCGGCAAGACTGACGGTTGCGACGCTCGCGCTCTCGGTCTTGCCGCCGCGGGCAAGCCCCAGCCAGCTAGTCACCTTCCGTGCCACCGGCCTGATCTCCGCCACGGGCACTGTCGGAACGCTCTTTGCCCACTACCTCTTTCACGGCCACCTGATTCGTACCGTGTCACTCGGGACACTCGGGCGATGCGGCAACATCACCGTCGATCGCCCGTTGCTGCCCACCCGTGCGCGCCGCGGGGCTTGGAGGATCCAGTTCGATCAGAGCCATGCCTACTCGCCGCACACGACGCCGCGCATCAGCGACACGCTGACGATCTCCTGAGCGCTTGCCTCACGGCCCTGGGTGGGCGCATCCGCGCGGGGCTAAGGCGCTGCGAGCTCCAGCAGCGCCAAGAGCCGCGCGGCCTCGCGCTCTGGTCGCCGCTCCAGACGGGCCCACGTCACGCGAACGACCCGGTAGCCAGCCACTTGCAGGCTTGCGTCCCGCTCGCGGTCGGACTCGAACCCCCTCGGATGACTGTGAAAGGCGTACCCGTCTAGCTCGACGATCAGGCGCTGAGCCCGCCAGAGCATGTCGACTTCGTAGCCGGCGACGCGTTGATTGACCGCGGGGCGCGGCAGCTCGTAGCGCTCGGTGAACGCCAGGAAGGCGTCTTCGAAGACTGAGCGGGTCGGCGCGTCGCTCTGGCGGACCATGCCGCGAAGACGCCCGCTCGCCCGGCGGCCCGACGATCGGTCGAGCAGCACGGCGAGCTCGTTGAGGCGGATCCGCTGCAGGAGCAGAGCCTGGTTCACGGCACGAGCGAGCTGCTCGTCGTCGAGCACGTCGGCGAGGTCGATCAGCGTGCGCGCCGGGGTCGTGACCGGAATCCGAAGGTGGGTCGCGATCTCGTCCTCAGCCAGACGGCGCGAACGATGCGCGAGCACCCCGCGATGGAAGTGCTTGCCACGGGCGATTACCTCCACCGGTGCCCACCAGCCCGGCGCGATGCGCCACAGCGCAGCGGCGGAACGATGACTGAGCACTGCCTGCGGGCCGCAGGCCAGGACGGCGGCGAAGTCGTACGCCAGCGGCGACGAGGGTAGGTGCCCAATGGCGTAGACGCCGCGGTGGATCGGCTGCAGACGCTCGATCGCGATCCGGTAGTCAATCGCCCGAACATCGAGGCCGGCGGCAAGCAGCTGTGCGCGACTCAAGACGCCGTGCTGCACCCCGGCCTGGCGAGCAAGCTCAGCGTCAACGTGGGGGGGGTGCGGTGACTTGACGACAACTATGAGGCTGTCGCGTAGATC
>QHBW01000077.1 GCA_003244205.1 Solirubrobacterales bacterium | reverse complement strand
CGCCTATCTACTGAAACCAGACAAAGCACGGCGACGAGACCCGCCGCGCGCAGCTGAAGTGGTTGGCGTTGGCGGCGCTTGCCATCCCGGGCACCGTGCTGCTCAGTTGGCTCGGGCTGCTGCTGCAAGGCACGCACGACCTGGCAGGGATCGGGTTCGCCGTGCTCTACCTCGCGGTCCCGATCGCGACCACGATCGCGATCGTGCGGCACGACCTGTACGACGTCGACCGGGCACTCAGCGCCGCGGTCACGTCGAGCGCGGTCGCGGCGGCGCTGCTCGGGGTGTTCACCGTCGCGTCGTTCGCGGCCGGCGTCGTGTTCGGGCGACACTCGGCGGTCGCGGCCGCAGCGGTGACCGCTGCCGCGATGCTCGGCCTCGTCCCCGCGTGGCGCCGGCTGCAGCGCGCTGTAGACCGTCGCGTGTACCCCATGCGCTGGGCGGCGCTGACGGCGATCGAGGATCTGCGCGCCGCGATTTCCGCGGGCCGAGCCGATCCGGAGCAGCTCCAGGACGTGTTGCGAGGTGCCCTGCGCGACCCGGGGCTGCGCGTGGCGGTCTACTTCCCGGGTGCTGGCGGCTACCTCGACACCGACGGCAAGCCGCTGGAGCTCGCCGCCACCGCGGCCCCCGTGAGCGTCCGTGGCCGGCAGGTCGGCGCCATTGTCTCGAACGGGCCGGCGCCCGTCCAGTTGCAGCGTGAGATCGCTGCCGCCTCGGCGATGCTGGTCGAGATGGTCCGGCTGCGGCTTGAGCTGACGGCAGCGCTGCGTGAGGTGGCGGCCAGTCGGTCGCGGCTGCAGCGCGTCGGCGACGAGGAGCGGCGGCGGTTGGAACGGGACCTGCACGACGGCGCCCAGCAGCGCCTGGTGTCCCTCGGAATGGCGTTACGGCTGACCCAGCGCCATCTTAAGGACGGCTCGATCGACATCGACGGCCTGCTCGACGAGGCGGTCGCCCAGCTTGGCACCGCCGTGGCGGAGCTGCGCGAGGTCGCCCACGGCCTGCGGCCCGGCTGCCTCGGCGAGGGACTCTACCCGGCGCTGTCTGCGCTGGCCGAGTCGGCGACGTTGCCGATCGACCTTGAGGTCGACGCGGACGGCGGGATCCCAGACGACATCGCCTCGACGGCGTACTACGTGGTGAGCGAATCCGTCGCCAACGCCGTCAAGCACGCTCACGCGAGCCGTATCCGGCTGCAGGTCGTCCAGGCCGGCGGCCAGCTGTCAGTGCGCGTTGCGGATGACGGCCGTGGCGGTGCCGCCATGCGGCCCGGGTCCGGACTCTCCGGCCTGTCCGATCGGGTCGCCGCCGCGGACGGAACGCTCGACATCCAAAGCCCGCCCAGCGAGGGCACCACGGTGAAGGTGCTGCTGCCATGCGCATCGTGATCGGGGAGGACTCGGTGCTGTTTCGGGAAGGCCTGGCACGGTTGCTCGCCGACGCCGGGCACGACGTGGTGGGCAAGGCGGCCGACGCGCCCGCGCTGATCGCCACGGTTCGAGCCACATCACCCGACCTGGCCATCGTCGACGTCCGGATGCCCCCGGATGACACCGACGACGGCGCCCGCGCGGCTCGGCACCTGCGCGAAGCGTTTCCCGAGCTCGGGATCGTGCTGCTCTCCCAGTACGTGGAGGCACGCCACTCCGTTGACCTCGCCGCGGCGGGCGGCGGGTTCGGATATCTGCTCAAGGACCGCGTCTTCGACGTCGACGACTTCCTCGAATCCCTGCGTCGCGTCGCGGCGGGCGGAACGGCGCTCGACCCCGCCGTGGTCGCCCGCCTGTTAGCCCCGGCACAACGTACCGACGTCCTGAGAACGCTTACACCGCGAGAGCGCGAGGTGCTCGCGCTCATGGCGGAGGGCCGCACGAACGCCGGCATCGCCCGGAAGCTCTGGCTCAGCGACCGCACCGTCGAGAGGCACGTCAGCAGCATCCTCGCAAAGCTGTCGATCAATGACGGCGATGAAGACCATCGCCGCGTGCTCGCCGTGCTGACCTATCTCGGCGCGCAGCCAGGGCGCGGGGTCCCCGAACCACCGTGAGCGCCGCGCACCGGCCGAACACGCCGTCTCAAACGCACCCCGGGCCTATCTCCACGTTCTCGCGCGACATCGCCGGCCGGCCCGGGAAAAAGCCCCCGACGGAGCGGCGGCCCGTCGGGGACATCTTCAATAGCGGGGGCCCGATTCGTCTCTCCGGGTGACCGGGCGCGGGTCGTTGACTCCTATCGGTTGGCGGCCTGATGGTCGAGCGGGAGAACCGTGATGCGGCGCGCCTGGAGGCTCTTCGGTTCTTCGAGCTTTGCCTGGCACACGCACCGTGGAATCTCGAAGTCATGGCGCACATCCAGATGTGGAACGGCCCAGCCTGGGACCGCAAGCGAATCGGTTTGAAAACGCCAGAGGAGGTCGCCCGCTGGGTCGTGGATGAGCAGGGCGGCCATGAGGCCTATGTACCCGCCCACACCCGGACCTGGGACGAGGTCGCTGCGGTGGTCGAGATCACCGCGCAAGGAGCACTGGACCTCGCACTGTTCCCTCTGCCTCCGACGTTCGCCGTTCAACACGGCCATCACGGCCTACAGGCCGTCTGGCTTCTCCGCAGGCCAGTCCAGTGGTATCCGGGCGCCAACCTGTCGCACGCCTTTGCGCGCCGTCTCGATGCAAGGCCGCGGACCAGGATCCGCGTTCCGGGCTCCCCGCGTTTGCCGGCGGACGGGCGAGGAGCGAGCCTGGAGATCGGCACAGGCGCCGCCTACGATCATGACGACATTCGTGACTGGCTCAGGGGCCTCCGTGCCCGGCCGAAGCGCTAACCCCGGCCCCGTCCTTGACTCCGAGACGCGGGTCTGATCCGCCCGCAGCCGCCGCGATCAACCTCTCCGCGGACGTGTCACTTGTCGTTCTACTCAGGCAGATGCATTTCAATCTTCATACTGACCCGGAGAAAGCTGTCCTTGAGAAGCTTCATGGTGTCCGGATCGGGTCGCTAGGACCGCGCCAACAGCTGATGACGTTCAACCGCTAACGGCTGGTCTCTCTGGCCACTAGGTTGAGGATGAGCACACACTCCAAGAAAACCATCAACAACAACGGCCAAGTCCAGAACCCGGACTCCACCGAAACCAGGGCGGATCAAGGTGTCCACGAAAGCGGGGGAAGTCCAAAGCGGGTTTGGGGGCGCCTTTGCGAGCTTGCTCCAAATCTGCATTCCGGAGGGCGACTCGCGGGATTTTGGGCGCGGCGAGGCGCGTGCGTTGACGGCGGCGCAGCGGATGGCGGGGTCTGCGCCGGGACTCGATGCGTCGTGCGCTTCTCAGCCCAGCGAGCCGGGCGGCAGCACGTAGCGCAGTGGCGCCGAGGTCTGCGTTCCATCGCTGACGCTGAGTCGCGAGCTGTGCAGACCCCTCGCTGAGACCGCAGCAACCGACGCCTCGGGTTTACCGCCGCGGGCGAGGATCCACGCCACGACCGCCGTCAGGTCACTGCCCTCCGCGAGGATCGCCGCGCGCTCGATGGTGTCGCCGCCGGATACGTCCGCACGCGACAGGCGAATCACCAAAGCGCGAATCGCATTGTCGTCCACGCAACCGAGCTTAGCCCCCTCGCGAAGGAAGCAACCAGGCGCGGCTCGGAGGGTCGGGACGCGGTATTCAGCGTCAGCAGACGCCTCAATGACCGCGTTGTTCGTGGTCGGCCGATGGCTTCAGCGGTTTCCGGCGGTGCTTTCGCTTCGGCGCGAGGGCAACACCTCGCCGAGCTGTGCGACGCAATGCGAGCGGCGCGACGGCGGCTTTTCGGTCCGGCCGGTTCCGTCAGGCGGCCGGCCGGCTCGTAGGCCCGAAAGCCGTTGTCAGGGTCGACGTCATCCCCGCACCAGGTGCACGGCTCGCTGTTCAACAGATTGATGCCGAAAAGGTAGTCCAGTCGAGGTGCGCGAGAGGCGACGGTCGAGACAGCCAAGCAGAACCCGGCCGACGGCTACCACATGGTCACGGCGCTCGTGCGTGGGCGCTCGGCTGCGCAGTCAACCGCAAGCAGGAGCTGTCGACTTCAGATCGTCTCGAGAGGGCCAAACTGGCCCTCGGTGGGCTCTGCTCAGCAGAACCACGGCTCGGTGAGCCGTGGTCTCCCTTCGGTCGACCCCATGTCGATGGCCTCCGGGTCCGGTCCGTGGGGCTCGCCGGCGGCCTCGCGCGCCGCTGCGCGGATGCGCGCGAACGCCAGTCCCGCCGGCTCCTGCGCGGCGGCGCTCTGCTGGACTAGCGCGCTGAGCCGGCCTTGCAGCCGGTCGGCCTCGGGGTCCGCGGAGCGCCATGGGTAGCTGAGACGCTCGGCGTTGTAGGGGCCGAGGTGCTCGCGCAGGTCCTTGCGCTTGAGCAGCAGTGAGCCCTCGGGCACGAGCAGCCGGATCGTGTACTGCACCGGATCGACGTTGGCCACCAGATCGTTGATGGCGACGAAGTCGATGATCTCCAGCACGTCGCGCGGAGTCGTCCACGGGGTGAAGGGCATAAACGAGGGCCGGGTCTCGATCCCGTGCTCGCGCAGCAGCTCGATCGCGGCCACCGCCTCGGCGGTGGTGTGGCCCTTGTCGAGCCGGGCGAGGATCTCGTCGTTGACGCTCTCAAGCGCGCAGACGACGAACAGGCAGCCCGCGGCGGCCATCTGCGCCCACACGTCAGCGTGCTCGAGCACGTGCTCAACCTTCGTGGTGCAGTCAAAGGTCAGCCGCGGGCAGCGCTCGCCCAGCGCGCGCACAATTGCCAGGGAGTGGCGCCGGCCGTTGAGGAAGTCGGGGTCGCCGAACGTGATGTGGCGCGCGCCCATCGCCGCGAGGCGCTCGATGTCGCGCAGGACGGTCTCGGCCTGCACGACGCGGATGCGTCCGTCATAGACCGCGGGGACCGGGCAGTGGCGGCAGCGGTGCACGCACCCGTGGCTGGCCTCCACGTAGCCGACCAGCCGCTCCTCGCCATCGACCGCCAGGCGGGCATACCGCTCTAGCGGCGGCAGCAGCTCGCGCGCGGGGAGCTCGAANGTGCCGCGCTGCAGCGCGATNACCGNAGGNTCGCTGCCCGGGGGCGGCCTGCCGNGAGCCGCNAGTCGATCCACCCATGCCCGGAGCGCGGGCTCGTACTCGCCGGCGATGACCCGGTCGGCGAGCTCGCTCAGGACCAGCTCGCGGCTGACCGTGGCGTACAGGCCGTAGAAGCAGACCGGCAGCCCCGGATGCTCGCGGCGGACCCGGCGGGCCGCGTTCATGGCCAGGCGCATCGCGGTATGCATCGGCACCGAAAAACCGACCGCCTGCGCCCACCCCACGGCGCCGGCATCCCACGGCTGCACGCTGAGGTCCAGGCAGCGGACCTCGTGCCCGGCGCGGCGCAGCGCCGCCGCCGGCGAGGCGACGTGCAACGGCTGGTGGCCCAGCTCATAGGTCGAGATCAGCAGGACACGCACGGGCGACCCACGCTAGCGCGCGCCGGCCGCAGGCGGCTCGATGCGGATCCGCAGGCAGGCGTGCGCGACGCGCAGCGAACTCTCGACGGCGTCGGGGCTCGCCCCGCGGGCGAACAGGAAGCCCAGGTAGCGGTCGCCCTCTGGCAGCGGCACCACGGGACGCCCGCGCGCGATCGTGATCTCCAACCCCGCGATGCCATCCGCGGCCCGCGCGTCCTTGAGCCCCTGGACCGCGCGCAGCACGCCGGCGCGAGGAATCGGGATCATCATCACCCCAGACGCCGTCGACTCCCGCGCCACGTCCTCGAGTCCCAGGCCCAGGGCGTGGCGCAGAATCACCTGCTCCAAGCTCACGCCGGCGGCGAAGCGCAGGGCGCGGGAGCACAGGCCGCCGATCGAGCGGGCCGCCAGCTCCAGCACGCTCACCCGCTCGCCGTCCACGCGCAGCTCGGCGTGAACCGGTCCCTCCCGCAGGTCCAGCGCGCCAGCCGCCCGCGCAGTGAGAGCCTCGACCTCGGCCAGCACGCCGGTGGGCAGCCGCGACGGCGTGACGTACAGCGTCTCCTCGAAGTACGGCCCCTCGAGCGGATCGGGCTTATCGAAGACCGCCAGCACCTCCAGACGCCCTCCGCGCAGCAGCCCCTCGACCGCCACCTCACGGCCCGGCAGGTAGCTCTCCACCAGCAGCGGCGTGCCGGCCGGCTCGTCGGCGGCGGCCAGGATGCCCCGGACGCGCTCGGCGGCCGCCCTTGCCTCCGCGACCCCGTTTGCCCGGATCACCCCGCGGCTGCCCGACAGCGACAACGGCTTAACGACGCAAGGAAGACCCACCTCGCGTGCCACCGCCGCGACGTCGGCCCCCGCGTCCAGCAGGGCGAAGCGCGGCTGCGGGACGTCGGCCTGCGCGAGCGCCCGGCGCATCGCTGCCTTGTCGCGCGTGCGGGCAACGGCGGCCGGCGGGTTGTGCGGAAGCCCGAGGCGCTCGGCGCCCAGCGCGGCGGCCATCACCCCCTCCTCGTCGACGCC
>QHBW01000057.1 GCA_003244205.1 Solirubrobacterales bacterium | reverse complement strand
CTGAGCGGTGACAGACGTGCGGAGGCCGTGCGCCGCGCCGTTGCAGATGCGACTACCTCGAGCGAGAAATGCGCGTCAGGTACCCGCGGGCCGTGCGCGGATCGCCGAATGCGGGGTTCCGCGAGCAAGGAAGATGAGCTCCTCCCGCCCTCGCGTCGTGAGCAGCTGTCGCCAGGCTCGCCGCAGCGAGCCGACCGGCCGTCCCGCTCCGCGCGGGACGAGATAGAGCGGGTTCGTCGCAACGACCTCGAGCCCGGCACTGCGCACCATGCGGCGCAGCGCGGCGACATTGGGCTGCCACCACCAGGGACGATCTGTGCCCTCCAGCCGCGCGATCGGCGTGCGCGGGCGCAGCAACGACGGGATCGCCTCGACGACGTCGGAGATCAGGACTTCGCCAGAGCACACCGAGCGAACCCGTCGCAGCGCCTCGACCGGATCGCGCAGGTGCAACAGCAGCGACCCCAGGAAGACGAAGTCGTAGCGGCCGTGGACGTCAGGGTCCAGCTCATAGACCGAGACGTCCTGGCGCTGAGCGCGCGAGCCAAGCGCTTCAGCGGCTACGGCGAATCCCCGCGAGCCGCCGGCGAACTTCTTCAGCGAACGCTCGTGCTCCTCAGACCTTCCCCCCTGGTCGATGTACGGTGGCCAGTCCCAGCGCGCCGGGTCAAAGACGTCGATGGCCACGACCTCCGCCGCGCCGCGACGCTCGAGCTCGTACGCCCAGAACCCGTCCCACGTGCCGACATCGAGTACGCGCAGCCCCTGCAGAGACGATGGCCAGGGGAGGCGGTCAACGACCGGGCGGCAGTCGTAGAAGCCCGGCGTGACGATCCCGCCGGGCAGCTCGATCGTGTGGTACCAGTCGCAGGTCGCAACACGTTGCTCAAGCGCCTCCACGGACGCCTCCGTTGAGTTCGAAACCGCCACCGACGTCATCCACCCTTACGCATGGCGGGTGCCCGGGCCTAGCCGGCGACACGGAGGAGCACGTCGGCGGCGATGTGCATCGCGCCAGCAGTCTAGGCATCTCATCCACGTCTGCCTGGATCACTCCGACGAGACGCCCCGCCGGCGCTCTGGCGCAAGCTCAGCGCGCATCCAAGCTCGGTGTACGAGAGCCTGAGCCTCGTGATGGGACGGCAGTACTGCGGTCCAGGCGCCTCGCGGCCCCTGGCAGCCGCTGGGTCGTTGCGGCGCGAATGGCGACGCCTGAGCGCAGGCGCGCCCGGCTGCATACTAGGGCGCGTGATCGAGGGACCGCGAAGCCAGTGACTGACGACATCCGAGCCGATGTCGGGTCGCGTGCGCGCGTCGGCATGGCGGCGGCTACCGCGAGCTCGGGCACGTTGGCGACCAGGCCACCCCCCGCGAGCGATGCGGGTGCCACAAGCGGCGGTCGGCGGCCGCGCCGAGGCTGGAGGCGGGCGGCCGAGCTGCTGCTGGCCATCGTGGTCGCGGGCGCCGCGCTACAGATCGCACAGCGCGCTGGAGTGCGCGGAATCTCTGCGGTCCCCCCCACCGCCCACGCGCTGCTCGCCGCGGTCGGGTACTTCGCGCTCTGCGGATTTGCGCCCGTGCGCCTCCTGCTCCCCCCGGGGCTGCGCGATCACGAGCTGTTGTGGATCGTGCCGACGGGGGCCTGCACGTCCTGCCTCGGGCTCACCGTGCTCGGATATGCGGCCGTGCCCTTCCCGCTCTCGCTTGCGCTGGTCGCGGTGATCGCGGCGGCGGCTGGCGCGGTCGCTCTTCGCCGCGCCGGTCCGCCGGCTCGCCCGCGCCCGGCGCGGGGCGTGCTGTGGCCCGCGTTCGTGGCCACGCTGCTGTGTGCTGTCGCGCTTGTGCCGATGTTCCGCACCGGCTTTGCGACGGTGATCGGCGACGGCTCCGACTCGCATCTCGCCGTCGGCACTGCACAGTTTCTCCAGCACGACTATCCGACAAGCGTCGACCCCAGCCAGCCGGTCAACAGTGTGCCGCTGGTCTGGCGATCCAAGCCGCCGATCTACTACGGCTTAGCGGCGGTCTCAAGCCTCTCGGGCATGCCGACATATCGCACGATCGCCCAGGTACAGGCCCTGCTGGTTGCGCTCGCGCTGCTCGGGTTGTTTGTCTTCACGCGCTCACTGCTGGGGGCGTCACTGGCCGCGGCGCTGTGCGCGATGGGCCTGGTCGGGCTTGACCGCATCGTGCTGCACACCGCGATGCACCCGTACTACAACCAGAACTTCGGCTTCGCGATGATGCCCTGGGCGATCGTGTTGGCGTGGTGGGCGCTGCGAGAACGCACCCGCGGGGGCCTCGTCCTGCTCGCGTTGTTCCTTGCGCTGCTCGGCTTTGCATATCCGTTGGCCCTCCCCATCCCGCTGGTCTTTGCGGGCGCGGCATCGTGGCAGGATCGCCGCGAGCGTCGTGGGCGCGGCGAGCGGGTCGCCACGCTTCGCTCGATGTTGCGCCGCAGCTACCGCGGACGTCGCTCCCTGCTCTGGATGTTGCCCCTCTGCGTCGTGCTGATCGTCCCAATCGTCGGCATCGTGGAAAAGCTCCAGAGCGCGGTCGGAGTTGTCGTGGACCCGACGAAGCCGCTGACCGACTGGGGAGGGGATCTGACCGGCTACTTCCCGGAGCCGTGGTACTTCACGCTCGGGCGCGGACCGCTGTGGCCGCTGCTGCTGGCCGCCATCGTAGGACTGGGAGCGCTCGCGTTGCGTCGGCTACCACGGTCGCTGGCCTGGGGGGTCGCTGCCCTCTTCGTCCTCGGCGCGGTCCTTGAGCTTGACTTTCGGCTGCGCACCACCGGCTTCTATTTCGAGTTCAAGACGTTGGCGTTCATTGCGCCGGTCGTGCTCTGCTGTGCGGCGGCCGCGCTGTCGCGCCTGGGAATCGCAGGAGTGTTGGTGCTGGTGATCTGGCTGAACGGAGCCACGAGCATCGCCGCGAGTGAGATCGGCGTCACCTTTGAGCAGGTCGGCGTCAACCTCCTTGGCCTGCGCGCTTTCAGCCACGACCTGCCTGCGGGAGCCTCCATCCGTTTGGATGTCGAGCCGGGGGGTCGACAGCTGTGGGCCGCCTACATGCTCGCCCCGCACCCGCTGTGCTCCCAGGAGCCGCTCGTCAACACCAGCTATCCACATGTCCCCGTCTCACGCAAGGCCGACTACATCGTCGTCGACATGAGGCCGGCCGGCGGCCAGATCGCGCGCACGACACCACCGTTCGACGCCGTTGGCTCGCCCTTGCGCAGCAACGGCGAGTTTGCGCTCTACCGCGAGAACGCAACGGTGCCGGGGCCCGATGCCTGCTCGCGCCTGCGCGTGCAGACAGTGCGCACGATCACGCCTGGCGGAGCGCTCTGAGCG
>QHBW01000005.1:347-5708 GCA_003244205.1 Solirubrobacterales bacterium | reverse complement strand
GGCTACTGCGCCAGCCACTCCCGATACTTCTGGGGGATGCGGCTGCACGCGATCTTCAGTCCCGACGGTACTCCCCGCGCGCTTGAGCTCTGCTCTCCAAAGCTCGGGGAGCGTGAAGTCGGGCTCGTGGCGCGGGGGGGCACCGACCCTATCGACCGGACGAGCCCGGGGCTTGAGCGGCCCGCCAGAAATGAAGGTGTCCGAGCCTTAATGCAGAATGCTCGCCCATGCTGAGTCGGCAGCACGAGCGAGCCAAATGAGCTTACCGAACGTAAGCGACGGAACCGCTCGTGGCGGGCTCCAATCGGAGTCGCTTCAGCCAACTGAGCTACAGCCGCGCTCCGAGAACTCTAGCTGCCCCGAGGGCTGCGACGAAGGCTGGCACTGGAACGTTCCAGAGAACAGCGCCCGTCCGTGCTCCTGTCTGAAGCGCCGCCGGCGCGCGAACCCCGAGTTCCAGGGTGACTACCGCCCCGGCGGGCTGACTGGGCGCGCGTCGCGTCGCGCGATCGCCCGTCGCGCCGGGATTGCCTCGGGCGTCAAGCGTCGCCAGCTCTCCCGCGGACGCCGGCCGCAGCGCCGCGACCGCGGCGAGGCGCTCGCGCTGTCCTACCGCATCCGCCAGGCCACGAGCGGGGAGTTCGAGCGTCTCTACCAGCGCATGTGCGAGCGCGAAAGCCTCCCATTCGACCGCCGCGGGCTGAACACCGCCTACGCGCTGTACCGCCTCGACGTCGCGTCCTACCGCGCTCAGGGGCAGGATCACGAGACCACCAACCGGCAGCGCGGGATCGCCCTCTCCTCCCACGGCCGCCCGCGTTGCCGGCGGACGATCCAGCTGACCCGCAAGCGCCTCGAGGCGATGGGGCTCGTGCGCTACCACCACGTCCGCCGCTCCGGAGCGCAGCGCACGCCGGGACAGCTCGACAGTCTCCGGGTTCAGCTGATGCCGTTGCCCCGTCTTCGGCGTCTCGCTAATTGCACCCCCCCTACGGGAACAACAACTCCCCCTCCGGGGAGAGTTGTTGTTTGTCCTGAGGATCTACCAGCAGAGCCGGAAAACAGCTTGATTGCGCCGGCTCCGCCGGCAGATGACCAGTTGCCGCCTGCGGCGGCCGTCACCCAAGATGAGCAGAGCGACGCCAGCCGCTCAGCCTTGCCGCATCAGGGCCAGGAGGGGCCGGAGGAAGCTAATTGCACCCCTCTAGAAGCGTCGAGCTTGGAGGAGGAGCACCGGCTGGGCTGCGAGTTCGACGAGCTCAAGCGTCAGATGGGCTGGACCGTTCCGCAGCGCCACCGAATCCCGGACTGGGGCGGGCATGCATAGCTCTGATCGCCGCGGCGGGCGCCAGGTGGTCGCAGTAACGAAGCGTCGTCGCGAGCTGGCTGTGACCAAGCTGCTCGCGGATCACGCCAAGCGGCTGGCCCTCCATCAGCAGCTCGAACGCCATCGTGTGCCGCAGTCCGTGCGGGTGAACGCGCTTCTCGATTCCGGCCTGCGCCGCGCGGTGCTTGAGCATGTCCCGGACGTAGGAGCTGTACATCGCCTTCCCGCGACGGCGCACGTCAACGGTGCAGAACACCGGCTCGCGGCCGCCGAGCCCCAGCGCCTGGCGCTCGCGCAACCACCGCTCGAGCATCGAGACGGCGTAGGCGTCGATCGCAACCTGCCGGCGCTTGGAGCCCTTTCCGCGCAGAACCGTCACCGTCCCGGCCTCCCGATCGATGTCCTTCGGGTACAGCGCGAGCGCTTCGCTGATCCGCAACCCCGAGCGCCAGAGCAGCACCACCAGGGCCCGGTTGCGATGCCCGCACGGCCCACGGCCGAGATGTCGCAACAGCCGCTCGATCTCGCCGCGCGTCAACGGCTCCGGCGGATAGGTCTTCCCGAAGTTGAGGGGCCGCTCGCCCTTTCGATATCCGGGCATCGTGATCGGCGACCGATTCTGACGGTCGTCGAGGACAGGTCTACTGAGCATGGATCTTCCTTCCGTTGCTCGTTGATCGGGGACGGCCCCACCAGGCCGCCAATCCCGCTGTTTGCGGGAACCCTACAAGTGCGCCGGCGCGGTGGTGGCCGCCCGGCGCGTGGCCCACGCGGGGAAGACCGCGCGGACCGCCCTACCGTAAAGGAGGCCGCGGCCATGACCACGGCAGAACTGGACATCGCCCGCAACGCAATCACCGAGCTCGGGGGCGTCGACCCGGGAGACCCCGGGGAACTGATCGTGCACACCACACTCGTCCAAAAGGCGCTTCTCGAGTCGATCGAGGACCTCGCCGAGATCACGAACAAGCTCTCCAAGCGCCTCGACGTGATGCACGAGCGGCTGATGGCATATGACATCGTCTGAAGGCGCGCTCGGGATCGCGCTCGACCTGCTCGCCGGCTACGCATCCTCGCTCGCGCTAGAACTCGCGATCGACGCTGCAGGCGAGCTGGAGGAGGAAGAGGCCGCCGCGCAGCTGCGATACCTTCGCAAGGCGAAGGAGAAAGGTCACCTCGGATGACGCCTTCACGCCAAAGCGACTGGATTAGGTCACACAGGTTCGACGCGCGGGCGCTGATCGGGTCTTCGACTGGACGCCTTGGGCCAACGACCACTCGGAGAGCGAATAGTGATGCTTTTGGCGAGAACCACCACCCATACGCGCCGCATCCGTAGCGCTCTGCAAAAGCGTCACTATTCCACGCCTGAGCAGCGGTCCCGCAGAGCCCTACGAACGGTCGTCGCCGGCGCGCTGTTCGTCGGCTACACGGCCGGTTGGGTGTGGCGTGGGGTGGCGAGCTCGCGCGCGAGCTGGCGCAGGTCGGGCGGGTGATCGCCGCCGCCGGCGAACTCGTACGCGGCCCGGCGCGCGAGCGCGCGAGCGAGATCAAGGTCGTAGACGGGGTGCACGTCGCGGGCGCTCACGGGCCGGCTTGACGGCGGGAAGCCGATCATCGGCGGCCCGGTCCATTCCGCGGCGACCTCGAACACCACGTCGTACGGCCGGGAGGTCTGGCGGCCGCGGTCGAGGTAGACCGCGTCGACGGTGATCATCGTGTGCCACGGCGCGATCGGCCCGAGCGTCAGATCACGCTCGCGACGCGCGTCCCCCTGATACTCCCGGATCGTCACGCCAGCTCTTCGCCCTCGTTGACCGTGTCCTGACGGGGACGGCATTCGAGCACCAGGTAGTAGGCCATTCTCATCCTTCCTGTTCGATTTGGGTGTGGAGCTCGTGCGCGGCGATCTCGAAGCTCGCGCCGAGGAACACTGCGACGTGATGCTTGGCGGGCACCCAGTACCACCCGTCGGCGGGGAACTGTCGCTCGAGGCCGGGCGGGACGGGGAGCCGCACGTACCAGGGGGCTTTCTCAGGTTTCAGGGGCTTCGAGAGCGCTTGGAGCCTGAGCATCGCTCGTCCCGAGGGCAGGTTCATCGGACCGTGAGGCTACACGTGAGGTCGAGTGTTTGGATGGGTCGATTCCGGTCGCGAGCGTCCGGGAGAGGAGGTGCGCGGGGAGCGGCGGCCGGATCACGTTCGTCCGCGCGCGTCGGTCACCCCAGAGGTACGCGTGCTCGCCGACCTGCGCGGCTTGCGCGAGCGCCGCCTCGTAGTCGCGTTCGGTCATGCGATGCAGTCCGGCCATGACTGGCACGTCTTCGGGGTCAAATCCGCCGGCGAAGCTGAACACGTGCTGCGCCTCTGAGCGGGCGGCGCGTGGGATGTTCCGCGGTCGTTGGCTGCCGGAGAGGAGGCCGAGGCCGTGCGCACGGCCCTTGCGGATGTAGTTTGCGACCCATTGCGGTGTCTTGCCGGGTTGGTCGGCGCAGAGGTCCGCGAGCTCGTGCACGACGACGACCAGGCCGTAGGCGTGGCCGGTCCGTCCGACCTTCCGCGCCCATAGCGTCCGGAATAGCCGGTCGGTGTCACGGAGATCGCCGGCGTCGTCGATGAGATGCACGACGCGTTGGCTCCAGTCGATCCGCTCGGGGGAGTGGACAGCGTCGACGCCGGGGACGGTGAACTCGTCCTTCGTGTCGTACAGGAGCACCTGACATTGGTAGTGCGACGCGAGATGGTTGATCAACACCGATTTTCCGCTGCCGTTGACGCCGCCGACAAACGCTCGGTCGGTGTACCGCAGGCCGCCCGGCGCCTGGCTATTCGCCGTTTGAGGCGGGCTGGCCACCCTTGATCTCCGTGATCTTCTCCAGCGCACCGTTCAACTGTGCGCTCCGGGTGGCGAGCTGCTCCTCGAGCTCGAAACGACGGTTGCGCTCGATCCGGCGTTGCTCGTCGCCCTCGCCGGCCCTTCGTGCTTCGACGAGCACCGCGAGCGCGATCACGCCGAGCGCCATGGCGACGCCCATGAGCGCCGAGTTACGCTGCGGCCGCGGGCTCATCGGTAACCACGATTACATCGGATCGAAGGGATAGGGCGAACTCGCCGAGTCGGTCGAGCAGCTCGTCGAGGTCGTCAGCGTTCTCGGGGACTTGCGGCACGACGGCGGTCAGTGCCATGCGTAGGAGCGGCGCGGGGATCGGCAGGCCGAGCGCCTCCTCGATCTCCTCGTCACGGTAGGACTGCAGCTGCTCGAGGAACACGAGCACCTTCTCGGGGCTTCTCATCTGACGCCTTTCGGTCGTAGCGCCGGCGGCGCCTCGTAGATCTCTTGAAACTCGGGGTGAAGGTCAGGGTCCGCGGGTACCCCGGTGATCGGAACGGGCTCTTGCGCTGCGATCGCCGCGAGCAGCCGGCGGCGGCGGGTGTAGTTCCGCGCCCCGTACGCGGCGACCGCGGCCGCGAGTGCGATCTCGTCTCCGGCGGCTGCGGCGGCGCGGGTCGCGTCGTAGCGGTTCAGGATCCGGGTCATCGGCGGCGCGATCGCCCGGAGGTCGTCTTGCGTGTGCTTCCACGTCTCGCCGTCGTCCGCACCGACTTTGAGGAGCGCGTGCGTGACGTTTCCTTGGGTCACCAGCAGCGACCGGATCGTCTCCTCCTGCCACCCCTCCTGCAGCTCGAGCGCGATCTCGTCCTCGAACTCGAGCTCCGGCGCGTCGGGCGCCTGCTCGGGATCGAACGCGGGGCCGGGGTCGGCGATGAACTCAGCTGCTGAAGAACCCGGACCAGAAACCCCCGCGGTCGGGCTCTCGCTCCGACTCGGGGGGCTCTGGGGCTCTGGCGGGCTCAGTGGCGGGCTCTGACGGTTTGGTTGGGGCATCGGGGGCCTCGTGGTAGGGAAGGACGCTCACGGCGGCTCTCGTGGGCTCTGTTGGTGCGCTCTCGGGTGGGCTTGGCGGGCTCGGCTCGTTGAGGCCGTGGTTCGCGGCTGCCTTGGGCCATCCGTGCTGGAGGTTGCCCAGTTGCCG
>QHBW01000005.1:0-291 GCA_003244205.1 Solirubrobacterales bacterium | reverse complement strand
TCCGCGGCCGCCGCACCCACCACCGGCCGCGTGTGGCCGCGCCGGGCGCAGCACTTCCCAACCGGTCCGCGGGCGGGTACTCCTCGTGGCCCTACTACGAGAAGAGGCCAAGGTGAAGTTGCTCGGATACAGCGGCAGGGAGTTCCTACGGATCGGCTTTGCCGCCTCCGTGTTCTTCGTGCTCGCGAAGTACCTCGGCGCCAAGAGCGGCGTCCCGGCTCTCGAGTCAGTCACGAACCGCCTCTGATGAGCGCGCTCGAGACGATCTCCCGGCAGCGCTCAGAGCGCCGG
>QHBW01000012.1 GCA_003244205.1 Solirubrobacterales bacterium | reverse complement strand
CGCGCCCGCGCGGGTGATCTGCACCATCGGTGCCGGCGATGCGCTCACCGGCACGTTGCTGGCTCGCCTGGCGCTCAGCGACTTCTATCCGGCGGCGGCTGCGGCGGCGCTCGACGAGGCGGTGGCGGTCGCCGCTGCGGCCTGTGAGCGCTGGGGCGCGCTTGACTGACGCGGCCGTGTGGTCGCGACCGTCGGCCCGGCGGGTGCGCGCTCTCCGTGACCGGCTGCGCCTTGTCTACGGGGCCCCGGGGGCCGAGTCTCACGGCCATCCGATCGCCGAGCTGGTGCTGACCGTGCTCTCGCAGTCGACCAACGACCGCAACCGCGACGTGGCCTACTTCCGCCTGCGCGACCGCTTCGCCGACTGGCAGGCGGTGCGCGAGGCGCCGGTCGACGAGATCGAGGAGGCGATCCGGCCGGGCGGGATCTCCAAGGTCAAGTCGGCGCGGATCAAGTCGATCCTGCTCGCCGTGACCGACACTTCTGGTCACGGGCTGGCGCTGGACTGGTTGGCACAGCGCTCTGTACCCGAGGCCCAGGATTACCTGACGAGCCTGCCCGGAGTCGGACGCAAGACGGCGGCCTGCGTGCTGCTGTTCGCGCTCGGGATGCGTGACGTGCCCGTCGACACCCACGTGTCGCGCGTCGGCACCCGGCTGGGGTTGTTCCGTCCCCGGGCGCCGTTTGACGAGATGCACGACGAGATGCTGGCGCTCACGCCGCGGGGGGCCGAGCTGGAGCTGCACATGAACCTGCTGCGCCACGGCCGGCGCACCTGCCACGCCCGGCGGCCCGAGTGCGGTGACTGCGCGCTGGCGCGCATGTGCCCCAGCGCCCACACCTTCGAGGGCGCTACTAGGCGAGCAGCGGGCGCAGGTGGTCGTTGAGAAAGACGCCCGCGGGGTCAAGCTCGCGGCGCACCGCGATGAACTCGGCGGCCTCGGGATACAGGGCGTGCAGGCGCTCTGAGTCCAGGAAGTGCAGCTTGCCCCAGTGCACGCGGGCGTCGAACTGCGCCAGCAGGGCGTCGACCGCCCGCAGGTAGCCCCAGTAGTCCGTGCCGGGCGTGCCCGAAACCGAGATGACGGTCGTGGCCGTCTCGTAGTTGGGCGAGAGGTAGGCGTCGTCGGGTCCGACGGTGCGCACCTCCAGCGGGTACACGGAGTCCGGCAGGCTGCCCAGCATCAGCTCGCGCATCGCCTCAAGCGCCTCGGGTCCGCGTTCCAGGGCCACGAAGTACTCCAGCTCGTGGAAGTTGGGGTCATAGAGCATCGGATAGATGCGGTAGCAGCGGTCGGTGCGCCGGCCCGGCGTCGCCGAGTCGGGCTGGTCAGGCGCGGCCTCGTCGTAGATCTTCACGTAGCAGCGGTCGGTCATCGCGCCGTGGCCCTCGATGTTGTAGAGCGCCGCGGACGCCTCGCTGGGCATCCAGAAGAAGCCGAAGTGCCGGTGGTCGTGCACCAACTCCTCCCAGCGCTCCATCACCTCGGCCCACGGCCAGACGTCGACCTGCTCGGTCAACCGGTAGGCATCGGTGACCTCCAGCTCCAGCTCGGTCATCACCCCGAGCGTGCCCACCGACACCTGGGCGGCGCGCAGCAGCCGCGGCTCGTCTTCGCCGATGTGGCGGGCCTGGCCGTCGGCGCCGACCAGCCGGACGCCGCGGACGACGCCCGATAGGCAGGCGTTGGCGATGCCCGAGCCGTGGGTGGCGGTGGCCACCGCGCCGGCGATGTGCTGGTCGTCGATGTCGCCCTGGTTTCGCAGCGCCAGCCCGCGCTCCCACAGCGGCTCGTAGAAGCCGTGGATCGGGGTGCCGGCGCGCGCCACCGCCTGGCGGCGCGCGGGATCCGTACTGACCACACCGCTGAGCCCGCTCAGGTCAAGCAGCAGACCGTCGGTCTGCACGACGGGGGTGAACGAATGGCCGGCGCCAACGACGCGCACTCCCATCCCCCGCTGGGCGGCCTCGTGCACCAGCGCGCCCACCTCCTCCTCGGAGCGCGGACGCGCCATTCGTGCCGGGGTGAACGACTGGTTGCCGACCCAGTTGGTCCACGGCCGGGCGCCGGGAAGGTCAGCGAGGGCCATGCTGGGAGCGTAGACCGGCCGCGCGCTGCTGCGCAACTGTGGCGGCGTGGTCTGTTCTACCCCTCACCACCACGAATCCCACCGCCGCGCGTCCGACCTGGACGCGCACCAGGCTCGCGCTCTTCGGCCCTGAGCAGCTGACCGGGGCGACGTGCGCCTCGACACGCTGTGTGTCGCCTGGGCGGACTCCCGCACCGTCCAGGTGACAACCGATCCGAGCGGTCCCGCGTCCGGATGGAAGCCGACGACACTGGCGCCCGACACCACCGGCCAGGGGCGCCTGCGGATAGTCTCCTGCGCCACGACCAAGGTCTGCCTGGCCGGCTCGGGCGCCGGGCTGGCCTGGTCGTTCCGGTAGGGGGCGCCGGCCCCGACGCTCGCTCGTCGCCGACACCTGTCCGCTGGCGGCGACGCGTGCGCCCAGGTGCCGGGAACCCAATCCAGATCTGCTAGTCTTGGGCTCAGATTTTTTGCAACTCTTGAGGAGTAGACACAGACATGGGTAAGACAATCGGAATCGACCTCGGCACGACCAACTCCTGTATGGCCGTGCTTGAGGGTGGCGAGCCGACCGTGATCGAGAACTCCGAAGGAGGTCGCACGACCCCCTCGGTCGTCGCGTTCACGCAGGGCGGTGAGCGACTCGTGGGCACGGTCGCCAAGCGCCAGGCAGTGACCAACCCGACCGACACCGTCTTCTCGATCAAGCGCTTCATGGGCCGCAAGGAGGCCGAGGTGCGCGAAGAGGAGTCGATCGTCCCCTACAAGGTCGTCTCCGGCCCGGGTGGCGACGCGCGCGTCGAGGCGGGTGGCAAGCAGTACTCGCCGCCGGAGATCTCGGCGATGATCCTGCAGAAGCTCAAGTCCGACGCCGAGTCCTACCTCGGCGACACCGTCGATGGCGCCGTCATCACGGTCCCCGCGTACTTCAACGACGATCAGCGCCAGGCGACCAAGGACGCCGGGCGCATCGCCGGGCTGGACGTCAAGCGCATCATCAACGAGCCGACCGCCGCATCGCTGGCCTACGGGCTCGACAAGGAGTCCGACCAGACGATCCTGGTCTTTGACCTCGGCGGCGGCACGTTCGATGTATCGGTGCTCGAGATCGGCGACGGGGTCTTCGAGGTCAAAGCGACCGCGGGCGACAACCACCTCGGCGGAGACAACTTCGACAAGGCGATCGTCGACTGGCTGGTCGCCGAGTTCAAGAAGTCCCAAGGGATCGACCTGTCCGCCGATGCGATGGCTCTTCAGCGCCTCTACGAGGCCGCGGAGAAGGCCAAGATCGAGCTCTCCACGACGCAGGAGACGCAGATCAACCTCCCCTTCGTCACGGCCGACACGTCTGGGCCCAAGCATCTCGACACGCGCCTCACGCGCGCCAAGCTCACCGAGCTGACCGCGGCGCTGCTTGACCGCACGGTCGCCCCCGTGCGCCAAGCGCTCGACGACGCCAAGGAGAAGGGCGTCAAGGACATCGACCACGTCGTCCTAGTGGGCGGCATGACGCGCATGCCCGCCGTCCAGGAGAAGGTCAAGGAGCAGACGGGCAAGGAGCCCCATCGGGGGGTCAACCCCGATGAGGTCGTAGCGGTCGGCGCCGCGATCCAGGCCGGCGTCCTGGCCGGCGACGTCAAGGATGTACTGCTGCTCGACGTCACCCCGCTGACGCTCGGCATCGAGACGAAGGGCGGCGTGATGACCAAGCTGATCGAGCGCAACACGACGATCCCGACGCGCAAGTCCGAGGTCTTCTCCACGGCGGAGGACAACCAGCCCAGCGTGGAGATCCACGTGCTCCAGGGCGAGCGCGAGATGGCTCGCTACAACAAGTCGCTGGGGCGCTTCCAGCTGACCGGCATCCCGCCGGCGCCGCGCGGCATCCCCCAGATCGAGGTCGCCTTCGACATCGACGCCAACGGGATCCTCAACGTCTCGGCGAAGGATCTAGGCACCAGCAAGGAGCAGAAGATCGAGATCAAGGCCGGCTCGGGGCTCTCCGATGAGGAGATCAAGCAGATGGTCACCGACGCCGAGCATCACGCCGAGGACGATCGTCGCTTGCGCGAGCTGGCGGAGGCGCGCAACGGCGCCGAGAACGCCGCCTACCAGGCGGAGCGTCAGCTCGGCGAGCTCGGCGACGGGGTCGATGCGTCCTCGCGCGAGGAGATCGAGGCAGCGATCAAGGACGTGCGCGAGTCGCTGCCGTCCGAAGACGTGGAGGAGATCAACAGCAAGGCCGAGGCACTCAACAGCGCCTTCCACAAGGTGTCTCAGGCGATGTACGAGCGCGCCCAGGCCGAGCACGCGGGTGCGACGACCAACGGCGCGGATGGCGCCGACCCCGCGGCGGCCGAGGAGGACGTCGTTGACGCCGAGGTCGTGGATGAGGGCAAGAAATAATGAAGGAGCGCGACGCGAAGGGGACTGACGCCGACGCCGACGCCGACGCTGACGAGCGTGCGCGTCGTGACGACGGCGCCGGAAGTCCGCCGCCCGGCCAAGAAGAAGTGGCCGGGGCGACGGACCCCGGCGCCGTCGCCGAGCCCGATGGTCAGGGCTCGGGCGCCGGCGAGGCATCCCCTGCGGACGCGGGCGAGTGCCGCGACGAACTGGGTGTCGCCCGCATCAAGGCCGAGGAGTATTTGGCGCTGGCGCAGCGGACGCAGGCGGATTTTGAGAACTACCGCAAGCGTGTTGCGCGCGATGCTGCCGTTGCCGAGTCTCGGGGGATTGGGCGGTTGGCCAAGGAGCTGATGCCGGCGCTCGACAACCTGGCGCTCGCTTTGGCTGCCGCCGACGCCGAGGGCGAGGGGTCGGGGCATCTGGCGGACGGGATCCGCTTGGTGCAGGCGGAGCTTCACGCGGCGCTCAAGCGGGTGGGAATCGAGGCATTCTCACCGCAGGGTGAGGCGTTTGATCCCGAGCTGCACGAGGCCATGGCCGCCCAGCCAGCCGAGGGTGTGGCCCCTGGCACGGTGATCGAGGTCTACCAGCAGGGCTATCGCTACAAGGACACCGTGCTGCGGCCGGCGCGAGTCGTCGTCAGCGCCGCCGAGGCGGCTTAAGGGGAGCGCACGGTGGCTACGCGGCCCGACTATTACAAGGCCCTCGGCGTCGACAAGAAGGCATCGGCCGACGAGATCAAGAAGGCCTACCGCAAGCTCGCGCGCCAATACCACCCCGATCGCAACCCGGGAGACAAGCGCTCCGAGGAGCGCTTCAAGGAGATCTCCCAGGCCCACGACGTGTTGGGCGATCCGGACAAGCGCAAGCAGTACGACCGCGGCACGGGGGCCTTTGCGCCCGGCGGCGGCGGCTTCGGCTTCGACCCGGGCGCGTTCACCGGTGGCTTTGGGGATGTGCTCTCGAACCTCTTCGGCGGCGGCGGCTCCGGCGCGCGTCCGCGCCCGGCGCGCGGCCGCGACCTCGAGGCCGAGGTGCGTCTCTCCTTCGGCCAGGCGGTCCAGGGTGCGCAGATCCCGGTTGCGGTGCCGACGACGGCGCCGTGTCCGACGTGCCACGGCACCGGCGCAAAGCCGGGCACCGCGCCGAAGATCTGTCCGGTGTGCCAGGGCCGCGGCGTCGAGACCGAGGGCCAGGGGCTCTTCTCGATCTCCCAGCCCTGTCACCGCTGCGGCGGCTCGGGGACCATCATCGAGGATCCCTGCAGCACCTGTCATGGCACCGGCGCCCAGCGCACGATGAAGCGCTACCGCGTCAACATCCCGCCCGGCGTGCGCGACGGCAGCCGCGTCCGCTTGGCCGGAAAGGGGGAGCCGGGCGGCCGCGACGGTGAGCCCGGCGATCTTTACGTCGTCACGCGGGTGGATCCTTCTCCTGTGTTCACACGCAAGGGCGACAACGTCGAGGTCGAGGTGCCGCTGACGATTCCCGAGGCTGTCCGCGGAGCGACCGTCGAGGTCCCCACGCTGACGGGGACGAAGAAGCTGCGTGTTCCCGCCGGGACCAAGCACGGCACGGTTCAGCGCCTTCGCCGCGAGGGCCCCCCCCGGCTGTCGGGCGGCAGGCCCGGCGACATCCACTACCGCTTCGTGATCGACGTCCCCGCCACGCTCTCCAGCGAGCAGGAGAAGGCGGTCGACGAGCTCTCCAAGGTCATGAACGGCAATCCGCGAGCCAGGCTCCTCGCTACGGCCGGACAGCAAGGGTCTCGGGAGGCTGGCTGATGGCCACGCGGCGAGTGCGGACGGCACGGATCGAGGTCTCCGAGGATCGCGGCGTATTCATGATCTCCGTGGCCGCCGAGCTGGCCGAGATGCATCCGCAGACGCTGCGCATGTACGAGGCGCGCGGGTTGATACAGCCACGGCGTTCGCCCAAGGGCACGCGGCTGTACTCCCAGGCCGACGTCGAGCGCCTGCGTCGCATCCAGGAGATGACCGTCGACCTCGGTCTCAACCTGGCCGGCGTCGAACGCGTGCTCGAGCTCGAGCTCGAGGTTGTGCGTCTGCGCAGTCGCTTGGAGGCCGTCGAGCTGCGCGCCGAGCGCGAGCGACTGGAGATGGAGGCCGAGCTCGGTCGCGTTCGCGCGCTCGCTCGCAGCGAGATCGAACGCGCCCGCGGCGCGCGTGGTGAGGTCGTCCTCTACCGCCCGGGTGGGGAGATCGTGCACGCCGTCAAGCGCCCGCGCTCCTAGCCGGGCCGCGACCCTAGCCGGGCCTCGTTCCTAGCCGGGCCGGCGTCACCGCGGCGGCGGCGCCCTAACCTTCGTCGGCGTCAGCAGCACTGCGTTGCGCGTCACGCCAGACGAGCATCGGATTGACCGCTACGAGCGCGGCTGCGGCGAGGGCGACCCGGTGACCGGCGACCCGCCGGCCGATCCCGAACGCAACCGGGACCGACGCCGTGCTGGCGAGCGCCGGATCGGGCAAATCTGCTACCAACACACTTAGATTTGTGATACCGTTTGAGGCCAAGCAATGAATCCCGACCGCTTCACGATCAAGTCCCAGGAGGCGCTGCAGGCTGCCGCCCAGCTCGCTGAGGCACGACGCAACCCGCAGATCGCGCCGGAGCACCTGCTGGCCGTTCTGCTCGAGCAGGAGGGCGGGGTCACCGCGCCCGTGCTGCGCAAGCTGGGTGTGGCGCCGGAGGCGGTGCGCAGCGAGCTGAATGCTGCGCTTGACGCAACTCCGACCCTGTCCGGTCCGCCCACCGAGGCGGTTGGCCCGTCGACCGAGTTGGTCGCCGTCCTGCGGGCGGGGGATCGCGAGGCCACCCAGCTGACCGACAGCTACGTCTCCGCGGAGCACCTCCTGCTTGCGCTCTCCCAGCACGGCTCGCCGGCTGGCGAGCTGCTGCGGCGCAACGGCGTCGACCACGACACGCTGCTGAAGGCGATCGCCGACGTGCGCGGCCCGCACCGCGTGACCGACCAGAACCCCGAGGACCGCTACCAGGCGCTCGAGAAGTTCGGCACCGACCTGACGGCTGCCGCCGAGGCGGGCAAGCTCGATCCGGTGATCGGGCGTGACGACGAGATCCGCCGCGTGATCCAGGTCCTATCGCGGCGCACCAAGAACAACCCCGTCCTGATCGGCGAGCCCGGTGTCGGCAAGACGGCGATCGTCGAGGGACTCGCGCAGCGGATCGTCGCCGGCGACGTCCCAGACGGACTGCGCGACCGCCGGGTGATCGGGCTCGACCTCGGCGCGCTGGTCGCCGGCTCCAAGTACCGCGGCGAATTCGAGGACCGCCTCAAGGCGGTGCTCAAGGAGATCGCCGACGCGCAGGGCACGGTCATTCTCTTCATCGACGAGCTGCACACGCTCGTGGGCGCCGGCGCGGCGGAGGGCGCCGTCGACGCCGCCAACCTGCTCAAGCCGATGCTGGCCCGCGGCGAGCTTCGCGCGGTCGGAGCGACGACGCTCGACGAGTACCGCAAGCACATCGAGAAGGACGCCGCGCTCGAGCGCCGCTTCCAGCCCGTGCTCGTCGACGAGCCCAGCGTCGAAGACACGATCGCGATCCTGCGCGGACTGAAGGAGCGCTACGAGGTCCACCACGGCGTGCGCATCCAGGACGCCGCGCTGATCGCGGCCGCGACCCTCTCGCACCGCTACATCGCCGACCGCTTCCTGCCCGACAAGGCGATCGACCTGATCGATGAGGCGGCGTCGCGGCTGCGGATCGAGATCGACTCGCTGCCGACCGAGATCGACGAGGTCGACCGCCGCGTGATGCAGCTCGAGATCGAGCTGACATCGCTCGAGAAAGAGCGCGACGAGGCTTCCGTGGCGCGGCGCGAGGCGATCGAGGCCGAGCTTTCAGAGCTGCGCGAGCGCTCCAGCGCGATGAAGGCGCAGTGGCAGACCGAGAAGGAGGCGATCGGCGCCGTCCGGGAGCTCAAGGAGCGTCTCGAGCAGGATCGCGCGGAGGCCGAGCGCGCAGAGCGCGACGCCGACCTCCAGCGCGCAGCCGAGCTGCGCTACGGCGAGATCCCCGAGTTGGAGCGTCGGCTGGCGGAGGCCGAGACCGCCGATCACGGCGAGGCGACCTTCTTGAAGGAAGAAGTCGATGCCGAAGACGTCGCCGAGGTCGTGGCCCGCTGGACGGGGATCCCCGTCTCTCGACTGCTCGAGGGCGAGGTCGAGAAGCTCGTGCACATGGAAGAGAGACTCCACCAACGGGTGATCGGCCAGGACGAAGCCGTCGAAGCGGTCTCGAGTGCGCTGCGGCGTTCGCGCGCAGGGCTCCAGGACCCGGATCGGCCGATCGGGGCGTTCTTGTTCCTGGGACCGACGGGCGTGGGCAAGACCGAGCTGGCGCGCGCGCTCGCCGAGTTCATGTTCGACTCCTCCGATGCGATGGTGCGCATCGACATGTCCGAGTACATGGAGCGCCATGCGGTCTCGCGGCTGGTCGGCGCACCCCCGGGCTATGTCGGCTACGACGAGGGCGGCCAGCTCACCGAAGCGGTGCGCCGGCGCCCCTATGCGGTAGTGCTGCTCGACGAGATCGAGAAGGCGCACCCCGACGTCTTCAATGTGCTCCTGCAGGTGATGGACGACGGCCGCCTGACTGACGGTCAGGGGCGAACCGTCGACTTCAAGAACGTCGTCTTGATCATGACCTCCAACATCCCCGGTGGGGTGGTCGGAGCCGAAGCGCACTTCAAGCCCGAGTTCATCAACCGGTTGGATGACATCGTCGAGTTCTCGGCGCTATCGCGCTCGGAGATCGGTGCGATTGTGGGGTTGCAGGTCCAGCGCGTGGCGGCGCGGCTCGCCGAGCGCGACCTTCAGCTGGAGCTCTCGCCGGCCGCGTTGGAGCTGCTCGGCAACATGGGCTACGACCCCACCTACGGCGCCCGGCCGCTGAAGCGCGTGATCCAGAAGCGGTTGGTGGATCGGCTCGCGTTGGGGCTGCTCGAGGGCGAGTTTGCCGGCCGCGACACCGTGGCGGTGGATGCGGCGGATGGCGAGCTGGTGTTCACGCGCGCGGCGGCGGGTGCGGGCGTGGGCGTGGGCGAGCCCGCGGCGGCTTAGCGGGCGCGAGCGGTGGCGGGCGGGAGCCCGCCGGGTTAGCGCGCGGGCGGTGGCGGGG
>QHBW01000097.1:34915-40305 GCA_003244205.1 Solirubrobacterales bacterium | reverse complement strand
CCCTACATCGTCGTCTTCCTCAACAAGGCCGACATGGTCGACGACGAGGAGCTGCTCGAGCTGGTCGAAGTCGAGGTCCGCGAGCTGCTCTCCGAGTACGACTTCCCCGGCGACGACATCCCCTTCATCATCGGCTCGGCGCTGAAGGCGCTTGAGGGCGATGAGACCCACAAGGGCAAGATCCTCGAGCTCGCAGAGGCGCTCGACACGTACATCCCCGAGCCCCAGCGTGAGCTCGACAAGCCGTTCTTGATGCCGGTCGAGGACGTCTTCTCGATCACCGGCCGCGGCACCGTCGCGACGGGCCGCATCGAGCAGGGGATCGTCAAGACGGGCGAGACGATCGAGATCGTCGGCATCGAGCCGAAGACCAGCTCGACGGTCGTCACCGGCGTGGAGATGTTCCGCAAGATCCTCGACGAGGGGCGCGCCGGCGACAATGTCGGCTGCCTGCTGCGCGGCACCAAGCGCGAGGAGATCCAGCGTGGCCAGGTGCTGTGCAAGCCCGGCTCGATCACCCCGCACACGAAGTTCAAGAGCGAGGTCTATGTCTTGAAGAAGGAGGAGGGCGGGCGTCACACGCCGTTCTTCACCGGGTACCGGCCGCAGTTCTACTTCCGCACCACCGACGTCACCGGCGTGGCCAAGCTGCCCGAGGGCGTCGAGATGGTGATGCCGGGCGACAACGTGAGTGTGGAGATCGAGCTGATCCAGCCGATCGCCATGGACCAGGGTCTGCGCTTCGCCATTCGCGAAGGCGGCCGAACCGTCGGCTCGGGGGTTGTGACCGAAGTCATCGAGTAGCGCAGAGCGCACCCGGGGGCCCGCCTGGCGGGTTCTCCGTTACGCCGGGACCCAGGGCGAGCCGAGCCGATGCACGCGACCGCGAGGAGCAGCGCGTGCACAGGCGGGGGACTCGCCCTCGTCGCGCAGGCGGTGCATCCGCGCACGAGAACCACGCCATGGCAGCCGAGAACAAGATCCGCATCCGCCTGAAGTCCTACGACTCCTCCGCCATCGAGACGGCGGCGAAGGAGATCGTCGAGACGGCCACTCGCACCGGCGCGAGCGTGGCTGGTCCGGTGCCGCTGCCGACGGAGAAGAACATCTACTGCGTGATCCGCTCGCCGTTCAAGGACAAGGACTCGCGCGAGCACTTCGAGATCCGCACACACAAGCGGCTGATCGACATCCATCAGCCGACGCCGAAGACCGTCGACTCGCTTCAGCGCCTCGATCATCTACCGGCCGGGGTGGACATCGAGATCCGCCTGGCGTTCGGGAGCTGAGGAGTCCGACGATGGCCGCGATCCTGGCCAAGAAGCTCGGCATGACCCAGCGCTTCCTCGACGACGGACGGGTCGAGCGCGTCACGGTGCTCGAGGCCGGCCCCTGTCCGGTGACCGGGATTCGCACCGTCGAACGCGACGGCTACGAGGCCGTTCAGCTGGCGTTTGGCAGCGTCCGGGAGAAGCGACTCTCCAAGCCCGAGCTGGGCCACCTTAAGAAGGCCGGCGCCCCGCCGCTGCGCGACCTGGTCGAGTTCCGCGACGAGGCCGGTGAGCTGCAGGTGGGCGAGACGGTGAGTGCCGGGGCGTTCGAACCCGGCGACAAGGTCAAGGTCTCGGGGCGCTCGAAGGGCAAGGGGTTCGCGGGAACGATCAAGCGCCACAACTACTCCAGCGGCCCGAAGTCCCACGGCTCCCACAATGTGCGCGCGCCCGGCTCGATCGGCGCCTCGGCGACACCGTCGCGCGTCTTCAAGGGCGTGCGCGGCCCCGGGCGCATGGGTGGCGGGCGTATCACCCAGCGCGGGCTGGAGATCGTCGAGGTGCGCGAGGGCGAGAACCTGCTGCTCGTTCGCGGCGCCGTGCCCGGCCCCCGCGGCGCCACCGTGGAGGTGCGCAGCGATGTCCGCTAGCGCGCCGCGACTCGGGGGCAAGGGCGGCAACGTGAAGCTCGACGCCGAGGTCTTCGAGGCAGCCTTCAACGAGGCGCTCGTACACGAGTGCGTGATCGCCGAACAGGCGGCACGTCGTCGAGGCACCGCCGCCACGCGCACGCGTGGGATGGTGCGCGGCGGCGGCGCCAAGCCATGGCGCCAGAAGGGCACGGGTCGCGCCCGCGCGGGCTCGTCGCGATCGCCGTTGTGGGCGGGGGGAGGCACGGTCTTCGGACCCTCGCCGCGCTCCTACACGGTCAAGGTCAACCGCAAGGCGCGCCGCGCTGCGCTGCGCTCCGCGCTGTCGGTGCACGCGGCGCGCGGGTCGCTGGCGGTGCTGCACGCCCCTGACTTCACAGAGCCCTCCACGAGCCAGGCCGCGGGTCTGCTCGGCGCTTGGACGCAGCGGCGGCGCTCCACGTTGCTGCTCGTCGGCGAGGGCGAGCAGGCCGCCGCGAAGTCGTTTCGCAACCTCGGCGATGTGACGGTGCTCGAGGTTCAGGGCGCCGGGGTCGCCGAGATCATGCGCTACGCCGGGCTGCTGAGCACCGATGCAGCGCTCGAGGCGCTCGTCGCGAGGGCTCGCCGCGAGCGGGTTGCGGTCGCCGTCGCGAACGAGACTCCCACGAGCGCGGAGGAGGCCTGATGGATCACACCCAGGTCCTCATTCGACCGATCGTCTCGGAGAAGAGCTACGCGCTTGCTGCCGTCGACAAGTACACCTTCCGCGTTCACGATCGGGCCCACAAGACACAGATCCGCCAGGCCGTGGAGGCGATGTTCGACGTCCACGTCGTTGCCGTGCGCACCCAGAACGTGAGGAGCAAGCCGAAGCGGCGAGGCCTCATCAGCGGGCGCACCCGTCAGTGGAAGAAGGCGATCGTCCAGGTGCGCGCCGGTGAGCGAATCCCGATCTTCCAGGGCCTCGAGGGCCTCGAGAGCGCGGGGAGCTGAGCCAATGCCGATTCGCAAGCCCAAGCCCACCAGCCCCGGTCGCCGCTTCTCGACATACTCCGATTTCGCCGAGGTGACCAAGACCGAGCCCGAGCGGACGCTGGTCGAGGGTCTGAAGAAGTCGGGCGGTCGCAACAGCAACGGTCGCAAGACCTCGCGCCACCGCGGCGGTGGCGCCAAGCGCCTCTACCGCAAGGTCGACTTCAAGCGCCGTAAGGACGGGGTCGCGGCGCGCGTTGCGGCGATCGAGTACGACCCCAACCGCTCCGCCTACATCGCGCTGCTGCACTACGTCGACGGGACCAAGAGCTACATCCTCGCGCCCGCCCGGCTGCGCGTCGGGGCGATCGTCTCCTCCGGCGAGTCAGCCGAGATCGCCCCGGGGTGCTGCCTGCCGCTCGGTCGCATGCCTACGGGCACCGTCGTCCACAACGTCGAGCTGCAGCCCGGTCGCGGTGGGCAGATGGGACGCTCGGCCGGGACGGCGATCCAGCTGGCTGCGAAGGAGGGTGAGATGGTCACGCTGCGGCTCCCCTCGGGCGAGATGCGGATGGTGCGCGCCGACTGCCGGGCCACCGTTGGAACCGTCGGCAATGCCGACCACCAGAACGTCAAGATCGGCAAGGCGGGGCGCAAGCGCCACCTCGGCGTGCGCCCGCAGACGCGCGGTACCGCGATGAACCCCGTCGATCACCCCCACGGGGGCGGCGAGGGATCGACGACGGCGGGTCGCCACCCCGTCACCCCCTGGGGCGTGCCCACCCTCGGTTACCGCACGCGCAAGAAGCGCAAGGCGTCGGATCGCTACATCGTCCGCGGGCGCCGGCGCGGAAAGGGTCGTCGCTGATGTCTCGCTCGAGCAAGAAGGGGCCGTGGGTGCAGCAGCGCCTGATGGCGCGCGTTGAGGCCATGAACGCGGCGAACACCAAGCAGATGGTGAAGACGTGGTCGCGCACCTCGACGATCTTCCCCGAGATGGTCGGCCACACGATCGCCGTTCACGACGGCCGCAAGCACGTCCCGGTGTTCATCTCTGAGTCGATGGTGGGGCACAAGCTCGGGGAGTTCGCGCCGACGCGTCTCTACCGCGGGCATGCCGATTCTGCGAGGCGGAGATGAGTCCTACTCCGCGACGTCATCGCTCGAAGAAGGACGACGCTGAGGTTGCGGTCGACACCGACGCCTCGCCGACCCAAGAAGAAGTTGGGTCGGCTGAGACGCCGGCGCCGCCCGTTGCCGAAGGCGATCGGGGTGCCGACGCCGTCGTCGCGGAGGCTGGTGCGAAGGCGCAGGCGGATGAGGAGAAGGAAGAAAAGAAGCCCGCGGCGACTCGACGGCGGGCGGCAAGCTCGGCCAGCGCGCAGCCGGTCTTCGTGCGCGCGCACGCCAAGTACGTGCGCACGTCGGCTCGCAAGGCTCGACTGGTCTGCGACCACATCCGGGGCAAGCCGGTGAGCGAGGCGCGGGCTATCCTGGCCACTGCGCCTCGTGCTGTCGCGGCCGACTGGGCCAAGCTGCTCGAGTCGGCGGTTGCCAACGCAGAGCACAACCACGAGCTCGTTGGCGACGAGCTAGCCGTCTCCGACGTTCGTGCCGACGAGGGTCCGACGCTCAAGCGATTTCGGCCTCGGGCAATGGGTCGGGCGACGCGCATTCGCAAGCGCACAAGCCACCTTTCGATCACGCTCACCGCGCAACGGGACTAAGGACAAACAATGGGTCAAAAAGTTCATCCGGAGTCACTGCGCGTCGGCTACATCCACGACTGGAAGTCGAACTGGTTCAACGAGCGCAACTTCAGCGACTACCTCGACGAGGACATCCGCATCCGCAAGCACATCGTCGGCAAGCTTGCACACGCCGGGCTGTCGGAGATCACCATCCGCAAGGACGCAAACGAGGTGGAGGTCAACATCCACACCGCGCGCCCCGGGATCGTGATCGGCAAGTCCGGATCGGAGGTCGACGCCCTGCGCAAGGACCTCCATCGCATGACCAACAAGCAGATCAAGGTCAACATTCTCGAGATCAAGCGTCCCGAGCTCGACGCCAAACTAGTCGCGCAGTCGATCGCCGAGCAGCTGCAGAACCGTGTCGCCTTCCGCCGCGCGATGAAGCGCGCTCTCACTTCCGCGATGCGCTCCGGGGCCAAGGGCGTCAAGGTGCAGGTCGGGGGTCGTCTGGGCGGGGCCGAGATGGCGCGCTCGGAGGGGTACTCCGACGGTCGCGTCCCGCTGCACACGCTGCGGGCCGACATCGACTACGGCTTCTATGAGGCGCGCACGACCTTCGGGCGCATCGGCGTGAAGTGCTGGATCAACAAGGGCGAGATCATGCCCGCGGGCTACACCGGCTCCGATCTCACCGAGCTCGACGCGCCCGCGCCCCCGCGCCCCGGCGACGAGCGCGACGGCCGCGGCGGCGGACGCGATGGCCGCGGGCGTGGCGGCGGACCGGGCGGCGGCGGTCGAGGTGGTCGTGGCGGCGGTCCCGG
>QHBW01000097.1:0-34862 GCA_003244205.1 Solirubrobacterales bacterium | reverse complement strand
CGTGGCGGCGGTCCCGGTGGTCGAGGCGGCGGTCCCGGTGGTCGCGGCGGGCGTGGCGGCGGCTCGCCGGAGGTCACCCGCTGATGCTCTCTCCCAAGCGCGTCAAGCACCGCAAGCAGCACCGCGGGCGGATGCCCGGCAACACGCGCGGACAGGCGACCGTGCAGTTCGGCGACTACGGCCTCAAGGCGCTCGATCGCGGCTGGCTCACCAACCGTCAGATCGAAGCCGCCCGGATCGCGATGACACGCAAGATCAAGCGAGGTGGAAAGGTCTGGATCAACGTCTTCCCCGACAAGCCGTTCACGCAGAAGCCAGCCGAGACCCGCATGGGCTCGGGCAAGGGCAATCCCGAAGGCTGGGTCGCGGTCGTCAAGCCGGGGCGTGTGATGTTCGAGCTCGCCGGCGTGCCCGAGCCGCTCGCGCGCGAGGCCCTGCGACTGGCCGGCCACAAGCTTCCCCTGCGCACGAAGTTCGTCAGCCGGGAGGGCGTGTGATGCCCCGCGCCAAGGAAGTTCACGACATGAGCGACGAGCTGCTGGTCGAGCACCTGCGCGAAACGCGCAAGGAGCTCTTCGGGCTGCGCTTCCAGCACGCCACCGGGGAGCTCGACAACACCGCGCGTCTGCGCGGTGCGAAGCGTGACCTGGCGCGGGCGCTGACGATCGCGCGCCAGCGCAGGTTGGACGTTGAACGGGAGCTGATGATCAGTGAGTGAAGAGCCAGAAGAGACTCCGGACGACGCTCCCGTCGAGGGCACCGACGAGGCCGTTGTGGCCGACGCCGACGCGCCCCCGACCCAAGAAGATGGATCAGGTGGCGCGGCGGCGCCGTCCGCCGTGGATGTGCCAGCGTCTTCGGATGCGGAGCCCTCCGCCGCTTTGACTCCGAAAGAGCGGCGGGCCGCTGCGCGGGCCGCTAAGGCACCTGCGACTCGGCCTTCGCGGACGATTGAGGAGCTGGCCGCCGAGAGGGCTTCGACGCGGTCCGCGAAGGCGGCTGAGCGCAGGCGGGTGCGCGCGCGGGCGCGGGCCAAGCACGCCGCGGCGCCGAAGGCCGCGCCGGCTGCGGTCGAGGCTGCCGTTGGCAAGCCGCGGGTGCAACAGGGGGTGGTCGTCTCCGACAAGCCGGACAAGACGATCGTGGTGCGGATCGATGTCGCGCGGCGCCATCGGCGCTACGGCAAGGTGGTGCGCTCCTCGGCAACGCTGCACGCGCACGACGAGAACAACGACGCCGGAGCCGGGGACACTGTCACGGTGATCGAGAGCCGGCCGTTGTCACGGACCAAGCGTTGGCGCCTGGTGGGTGTCGTGGAGAAGGCGAAGTGATCCAGAACGAGACCCGACTGCGCGTAGCCGACAACACCGGCGCGCGGGTGATCCTCTGCATTCGCGTGCAGGGGGGCTCGCGCCGGCGCTATGCGGGGGTGGGCGACATCATCACCGCGACCGTCAAGCAGGCGGCCCCCCAAGGGTCCGTGCACAAGGGTGAGGTCGTCAAGGCCGTTGTCGTCCGCACGCGCAAGGAGTTCGGCCGCGACGACGGCACCTACATCTCCTTCGACGAGAACGCCGCGGTCATCATCGACGCCCAGAACAACCCGCGCGGGACCCGTATCTTCGGACCGGTGGCCCGCGAGCTGCGCGAGCGCAACTTCATGAAGATCGTCTCGCTGGCCCCGGAGGTCTTGTGATGAAGATTCGCCGCGACGACCAGGTGATCGTGATCTCGGGCAAGGAGCGTGGCAAGAAGGGCAAGGTCCTGCGCACAATCCCCGCACGCGAGCGGGTGATCGTCGAGGGCCTGAACATGGTCAAGCGACACACAAAGCCGACGCCCCAAGGCGACCAGGGCGGCGTGATCGAGCGCGAGGCCGCGATTCACGTCTCCAACGTGATGCTCGTCGATCCCAAGGACGGCCGTGCCACGCGGATCGCTAGCGTGACCGAGGACGGCAAGCGCTACCGCGTCGCAAAGCGCTCCGGCACACGGCTTGACTGACCGAACCGAACTGACGATGTCACGACTCAGAGAACGCTACGAGAACGAGATTCGCGCCGCGCTCATCGAGCGCTACGGCTACAGCAGCCCGATGCAGGCGCCTCGGTTAGTCAAGGTGACCCTGAACATGGGCATCGGCGAGGCCAAGCAGGACTCCAACATGCTCGACGCCGCGACCGAGCAGCTCGCCACGATCGCCGGACAGAAGCCCAACGTGCGCCGCGCGCGGAAGTCCATCGCCAACTTCAAGCTGCGCGAGGGAATGCCGGTTGGCGTGGCCGTCACGCTGCGCGGTGAGCGCGCCTACGAGTTCCTCGACCGCCTGATGTCGATCGCGATCCCGCGTATCCGCGACTTCCGTGGACTGAAGCGCAACGCCTTCGACGGGCGCGGCAACTACTCGCTGGGCCTGACCGAGCAGATCATCTTTCCCGAGATCGACTACGACTCGATCGACCAGGTGCGGGGCCTCGACGTAACGATCACGACCACGGCCAGCGGCGACGAGGAAGCGCTCACGCTGCTGCAAGCGCTCGGCATGCCATTCGCCCGCGACCCCAACGAAGAGCGCGCGGCCGCCGCCGCCTGACGAGAAGGAGCCCATGGCCAAGACCTCCCAACGCGTTCGCCAGCAGCGGACCCCGAAATTCCCCACACGGGGCTACACACGCTGCCGTCGCTGCGGTCGCGCGCGTTCCGTCTACCGCAAGTTCGGACTGTGCCGTATCTGCCTGCGCGAGCTGGCCCACGAGGGCTACATCCCTGGCATGACCAAGTCCTCCTGGTAACTGAAGACGCCCTGACGACATGTCCATGACTGACCCCATCGCCGACTTCCTCACGCGTATCCGCAACGGCGCGGCGGCCTCTCGGGAGATCGTCGAGATGCCCTCTTCGCGGCTCAAGCGCGAGCTCGCCCGCATCCTCGAGGAGCAGGGCTACATCGAGGGATTCGAGGTGCGCCCGCCCGGCAGCGATCACAGGGGCGAGCAGCTGGTCGTCAAGCTGCGCTACACGATCGACCGCAAGCCGGTGATCACTCAGCTTCGGCGCGTTTCGCGACCGGGGCGGCGCGCATACGTCGACGCCACCCACATCCCGAGGGTCCTCGGCGGCATGGGCACCTCGATCATCTCCACTTCGCGCGGTGTCATGACCGGCCACGACGCCCGCCGCGCGGGCATCGGTGGCGAGGTCGTCGCCGAGGTCTGGTAGCGAGCACGCCGTGTCGCGTATCGGGCGCAAGCCCATCCCCGTTCCCGTCAGCGTCAGCGTCGCGATCGAGCCGCAGATCGTGCGCGTCAACGGTCCCCTGGGCGAGCTCTACGAGCGCATTCCGCGCGACATCACCGTCGCCCAGCAGGACGACGAGCTGATCGTCACTCGCCCCAGCGATCGCGGCGAGCACCGCGCGCTGCACGGTCTCACTCGCTCGCTGGTGGCCAACATGGTCGAGGGCGTCACGGCAGGATTTCGCCGCAACCTCGAGATCCAGGGCGTCGGCTATCGCGCCGCGCTGCGTGGCTCCGACCTCGAGCTGGCGCTTGGCTACTCCCACCCGGTTTCTGTGAAGGCGCCCAAGGGCATCGAGTTCGAGGTTCCCTCGCCGACGCGTGTGGTCGTCAAGGGGATCTCCAAGCAGCAGGTCGGCGAGACCGCCGCCTACATCCGTAAGCAGCGGCCGCCCGAGCCATACAAGGGCAAGGGGATCCGCTACGAGGGCGAGCACGTTGCCCGCAAGGTGGGCAAGCGCGCATGAGCGTCTCCACCGCTCCCGCTCGCAGGCTGCGCCGGCGCCGCCGCGTCCGCGCCAAGGTCATCGGCAGCGCCGAACGACCGCGGATTTCCGTCTTTCGCTCCAATCGCGGGATCTCCGCTCAGCTGATCGACGACGGCAGCGGTCGTACGCTCGCCGCCGTCAACTGGACCGAGGCGCCGTTGCGCGCGCTCGCCCGCATGGAGCAGGCTGAGCGAGCGGGCAAGTTGCTCGCCGAGCGCGCCCAGCAGTCCGGCGTCTCCGAGGTCGTCTTCGACCGCGGTGGCTACCGCTATCACGGACGTGTCAAGGCGCTCGCCGAAGGCGCCCGCGAGGGCGGCCTGACGTTCTGATGTGCTGTCGCGTCCCCCTTCATCGCCACTAGTCGCCCCCGCTACCCTCCCTCCTTCATGCCTCCCGCCCATCGTCTCGTCAATGCCACCGGTCTGGACCTCCAGGAGCGCGTGGTGGAGATCAACCGCGTCGCGAAGGTCGTCAAGGGCGGCCGGCGCTTCTCGTTCACTGCGCTTGTCGTCGTCGGCGACGAGGAGAGCGTGGTCGGTGTCGGCTACGGCAAGGCCAACGAGGTGCCCGTGGCGATCCAAAAGGGTGTCGAGCGCGCGAAGAAGAATCTCTTCAAGGTCCCCAAGCACGGGTCGACCATCACGCACCAGTCGTTGGGCGTCTTTGGCGCGGGCCGCGTCTTCCTCAAGCCGGCGTCGGCCGGCACCGGTGTCATCGCCGGTGGCGGTGTGCGCGCGGTGCTCGAGCTCGCGGGGATCCACGACATCCTCTCCAAGAGCCTGGGCTCGCAGAACCCGATCAACCTCGTCAAGGCGACGGTGGCGGCCTTGGAGACATTGCGCACCCCTCGGGAGGTCGCCGAGCTGCGCGGGCTTTCGATCAACGGCGTGCTCGGCCTCGATGCCGCTGGGCCCACGCCGGAGCCGGTCAGCTCGTGAGCTCGCTGCGGATCACGCAGGTGCGCTCGCGCAACGGGGCTGACCGAGGCCAGCGCGCGACGTTGCGCTCGCTGGGCTTGAGGCGCATCGGCCACAGCGTCGAGCGCTCGGAGAGCGACCAGGTCCGAGGCATGGTGCATGCCGTGCGTCATCTCGTGAAGGTGGAGCGCGCGTGAGCCCTGCTGCTCGCAAGCCGACGCCCGCCGCTGACGCCCCGGCAGCGCCGACGGCGACTGAAGCCGAGGCGCTCGGGCTGCACAATCTGAGCCCGGCTCCCGGGAGTCGTCGGCCGCGCAAGCGCGTCGGACGGGGTGAGGGCTCGGGCACCGGCAAGACGGCGGGGCGCGGTCAGAAGGGCTATGGCTCGCGTTCCGGCGCCAAGAGCCGGGCTCGCTTCGAGGGTGGGCAAAACCCGATTCACATGCGCATGCGCAAGCTACGCGGCCCCCACATGAAGAAGTCGATGCCGTTCGAGCCCTTCCGCACCCACACGCAGCCCGTCAACCTCCGCGATCTCGAGCGTCGCTTCGACGCCGGGGCCGAGGTGACGATCGAGGCGCTGCGCGCCGCCGGGCTCGCGACCCGCAAGGGGATCGACGTCAAGGTCTTGGCCAAGGGCGAGCTCAGCAAGGCGCTGACCGTGCACGCCCACGGGTTCAGCACGGCCGCGCGCGAGCGCATCGACGCCGCGGGTGGCACCTGCGTCGTCATCGACTAGGCACCGGGCGATGCTCTCCACGATCCTCAGCGCCTTCACGGTTGCCGAGATCCGCAAGAAGCTGCTGTTCACAGCGGCCCTGCTCGCGCTCTACCGGCTCGGCTCGCACCTCCCGGTGCCCGGCATCTCGACGCAGGCCGTCAACGACATCCAGAAGAACTTCCAAGGCCAGGGCATCCTCAACTTCCTCAACCTCTTCTCGGGGGGAGGACTGTCGCGGATCGCTGTGTTCGCGCTCGGGATCATGCCCTACATCACGGCCTCGATCATCCTCCAGCTGCTGACCGTCGTGGTGCCCTCGCTGGAGAAGCTCTCCAAGGAGGGCGAGGTCGGCCAGGCGCGTATCACCCAGTACACGCGCTATCTGACCGTCGGCCTGGCGCTCGCGCAGTCGGTTGGCTACGTGTTCCTCTTCAAGTCCTTCTCCAGCCAGGTCGGCCAGCAAGTGATCGTCAACTTCAATTTCGCCAAGCTCTTTCTGATCGTCGTCTCGCTGACGGCCGGCTGCGTGCTGCTGATGTGGATGGGCGAGCTGATCACCCAGCGCGGGATCGGCAACGGCATCTCGTTGATGATCTTCGCCTCGATCGTCTCGCGGCTCCCACACGGCGTTCAGGCGTGGTGGACGAACCCCGATGCCGTCTTCAAGGTGATGATGCCGATCATCGTCTTCGCCGTCGTCGCCGCGGTGGTGTTCATCCAGGAGGGGCAGCGGCGGATCCCGATCCAGTACGCCAAACGCGTGATCGGGCGCCGCATGAGCCAGGGGGGACAGACCTATCTGCCCCTGCGCGTGAACATGGCCGGCGTGATCCCCGTGATCTTCGCCGCCAGCCTGATGGCCTTTCCGCCGACCGTTGGTCAGCTCGTGCACACTCACTGGGCGACCAGCGTGTCCAATTTCTTCTCTCCCAACAAGTGGCCGTATGTGGTCGGAGAGTCGATTTTGATCATCCTCTTCACCTACTTCTATACCGCTGTCACCTTCAACCCGGTCGACCAGGCCGACAACCTGAAGAAGTACGGCGGGTTCATCCCAGGCGTGCGTCCAGGTCGCCCCACGGCGGAGTTCCTGGACCGAATATTGGCGCGCCTGACTTTCCCCGGCGCGCTCTACCTGGCCGCTGTGGCTGCACTGCCAACGGTGCTGATCAACCAGACGAGTGCGAACTTCTTCTTCGGGGGCACCTCGTTGCTGATCGTTGTCGGCGTCGCTCTCGACACGATGAAGCAGCTCGAGGCGCAGCTGATGATGCGCAACTACGAGGGGTTCCTGAAATAGGGTCGGCACCCAGCGCGGAGGGGTCACCGTGTCCGAACTGAACCTGATCATGCTCGGCCCGCCCGGGGCCGGCAAGGGCACCCAGGCCAAGCGCCTGGCCAAAGACTTCGGCCTGCCCCACTACGCCACCGGCGACATCCTGCGCGCGGCCGTCGACGAGGGCACCGAGCTTGGCCGCAAGGCCAAGCCGATCATGGAGTCCGGTGGGCTCGTTCCCGACGAGATCATCATCGGCGTGATCGCCGAGCGCATCGCCTCGCCGGAGGCCGCGGACGGCTTCATCCTCGACGGCTTCCCGCGCACGATTCCCCAGGCCGAGGCGCTCGGCGAGCAGCTCGAGCGTCTCGAACGGAGGATCTTTGCCGTGCTGCTGATCGACGCGCCCGACGAGGAGGTGGTCAAGCGGATTTCCGGCCGGCGCTTCTCCAAGGAGACCGGACAGATCTACAACGTCCACTTCGATCCACCCAAGCGCGAGGGTCGCTGCGAGGTCGATGGCTCCGAGCTCGTCCAGCGCGACGACGACAAGCCGGAGGTTGTACGCGATCGGCTCGCCACCTACCATGAGCAGACCACGCCGCTGATCGAGTACTACGACGAGCGCGGCCTGTTGCGGCGCTTCGATGGGACGCGGTCGCCCACCGAGGTCCACGACCACATCCGCGCCACGCTGGCCACGCTGCGCCTTGAGGAAGGCCTCTGATGATCATCAAGAAGAGCCCTCAGGAGATCGACAGCATCGCCGCCGCCGGCGACGTGCTCGTGCGCACGATGACCCTGCTCGAAGCCAAGATCCGCCCCGGCGTGACGACCGCGGACCTCGACCGCGCCGCCGAGTCCTTCATCCGCTCTCAGGGAGGCGAGCCGGCCTTCAAGGGTTACCGTGGCTTTCCCGGCTCGATCTGCGCGTCGCCAAACTCGATGGTCGTGCACGGGATCCCGGGCCGCTACGAGCTCGCGCGCGGCGACCTGCTCTCGATCGACATCGGCGTCGAGCGCGACGGCTGGGTCGCCGATGCCGCCTGCACCTTTGCCGTCGGGCCGGTCTCGCCGATCGCCACCAAGCTGCTCGACGTCACCGAGGCGTCGTTGCTGGCGGGCGTTGACCAATGCGTGGCTGGCAACCGCTTGGGAGACGTTTCCCACGCAATCCAGCAGGTCGTCGAGGATGGCGGCATGTCGGTGGTGCGCTCGCTCGTCGGCCACGGCATCGGCCGCGACATGCACGAGGATCCCCAGATCCCCAACTTTGGCCCCCCCGGTCGCGGCGTCTTGCTCGAGGAGGGGATGGTGCTGGCGATCGAGCCGATGGTCACCGCCGGGCGCCACGCCGTGCGCATGGGCGACGACGGCTGGGCGATCTACGCCCAGGACGGCTCGCTCGCGGCGCATTTCGAGTTCACGGTCGCGATCACGGCGGACGGACCGCGTGTCTGCACACCGTGGCAAGAGGCGCTGCGGCACGTGGCCGCCTAGGCTCGATCTGGCCGCGCGCGTACGACACCCGCTGCTAGGATGGCCCGTCGCGCCCAGTGCCGATCGGGGTGCGACAGTCATCCGCGAGAGGTAGCGGCTGCCGTACCGGCAGCCAGAGCCTCGTCGTCTGGACCGAGCCCGAAAGGACCCATGAAGGTACGACCGTCGGTCAAGCCGATGTGCGAGAAGTGCAAGATCATCCGTCGCAATGGCGCGGTCCTCGTGATCTGCTCAAATCCGCGCCACAAGCAGCGACAGGGCTGAGGGAACAGAGGATGGCGCGCATCGCCGGGGTCAACATCCCGCTCAACAAGCGGGTCGAGGTCGGGCTGACGTACGTCTACGGCGTTGGGCGCTCGACGTCCAACGGGCTCCTCGACGACGTCGGCATCGACCGCGACACCTACGTTCGCGACCTCACCGACGACGAGGTTGTCAAGCTGCGCGAGGCAATCGATGCGCTGATCGTCGAAGGCGATCTGCGCCGCGAGCGTTCCCAGAGCATCAAGCGCCTGCAGGAGATCGGCTGCTACCGCGGCTTGCGTCACCGTCGCGGCCTGCCCGTCCGCGGACAACGCACCAAGACCAACGCTCGCACCCGCAAGGGCCCGCGCCGCATGCAGATCGCCGGCAAGAAGAAGGCGACGAAGAAGTAGCGCCTTCGCGCTCGCTCCGCTCATGCCAGCCCCCAAGCGTCCGCAGCGTGGCCGTCGCAAGCCGCGCAAGAACATTCCGATCGGCCAAGCTCACATCAAGACGTCGTTTAACAACACGATCGTCTCGCTCAGCGATCGGGAGGGCAACGTGATCGCGTGGGAGTCCGCCGGCGGGGCCGGGTTCAAGGGCTCGCGCAAGTCGACCCCGTTCGCCGCCCAGGTGACCGCTGACGCCGCCGCGCGCAAGGGCATCGAGCAGGGGCTGCAGAAGGTGGAGGTCTACGTCAAGGGCCCCGGGTCGGGGCGCGATACCGCGATCCGCTCGCTGCAGGCGGCCGGGCTCGAGGTCACCGGCGTACGCGACGTCACCCCACAGGCCCACAACGGCTGCCGCCCGCGCAAGCGGCGCCGCGTCTAGGGGCGCGCCCAGGACATGGCCAGAGATCATTCCCCCCAGTGCAAGCAGTGCCGCCGCGAGGGACAGAAGCTGTTCCTCAAGGGAGAGCGCTGTTTGACCGACAAGTGCGGCGTCGAGCGCCGCTCCTATCCGCCTGGCGAGCACGGCCGCGGCCGCCAGAAGCAGAGCGAGTACCGCGTGCAGTTGCGCGAGAAGCAGAAGGCCCGCCGCTACTACGGTGTCCAGGAGAAGCAGTTCCGCATCTACTACGCGAAGGCCAGCCGCCAGCCGGGCATCACCGGCGAGAACCTGCTGCGCATGCTCGAGTGCCGGCTCGACAACGTGCTCGTCCGCCTCGGTTTTGCGGCCTCGCGGCGCCAGGCGCGCCAGCTGGTCGGTCACGGTCACTGGACGGTCAACGGACGCCGCGTAGACATTCCCAGCTATCAGGTGCGCGACGGCGACATCATCGCGATCAAGGCCAAGACCGGTGCCGACGGTGTCATCCGCGAGGCGACCGAGCTCACCGGCCAGATCCCAGCCTGGCTGCAGGCTGACCACGACGCGCTCACGGCGAAGGTGCTGCGCCGGCCCGAGCGGCGAGAGATCGCCGCTCCGGTGCAGGAGCAGCTCATCGTCGAGCTGTACTCGAAGTAGAGGGAGGGATCGCGCCAGCCGCCGTCAGGCGACAGGCGCGCCAGGGCCGCGCCCCGGTCTGAAACGGGGCGCGCCAACACCAGACGACGACAGGACCCCGATGCTTGACTTCCAAGTTCCCCGGATCACCTCAGAGACGATCGATTCCAACCGCGGCTCGTTCGTGATCGAGCCCCTCGACCGGGGTTTCGGCTACACCTTCGGCAACTCCCTGCGCCGCGTGCTCCTCTCTTCGCTGGCGGGTGCCGCTGTGACCAGCGTGCGCATCGAGGGCGTCGCCCACGAGTTCTCCACAGTCAAGGGCGTCAAGGAGGACGTCACCGACGTCGTGCTCAACCTCAAGGGCATCGTCTGCCGGATGCACTCCGATGCCACCGAGATCGAGGCGCCCCTGGTGGTCACGGGCCCCGGCGATATCACCGCCAGCGACATCGACCTACCCTCCGGCGTCGAGATCCTCAACCCCGGGGCGCACATCGCCACGCTGGAGCGTAAGACCAAGCTCGAGCTCTACCTCACGATCGGCCGTGGGCGTGGCTATCGCCCCGCCGAGGAGAACAAGTCCGCAGACCAGCCGATCGGCGTGATCCCGATCGACTCGATCTTCTCGCCGGTCCGCCGCGTGGCCTATGCGGTCGAGGGCGCCCGCGTCGGCCAGCGCACCGACTACGACAAGCTCGCGCTCGACATCGAGACCGATGGCTCGCTCGAGCCCCAGGCGGCGCTGCGTGAGGCGGCGGAGATCCTGATCTCCTCGCTGTCGATCTTCACCGACGCCGATCGCATCGAGGAGCTGCGTGCCGGCCCCGCTGGAGCCCTCGACGGCGCTGGCAGCTCTTCGGCGCTGACCGGCAGCGCTCCGCGCGCGGGCAGCGCGATGGACGACATCCTGATCGAGGAACTCGAGCTCGGGGTGCGTTCCTACAACTGCCTCAAGCGGGCTGGCATCCAGACCGTCGGCGACCTGATCGCAAAGAGCGAGTCCGAGCTCAACGCGATTCCCAACTTCGGCAAGAAGTCCATCGACGAGGTCATCGAGACGCTTGCCGGTCGGGGGCTCGCACTGCGGGCGGACTGACGCTCTCGGCCCGCCCGAGCCGACTACGATCTCGCCAGACCATGCGCCACCAGAAGCTCCGCCACAAGCTCTCTCGCGACTCCGCCCACCGCAAGGCGCTGATCGCCAACCTCTGCAAGGAGGTGATCGATCACGAGCGCATCAAGACCACCGAGGCCAAGGCGAAGGCGGCCAAGCCCGAGCTCGAGAAGCTGATCACGCTCGCCAAGCGCGGCGATCTGCACGCGCGTCGTCAGGCCTATGCCGCGCTCGCCGGTCACGGCAACGACCGCAAGGCGATCGTGCACAAGCTCTTCGAGGAGGTCGCGCCGCGCTACGCGGAGCGCCCGGGAGGCTACACGCGCATCCTCAAGCTCGGTCCGCGCCGCTCGGACCGCAGCGAGATGGTCTTCCTCGAGCTGGTCTGACGGAGCTGCCGGTGGCCGCGGGCTCGCCGCGAGCTGGCGGCCGCTGATGGCGGTTTCACGGCTGCTGATCGAGTACGACGGGGGCGCTTTCCACGGCTGGGCGCGCCAGCCCGGCTGGCGCACCGTGCAGATCGCCTTGGAGGACGCGCTCGGGGTCGTGCTGCGCGAGCCGGTGACGCTGAGCGTCGCCGGGCGGACGGATCGCGGCGTGCACGCCTGGGGGCAGGTGGCGTCCTACGTCGGGCCCGCCGCGCGCGTGGCCTCGCTCAACGCGCTGCTCCCTCGTGATGTCGCCGTGCTCGCGTGCGAGGCCGGGCCCGAGGGCTTCGATGCGCGCCGGGACGCCTTGAGCCGGACGTACTGCTATCGCGTGCTGGGGCGCCCGGCACGCAGCGCGATCGAGGCGGGACGCGCGCTGTGGTGGCCCCACGCGCTCGACTTCGCCGCACTCTGTGAGTGCGCGGACGCGTTGCGGGGGATCCACGACTTCAGCGCGTTCACGCCGTCGGAGAGCCATCACACGCACTTTCACCGACACGTGCTCGATGCGCGCTGGGAGCGCGCGGGAGCGCCGGGCGCGCAGCTGCTCGAGTTCTGGATCGGGGCCGACAGCTTCATGCGGACGATGAACCGCGTGCTCGTGGGGACGATGCTCGAGGTCGCAGGGGGGCGGCGTGCGGTGTCGGACTTCGTCGCGCTGCTCAACGGCGCGCCGCGCTCGGCGGCGGGTGCGACGGCGCCGGCGCACGGCCTGGCGCTGGCCGGTGTGCGGTACGGGCCGGAGATCGGGTGGTAGCGCTGGCCGTCGGAGCTCGGGGCTTGGGGCTGGGGTGTTGGCGAAAACCGACCCCCGGCGGTAGGTAATTCGCCACACCCGCCGTTCCTGGCGCTCTACCATCGAGGCGTCGATGAATGTCCTGCTGACCAACGACGACGGCATCCACGCCGAAGGCCTGCGCGCCCTGCGCAGCGCCCTGCTCGAGGTGCCCGGGATCGAGCTCGAGGTGATCGCCCCGGACTCCAACCGCTCAGCGACCGCGCGCTCGATCACCACGCGCCGGCCACTGACAGTGGAGGAGATCCGCTTCGAGGACGGCGGAGTCGGCTATGCGACCGACGGAACGCCGGTCGACTGCGTGCGCTGCGGCTGGCTCGGCCTGGCCACGGACTTCGAGCCGGAGCTCGTCATCTCGGGGATCAACCACGGTGCCAATCTGGGCGACGACATCACGTACTCGGGCACGGTGGCCGCCGCGTTCGAGGCGATCGTGCTGGGCCTCCCCGGCATCGCGGTCTCCCAACAATCGGTGGCGCGTGAGCTGGACTTCCGTCTGAGCAACAGCTTCTCCTTCGACCAGGCGGCGTCCTTCGCGGCCCGGGTGGTGGAGGAGATCGAGGAGGTACCGCTCGCCGCCGGGACCCTGCTGAACATCAACGTTCCCCACGGCGAGGCGAAGGGCGTCGCGCTGACGAGCATCGGCAAGCGCATCTACCGCGATCAGCTGCGGCTCGAGGACGAGACGCCCGATGGGCGCAAGCGCTACCACATCTACGGGACCAGTCCCGGGTTTCACGACGTGCCGGGCACCGATGTGGCGGCGGTCGCCGGCGGTCAGATCGCGGTCACGCCGGTTCACTTCGACCTCACCGACCGCGCTGGTCTGGACGCGTTGGCCGCGTACAACCTCGAGCGCCTCTTGGCCCCGGCGGCACGCGAGCTGGAGTGAGCGCCGGCGAGACGGGCGGGCCGGCGCCGGCTGAGCGATCCGCGGAGCTGCGCCGCCAGATCCACGAGCACGATCACCGCTATTACGTCCTCGACGACCCGGTCGTCTCAGATCAAGACTACGACGCGCTGCTGGCCGAGCTGCGCGGGCTCGAGGCCGCCGACCCGGAGTTGGTGGTGCCCGATTCGCCAACGCAGCGCGTCGGTGGGAAGGCGTCGGAGCGCTTCCCCGCGGCGCGCCACCGCCTGCCGATGCTCTCGCTCGCCAATGCGCGCTCCGAGGACGAGCTGCGCGCGTGGGTGACCCGGATGCGCGCGCATCTGGCTCGCGAGGGATTTGCGAACGCGCGCTTTGCCTACGTGAGCGAGCCGAAGATCGACGGCCTGGCGATCTCATTGCTCTACGAGAACGGCGAGCTGGTGCGCGGCGCCACGCGCGGCGACGGCGAGATCGGCGAGGATGTCACGCCGAACCTGCGCACGATCCGTGCGATCCCGCTGCGCATCGATGAAGCCCCGGATCTGGTCGAGGTTCGCGGCGAGGTCTATCTGCCGGTGGCCGCGTTCGCTGCGCTCAACGAGCAGCGCGCCGCGGCGGGGGAGTCCACCTTCATGAACCCGCGCAACTCCGCCGCTGGCTCGCTGCGCCAGCTTGACCCGGCCGTCACCGCTTCACGACCGCTGTCGATGTGGAGCTACGGCGTGGGCGCGCTGCAGGGGAAGAAGCCGTTCGCGCGCCACTCCGATGCCCTCGCCTGGCTGCGCGAGCGCGGCTTCCGCGTCAACCCCGACGTGATGGTCCACGACGACGACGACATCGAGGCCGCGATCGAGCGCTGTCGCTTCTGGGAGCAGCGGCGCACGCAACTCGACTACGAGATCGACGGCGTCGTGGTGAAGGTCGACGACGCCGAACAGCAGTTCCGTCTCGGCGCCGTCGGCCGCGATCCGCGCGGGCAGATCGCCTGGAAGTTCGCTCCCACGACCGCCACCACGGTGCTTCGCTCGATCATGTGGAACGTCGGTCGGGTCGGCGCTCTGCACCCCTTCGCGGTGCTCGAGCCGGTTGGCGTTGGCGGCGTTACGGTCAAGCTCGCCACGCTGCACAACGAGGAGGATCTCCTACGCAAGGACGTGCGCCCCGGCGACGAGGTCATCGTCACGCGTGCGGGCGACGTAATCCCCCAGGTGATCTCGCCCGCTCCCCACGCCGCCGCGCGTCCTGACCGTGCGCCGCCGCCGCGCCCACCGGAGCGCTGTCCCTCGTGTGGAACGCCCACGACCAAGCCCGAGGGGTCGGTCTTCACGATCTGCCCCAACCGCGCCGGATGCCCGGGGCAGCTCTTCCAGCAGGTCAAGCACTTCGTCTCGCGCGGGGCGATAGACATCGAGGGCCTCGGCGAGGAGCGTGTCGGCAAGTTCCTGAGCGACGGCGTGATCGCCGATGCCGCCGACCTCTACGCGCTCACGGTCGAGCGCCTCGGTGCGCTCGAGGGCTTCCAGGAGACCTCGGCGCGCAACCTCGTCGCGGCGATCGCTGCGTCGCGCGAGCGGCCGTTTGCGCGCGTGCTGTTTGCGCTCGGCCTGGAGGAGGTGGGCTTCGTTACCGCCCGCAACCTGGCTCAGCGCTTCCGCTCGATCGACGCGCTGATGGCGGCCTCCGCGGAGGAGATCGCCACGACGCCCGGCATCGGCGAGAAGGTCGCGGCTACGGTCGTCCGCGAGCTGAGCACGCCCGGCGTTGCTTCACTGATCGGGCGCCTGCGCGCGGCGGGCCTAGCGTTCGAGCAACAGGGGTCCGCGCCGGGTGAGGGCCCGCTGTCGGAAAAGACGCTGGTGCTCACAGGCGCGCTGCCCACGCTCACGCGCGAACAGGCGACCGAGCGCATCCTCGCCGCCGGTGGTCGCGTCACCTCCTCAGTGTCAAAAGCGACGGACTATCTCGTGGCGGGCGATAGCCCGGGAAGCAAGCTCGACAAGGCCGAGCGCCTGGGGGTGAGCGTGATCGGCGAGGAAGAGCTGCAGGGGCTACTCGCTGGCGGGCAGGGGAGCTGACGCCTCAGCCAAGCCGGGCCAGGTCCGCCGCGATGAGGTCCTGGGAGGAGTGCGCGCTGTCGACGTTGACGGAGTCGTAGAGCAGCGCGAACGCGACATCGTGTCCGGCAGGGGTACGGCAGTAGCCGGCGAGGCTGGAGACGTCGCTCAACGTCCCCGTCTTGGCCTGACAGCGGCCGTCAGCCGGCGTGCCCCGCATCCGGCTGGCCAGCGTCCCGCTGCGGCCGGCGAGCGGCAGCGCCGACCGCAGGAACGAGCCGATCGACTCGTTCTGCACCCCGGCAAGCAGCTGGACGAGCATCCGCGCTGAGCTGTGGTCCGAGCGCGAAAGGCCTGAGCCGTCGACCACCTGCGGGCGGGCGCCAAACCGCCTTGCGCCGCTGCGAATCACGCGTGCGCCGGCCGCCGTGGTGCCCGCGCCGCCGAAGCGCGCACCGAGGTCCTTGATCAGCATCTCGGCGATGAAGTTGTCCGACGGCGTGTCCATCAACGAGACCAACCGCGCGATCGGGGGTGAGGACACGCCCGCGAGCGGAATCGCCGCCGTTGGCGTGATGCCAACCGTGGCGCGCCCGACCACCGCGACGCCCCGTCGCGTGAGCGCGTTGCGCAGCGCATTGGCAGCGACCAGCGGCGGATCGCGCTGCAGCATGCTTCCGGCGACGTTGGCGAAGCCGCGGTCGAAAGCGAGCCCGCTGAGCTCGCCGGTGAGGAAGGGGTCGATCGCGTAGCCGGAGGACGGCTCCCCTCGACGGGAGTCCAAGAAGCTCTCGTCGCCGATCACGCGCCCGCCGACCCGCGTGATCCCCGCGGTGGCGAGCTGGCTAGCGAGGGCCTCGATCGTGGCGCCCATCCCATAGGCCTGGTGGTCGAAGGAGGCCGCTCCGAACGTCGGATCGCCGTCGCCGCGCAGGTAGAGATCGCCCTGCACCACGCCGCCGTTGACGCCGCCCGCGGCGGCGGAGACCTGGGTCTTCAGGCGACCTGCGGGCCCAAAGCGCTCCAAGGCCGTCGCGCTCGTGTACAGCTTCTCGACGGAGGCGGGGGGACGGGTCACATCGGGGCGCACCGAGAGCAGCACAGATCCCGTGGTCAGATCGACGGCATAGCCGCTCGACGCACCGCCACCGCGCGCGAGCTCGCGCGCCAGGCGCTGGTCGAGGGACCGCCCGGCTGCTGCTGCTGGCGCGAGCGCGAGCCCGGCCAGGAGGACAAAGACGACGGATCGGCGCATCGAGAGCATCAAATCCTGGCAGACCGCGATGGTTCGCTCGCCAGGTCTCTTTCAGTCGCTTCGACAGCCTCTGGCGGCTGAAGCGCCATTTTCCGGGGATCTGTGCCGGTCATCGTCGTGCAGATGGTGACGCAGGCGTCACCTAACGTGAACGGCGGCGTACACTCTTGGCGATGGGCAATGTCGTCAAGCTCGACACAGGGTCGCGGGCTCGTGGGGGCAGGGCATCCGCCGCCGGACGCGTCCGCCGGCCCCGCCGCTCTAAGACGGCGCTGGTGCTCGGCGGCGGCGGCTTCACCGGCGGGGTCTACGAGATCGGCGCTCTGCGGGCGCTCGATCTGCTCTCCGTCAATCGCACCATCAACCAGTTCGACATCTACGTCGGGACCAGCGCCGGAGCCTTCGTGGCCTCGCTTGCCGCCAACGGCGTCACGCCCGAGGAGATGATGCGCGTGGTCAACCAGCAGGTGCCCACGCCCTTCCGGGACATCGACGTCGGCACCCTGCTGCGCCCCAACCTTGCCGAGTACGCCACCAAGGCGGTCCAGCTCCCGCTGCGCCTCGCGGGCCTACTGCGCAACCTCGCCGGTCAGCTCGGGCAGATATCGGCGATGGACATCGTCTTCGGGCTCGCCGAGGCTCTGCCGTCGGGCGTCTACACGGGCTCTGGCATCGAGGACTACGTGCATGCCGTGCTCTCCGATCCCGATCGCACTGACGACTTCCGCCTGTTGGAGGCCGAGCTTTATCTCGCCGCGACCGACCTCGACACCTGCGAACGAATCGTCTTCGGCGCCAACGACTGGGACGACGTCCCAATCTCAACCGCTGTCCGGGCCTCGACCGCGCTGCCGATGGTCTACAAGCCCGTCCGGGTGAAGGACCGCGAGCTGATCGACGGCGGCATCGTCTCTACCACCAACGTCGACATCGCCGTGGAGGCGGGAGCGAAGTTCATCGTCGTGGTCAACCCGCTCGTGCCCTTCGTCAACGACTTCTCCAAGCGTGTCAACACGCTCTTCGGTTCGCGCCTGCGGCGCGTGTCGGACATGGGCTTCCCGCAGATCGGCTATCAGACCTTCAAGCTGCTGGCCTATCAGCGCCTGCACGAGGTCGCACGCGAGTGGGAGTCGCGCTATCCCGGCGTAGACATCATCCTGATCGAGCCCGACCCCAACGACGAGCTGATGTTCCAGACCAACGCGATGAACTTCTCCTCCCGCGTGGACATCGCCCGTCACGGCTTCGAGACCGTCACGGTCAAGCTAGCCAGCGGTTACAAGCAGTTCGCCGAGATCAGCGCCCGCCACGGGATCGAGATCTCGGCCACGCGCGTGCGCAAGGTCGTCAAGCACTTCGACGACGAGCCCGAGCGCACCGCCGCGTGGCGCAAGATCCTCGAGCAGACGACAGGCACGCTGCTGCGCCAGAGCGCTTCCGAGAGCTGAGCGGCCCGTGGTCGTGAGCTCGTAGCGTCAAGCGCCGCTACGACCCATACAGCGCGTCGAACAGCTCTGAATACTTCTCGTTGACCACGTTGCGCTTGACCTTAAGCGTGGGCGTCAGCTCGCCGGTCTCCTGGGAGAGGTCGTGATCGAGGATCGCCAACTTCTTGACCTGTTCGACCTGGGCGTAGTTGGCGTTGGCGCGGTCCAGCTCAGCCTGGATCAGCGCACGGACGTCGGGATCGTTGCGCAATGCCGCGATCTCTGTCGGCTTGTCACGCTCTTGGGCCCAGGGCACGATCTCCTCCTCATCGAGCGTGATCAGCATCACCGGGTAGGGACGGCGATCGCCGTACATCACGGCCTGGGACACCCACCGCGACTGCTTCATGTCGTTCTCGATATTGGCGGGCGTGAGGTTCTTGCCACCGGCGGTGATGATGATGTCCTTCTTGCGACCGGTGATCGACAGGTAGCCGTCCTCGTCGAGCGAGCCGAGGTCGCCGGTGTGAAGCCACCCGTCTTCGATCGTCCCGAATGTCTTCTCGGCGTCGCCGTAGTAGCCCTGGAAGATGTTGGCGCCCTTGAGCAGGACCTCGCCGTCGTCGGCGATCTTGATCTCCACGCCCGGCAGTGCTCTGCCGACCGTCCCGAACTTGAAGTTCTCCGGAGTGGAGTACGTCGATACCGTCGAGGTCTCGGTCATGCCGAAACCCTCGAGCACGGGAACACCGCAGGCGTAGAAGAAGCGCAGGATCTCGGGGGCGATCGGGGCCGCTCCGGTTACGGCCTGGCGCACGTTGCCACCGAACAGGCCGCGCACCTTGGCGAAGATCCGCTCGTCGGCCTCCTCGAAGCTCCGCTGGATCTCCTCAGGCACGGGCTCGCCTTTTGCCTGGCGGCGGCGCACGTCGAAGCCCAGCTCGATTGCCTGGTCGAAGCGCTCGCGCTCCTCGGCGGGCACCGCGGAGGTCGCCAGCGTGTAGATCTTCTCGAAGATGCGAGGCACCGACGGGAAGTAGCCGGGCTTGACCTCGGTCAGCTCGGGAACGATCTGCTTGGCGTCACCGCCCCAGTAGGCGAGCACCCCTCCCATGTCGAACGTGAGTAGCTGGATCAGCAGCGCGAAAGAGTGCGCCAGGGGAAGGTAGAGATAGGTGGTCTCCTCGCCGCGCACCACCCCGATCCCCTCGCACATGTTGAGTGTCTCGCGGTAGTTGCCGTGGGTGAGCACGCAGCCCTTTGGTGGCCCCGTGGTACCCGACGTGTAGATGAACGTGTATGGGTCCCCTGGACCGACGCCAGCGATGCGCGCCCCGAGCTCATCCTCGAGCCCGGCTTCGCGACCGCGCCGTTGCAGATCGTCGAGCGAGATCGCCTCCGAGGTGTCCTCCCCAGGATCCATCACGATCAGTGTGCGCAGCTCCGGGAGCCGGTCGCGCACCGCGACTATCTTTGCCAGTTGGGAGGCGTCCTCGCAGACCACAGCACGCGCGCCCGAATTACCGGCCACCCATGCGCATTCGTCCGGCGAGTTCGTTTGGTAGATGGGAACGACCACGCCGCCCGCCGAGGTGATGGCGAAGTCCGCGTAGCTCCACTGCGGGCGTGTATTGGCGAGGATGCAGACGCGATCGCCAGCCTCGATGCCGACCGCGAGCAGGCCGAGCGCCAGCTCGCGCACGACCTTCGCCAGCCCGGGGTAGCTGACGTCCTCCCAGCTGCCGTCGCGCTTGTAGCGGATCGCCGGGCGCTCGCTGTAGCGCTCCGACGCGCGCAAGATCAGGTCGGCGATCGTCTTCGAGCCCGACCCGACGTCAGCGCCGGCAGCGGTCGTGGCCTCCATCCGTACCTCCCTCGAGGTGGTTGAGGCGGCGATTCTAGGGGCTTGCGTCTGAGTGTGGCGAGGCGCGCCGGGTGTTGACCTATGCCTGGAGGGAGACCTGCTGGGTCTCGGCGGCGCGCAGACTGCTGAGAAAGAGGGTCTTATCGATCCGACCCTGGAAGATCGGGACGCCCAACTCGCAACACTTGGCGATGACCTGCTCGCGGTCAAGTCCGGCCTCGCGGGCGAGCTCAGTGGGCGTCAGGTGATTGGCCATCGGGCGGCATCCTCCTTGTCGGCTGCGGCGATGCCAACAACCTAGCGCGCCCACCCGACAGGCTCAACCCAGGGGTCGATCGGCCGCCGAACGAAGGGTCAGATCGGGTTGGGCACGTCGATGAAGTGGTGCTCGACGCCGAAGCGCGCGGCAACCAGCTCACCCAGGCGCCGGACGCCGCGCGTCTCGGTCGCGTAGTGGCCAGCGGCGATGAAATGCACGGCCGCCTCGCGCGCGTCACCCAGCACGTGCTCGGAGGGCTCCCCGGTGAGAAAGGCGTCGAGCCCGGTTGAGACCGCTTCAGACAACGATGACGCGGCGGCACCGGAGACAATCCCGATGGAGCGAACTCGCGGCGGTCCGTAGTCAAGCCACAGCGGCTCGCGCGCGGTTGCACCGCGAACGCGTGCGATCAACTCAGTGGCCTCGATACCGTCGTCGCCGAAGCGGCCACTGACGCCGATGGGCCGGCCCCGGTGAGCACCGAAAGGAACGACCTCGACACAGCCCAGCGCGTCGGCGAGCAGCGCATTGTTGCCGTGCCGGGGATGGGCGTCGAGCGGCAGGTGATACCCGGCCAGCGAGATCTCGCGCTCGAGCAGGAGTCGCAGGCGCCGGGCGAGGGTTGGCGTCAGTGCCCGCCGGTGGAAGTCCCAGAAGAGCCCGTGGTGGACGATGACCAGCTCCGCGCGGAGCTCCGCCGCAGCCTCGAGGGTCGCGAGGTTGGCCGATACCCCCGTCGCCACCCGCGCCACGTCGGTGGCGCCGGGCACCTGGAGTCCGTTGGGACCATAGTCATCGAAGCCGTCGATGTCGAGCTCATCGTCGAGGTAGGCGACAATCACGTCCAGAGCGGTCATCGTCGAGGTGTTGGGGCGGTCGCGGGGCGTGCCAACGGTGCTTGCCAGTCTCTTGCGTGCGAGGGTGTCGACACGCTACAGTCACGCGTCGCGGTAACGTCGCCGGGAAGGCCCGGAAAGGTAGGAGAATGAGCGCGATAGCGCTGGAGGAGGGGGCGGCTCGAGCACAGTTGCACGAGCCATCGGACGAGCAGCTCGTGTCCCAGGTTCGGGGCAATGACGACCACGCCTTTGCGACCCTCTACCTTCGCTACGAGCGCCGCATCGGCGCCTACATCCAGGGCATGGTCCGCGACCACGCGCGCGCCGAGGATGTCATGCAGGAGGTGTTCATCTCCGCGCTGCGACGGATGCGCGAAACCGACCGCCCGATCGCCTTCAAGGCCTGGGTCTATGAGATCGCGAAGAATGCCTGCATCGACCAGTACCGCCGCAGTAAGCGCGGGGAGGAAGTCTCCTATGACGCCGGCGCGATCACCCCTCACGACCACCTGCGGCTCGTCGCGACCGGCCCCGGCCCGGACGTCGCAGTCGAGGAGAAGCAGCAGCTCGACCACCTCTGCGGCGCCTTCGACGGCCTCTCGGAGAGCCACCACGAGATCCTCGTGCTGCGTGAGCTCGAGGGGATGTCCTACCGCGACATCGGCGAGCGCATGGGGATGTCTCGCGCCGCGGTTGAGAGCACGCTCTTCCGCGCGCGTCGCCGTCTGAGCGCGGAATACGACGAGCTCGTCACGGGCCGTCGCTGCGCGAGCATCCAGCAGCTGGTGGCCGCGCGCGCGGGCCTCGCGCTGGGCCCGCGCGAGCGCCGCCGTATCGCGCGCCACCTCTCCTACTGCCAGCCGTGTCGCCGCCACGCGGCCGCCGCGGGTCTCACCGATCTCGGCATCGAGGGCCGCTCGTTGCGTGCGCGCATCGCTGCGCTGCTGCCTCTTCCCGGCTTCCTGCGCTCACACCACGGCGGCTCCGTTGCCCGGTGGACGGCGAACCTGGGCGACGCGCTCGAGCCCTATGACAACGCGATCGCCAAGCTCGCCGTGGCGGCCACGATCGCAGGGGCGGGCATCGGGATCGGATTGGCGACAGGGCCGCAGTCGGGGCTCGCAGGTGCCGGCCAGCACAGCGCTCGGTTTGGGTCTACGACCGCGACGGGCGCTCACGTCGGGACGCCCCCGCGCCCTAGCGGGAGAGGTTCGCTAGCCGGCGCCGGTGCTCAGCGTGCGGCCGCTGCCGCGCCGGCCGCGGCGCCTGCCCCGGCAGGCGGGCAGCACTCGAACCCCTCGGGCAACGCTGGTGGCACAGCGGCTGGCACCGGGCTGGGCTTTGGCGCAGTGCCGACCACGGCGCTCACGGCGCTTACCGGCGGCTTGGGGCAGGCTCCGCTGGACGGTGCATCGCTTGTCGGGGCCCTCTTGAGCGGGCTTCCTGGAGGTATTCCCTTGATCAACACGGCGGGGGACTTGATCGGGTTGCTGACGCCCGGTTCGAACCCCTCAGGGGCACCCGGGCCCCTCTCGCCTCTGCTTCATCCCGACGCAACGCGCCCGTCGCGGCCGCATGTAGCAGCGACGCCTCCGACACCCTCCAGGCCGCCCTCCCGTGGGCCCGTGCGGCGGCTGGTGACGACGCTGTTGCACACCGGGTTCCCGGCTGGGGCTCACCCGAGGCCAGCCAGCGCCGCGGGAGCGTCCACGTCTGCGACGCCCAGGCACGCTTCCTCCAACGCTGCGGCTGCTCCCAGCGTGTCACCCGTCTTCAGGGTCGTTCCGTTCGTTCCCGTCGTGCCCTTGCTGCCGCATGTCCCCTAGCGGGCGGACGCTCCCCGGCGAGCGCGGCCGTCCCCTGCGGGGGTGAGCACGCCATCCGCTCAATCGGGCTCGTTCATCGAGTCTCTCATGGACACCAACCTCTACTCGATCGGCGCCTACTTCTGCGATCGCCACCCTGATCTCGTCGAGGAGGTCATCGAGCAGAGCGAGGAGATCGAGCGCAGCGGGCTCGAGCGCTACGCCGCCCGCGAAGGGGAGGAGGCCGAGGCGTGCTTTCAGACGCTGGTCACGGGACTGGCGGTGCGCTACTACAAGGCCGTCGCGGGCTGAGACCCGCTCGCGAGGAGCGCAGGCGGCGAGGCACCCCGATCGCCCGTGCGATACTGGCCCGCTTCGGGGCGTGGCGCAGCCTGGTAGCGCGCACCGTTCGGGTCGGTGAGGTCCCGAGTTCAAATCTCGGCGCCCCGATTAGGTCAAGCCCCCGCGATGGCGGGGGTTTTGTCGTTCAGGGGGATGGGTCGCCGAGCGGCGTCTTTTGGTGGCGCTAGTTCCGGGAGAAGGGAGGCGAGCGGGATTGAGGAGGGGATGGGCACAGTTCAAGCGGCTGACTCAGATCGGATTGCCTCCGCGCTTCCCGATCGTGCAGTTCCCCAATGCTCCGCTGATACTCGCCTTCCTCGCGGGCGCAGTCGCCGGCCAGCTACACGGCGCGGACCGCAGCTACTGGAGGGCGGCGGCCTATCTGGCGATGACCGTCTGGGCCTACGAGGAACTCGCGCGAGGCGTGAACTGGTTTCGCCGCCTGTTGGGCGCGGTGTACTTGATCATCATGGTCGTGCGCGTAGCGCATGGGCTCCAAACCTGATACCCGACGAAGCGGCGCGCTGGCCTCCGGGCACCGACACTTTGCGCAGCAGCCCCTCGGGGAGGGGAAGTGCGTGTCAGGCTTCTGCTTTCCGCGCGTTGCGGGGCTCGCGCCGTGATGCCGAGACGATCATGCCGAGCGCCAAAGCAGGGCCGCGTGACCAACCGCCTGGCAGCAGGGACAACGTGCGCGAGGGATTCACCCCGCAGATTCCCAATTGGGGTTCGTCGAGCCGGACAAGTCAGCTCATGGCGTCCGCTCGATGGGCTTCTGGGCGGTGCTGGCTGCGACGCGCGCTCAGCAGTCAAACATTGACCAGCAGATGTCGTTCCGCAACCGCTGGTCGTCAAGTACGAGCTCGCGAATCGCCTCCGGGAGCTGGTCACGCTGCCACCGGCACTCGAGTCGCCCTGCGTGGTCGCCCTCGCCTTCCGGCGCGCCAGCACGGGCGGCCTTGATTGCATAGGCGGCCGCACCGAGTTCGTGCGCGGCGACGTGCGCGACGACGCCGGCTTGGCCAGCGGCGTACGCGGCATGCCGTGCAGCCCCACGCAGGTCTCTGGCGCAGCCATTGCCCGGCCGGCGGCCGTGCGAGCCTGCGTCATCTTGGCCTCGCCACGCACCCAGGCACGAGCATGCTCGATCCCCTGACGCGGTCGTGGGTCCTCAGGCTGAGCCGACTCGAACAGGTCGAGGACGTGCTCCGCGCACGATGCCGCCCAAAGAGCGAGGAGCCGGTGATCCGAATCGGTGAGGGTCCCACCGCGGCGGATCGTCACGAAGCGAGGGTCTCGGACCGTCGGGAGGATCATGGTCTGGCTCCTATCATCAGCATCCGTCCAACACTTAAAGGTGGCGGGCGCGCGACCAGGCACGCGCCCAAGCAGAGCCTGCAACCCCGGTGGTCGATCCGCTATCGGGCCTCGACAGCGAGTCGCAGGCCGAAAGCGACTAGGAGGGCACCGGTGACCTGCTCGATACGACGCAGCAGTCGCGGCGCCACCGCTCGCCGGAATCGGTCGACCAGGAGGGCCACCATGCCGTACCAGGCGACATCGAGGACGACGATAACGCTGGCCATGGCCATCGCGGCCGGCAGTACCGCGGTGTCGGGTGTGAGGAACTGTGGGAACAGCGCCACGAAAAAGACCGCAAGCTTGGGGTTGGCCAGGCTGTTGAGTAGACCCTTGCGTGCCGCTCGCGTGGCGGTGCGCACTGAGTCCGCTCGAGCGAGGAGCACGTCGCCAGCGGCCGCGTCTGGGCCATCCTGAGATCGCCTCGCCAGCACGGTGCGGAGGCCGAGGAACACCAGGAACGCCGCGCCAGCCAGACGCAGCACGTCGCACGCGAGCTCGTTGGCCGCGATCAGCGCGGAGACGCCGAGCGCGGACAGCACGCCCCACACGAGGACTCCGAGAGAATTGCCGGCAATGTTGGCCAGCGCAGCGCGGCGGCCGTGCGTGGCGGCGACCTGCACCAGCAGCGCGAACGCTGGTCCCGGCGTGAGGGTGACCGCCGCTGCCACGGCGAGGAAGGCGGGCATCGAGTGCATGGTCGTCATGATCGCTGATGCGTCGCAGGACGAGGTCCGGCGCACCCGACCTGCCCATCGTGACAAGCCGTTTCCGAGGTGGCATGTGGAGCCCGACGAGCGCACCGTCGAGAGGTGGAGCCCCGATGCGGGACTCGTTCGCCGCGAACGCCACTGACTCCGGAAGGCGCCCGCAAGCCGATCCCCTTGCGAGACATCGCGGCCGGGGGCGAGTTGCGTGTTACGCCGAAGCAGGTGCGGGTGCCGTCCTGGGACCGCGCCCTCGTATTCGTCCAAAGCGCAACCCGTCATCGACCTTCTGGCTGGTCTACTGGCTAGAAGGGGAGCGTGCACTGCCCTCGGGCTGAGTGAGTGACCTCTTCCCGCTTCGTGTTCACCTACCTGGCGCTAGTCAGCCCACCAGTCGCGCTGGCCCTCGACGTCTTCGCGCGGAGCCTCGCCGAGATTGGGCGCGCCGATGACGATGATCTCGAGGCCCTCCGGCCCGGCCTCGTAGCCTCGCCACGTACCGGGCGGGACGCGCACCGCATCCCACTCCTTGAGCTCGACGATCTCGTCGTCGAGCTTCATCTGCCCGCTCCCGCGCAGGACCACGTACACCTCCTCCTGCTTCTTGTGCGTGTGGCCGTACGGAAAGCGATAGCCGGGCGGGACGCGCTGGTAGCTCAGGCCGGATTGCTCGAGCTCGAGCGCCTCGGTCGCCAGCGGAACTCCAGGTCCGGCGCACCGTCGAACCTAGAGCCGACGTCCTCCAGGTCCTCCTTGAGGTTCCTGAGCGTGAACGGCACGGTCGCAATCCTAGGTGCCCTGGCTGGGGTCGCCGATCTGATGCGTCAAGCGCCGCGGTGCAGATTCCTTCTTGGCGGCGCTCCAGGGGTCAGACAGTAGGTACTGCTTCCCGCGCAATGGAGGACGCTCAGCGGTCGCGGCGAGAGCTGGTCGCCGAGTGAGAGCAGGGCTCGCTGACGATGGCCGCCGCCGACGTCGCCAGCGGCGCGGGGGCTCGATCAATGCTGCATCCTCTCGCTGAGCAGGAGCGTGGCCGATGCGCCCGGACGCTGCTCCCAACGTTCCGTTGCGACACTCGGCGAAGCCGACGTGAGATGTTGGGAGGCTTCCGCAACCCGCCGGGGCAGGAGTCAGCCGACGTGCGGTCGGGGCGCCCGGATCCTCGTTCACTCGCAGCTAGCGGCCCGCCGGAAAGACTGCGGCAACCGTGAGCAGCGCAGACTAGCCACCCTCCTGGGCGCAACTGATCGCGCAGAGGACCGCTTGAGGCAATGGATCGTCGCCAGCTACCCGGCGGTCGGGTGGTAGTGGGCGACGGCCACCCGACCTCCTATTGGCGTCCGCGCGGACCGGGTTTGAGTAGCGTGGCGGTCAGGGTGCTGGTGAGCCAGTTGGCGTAGTGGGTCGGGGTCCAGTCGCAGTTTTGGGTGAGTCGTAGGTAGACGGTCCCGTTCGCCACAGCGTAGATCGTGTCGGCGGCGTCTTGGGTGCTGAGCGTGTCGGCGAGGGCTTTTCGTTTGGCGAGTGCGGTGGCCACCTCGTGAAAGTCGGAGCGCATCCAGGCGTGGCCTCGGTCTCGTTGGATGGCAAGCTCGCTGGCGCTGTCGGCTGCGACTTCTCCGAGTGCGAGCAGGCGCGCGGTTCGTCCGAGCACGGCTGCGGTTCCTTGCGCGAAACGTTCGAGCAGCTGTTCGGCGGGCAGGGCGAGCATCTGCCGCCACGCTTGCCTTGCGCTCACGGTGATCTCCTCGTCGTCGCCGCGGACGGCGACCTGGATGATCTCGCCGAGGAGCGCCGCCTTGGTCTCAAAGGCGAGAAAGATCATGGGCTCAGAAACGCCCGCCGCCTTGGCGATCGCGCTCATCTTCGTTGGCGCGTATCCGTCGGCGAGGAACAGCCGTTCGGCCGCGGCCCGAATCCGTCGCCGGGTGGCGAGCGCGGCCTGCGCTCGTTTGGGGGAGTGATAGTGCCGGCGCGGATGCGGGGCAGCCGGGTTGACAGTTTCCCTTGACATTAGCTAAGGTCAGACTATAGTGAACGAGCCGGACGTCACCACGAGCTGTTTAGGAGGCCTGATGTCGCAAAGCAACAAGGACCTGATCGTCCGTTCGTTCGATGAGGTCTTGAGCACGGGCAGGCTCGAGCTGGCCGATCAGCTGGTGCATCCCGGCTACGTCAACCATGAGGCCGGCGAGGGCGGTCCGGGCGGTCCGGAGGGGTTTCGGCAGACGGTGACGCGCCTGCGCGACGGCTTTCCGGATCTGCGCTTCTCAGTGCAGGACGTGATCGGTGAGGGCGATCGCGTAGTCGTCCGCGGGATGTTCGAAGGGACGCACCACGGCAGCTTCAACGGGATGCCGGCAACGGGGCGCCGGGTATCGGTCCAGCACATTCACATTTTCCGGGTCCAGGACGGAATGGTCGCCGAGCACTGGGCCTGCCGCGACGACCTCGGAGCGCTGCGACAGCTCGGCGTACCAGTGGGCGGACCGGCGGGGCAGCGAGACCAGGAGGCGCTCGCGTGAGCGCGCAACCGTTCAGCCCGCCGGGCGAAACCGGCGAGCGCGGGAGGAACGGCACGTCGACGGTTTCGCTTCGAGTCGCGCTCGGTGTCGGTGTGCTCGTCTCGATCGCGCTCGGTTTCGCGCTGCGAGAGCTCGGACGCGGCGTCTTCGACGTCCCCCGCAATCTGCCCTCCCTAGCGCTCTCAGCGCTCCTGCCCGCGACCGTCTTTCCGGTGCTCGGCAACGGGTTCGGTTTCTTCATGTCATTCCGCGCCAAACCCCACCGACACTCGATGCAGCTCTTTCTCGCGATCGGCGCCGTGATGACCGCGGTGGGCATCGCGATCTCCGCCACCAAACTGCCGTCCGGCGCGAGCGTCGGCTCGCTCGCCACCACACTCTCAGTGAGCATCATCCCCGTGCTGCTGATCGTTCCGGCGCTGCTGCTGCTCGTCCCCCGCTCAGCGACCGTGCAGGACGCCGTTCCTCGCACATCCAACGACGCTCGCGAACAGAGCCGAGCATGAGCACGGCGATGCTAATGGCACGACTTGTGCTGGCGGGGGTGTTCGCGCTCGCGGGCGTGGCGAAGCTGGCGGATTTGGCTGGATCCCGTCGGGCGGTGCGAGACTTTGGGGTTCCGCGGGCGCTTGCGCCGGCGGTCGGGACGCTTTTGCCGCTGGTCGAGCTGGCTGTCGCGGGTGCCCTGGTCGGCAGTGGGTCGGCCATTTGGGGGGCGGTCGCGGCGCTGGTGCTGCTCGGCGGGGTTGTCTTTGCGATCGTCGGTGCGCTGGCCAAGGGCCGCGAGCTTGACTGTCATTGTTTCGGACGGATGCATTCGCGGCGGGCGGGCATCGGGACGCTCGCGCGGAACCTGGTGTTGGGTGTTGCCGCAGCGCTGGTGGTGAGTGAAGGACCGGGTCCTAGCGTGCCGGGTTGGCTGGGGTCGCTGTCGTCTTCGCAGATCGGTTGGCTGGCGGGGAGTCTTGTGGCGGGACTGGTGATCGTAATTCAGAGCGTCGTCATCGTCATCCTGCTGCGCCGGCGCGGACAGGCGTTGATCGGACTGGATGCTCAAGGGCGTCGCGAAACGCACGGTGCGTTGCCCGGGCTGAAGGTAGGCGAGCTCGCGCCGGAGTTCGAGCTGGGCTGCGCGCAAGGACCGGCCGTGACACTCGCGGCGCTCCGCACCGCGGGGCGACCAGTCCTGTGCCAAAACCACCTCTTAGGCGAAGCCGCCTGCTAGGGACCTCCGCAGGCCAGAAGTGGCGGGTTCTTGTCAGAAGCCTCGCCCGTGCCGAGGAGCCTCGCTGGCGACCACGCGACCGGTATCTCACCTTGATCGAACTGAAGGAGCAACGACAATGACCGTAGCGAGCAGCGCACCATTCGCCGTCATGCTGGCGTGCGGAGTCATAGCCGCCGGTTGCGGCGGCAGCAGCCAGAAGACGACGACTGCAACACCCGCGCCACCGCCGGCGTCGAGCACGTCAACTCCCGCGCCCAGCACTCCCACGTCCCCCACGTCCCCCGCGGGCGATGCAGGCCTGGCGCACTCGAAGTATCAGGTATGCCTGCGGGTCGTCAAGGTGACGCGCGGCTTGACTGGCACGGCTGCGGCTCAGGCATGCTCGGCATTGAAGGGGCACTGAATTTGGCGCCCGACTAGGGTCTTTCGACCCTTCGGTGTCGGTGAGACACCGCGCGTCTCGGCCGGCGCTCAGCAGACGCTCGCTCAGCACGACGGAAAGCCAAGTCTTGTGCCCAGCACGACTCCCAGGGAGTTGTGCAACTCCTGCGGTGTCCGGGCAACATTCGTCTACTCGGCCACGATTGGCGGCGCCCGGCTTGGACCGCACGGCGAGTGGGGGTTACGCCGAGAGCTCGCGGCCGGCGAGCTGGACAAGGTTGCGCACGATGCGTTCGTTGTCGCGACGCGTCATTCCCCCGACTCGATGCGACGAAGCAAACCCCAGGAGTGCGACTGCCCCAGCACACGTCAGGCGGCGATTGCTTCGATCTCACATCTCACAAGCAAACGGCACGTGGTTGGAGTCGCGACATGCGCTTCGCTCAGGGCGATGCGGTAGTGACGGACGAGCCCCTCGTCGCTACCGCCAGGGACCACCGGCGGGCGTCCGGGGGCGCGCTTAGCTGACGACTGCTTCGCCGGACGAATGCAGAACGGTTGGCCGTGGCTCTCGCTCGTGAGCAACACCAGGCGTGTGGCGAGGGCCTCGCGGTGCCGCTCGTTTGCTATCTGGGAGCAACAGTGATCAGCCCGGGTTGCGCCGGGGCCAGCCGACGTTCCCGGTCGGCTACCGGCAGAGCGTGTAGCGATTGCAGAGTTGTGGTGGCTGTAGCCCCCGAGACCGCAATCGTTCCTTCGGCGCTCGGTTGGGAGCGCTGCCGCTCCGCGCGAGATGCGGCGCCGCGGCGACGTGACGGGATCTATAGCTGCTGTTCGCTGGCTCTAGCTCGGCAAGACTTCTCGACCAAGCAGCTTGCCGGTATAGCCAACCGACTCCTCGCGCAGCGCGCGAGAAAAGTACGGGATCGTCTCACGGCCAAGGCTTCCGCCGTGCATGCCGTGGATCCAGTCCGGGTCAAGTGCCTCGATCCGATCAACCACGTCCCGGACCGGCTTGTCGTGGGCGAAGATCCCGATCTGCCGGTAGTACTCGCACATCATCCTGCCGAGGTTCTCGGTCACGACCGGCGGCTGGTCACCGGGCTGGATGAAGAGATCCGAAGGAAACAAGCTCTTGGTGGTCTCGTCGAACAGCATCATCGAGTCCCAGTGGTGGACGTGCGGCGTCTCCAGGAAGCGCAGCTTGTGCCTGCCGAGATCGATCACCTCCCCCTCCATGTGGCCTTCGATGCGGCCCGAATAGTTCCAGCCGCTCAGGTTCAGGATCGCGCTCAAGGCGCTGCAGGCCAGCGCGGAGTTCGGCGCTCCCTCCAGAAACCGATCCATGCCCCCGTTCTCGTCAGCCTCGAAGTGGAGGAGGATCACGTACTCGAGCTTGCCCGGATCGAGTACCTCCGCGACGCCGTCACGGACACCTTCGTACAACCCGTACATCCCGGTGTGGATGAGCGCGGGGCGCTCGTCGTTGATCAGGAACTGGTTGAACTGAAACTCGGTATCTGGAAGCTGGACGGTGGTGCAGATCCTGTAGATGCCATCAACGACTTCGTCCACGCGGGCCATGACTCGTGCTCCTCTGTCCTCGGACCCAGGAAGCGACAGTATGCAGCATGATCTTCGAGAGCTTCTGCCGCACGACAACCAGCGCCCAGCGCTTGCGTCGCAGCCCCGCTGTCCGCGCGGAGCGGGCCTCAGCGCGACGAACGGTCCAGACCGAGTTGCCGGCAAGGGAGGTGAGCTGCCGCCGTCGCCGACGGACTCCCGCGGATCGAAAGCAGGTGTGACTGCTCAGGATCGCTGCAAGCGATCACGGGTCCGCGGAGTCGTGATTCTTCGTGGCCGGCGCGGCCGGGATGGTTCGGGTGCGCGGCTGGGCATGCGTCCGGTCAGCATTGTGACTGTCCATTGGAGCTGAAACGGCGTGCCGACCGTGGTCTCGTCGTCGATCAGTCGCGCGAGCGTGGCGATCAGCCGCTCGTTGGTCCGACGCGCGGCGCGATCGCTTGGAACACCGAACGCACGCCGGTAGTCGAGGTAGGCCGTGGCGGGGTCGAACGTGGTCGTGAGCTCGACGTCGTCTCGCTCGATCCGGCTCATCCCCGCTTGCGAGAGGCGCCGAACGGCGAGGTCGGGACGGGCCGGCAGAAAGCTGCGGAGCCCGAGTTCTCGGCGGGCTGCGTTCATCAGCCGAATCTCGCCATACGCGGATCCCCACATCGCGAGTGCCACGCGGCCTCCTGGTCGCAGCACTCGTGCGACCTCTCGTACGGAGCGGGCGTTGTCCTGGACATAGGTGTTGAGCGGTAGTCCCGCGGCCGGCGAAGCGCTACCGCTACCGGGCACGACTAACAGCAGGGGCCGCCGCGTGCGCGCTCACCTCAAGCGAGCTTGCCGCGCCGCGCGCCAGCGTCCGCGCTACCAGATCGCTACCGAGCGTGGATGGGCGTGATCGCGGATCGCTTGGTCCTTGGTCACGAGCCGCAGGCCGTGCTCGATCGCCGTCGCGAAGATCAGCCGGTCGCCGGGATCGCCTGGGAAGGACGAGGGAAGAGCCACGGCAGTGTCGGCGATCGCCGGGGTTACGCCGATCGTTCGCACCTGCGCGGCCAGCTCCAGCAGCCAGGATCGGATCGGGATGTTGACGAGGATCCGCTCATGACGCGCTAGCCACGCCAGCTCAAACCAGGAGATCGCGGCTACCGCCAGCTCCTCGGCCTGGGCGAGGAGCGCACTCGCCCGCTCGCTGACCCGCTGGGGCTCCGCCGACCACCAGTGCACGACATGTGTGTCGAGCAGGATCGCGCTCACAGCTCACGCGACGTTCCACACAGCGTCGGTGGAGAGCAGCTCGTCATCGGCGGCTGCGGTCATCGCCAGTCCCTCGCACGATCCCTGCAGCGAGCGAGCGCCGGCCGCGGGGACAAGCCGCGCGACCGCGCGACCGTGTTTGGTGATCTCGATCTCCTCGCCTGCGGCCGCGTCGTCCAAGAGGCCGAGGATCTTCGCTTTCGCCTCGGTAGCGGTCACTCGTTTGGCCATATGGTCAGTATAGCGATCAGTCGGGTGCTGTCGTCATCGGCAAGAATGCTTTGCCAATCGCGATGCGCCGTCGTGGCGGCGCGGAATGGAGTCACCACGGGACAGCCCGTTGTCCACTTCGAAGTCATGGGCAAGGACGGCGCTGCGCTGCAGTCCTTCTACTCCGACCTCTTCGATTGGAAGATCGAGTCCGACAATCCGATGAACGACGGGATCGTGCAGCGCGACGGCAACGTTACCCCCGAGGGCGCTGGCATCGGCGGCGGTATCGGAGTGGCGCCGGAGGGCTATTCCGGTCACGTCACCTTCTATATCGAGGTACCCGATGTCAAGGCTGCGCTCGCCAAGGCGGAGAGCCTCGGCGGATCGCGGATGATGGGCCCGGACAAGGTCATGGAGCGGATCGAGATCGGCCTGTTCAACGATCCCGAAGGGCACACGGTTGGCGTCGTCAAGACGACCGCGCAGGCCTGAGCTCACCCACACGCTTGGCGCTATCGACTCATTGGACGCCCGAGCGCGTCGGCTTCACGACGTCAGCTGGGCGAGCTCCTCGCCCAGCCAACCGATCAGCGACGCCAGATCGGGCATCTGGTCACGGTCGGCGACGATGCCGAAGTCGAGGTGGCCGCAGTAGCTCATGACCGTGATGTTGAGACCCATCCCATCGGTGATCACCGACACGGGGTAGTTGGCCTCGAGCCGGGCTCCGGCGCAGTAGAGGGGGAACTGGGGACCGGGAACGTTGGAGATGACGAGGTTCCAGGTTGGGCGCCCCGGCCTGCTGCTCGAGAGGCGGAAGGTCAGCCGCGCAGCGCGCGCGAAGACCGCGGGCGGAATGAAGTGGTTGGCGTCCTGGAGCAACTGTGCGGGTAATGCGCGGTGGCGCTCCTTCATCGCGCGCAGGGCCTCATGGGTGAGCTGCAGGCGGCGCACCGGGTCGGCCTCGTTGGTGTAGAGCGGCACGCTCATCAGCATGATCCGGTTGCCGAACGTCCCCGCCTCAGCGGAGGTCCGGACGGAGACCGGGATCTGGGCGACGAGGGGTTGCTGGGGGAGCTCGTCGTGCTCGATCAGCCAGCGCCGCACAGCGCCCGCGCAGATCGACACGATCACATCGTTGACAGTGCTCTGGTGCTCGTTTTTGATCGCCTTGACGGCATCGAGCGACAGCTGGCCGAAGGTGAAGCGGCGGTGCGCAGAGACGCGCCGATTGAACGACGTGCGCGGCGCGAGCAGCCTGTTGTACCCAGACCCTCGGCCATCGCCGCCGGTGGCTCGCTGCAGCCGCCCGGCTAGCCGCCCGACCGTCGTCGCGCCCGGGATCGAGCCAAAGATGGCTGGAACCTCTTCGACGTTGGGGAGCGTCGAGGGCAGCGCGCGGATCAGCCGCAGCGGGTACATCGGCACCCCTGCCAACCCGCGCGCGAGCAACTCGAGCTCCGAGGGCTGATGATCGTCACGTCCGGGCGTGGGCTCTGGCAGCTCGCGACCGTCCGGGCTGAGATCGAGCAGCAAGCCCATGATCTCGGCGCCCGACATGCCGTCCACGACGGCGTGATGGATCTTGGTCAGCATCGCGACGTTGCCGGAGCCCAACCCGTGGACCAGGTAGAGCTCCCACAGCGGTCGGGCGCGGTCCAGTGGCCGCGAAACGATCCGCGCGACCTGTTCGGCCAGCTGCTCGTCGCTACCCGGAGCGGGGAGGGCGAGCTCGCGCACATGGAAGTGCAGGTCGAAGTCGCTGTCCTCCACCCAGTAGGGATAGTCGAGTCCGAACGGGACCTCGGCTAGGCGCCAGCGCAGCGGCGGCAGGAGGTGCAGCCGCTCGGCGATCAAGCGCTGGATGTCGGACGAGTGGAGCTTGCCGCCTGGCGCAGTCGTGGGATCGAGAATCGCCACCCCGGCGACGTGCCCGCTCTGGCGAGCGGTCTCAAGCGCGAGGAACTGGGCGTCGAGGCTGGTCAGTTGTCGCATCGCTCTCCCTCCATGACGGCGCCCATTGGCGCCAGCGTGGAGGAAGTATTCCGCGACGTGCCCGGCGGCGCGAGTCCGTCAGCGTTCGCGGTGCCGGTGTCCGGTCGAGCGCCGGCAGGAGCGGACGGCGCGGGCGTCGCCCGCGCGATCTCTGCGCTGCTCGCGGTTGTGGGCGCCCCGGCGCCTGCGGGCGTGGCCGCGGGCGACGCACTTCCTGGATCGCTTGGGGTGAGTGACCCTGGGGTGGGGCGTCAGGCCGGCTGCCGACTGGCCAGCGCAGGCAGCGAACACGTAGCACTGCAGCGGCGGCTCTGCCGCGACCTCCGGCACGCCGACGAGGTTGGCGCCGCCGACCCCCACCGCCAGGAGGCCCGGCGCGCCGGCCAGGATCTCCAGCTCGTTGCTCAGGGTGAGCGGGTTGACGCCCGGCATGTAGGGCTGGGCGCAGACCGAGCGGTCGATCCTCGCCGGGTCGGCGGAGCCGGGATGCGTGAGCGCGTCGACCGCGAGCGCGTAGGCGACCGCGTCGACGGTGCCGATCTGGAGGTGCTCGTTGACGTCGAGAGGGCAGATGTCCTGGGTGGCGACGTTGGTGATCGTGCCCCCGCCGGTATGCAGCGCGGCGCTCGCGTTCGGTCCGCTGTTGGGCTGGACGACCTCGTCGGTATGGGTGAAGATCTC
>QHBW01000026.1 GCA_003244205.1 Solirubrobacterales bacterium | reverse complement strand
GAACCAACACAACACCTCCCTCGGGCCCCACGTAGTGAGCTACCTGGCTGGATCAGTGGCAAAAGCGTAGCCCCGTTTGCAGTGCCAGTCAAGCCAACCAGCGCATCTCCTTCAAAAGCCCTGCAATCGAGCGTTGTTGTAGCCCTAGGCTCCCGCCCAGATGATGGGGCCACGCTAGTTGACTAGCACTGCGAGGGCCGCTATCGTGGGCTTGTGACCGCGGACGCTGACCAGCTGCAGGGGCTTGACTTCTCGCTCGCTCGCGATGCGGAGCTCCCGCTCGGCACCCAGCTGACGTGGAAGCTGCGCGCGATGATCGCCACCGGGCGCCTGGCGCCTGGTGCTCGCCTCCCCGGCGCCCGTCAGCTTGCCGGCGCAGCCGACGTCAACGTCAACACGGTGCGGGCTGTCTACAACCGGCTGGAAGAGGCCGGACTGATCGACGCTCACCACGGCCGCGGCACTTTCGTGTCCGCCGCCGCAGGCGATGACGCCTCGCTCCGCGGCATCGCCGAGACCGCCGCGGACGAAGCGCGCCGCGCGGGCCTCGATCCCCGCGAGCTGGCGGCGGCTCTTTACTTCGAGGGACCCGCGTCAACGCGTTCGCCCGGGCCGACACGGCCGCGGGCAGGCGGCGACGTCGCTGAACGCGCCACGCGCACCCGGCTGCGGCGCCAGATCACCGCGCTCGAGCGCGCGCTCGCCGGGTCGAACGCGCCGGCCAGCAATGCGCTGCCAGGACGGACGCCGTCGCCGTCGCGAGGCGGTCGTCTGCTCTCGATCGCCGAGCTCGAGGAGGTGCGCGATGACCTCCTCGATCGACTTCTGGCCGACCAGGATGGCGGCGCGCCGCGCGACCTCGCAGCCGCCGAGCGGCCCAAGCGCAAGGCGTCGAAGGCGGACGCTCCGTGGTCGCTTCGCTGGGACACCAGGACAGGCCGGCTGCTGTGGTCCGGTCCTTACGGGCACTGAGCCGCTCCTTACGGGTACTGCGCCGCTCCTTACGGGTACTGCGCCGCTCGCATGCGAACGCGATGCGCCGGGGGTCAGCCGCCGGTGAGCTCTGTGTCCTCGTCCGAATAGGCCGGGGCACAGCAGCACAGCAGGACGAGCTCCTCCGTCCCGGTGTTCCAGAGCTTGTGGACCACCCCGGGGCGGATCGTTACGCAGTCCCCGGCGTGCACCTCGATCAGCTCGTCGTCGACGCGCAGCTCCGCGCTCCCTGAGAGGAAGTAGTACAGCTCCTCGGTCTTGCGGTGGTAGTGCTCCGCGGTCTCGAGGCCAACCTGAATCCGCGCTTCGGCGAGGCTCTGATTGCGCACCGCGTTCCAGCCGGGACCGGCAAGCTCGCGGATGCTGGAGCCGTCGAGTGCGGTGAACGGTGGGCGCTCGCCCAGATGACTGACGCGCTCTGACATCGCGTGAGGGTTTCGACACCCGCGGCCCGGGCGCCTGCAAGCGGATCGGCGGCCAGCGCGACGGCCGGGCGGGGCGCTACCGTCGCAAACGCATGTTCGTGTCGCGTCGATCCCGAGCCGTATGAGCAGGCTGCGGGAAACCGCGGCCGTGGTGGCGCTGTTGCGCCGAGGAGGTCGGCCGCCGCACGAGTTGTCTGAGCGCATCGAGGTCGCCGGCAGCGCGACGGCGGTCCTCGGCGGCGCCGATGATTCGGCGCCACGCCTGTTTGCCGCGGACGCGTACGGTCAAGTGGTCGACCTCGAGGCGATCGCCGGCGAGGTCGCTGGTTGGGAGTCGCAAGGTCTCGCCGTCATCACCGTCCTCGACGCCCGCTACCCGCCCAACCTCAGGACGATCCACAATCGGCCTCCGCTGCTGTTCGTGCGCGGGCGTCTCAGCGACCGCGACACCCGTTCGGTGGCCGTGGTCGGTACCCGTCGTCCCACCGCGGCCGGGCGTCGCCGGGCGGGGCAGATCGCAGCGGAGCTGACCGCCGCCGGATTGACCGTGGTGAGCGGGCTGGCGGCCGGCATTGACGCTGCCGCGCACGTCGGCGCGCTCGACAGTGGGGCGCGCAGCGTGGCAGTCGTCGGCACCGGCCTGAGTCACGTCTACCCGTCCGCCAACCGTCCATTGCACGAGCGCCTCGTGCGAAGTGGTGCGGTCGTGTCGCAGTTTTGGCCCAATGCGCAACCCACGCGCGAGGGCTTTCGGAGGAGAAATATCGTCATGTCGGGATTCGCCCTGGCCACTGTCGTGATCGAGGCGTCGCGCACCAGTGGAGCGCGCCAGCAGGCACGCGTCGCTCTGGAGCACGGGCGCCCTGTCTTCCTGCTGGGCTCGCTGCTCTGCGAGCAGTGGGCGCGCGACGCCGCCAAGCGTCCGGGAGTGCACGTCGTCTCCGACTCCGCGGAGATCGTCGCGCGCCTCGAAGGGCTCAACGCCGGGAAGCTGGCCGCGTGAACCAGTGGCGCCGGCGATGGTCACCGTCGAGGAGCTCGCGGCTCCCTACGCGAACTTCATGCGCAACCCGCTGCCACGTGAAGCTGTGGGTGTCTGTCGCACCTGCGCACGGTTCACCGACGGCCACAACATCTGCTACGCCTGCCATCGCCAGCCGGGTCACGCGGACGTCGTACTGCCGATCTCCTACAGCGTTCGCTACGGCCAGCTTCATCTCGCCCTGCGGGGCTACAAGGACGGACCGGCGCACGTGCGCAGGGAGTTTGGCGCAGAGCTCGCCGCGGTGCTGTGGCGATTCCTCGAGCGCCACGAGGCCTGTCTCGCCGCAGCCGCAGGAGTCAGTCGTTTCGACATCCTCGCCACCGTCCCGTCGAGCGTGGCGGCCCGCGATGCACAGCATCCCCTGCGCCACCTCGTCGCGCGGCTCCCGGCCCCGGCATCGGCGCGCCACGAGCGGTTGCTGCGCTGCTCGGACACGCCGCTTCCCAAGCGCACGGTGCAGGTCGCCAGATACGCGCCGACCCGCCCCCTGCGCGGAGAGCGCATCCTCCTGATCGACGACACGTGGGTGACGGGCGCCAGCGCGCAGAGCGCTGCCGGTGCGCTGAAGGCTGCAGGGGCGGGGTCCGTGGGGGTGCTCGTGATCGGCCGTCACCTCGATGCGGACTACGCCGACGATGCCGCCCGGCTAGCGGCCCTGCCGGGCTTCCACTGGGGTGTCTGTCGCCTGGAGGCCGGAAGCGACCAGACGACTCAGTTGAGTCCGTGTTCGAGCGCGCCCTTGATGCCCGCGTCGAGGGCGTTGAGTCGGTAGAGCGCGAGCGCCTCCGCCGACTGGAAGCGACGTCCCGGGAGGCCGTCGGGGCCATGGTGTCCGAGCACGCAGTGCAGCAACGCGGCGCGCCTGCCCGCGTCGGTCGCCAGCGCGGCCATCGCGCGCTCGAGCAGCTCGACGCCAAGCTGCACATGACCAAGGAGTCGGCCGTGCTCGCTGATGCCGATCTCTGCGCCGTAGGTGAACTCGCCCGTCTTGCCTAGGTCGTGCACGATCGCGGCGCACAGCAGCAGGTCGGAGTCCAGCCGCGGATGCAACGGGGAGACCTCGAGGGCGAGCGTGGCGACCGCGACGGTGTGCTCGAGGAGCCCCCCGAGATAGGCGTGGTGACCCGCACGCGTGCACGGCGCCCGGCGCCAAGCGGCGCGCAGCACGTCGTCGCTCACCAGACGATCGAGCAGCGCCCGCAGCTCGCGGTCGTGGACCTCGCGGCACAAATGCTCGAGAAAGCCGTCGAGCTCGTCGAGGTCGCGATAGGCGACCGGCAGGAAGCGCTCCGCAGCCGTCCCCTCGAGGTCCCCGGACTCGACCCGGGCGATCGCGCGCAGCTCGAGCTGGAGCTCGTCACGGAAGCGCTCCACTTGTCCTGACACCCGCACGAGATCGCCGCGATCAAAGCGCGTCGCCAGCGCATCGGCACGGCGAAAGGCCCGCGCCTTGATCGCACCACTGCGGTCGCGCAACTCGACGGCCAGATAGGGCGTGCCCGTCCGTGCCGTGAGCCGGTCCTTGCGGACGCAGGCGAACACGCCCTCGACAACGTCGCCGGCGCGCCACGCCGCAATCTCCGCGCAGGGCGGCTCCGGCTCGCGGATGGCTGCGGAGCGCACGCAGCCATGATCTACCCTGACGCGGATGGCTCATTCCCGCCGCCGGCCGGCACCTCCAGCCGCTGCCGTCGTCGCGACGGCGCCGCATCCCAGGAGCCGACGATGGCGCCGCTGATCTGGGAGCGCCGACCCGAGGCGCTGCGCGCACCGGCACTAGTGTGCGCGTTCAAGGGCTGGAACGACGCGGCCGACGCCGCCTCCGCTGCCGCCGCTTTCGTCGCCGCCTCGCTCGACGCCGAGCGCTTCGCCCGTATCGACCCGGATGACTTCTATGACTTTCAGGCCACTCGCCCACACGTCAAGCTGAGCGAGGGCCGGGCGCGCGAGATCCAGTGGCCCGATGTCTGCATCTTCGAGGCGCGCGTTCCGCGTGCACCGCGAGACCTGTTGATCCTCACGGGGGCAGAGCCGTCGATGCGCTGGCGATCCTTCTGTCAGCTGGTCGTGGACCTCTCCGAGGCGCTCGGTGTCCAGCTCGTAGTCACCCTGGGCGCGCTGCTCGCAGACATTCCACACTCGCGGCCGACCGCCATCACCGGGCTCGCGTCCGACGACGCGCTGATCGAGCGACTCGACCTCCAAGGCTCCAACTACGAGGGACCGACCGGGATCGTCGGCGTCCTGCACGCCGCCTGCGCCGATGCGGGGATCCCGTCAGCGAGCCTGTGGGCGGCCGTGCCGCACTACATCGCCGCCGCCCCCAACCCCAAGGCGGCGCTCGCGCTGGTGCGCAAGCTCGAGGGGCTGGTGGGGGTCTCGGTCGACGGGTCCGAGCTGGAGGCCGCTGCCGCTGACTACGAGCGACAGGTGAACCTGGCCGTGCAGTCAGATGACGACGTGCGCGCCTTCGTCGAGCGCCTCGAGCGCGCGGCCGATGAGGAGCGTCCCCAGGAGCGCCCCGATGTGCCGACGGGGGCGGGCGACGTGATCGCGCGCGAATTCCAGCGCTTCCTGCGCCAGCGCGGCTCCGACGCGTCCTGACGAAGGGGCCACGGACCGACGGGTTGTCAGAACCCGAACGCTCGGTTAGCGCTCCGCCGCTGGACACGCGATGCGGAAGTCACACGCCGAACACGCCGCATACGACGGTGTTGGCTCGAACCCCTGGCCGAGGATCCCATCGGCCACCGTGTGGACGGTCTCCTCGATCCATTCGCGGTCTTCGGCGTTGTGCGGGACAGCTACCTTCTCGTCGTCTAGCACGTAGTAGTAGGAGCCGCGCGCTGCCTGTAGATCCCAAGCCTCGTGCGCACCCATCGCGTAGAGCGTGAGCTGCACGTCGTCGCGCAGCTGGGCCGCGGTCTTAGGGCGGCCGGTCTTGTAGTCGATCAACTCGTAGCCCCCGTCGGGGAGGCGGTCGACGCGATCCACGCGTCCGCGCAACCAGTGCGGACCGAGGCGGAACGCGAAGGTTCGCTCAAACCACATCGGCTCCGAGGGGTCGACCTCGAAGCGCTCGTGGTAGCGGCTGAGCGCCGCCGTCGCCTTGGCCCG
>QHBW01000031.1 GCA_003244205.1 Solirubrobacterales bacterium | reverse complement strand
CGAGCATCGTCCGCGAGGGGACCCAAGCGGCGTGCGCCGGGATGCCCAACGCCCAAAGGGCGCCCAGCAGGGCAAGCGTGGGGAGCCTCAGAGATCGAATGCTCATGGACCCGCCGCCGCCGGGACGTTTCTCCCAACCTGCGGGCTGGTAGGCACGCCGACGGCGCCAGCTGGAGGGGTCGGCGTCGAGAGGTGGGATGGGGCCGAGCGCGCCGCCGGCGGCGGCGAGACGCTCGACCGCGGGTTCGTGCTCGGCGTAGGCGAGGATGGAGCGATCGACGCCGGGATAGACAGGCTCGTTGGCTTTGGCCTTGCGCCGGCCCCGGCCACAGGGCGATGACGGACGGGGCGCGAGCGATGGGCGGCGTTACCCCTGGGGCGACGCTGGCGTGGGGTCGCTCGCCGGGCTCGCGCGGCGCCGCCGGCGGTGGAGGACGAGGTGGGGACCGCCCCAGCCGAGTGCGTCGCCGCGTGCTTCCCACTGCCGCCGAACACCCCGGTCACAGCGAGAGCCGCTGCAGCGGCTGCGACGAGGACCGCCAGCATGGCGATCATCACCGTCCGGCCGAGCCGCAGCTGTCGCCTCCGAGCACGCGGGAGGTCTTGTGGCGAGGCCGGGAGCGCCTCGGAGGTCGCCGAGCGCCATTCCGCGGCGTCGCGGGATGGCAAGGCATCCGCGCCTGGAAGTTCGACGGCGCTGGTCTCTGCGGTAACCCACGACGCCCCGGACAGTGCCTTCGTGGAAGTCGGCACTTTCGGAACCCAGGCGTCAAGGGAGTGGGAGGCGGTTTCCGGTGCACCCACCGCGAGCCCGACAGCGGCTTCGGCTACGAGCGCCTCGTTGCCGCGGCTTGCACGCCAGGCGCTGGGGTCCACATCGGCGTTCTCATCTCGCCTGATGGAGGGCGGCGCACCAGCGGCCCAAACCCCAGGCGCCGCCGCGGCAACGACCGGCTCGGGCGTATCCGCCTCGGGGGTATCTATCGTCTCGGCCAACGCGCGGCACCTCGGACAGCGACTGACGTGGTTGGCGACCCGCGTGAAGTCCGCGGCGGACAGCTCGCCTCGCGCACGCGCCAAGAGCACGGTAGGCATGGCCGCGCACGTCCTCGACGCTCGCCGCAACCCCCAGCGCCGCCATGACGTCGCCCGACCAAGATGGCTCATCGGCCGCTCCCCGCGTCGCCGCGCCTGCAGCGCGGAGTCGACTGGAGGGGGCGTCTCTGCATACCGACAGCCTAGAGGGCATCCTGGGCGAACCCGCCGGTTCTCGGGTTAGCGGGCGGCCGCCGGTGAGGCGACCGGCATACCCTGCGCGCCCATGCGCCCACCGCGATTGTATCGGGCAGTGGGGCGTCAGATCACGCCAGTGGGCACGCACCGGGGCCCTGTGGTGAGCTAGGGACGCTCCGTGGCCGCCTCGGGGCGATCACTCGGCACCGGGGAGCGGCGCTGGCTGATCGCCTGCATGGTGCTGGCCTTTTGGTGCGTCTGGGTTACGTGGTCGCGACCCACGGTCATGCGCTGGTCGGCGACAAGCCGGAACACGACGGCTGTCGAGGCTGTGGGACGTGCGCCGTCCGGGACGCGCGCTGGCCGAAGTGCCCTTTGAGGGCGCACGAGATGGGTCACGGCCGTGGGTCTGTCCTGGTACTGGCTGCTCGCCGTCCTCGCTCTGGCGGCGCTCTGGCGAGAGCGCCGACGACGAGCGCTCGTCCTGTCGCTACTCGCCTTGATCTACGCTGCGTCGGTCGTCTTCACCACGGATGACGGCACGTGCCACAGGGCCCCCTCGAGCCGCTGATCGTCGTTCTCGGCTGCTCCACGGCCGTGGCCCTCGTTCGCCGAGCGCAGGCGTTGCGTTCAACGCCTCCAGCTGAGTCGCCGCCGGCCTGATCTGCTCGGGGGCGATCGACCGGCGGCGAGCATTAGCACGGCCCTGTCGTGCCCTCCGGGGGCCGCGATGCGAGGTTCAGACGCGTGGCGGCGTCCGTCAAGGCGATCGCCGTCCGACTCGGCCTGGCGTCCGGCCCATATAGCCCGTACCAATCCTCGGAGTTGCCTGGGTCCCGCTGGGGCGTTGTCCACGTGTAGGGCGCGAAGGCGCTGACGCCGCACCCCGACAGGGCTGCCAGCCGGAGAGCCAGTGCGAGGTCCATTGCCCGCGTGGCGTCGGATACGACGTTTGCCGCGCTGGCACCCCGTACTGGCCACCCGACCTCGGTCACGAAAATCGATGCCCCACTCAGCCCATCGGCGTTCAGTGCGTGACGCATGGCGGCGACGATCGACTGCACTCCCCTCGCGTCGGTCGCATAGGGGTGCAGGCCGACAGCATCGATCAGGCCCCGCACGACGGGCAGCGCGTCGATCATCGCGCGCACGAACGCCGTGTCGCCCGCAGGAGCGAGCCCTCCCACGACGGCCGTGACCGCGGGGTTGGCGGCTCGGATGGCCACGCTCGCGACCGCGAAAAGGCGGGCGTAGGCAGCCGGGTTCGTCGACGGCTGCCAGAAGGTGGTCGCATTGGGCTCGTTCCACAGCTCGATTTGTGTCACCGGGACTGCAGCGAGAGATGGGTGTTCGCGCCAAAATGCGCCATCCGGGCCGTAGCGGGCCGCGAGAGCGGCCGCGAAAGCGGCGTAGTCGTCAATTCGTGCGGGGGGCGCGAAGGTGTACCCGGGGGAGATGCTCGCCCACGTGGTGGAGTAGTCAGCAATTGGCAGCCAGCGCAGCCTTCGCTGAGCGAGGGCCTCCACGACTCCGTCAAGGACGCTCCAGCTGTACTGGTGGTGTCCCGCGATCGGGGGCGACGGCTCGACGAGCTCCCAGGGTGCGTCGTCGCGCACGAACGTCACGCCCGCGCGGACCATCGCGTCGAGTTGCAGGTCTCGCTCCCGAGGCCCCGCGAGAAAGACGAACTGCGCGTTGGCCCCGAGGAACGTTGCTCGCTGCGGACCGGCGTAGGGGGTCGGTACGCCTGCACAGCCGGCGAGCGCACAGGAGACGGCCGACACCAAGGCGAGAGGCGGCAGCGGTGCGCGCCGACAGAAGGTCGCGATCGTGCCCATCTGGCTCAGCAGGCGCCGGATGCCCCGTTCACAGGGCGTGCGGACAAGTTGAGCTTGTTCGCCGTGGTGATGAGCGCTGTCGCGGAGGGACTCGGTTGCGCGCTCGGGCTGTAGATCCCGAACCAGTGCTCCGAATTGGCCGGATCGAGCTCAGGGGTGGTCCACGAATAGACGGCGAACGCAGTCACCCCGCAGCCCGAGCGCGC
>QHBW01000098.1 GCA_003244205.1 Solirubrobacterales bacterium | reverse complement strand
AACCGACTGAGCTAATCGCCCTGATGCTGCAAACGAGTCACTCGCGAGCCTGGCTTCGCATACTCCTCACAATCCCGGAGCATCGATGGCACAACATCGCTCGCTGCTCCCAGCGGATCTTATCGACGCCGGACTAGGACTCGAGCATCCGCGCCCGTATGCTGGCCAGGTCCTAGTCGCTGCGACCGACTGCACGTAGGTGTGCCCCGACGTCGAGCTCGGTGAGCGTACCGACGATCACCTCGTCCGCGCTCGTGCCCTGGCCCGCGAGGAAGGCCTCCGGTAGTGGCCCCTGGTCTTGCTCCCCCTGGGCGGCAGACCGCGCCCGCAGGCGTTCGTAGCTGAGCATGTAGTCGGCGGCGATGTCCTCAGCAGCTACCCCGATGAGCGCGAGCAGCAGCATCGCGATCTGGCCGGTGCGGTCGCGCCCGCCTACGCAGTGAAAGGCGACGCCGCCAGGCTCAGCGCGGGCGATCGCCCTGACGACAGCCACACTACGCTCCGGAAGGCGCTCGAGATGAGGTCGGATAGTGGAGCGGTGTGCCGAACTGCGGACCGCTCTCCCAGACATTCCAGAACTCTCGATCCTCGGAGCAGTCGAGCGGGACGTGGATCGTCGTCACGTTGCCAGGCCGCGATCTGCATCGGGACACCGCGTTCTTCGTCGTTGCGCAGGTCCACCACCCTCCGCACCCCATGCTCCACGAGCACCGTCCAGCCAGCGGTCGTCAACCCGTCGAGCGCGTCCGCGCGGACGACTGCGCCCTAGCTGGTTTCGCGTCCCCCCTTCGTTGGAAGGCCGCCAAGGTCACGAACGTTGAAGCTCCTTCCCAGTTCAAGTCTCGCGCCGCGGCAGCGCCGATCTCGGGGCGCCCGACCGCGGGGCGCGCTCTCTCCGGCGCGCGACCTCCCCGCGAGCGCCGAAGAAGCTCTTCTCGAGGTCATAGCCCGCCGCGCCCGGCTGCCACAGCCTGCCAGCGACGCCTCGCTGCCCTAACCACCCCGTCCGGGGCCGATCGGCTCCTCGCGCAAACGCTCAGCGAGCGCGAGGGCGTCGGCCGCGCGCGCGAAGCGTAGCTCGACCCGCAGGCCGCCATCGCTGCGCGTGCGCACGCGCACCGGCGTCCCAAACGCCCGCTCAAACGACTCCGCGAGCTCGCTGGCAACGGCCTCCGCGTCGGGGTGAGGCAGCGTCGTCGGGGAGTGGACGAGTTTTGGCGGTGGGCCACCCGGCCCTGCGGCGCGGGCGTGCACCTCGAGCTCGCGCACGCTCCAGTCGCGCTCGGCGGCCGCCACCGCGAGGCGGCGGCGATCGGCGTAGTCGGGCGCCATCAGGAGGGCACGGCCATGGCCTTCCGTCAACGCACCCACTTCCAGTAGATCGAGGGCCTCGTCTGGGAGATCGAGCAGACGGATCAGGTTGGACACCGAAGCGCGGCTGCGGCCGACGCGCCGTCCCACGTCCTCCCGCGAGAGCGAGAGCTCCTCGACCAGCGCTGCGCAGGCGCGGGCCTCGTCGACGGGGTTGAGATCCTCGCGCGCCATGTTCTCGATCAGCGCAAGCTCGAGCGTCATGGCGTCGGTGTCGCGACGGACGATCGCCGGGACCTCGGCTAGGCCCGCGCACTCGGCCGCGCGCCAGCGGCGCTCCCCAGCGATCAGCCCGTAGCGGCCGCCGGCCAGCGGCCTCACCAGCACGGGCTGGAGCACGCCTCGTGCGCGAACGGAGTCCGCAAGCGCGGCAAGCGCTGCCTCGTCGACGGTCGTGCGGGGCTGGTGCGGGTTGGGATCGATCAGCTCCACCGGAATCTCGCGGAGCTCGTCGCCGGCGTCAGACACAGGTGCGCTCGCCAGAATCGCCGCCAGCCCACGCCCCATCCCCCGCCGCTCAGCCACGCAGCGCCACCTCCTTGGCAAGCGCGAAGTAGGCGTCCGCGCCCGCGCAGTGAGGATCGTGATGGATTACGGGCCGTCCAAAGCTCGGTGCCTCGCCGATACGGACGTTGCGCGGGATCACGGTCTCGAAGACGAGATCGGGAAAGTGGCGGCGCACCTCGCTCTCGACATCCTGGCCCAAGCGGGTGCGGCCGTCGTGCATCGTCAGGAGCATTCCCGCCACGGTCAGCCGGGGGTTGAGCTGGCGCTGCACAAGCCCCAGTGTGTCGAGCAGTCCGGCCAGACCCTCGAGCGCGAAGTACTCGGTCTGCACCGGGACGATCACGCGATCGGCCGCCGCCAGCGCGTTGACGGTCAGCGGACCGAGCGAGGGCGGACAGTCAAGGAAGAGGAAGGCGAAGCGCTCGCGCAGAGGCGCGAGCGCTTCACGCAGCCGGCCCTCGGAGCCGGGCTCGCGGGGCAACTCGACGGTGGCGCCGGCGAGATCGGGACCGGACGGCAGCAACGACAGGCGCTCGAGTCCGGTTTCGCACACGGCATCGGCAGCTGGGGCATCGCCGCAAATGACCTCGTACATACCGGGCCGGCGGTCTTTGGCGACGCCGATGCCAACGGTGGCGTTGGCCTGCGGATCGACGTCGACGAGCAGCGTCTCGTAGCCGGCCTCGGCGACGCAGGCGGCGAGGTTGACGGCGGTCGTCGTCTTCCCCACCCCGCCCTTCTGGTTGGCGATCGCGTAGACCGTGCTCACCTGCGTGACGCTAGCGCGGGTCGCGCGTGGACGCCGGCTCGCCCTCCTGCAGTGCCGCGTCTGGGGACTGGGCAGCCTCGGCGAGCGGGCCGCCTTCGCGGCCAAGCGGGCGCTTGCGCGCCATGCCAGGCCTGCGCGGAAAGCCTTCGGGAGTGGGGGCAATCTTCTGAAAGAGGTGCAGATGCCGCTCGCCGGCTGCGACAAACGGCTCCACACGGCGGATCTCGCGCCAGGCGAGTCCCACCAGCGACGCCGCGCGATCGCCGGCGGCCTCCTCGTCCTCGCTCCGGCGCCCCTTCCAGGCGACCAGCCAGCCCTCGTGAATGAGCAGGGGAGCCGCGTACTCGGCGATCACCGCGAGCGGTGCGAGCGCACGCGCCGTGACGAGGTCAAAGCGCTCATGTCCTGCGTCCCACAGCTCGACGCGTTCGGGGACGACCTCGACGTTGGTGAGGCCCGCGGCTGTCACCGCCCTGGTGAGGAATGCCGCCTTGCGCCCGACGCTCTCGAGCAGGGAGACGCGCGCGTGGGGGAGCACGGCTGCCAGCGCAGCGCCGGGGAATCCCGCCCCAGCGCCCAGGTCGGCGATCCGGTGTGCTTCACGGACCGGATCGAGCTCGAGCGCACTGAGCGAGTCGGCGACGTGGGCATCCACGGCGCGCGCAGGGTCACGGATTGGCGTAGGCGCGGTGTCGTCGCCGGCAAGCGCATCGAGCAGCGCTGCGAGCTTCCACAGCGCCGCGCCGTCGAAGCCGTAGCGAGCAGCGAGCTCGCGCAAGCGTCGCTCTGCGACTGGATCCATCAGCCCGCGGCACGGCGGATCGCCGCGGCGCGGGCGCGGGCGCGGGAGATCGGCTCGGCGTAGCGCGCGAGCATCCCCTCCAGGCGCTCGGCCGCGTAACCGTCGAGACCAGCGTCGAGGCGCTCTTCCAGCAAGGGAAGCAGTTGCTCCACGAGCACGCGCCCGCGGACCATCCACTGGTAGTAGTGCCGACCGCCGTGGTCGTAGGGGCCATAGAGGCGGCTCCCCGGCACGACGCGCTCGAGCCAATGGAAGAGGGCTTCGTGGCGCACGTGCATGCGCAGCGTCACCTGGGGTTGGCGCCCGTCCCCGCCGAAGTGGCCTTCGCCGATCAGCAGGCCGACAAGCACGCCAGCATCGAAGTCGCTGGGCGCGCTTGGGTTGGCTGATCTGTGGCGTTCAGGTTCGGCCGGCACTCCCGCAATAGTGTTTCACCGTCAAGAGAAACGTGGAACGCCGCCCTCGGACCGGCAAGGCGCCTCAAGTGGCCGGAGCCACCACCAGGTGGCGAGCCGGCTCGTCGCCTTCGCTGTAGGTGTCGACACCGGGGTAGTCGCGCAGGTGCTCATGGACCACCCGCCGCTCGATCGAGCTCATCGCGTCGAGCGCGATCGGCCGGCCGAAGCGCAGCGCCTGGTCGGCGGCGCGGTCTGCCTCCTGGCAGAGCGCGCGTGCTCGGCGCTCGCGATAGCCCGAGGCATCGACCACGACTCGGCGGCGGTCGTCCCCCTGTCCCCCGGCCACGCGCAGTGCCAGATGCTGGATCGCATCGATCGTTTCGCCGTGACGACCGATGAACAGCCCGAGATCGTCGCCGGATACGGTCGCCGTCAGCGTCTCGCCATCGTCTCGGACGTCCACCTGCGCCTCCAGATCGAGCGCCGAAACCACCCGCTCGACCATCTCGCGCAGGCGCTCACTCTGTTGTGCTGCGTCCGCCGCGACGGTCACCGGCGCCTGCCGGAGCGGGTCTTGCGCTTGCGCGGTGGGGGAGGAGGCGCCTTGCCCTCCCTGCGCGGCCCCTTCTCCGTGCCGGCGTCGTCGCCTGACGCCTTGCCCGACCGTTTCGCGGAGGCCTTCGCGGACGCTTGCGCGGACGCCCTCGCGGGCTTCCTGCCGACGGCGCGCTCGGCGCTGCCGCGATCCGCTGCGCCATTGCCACCGCCGCTGCTCGCGGCTCCGTCGCGCAAGCCTTGGATCAGGCCGCGCAGGCCGCCCCCACCAGCGCCCTTGGAGTCCGCCGTGTCACCCCCGCCCGCGAGCGCCAGCGCGCCCGGGCTGCCGGGCGCATGCAACGGCCCGACCCGCTTGCGCACGATGTACTGCTGCAGGATCGTCCAAGTGTTGGTCGTGATCCAGTACAGGATCAGCCCCGCCGGGAAGCGGATGATGAAGACCGTGAAGACGAACGGCAGGCCGAGCATCAGCAAGCGCTGGTTGCGATCCGTCGTGGCCGACATCAGCAGGCTGGAAACCAGCTGCGTGGCGATGTAGAGCGCGATCAGCACGACTAGCACAGCGCCGGTCGCGTTGTTGGTCAGGTCGGTGATGAAGAGGAAGTGCGCTTGCGGCACGTGCGGTCCGCAGGGAGTCGTGTTCGCGGTGTGATGCAGGGCTTGGTAGGCATGCTGGACCGACGGGCAGATATTGATGCGCAGGTCCTTGCGCAGCATGTAAAACAGCCCGATGAAGACCGGGAACTGGGCCAGCAGCGGGAGGCAGGAACCCAGCGGATTGACCTTGTTCTGCTGGTAGAACTTCATCATCTCCTGGTTCAGGCGCTGCTTGTCACCCTTGTACTTCGCCTGCAGCGCCTTGATCTCGGGCTGCAGCCTCTGGAGACCCTGCATCGAGCGAAACTGGCGTAGCGTCAACGGGATCAGCAGCGCCCGGATCACGACCGTCAAGGCGATGATCGACAGCCCCCACCCCAGCCCGATGCCGTGGAAGAACTTGATCACCGCCTCGAAGACGTCGATCAGCGGCTGGAAGATGTTGGCGGTAACGAGCGGCACGGGTGCTGGCAGGTCGCTTAGGAGCGCGCGCACACGGCGAACAAGCGCTGCGCCTCCACCGGGTCATAGCCGCCGTGGCTCCACGGGTTACAGCGCAGCACGCGCCAGGTGGTGAGGACCAGGCCCCTCAGTATGCCGTACCGCGTGACAGCCTCGACGGCGTAAGCCGAACAGCTGGGCTCGTACTTGCAGCGGCGCGCGAGTGCCGGCGAGATCGCGCTGCGATAGACGTGGACCGGGACCAGCACGAGTCGCCGTGCCGCCGCCATCAGGCTGCGTCGCTCTCGCCGCCGGCCCGAGAAGACTCGCCGACAACCCCGGAGACCATCAACTGCTCGAGTGCCCCCCGAATGCCTGCGAGCCCATCGCGCTCCGCCAGCGCGGCCGCCTCGGGGCGAGCCACGATGACGAAGTCCTGTCCGTCGCGGAGGCGCTCGCTCGCAGCCCAGAACGCCTCGCGTAGGAGACGCTTGACGCGGTTGCGCTCGACCGCGCCGCCGACGCGACGCGGCACCGAGAGACCGAGGCGAGGCGGTCCATCGGCCTGCTCGCCCGGGCGCGGGAAGACGTAGAGGACGAGGTGGCGATTGGCGCGCGAGCGCCCGTGGCGATAGACGCGCTCGAAGTCACCGCTGCGCGAGAGCCGGCCGCGCCGCGACCCACCGGCGGTCGACGCCGAGGAGGGCACTACACGGTCAGCCGCTGGCGTCGCTTGCCGCGTCGATGCTTGAGGATCGCGCGACCCGCACGCGTGCCCATACGCGCCCGGAAGCCGTGCGTCCGGGCGCGCTTGCGCCGCTTCGGTTGGTATGTCCGCTTCATCGAGCTGGCAGTCGGATGCTGGGGCTGCAGGGACGGTCTCGCGCGCCTGCGTGAGCGCCGATCGAGTATACGCGAGCGTGATCCAGAGCTAGAGGTATTTCTTCTTACCTCTTTCCGGTCTATCAGCCTACCGCCTGGGTCAACGGCCGTCCTGGCCGCGCACAGAGTTCTTCACAACTTTCCACAGCCTGTGCACGTTGCCGCCACCCGCAAGGGCAGCAAATTCTCTCGCGATTTGCGCGGAGGACCGCTTCCCGACACGCTGCCCCCCGTCTATAGTCGTCCCTCCTTCCGAGCCGGTCACGGCTTGGCCAGCAGACCCACCAGCGGAGAGCTTGTCCGTCCGTGCCCATCGCCCCTGCCGAGATCTGGCGCCCGATTCTGAGCGAGCTGCGCAAAGCCCTCAGCGAGCGCGCGTTTCGCCTCTACATCGAGCCCCTGCAACCGCTCGCGCTCGAGGGTTCCGAGCTCCTCGTCGCCGCCCCCGACGACATCCGCGCGTGGGTCGCGGCGCGCTTCGGGCGCCTGCTCGACAGCGCCGCTTGCACCGCGCTCGACAGCGGCGCGCGCGTCCGGCTGATCGCCCCGGGCTCCGCCCAGCGCACACCCTCCTGCGGAACGCCGAGCACCTCACGACGCGCCCAGAGAGCGCGCTCCGGAGCTCGCGACAGCGATACCCCGGCAGCCAGCGAAGACCAGCGTCACAACCCGCGTCACAGTTTCGAGCACTTTGTCATCGGCCCCACCAACCGCCTCGCCCACGCTGCGGCGCTCGCCGTGGCCGAGCAGCCGGGGCAGGCCTACAATCCGCTCTTCCTCTACGGCCCTCCCGGCGTCGGCAAGACGCATCTCCTGCGCGCGATCGCCAGCTACGTTCGCCAGCACGGCAGCGGGCTGAGCGTTCGCTACGCGACCGCCGAGCAGTTCACCACACACTTCCTCGCCGCGCTGCAATCCGGTGACATCGAGCGTTTCAAGGCGCGCTACCGCCGCGTCGACCTGCTGCTGCTAGACGATGTCCAGTTCTTCGAGAGCAAAATACGCACGGAGGAGGAGTTCTTCCACACGATCAACGCCCTCCAGGACAACGGAAGTCAGCTCGTGATCGCCTGTGATCGCCTGCCGAGCGACATGACGGCCCTCGAGCTGCGTCTGCGTGAGCGCTTCCAGGCGGGGCTCGTCTGCGACCTAACCACGCCCGAGCTCACTACGCGCCTCGCGATCCTGCGCCAACGCGCCAGCCAAGATGCTCTGCAGCTAACCGACGACGCGGGGCTACGCCTACTGGCCGAGCGCGTCGACCACGACGTGCGCGCGCTGGAAGGCGCTCTCATCCGCGTGGTGGCGCTGCATTCACTCACTGGTCGCGCGATCGACGATGCGCTCGTCACCGAGGTCCTCGATCGTCTCCAGCCGGCGCCAACCAGCCGGCGTCGCACTGTTGAGGAGATCCAGCAGGAGGCCGCTGACGCCTTCGGTATCAGCGCCGAGGAGCTCGTCTCGCCAGCTCGCACGCTGCGCGTGGCCTGGCCGCGGCAGGTCGCCATGTACCTCGCCCGCGAGCTGACCGCTCAGAGCCTGCCAGCGATTGGCCGGCGCTTCGGCGGACGCAACCACGCCACCGTCCTGCACGCCTGGCGGCGTACTGCCGAGCGAATCGCCGCCGACCCCGAGGCTCGCGCCGCCGTGCTGCAGCTGCGCGCGCGCCTGGACCCTATGCGCAGCACCCACCCCGACCGCGCTGGATGGCAGACTGCCCCAGGCTCCAAGCCCACAGCAGAGCCATCGTCTTCCACTTCTCCACAGACTTCACAGCCCCTATGACCATCACTCCTCCTTTGTTTGGATCGCTATGAAGTTGACCGTCGTTCGCGAAATCCTCTTCTCGCAACTGCAGGCAGTTGCGCGTATCGCTTCGACGCGCAGCGCCGTTCAGGCTCTGTCCGGAGTCCAACTCGACGCCCGCGACGACGAAATCGAGCTACGCGCGACCGACATGGAGGTTGGTCTGCGCGTCTCGCTGCAGGCGGACGTGCAGCGCCATGGCGTGGCGGTCGTACCTGCGCGGCTGTTCCTCGACGTCGTCCGCGCGCTCCCGGCGGGCAAGGTGGACGTCGAGCTGCGTTCTGCCGAACAAGACGTCGAGGTTCGCGCTGGCTCGGCTGCGTTCTACCTGCGCACGCTGCGGGCAGAGGACTTCCCGCCCTTCCCTGAGCCCGCAGATGCCACGTCGTTGACGCTTCCCCCGCAGGCGTTTGTCGAGACCGTGGAGATCGTGGCGCGCGCGGCTTCGGCGGACGAGACCCGTCCCGTGCTGACCGGCGTGCTCGTCTCTGCCGGTGGTCGCGAGCTGCGCATGGTGGCGACCGACTCCTACCGTCTCAGCGTCAAGGAGACCCAGCTCGACGCCGACCTCGACGCCAGCTTTGAGGCCAACGTCCCCGCGCGCGCTCTTCAGGAGCTCGCGCGGATCGCCCAGCACAGCCCCGACGCGGAGCTACGCGCCGGCGTCGGCGCGAATCAAATCGTCTTCGACGTTGGCGGCACGGTGCTCTCCTCACGGCTGATCGACGGCCAATTTCCCAACTACCGCCAGCTCATCCCCGACACCTACGAGCACGAGCTGCGCTTTGCCGGCGGCGAGCTCACCGAGGTCGTCCGGCGCATCAGCCTGATGGCTCAGCGCAACGCCCCCTTGCGCCTCGCCTTCGGCGACGGTGAGCTGACGGTCTCCGCGCAGACGCCAGACGTTGGCGAGGCCCGCGAGTCGCTTCCTGTCGCCTTCTCCGGTGAGCCACTGGAGATCGGATTCAACCCGGAGTTCCTGCGCGACGGGCTCGAGAGCGTCGGCGAAGGCGAAGTAGTGCTCAAGCTCATCAGCCCGCTTCGCCCAGGATTGATCGAGGCCGGCGACGGCAGTGGCTTCCGCTATCTCGTGATGCCGATCCGGCTCAACGTCTAGCAGCGGGGACCGCTGGGCGCCGAGCGCCAGCCGCGATGGTGATCTCGGGCCTGAGCCTGCGCGATTTCCGCAGCTACGAGTCTGCCCAGATCGAGCTTGGAGCGGGCTTGACGATCGTCTGCGGGGCCAACGGCGCCGGCAAGACGAACCTCGTGGAGGGTCTCTACTTTGGCTGCACCGGTCGCTCCTTTCGCACCGCCAACGATCGTGAGGTCGTCCGCTTCGGCGCGGCGGTCGCGCGCGTCGAGCTTGCGGCGGTGGATGGCGACGGCGAGCATTGCTTCAGCGTCGGCTTTGCTCCCGGCGAGCCGAAGCGCCTACACGCCGACGGCGTCGCCGTCGAGCGTCTCACCGACGTGCAAGCACGTCCTTTGGTCTGCGTCTTCGCCCCCGATCGCCTCGAGCTGATCAAAGGGTCTCCGGCGCTGCGGCGGGCGCACCTCGACGCGCTCGTGGAGGCGCTCTGGCCGGCGCGCGCGCAGACGCGGCGCGCGTACGCGCGCGCGCTCGCCCAGCGCAATGCGCTGTTGGGCCGCGTACGGGCGGGCATCGCGGGGCGCGTCTCGCTGGGCGCGTGGGACAGCGAGCTGGCGCATCACGGGGTTGCCCTGCGCGATAACCGCGCCGCCGCGGTGGGCGAGCTCACCGACGCCTTCGCCGAGCACGCCGAAGCGCTCGGTCTGACCGGAGACACCGAGCTGGCCTACCGCCCGCGCACGACCGCGGCCGCCGCGGAGGAGCTGGCCGGGGAGCTGGCGGCGCGCGTCGAGAGCGACCTCATCCGCGGCTTCACCGGCCACGGCCCGCACCGCGACGAGCTGCTCTTGCGCCACGACCGGCACGAGCTGCGCGTCTATGGATCCCAGGGCCAGCAGCGCCTGGCACTGCTGGCGCTGCTGCTCGCCGAACGCGACGCACTGACGCGCTCCCGCGGTGCTCCGCCATTGCTGCTGCTCGACGACGTCACGAGCGAGCTCGACGGCGAGCACCGTGCCCGCCTCGCCGAGATCGTCGCCGGCGAAGGACAGACCGTTGTGACGACCACCGATGTGGCGCAGGTGCCGGGGGCGCAGGAGCGGTCGGTGACGCGCCTTGTGGTGTCGCCTGGCGCGGTAATGAGCGAGGCCGTGGCGTGAGCCGGCGCGCACCGCGCCCGCTGACAGCGGCGCTCGACAGCCTCACCGCGGGGCTCGCCCCTCCCGGCCTGATCGCCGAGGTTCAGCGCGTCTGGCGAGACGCCGTGGGGGCGGAGGTCGCGCGCGTCGCGAGCCCCGTCTCCGAGCGCGACGGGACCGTGACGGTGGTGTGCGAATCGGCGACCTGGGCCCAGGAGCTCGAACTGCTTGGGCCAACGCTGGCGGAGGCGCTCAACGCGCGCCTGAGGACCGCTCGCGTGCGCGGATTGCGCTGCCGCGTGCAACGGTAATCGCGCGAGCGCGAAGGAGCGCACACAAAAGCTTCTGAGTCGGCGCTAGCAGGCTGCACTTTGTCCCCTTTTGCAGGCATTTTAATGAAGAAAATGAGGCAAGTGCAGCCGGCTCGTGTGGTACCATAAGAGCGTCTTTTATGTCGCCCCGGCCCAATCGCCAAGCGGCGCTCGGCCGGGGCGTTGCATCGTCCTCTGCCGCACTCGTGCGCGCGGGCGACGCCGCCAGCATGCCCACCGATCCAACACCCGCCCCCACGCCACCACGCAGCGGCTACGACGCCGAGGACATCACCGTCCTCGAAGGACTCCAGGCTGTCCGCAAGCGTCCTGGGATGTACATCGGCTCGACCGGCGCGCGCGGGTTGCATCACCTCGTCTACGAGGTCGTCGACAACTCCGTCGACGAGGCCCTCGCCGGCCACTGCGACGAGGTCGAGATCGTGATTCACCCCGACAACTCGATCACCGTCAGCGACAACGGCCGCGGTATTCCGGTGGCGACGATGGAGAAGGAGGGGCGGCCCGCTGTCGAGGTGGTGCTGACCGTGCTTCACGCCGGCGGAAAATTTGGCGACGGCGGCGGCTACAAGGTCTCCGGCGGCCTTCACGGCGTCGGTGTCTCGGTCGTCAACGCGCTCTCCGAGCGCCTGCGCGTCGAGGTGCGCCGCGACGGCTATCACTGGACGCAGGACTACGAACGCGGCACCCCGGTCAGCGAGCTGCAGCGAGGCGCGAAGGCAACGGAGACGGGCACCACGATCACCTTCCTCTCCGACGCCGAGATCTTCGAGTCGCTCGACTTCGACTTCACGACGCTCGAGCAGCGTCTGCGGGAGACGGCCTTCCTCACGCGCGGGCTGCGGATCGCGATCGTCGACGAGCGCGATGGCGGGCAGCGCGCGGAGTTTCGCTACGAGGGAGGGATCGAGGACTTCGTCGCCTACCTCAACGAGAACAAGGACGCGATCGGCGGCAAGATCGTCTTCTTCGAGGGAGAGTCCGTCGAGGGCGCTGTCGAGGTCGCGATGCAGTGGAACTCCTCCTACCAGGAGTCGATCTTCTCTTTTGCCAACAACATCAACACGCACGAGGGCGGCTCGCACCTGAGCGGCTTTCGCGCAGCGCTGACACGGACGCTGAACCGCTACGCGCGCGAGAAGGGGCTGCTGAAGGAGAAGGAAGAGAACCTCGCCGGCGAGGACGTGCGCGAGGGACTGACCGCGGTGATCTCGGCCAAGCTGACCGACCCCCAGTTCGAGGGCCAGACGAAGACCAAGCTCGGCAATCCGGGGATGGCCGGCTTCGTCGAGTCGATCGTCAACACCAAGCTCGGCGAGTTCCTCGAGGAGAACCCGCGCGAGGCGCGCGCGATCATCACCAAGGCGGTGTCGGCGGCGCAGGCGCGCTCGGCCGCGCGCAAGGCACGCGATTTGACGCGGCGCAAGTCGGCGCTGGAGAACTCACACCTTCCTGGCAAGCTCGCCGACTGCTCGGTGAAGGACCCGGCGCTGGCCGAGATCTTCGTCGTCGAAGGTGACTCCGCTGGCGGCTCGGCCAAGCAAGGCCGCGACCGCGCGACCCAGGCCGTCCTGCCGCTGCGCGGGAAGATTCTCAACGTCGAACGCAGCCGCATCGACAAGGTGCTCGCGAACACCGAGGTGCAGGCGCTGATCACGGCGATGGGAACCGGCGTGCGCGACGAGTTCGACATCGAGAAGGCGCGGTATCACAAGTGCATCTTGATGACGGACGCGGATGTCGACGGGGCTCACATCCGCACTCTGGTCCTCACGCTGCTCTTTCGCGAGATGCCCGAGCTGATCGAGGCCGGTTACGTCTACATCGCCAAGCCGCCGCTGTACAAGATCAAGCAAGGCAACCAGGAGCGCTACATCGAGCGCGAGTCCGAGCTGCACGCGATCCTCTTGGACGGCAAGTGGGACAACATCGAGATTCGCGACGCGCAGGGCCAGCAGTTCAAGCTCACCGAGCCTCGCTGGCAGCGCTTCAGCCGTCTGCTAAAGCAGTACGAGGGTTGGGCGGCGGCGCTGCGCGCCGAGCACGGTGGGGACGCCGTCGCCTTCCTGGAGCAGTCACAGATCCTCGATCAGTCGATCGAGCACGTGGATGGCCTAATGGCACTTGTGCGGGGCGAGGATCCCGCGTCCGAGCCCTTCACGACGGAGCTGCTCGGCCAGGAGGACGGGATCGTCAAGCTCAGGACGATCGAGCGCGCCAGCGGCCTTGCGCGCACGCTTACGCTCCAGCGACTGCTGTTCGACGCCCAGGAGTACCGCCAGCTGGTTCGCGTTCACCACGAACTGATCGCGCTCGCCGGGACACCGCCGTTCTCGGTGAAGCTCAAGGACAACCACGACACGGCGCTGTCGTTCGAGGACCTTCACAGGGCGGTCCTCGGCGTCGCGCAGAAAGGCGTCACGCTCCAGCGCTTCAAGGGCCTGGGCGAGATGAACTCCGACCAGCTCGCCGAGACCACGATGAATCCCGATTCGCGCACCCTGGCGCAGGTCACCGTTGACGATGCCGCCGCGGCGGATCGCATCTTCACGATGCTGATGGGCGAGAAAGTGGAGCCGCGCCGTGACTTCATCGAGAGCAACGCGCGGCTGGTCAGCAACCTGGACGTCTAGACGATGGCGACCGATCAGCTGACCGGCGGCAACATCGAACCGCGCGCGCTCGAGCAGGAGATGCGCTCGTCGTATCTCGACTACGCGATGTCGGTGATCGTCGGCCGCGCGCTGCCGGACGCGCGCGACGGGCTCAAGCCCGTACATCGCCGCGTGCTCTTCTCGATGAGCGAGATGGGCCTTGGGCCTACGCGCGGATACGCCAAGTCCTCGCGCATCGTCGGCGACGTCATGGGCAACTATCACCCTCACGGCGACGCGTCGATCTACGACACGCTCGTGCGGCTCGCGCAGGACTTCTCGATGCGCGGGATGCTCGCCGACGGTCAGGGAAACTTCGGCTCACTCGATGACGACCCCGCAGCCGCGATGCGCTACACAGAGGCGCGCCTGTCGCGTCTGGCGACCGAGCTGCTGCGCGACATCGACTCCGACACCGTCGACTTCCAGGCCAACTACGACGGGCGCAAGCAAGAGCCGCTGGTGCTACCGGCGCGTTTCCCCAACCTGCTGGTCAACGGAGCGTCGGGGATCGCCGTCGGTATGGCGACGAACATCCCGCCCCACAACCTGCGCGAGACGGTCGCGGCCACGATCGCCTATATCGAGAATCCGGAGATCGACACGGCCGGGCTGATGCGCCATCTGCGCGGACCGGACTTCCCCACCGGCGGGACGATCCTCGGGATGTCGGGGATCCGCGATGCCTACGAGACGGGACGCGGACGCATCCGCGTCCAGGCGCGGGCGCACACCGAGTCACTCCCACACGGCCGCGAGGCGATCATCGTCACTGAGCTGCCGTACATGGTCAAGAAGGGCGGTGAGGGCGGCGTCATCCTCAAGATCGCCGAGCTCGTGCGCGAGAAGCGCATCTCCGAGGTCGCCGACCTCGAGGATCAGTCCAACAAGCTCGGGATGCGGATCGTCATCACGCTCAAGCGCGACGCGATCCCGAAGGTGGTGCTCAACAAGCTCTACAAGCACACCGCGCTGCAGGCGACCTTCGGCGTGAACATGGTCGCGCTGGTCGACAACGTGCCGCGCACGCTTCCCCTGCGCGACGTCATCGGTCACTACGTGCGTCACCAGCGCGAGGTGATCGTCCGGCGCACGAAGTTCGAGCTGCGCCAGGCCGAGGAGCGCGCCCACATTCTCCAGGGGCTGCTGGTCGCGATCGAGAACCTCGACGAGGTGATCGAACTGATCCGTGGATCGCGCGATCGCGACATCGCTCGTCAGGGGTTGATCGACCGTTTCGAGCTCACACTCGTACAGGCCGATGCGATCCTCCAGCTGCGCCTCGCCCAGCTCACGGCGCTCGAGTCCGACAAGCTCAAGCAGGAGTACGAGGACCTGGTCGAGCGCATCCGCGAGCTGCGCGAGATCCTCGGCGACGAGTCACGCGTGATGGGGCTGATCAAGACCGAGCTGCGCGAGATCGCGACCAGCTACGGCGACGAGCGCCGGACCGAGATCACACACTCCGAAGACGAAATCGACATCGAGGACCTAATCGCCGACCAGCAGATGGTGATCGCGATCACACGCTCCGGCTACATCAAGTCACTGCCGCTGGCGACCTACCGCATGCAGCACCGCGGCGGGATCGGGGTCGCCGGCATGGATCTCAAGGACGACGACTACATCGAGCACCTCTTCATCTGCTCGACGCACGACTATCTGCTGTTCTTTACCAACCGCGGCAAGATCTACCGGCTGAAGGTCTACGAGCTGCCCGAAGCCTCGCGCACCGCGAAGGGGCGTGCGCTCGTGAACCTTCTTCCGCTGCGTGAGGGGGAACGCGTGCAGTCGGTGCTGTCCACACGCGACTTCGCGGAGGGCAAGTACCTGGTGTTCGCCACCCGGCGCGGCCAGATCAAGAAGACCGAGTTCGGCGCCTACAACACGCCGATCAAGGCCGACGGCATCATCGCGATCAACATTCGTGGCGACGATGAGCTCGTCGCCGTGCGCAGGACCTCTGGCGACGACGACATCATCATGGTGTCGCGCTCTGGACAGGCCTCGCGCTTCCACGAGTCGGCAACGCGGCCGATGGGACGGGGGACAGGGGGCGTTCGGGGGATGAACGTCTCGCGCAAGGGCAACGCGGTGCTGGCGATGGACGTCGCCCGCGACGACCAAGAGCTGCTCGTTGTCACCGAGAATGGCTACGGCAAGCGGACCGCCATCTCCGAGTACCCGGTGAAGGGTCGCGGGACGATGGGGGTGAAGACGATCTCGCTGACGGACCGCAAGGGCGCGCTCGCCGGCGCCCTTGTTGTGCGCGAGCACCAAGAGCTTGTGTTCATCTCCCAGAACGGGATGGTGCAGCGCATCTCGGTGCGCGGGATCAACCGCTATGGCCGCGCCTCCCAAGGCGTGCGCCTGATGAACCTGCGCGAGGACGACGTCGTCAGCGCGGTCGCGCTCGTGATGGACAGCGAGGCTGAGACCGGGGCTCCCGTTATCGACGATGCGGCGGTGCCGGGGGTCGCGGGCAACGGCTCTGGCGCGGACGCGGACAACGCGGATCGCGTCGATGAGCGCGGGGACGGGGACGGGGACCGGGACCCGAACGGGGACGGGAACGGCGCTGGCGCCGGCGACGGCGACGCACCGGGCGTCTAGCTCGAGCTCTCGAACCAGCTCCGGGGAGCGCGCCGGGGAGGCGGGCAAGGATTGTTGTGGCGCGCGCTGTCACCGCAACCCTGGTGGCTGTCCCGGGTTCCACCTCCGAGGAGCCACCAGGGGGTGGTCATTCAACTCGAGCGGGAGGAGACATCCCAAATGCTCAAGCAGCTTCGCCGTCTTCGCAGCGCCAAGGTGGCTCGCAGCAGGCTCGTCCTGCTCGCCGGCGTGGTCATTGCCTTCGCGGTGGCGCCGTTCGCCGTCGGTGCCACCGGCCAGATCGTGCGCGCCGGCCTGAGCTCCAGCGCCACCACCGAGACTCAGATCCTCGGCAACACGCCCACATGGGCCACGCGCCAGTCCAACTTCAACGAGAGCAGCGGGGGTAGCGCCGCGTACGGGTGCCGGGCACCGGCCGGGACGCGTCCGTGCGTCTACGGCTTCAACCTCAAGTCTGGCTTGGCCTTCGAGTTCCGCACGCGCGGGCAGTCGGCGGGCTTCATCGACGTCGACCCAACCGGGACGGCCACGTCCAACACGGTGGCCCCGTTCACGACCAACGCCCACGCGGTCGCCAGCGGCCTGAACTCCGACATGGTCGACGGCAAGCACGCCAGCGACTTCGTCGCGAGCAGCTCGGTCCACAAGCTCGGCCTGGTGAAGCTGACCGCCGGGCAGGCGCTGCCCCTCTTCACGGTTGGTGACATCGCCGTGTCCGGCAGCTGCAGCGTGAGCGGCGCCGACCTGATAGCCGCGGTGAGGTTCAGCTCAACCGCGGCTGGTGCGAGCTACACGGCCACGGTCCCCGCCGCCGCGGTGCCGAGCCTGGCGGCCGCCACGCTTGCCAACCTCAGCAGCACCTCGAGTCCGCCAGCGACGCCCGCATTCAGCTCCAGTCGCGTCCAGATCGTCGGCCCCGATGGGACGCTGCTGTCGGGCTCCGCGTTCAGCGGCGTCGCCGTCCAGGGTGCCGCGTGCGTGATCGGCGGGACCCTGACGCAGGGCTGAATCGAAACCGACAAACAGCTCGCCTGGCCATCGCCGCGGTGCGCTAATCTGCGCCGACCAGGGAAAGGAGGTGGTCCGCAAATTGAGTGACAGTCTGTTCGGGACCCTGGAGGTGTCCGGCCGCTAAGGCCGTCGGCTGATCCGCTTGGCGGAATCCACACCGAGACACCACCGCTGGCGGCGCCGGAGCTGGTCCCCCCGGCGCGTTGTAAGGCCGCCGGCGATGTCGTATCAGCCGAAGTAGCGCCGAGGGCGTCCGCGAGGGCGTCCTCGGTCGTTGTGGGGGCGCGCTACGCCGCCTCGGGAAGGTACTGGCGCCATGCCGTCGGGATCGACGGGCTGGCGACGTGGATGAAGACCTCTGGGCGTGGCGTACGCGGTGCGTGGCGCAGGCGCATGTTCACCTGGCGCAGGAGCCGATCTCCCTTGCGCCGGTTGCAGGGCGCGCAGGACGCGACGATGTTGTCCCAGCTCGAGCCGCCACCCTTGGATCGGGGGACGACGTGGTCCACCGTGAGGCTCGAGCGTGAGCCGCAGTACTGGCAGGTCCAGCGATCGCGCGCGAACACGGCGCGGCGAGTGATCTTGCGCCGGTGGGTGTCGCGCGGGACGCGGACGTAGGTGATCAGGCGGATCACGATCGGCTTCGGGAGGGTCATGCTCTCGGCGCGCAACAGCCAGCTCGAACGCTCGACAAGCTCCGCCTTCTCCTTCAGCAGCAGCACCGTCGCGCGGCGGACGGTGCACACGTTGATGGGCTCAAACGTGGCATTGAGGACGAGCACTCGGCCACAGTCACGTCCGCGCCGCCGGTGCTCGTCTGGCGGCGCGAACGACGCTGGGGCTGGTGGTACTTGCGTCTCCATCCTGGGCGCGCCAGAGAATAGCGACCACTTGGGCGCTCGCCTAACGACCGCGGGACGCCTGCCTAGCGACCGCGGGACGTCTGCCTAGCGACCGCGGGGCGCCCGCTGCCGACCAGTTGGGCGCCCTCATAGCGGTCGCTCGGGCACCGCCCCCGCATCGATTGCCGCGCTCCCCGCGTCGCCTCCACGCCCCTCATCGACAGCAGCACCCGCGCGTCAGGCGGCAGGCTGCGGTGCGCTCCCCGCAAGAGCTGCGGCGACAGCCTCGGCTTCCTCGGGCGCGAGCTCCAGCTCGGCATGACCCTCGCGCAGGATCTTCACGTAGAGACGCGCCTGCTCGCGATGGTGGATCGAGGAGACCACGACGCCCGAGCGCCGGGCATCGAGCAGCGCAAGCGACGTCGACTGGCGACCCGACATCTCGCCGTAGGCGTCGTAGCGCACGAGCGCGCGATGGGCGATCGCGCCATCGAGCCTGGTCTCGGCCACGGCGAGGCGCTCGTCGAGACCCTGCGCCCTCTGGTCGACGAACACGCGCAGATCGTCGAAGGCATCCGAGAGGCGCGCTGCGTGAGCGACGAGGTCGCCAGCGCCGTGCTCGCCCATGACCGCCCGCTGCGCGGAGCGCACGCGCGCCAAGCGCACCGCCAGCGCGACACAGACGATCAGCGCGCATGCCGCAAGGCCGACCGCCGCGAGCGCGACGATCCCCACGGTTCCGCTCAGCTTGTCCACGCGTCGAGTCTAATGCGGTCGGGCGGCCCCGACCACCACGGCGCCCTCGCCGTCGGGCGCCCCCACGCCTACCGCGCTACTTCTGGAAGATCGCTTGGTAGGTGGCGCTGTTGTGGGTGAAGGTCTTCTCGCCGGGGACGGGCTGGATGCTCGTCTTGATCGTCACCGGCGTACCTGACGGCGGTGGGTTGGCAAGCGGCAGGCTAGCCGTGGCCGACTGGCCGACCACGGTCTGCGGAACCACCGAGTGGAGCGTGACAGGCGCGCCGCCGGCGCCGGTGATCGTGACGGTCACGCCGACGTTTCGCTCGTTGTTGGTGCCGTCGTTTCGGAACGTCACGGTGAACGCAAGGCCTGGCGCGAGCGGGATGCGATTGGCCTGGCCGCTCTGGAGCGTCACCCCGGCGATCGCGGTGGAGGTCAAGGCATGACCGTGGGTTCCAGGGGCGATTCCGCCCGGCGGTACGCCGGGTGTCGCCCCGACCGGTGCCGAGAGCCGCGTGGCAACCGTGTTGGGCTGTAGCCAGCCGAGGTCGTTGAGGAAGCGGGCATTGGGATCGGGCGCCGGCACGCTGCTCAAGCCCCCGTTGCTCAGCGCCTGGCTGATCAGGGGAACGACGCGTTGGGAGAAGATCACGTCCGAGGCAAGGAAGACCTCCATCTGACCGCTGATCTGGTTGACCGAGGTCGAGCTCCCCTGGTCGGAGAGCGCCGAGGTGAGCTTGCTGGCGATGCGGGCAATCGCGTCTCGCCGCAGCACCAGCGTCAGCACCAGGTCGCGCTGCGCCTCGGCGAGGGACCCCGGCGGCGAGAGCGCTTCGGCGCGCTTGACGAGAACGTCGGCACTGGCGCGCACATCGTCGGCCTTGCTGGCGAGCTCGATCGGCTGCGCCCCGCTGGTGAGCACCCCGAAGAACGGCTGCGAAACCTGGCTCTGGGAGTCCTGGCTGATCGTGGTGACCGATTCCGCGTAGCTGCGCAGCGCGTTGCGGTTGGCACTGTCGACGCAGCTCTTGATCCCGATGATCAGCAGGATGATCACGACGAGCGCCACAGCCATGGCGGCCAGCCGGCGATTGCGCAGGGCGTCGGGGTCGGCGCCGCCGCCCCGGCTTCCGCCGGCGCGGCCCGATGTCCTGCGGGGCGCACCGCGGCCCGGCGTGCGCCGCGGACGTGCCTCCGTTAGGGGCTCGTCTCCCTCATCGAAGAACGACAAACGTTCGCTCCTTGGCTGGACCCGGCGGCCAGTATGACCGGCGCGCCGGGACGGGTGCGCACGCACGCGTGCATTTGATTGCTGTCATTCGCCCTCTGCGGCAGGGTGCCTGCCACCAACGACGAACCTCGCTGGAGCGTGCACACGAGCAGAACCGCGCCGCGCGGGGCGCCGCAATCCCGCTACGCGCTGGCACACGCCCCCTCTGCGGCCCGCGCTCCCAGCGCAGGTGCGCTGGTGCTCGACCGCTACCGGATCGAGCACCGACTCGGTGCTGGGGGCTTCGGCGAGGTCTGGCAGGCCCGTGACGAGCGGCTCGGGCGCCCCGTTGCGCTGAAGGTCATCCCCGGCGCCGGAGCCCCGGGCGACCGCGCCAAGCGCGCCGCGCGCGAAGCCGCCGCAGCGGCGCGCCTCAATCACCCCGCTGTCGTCGTCCTCTACGAGGCCTGGTTTGAGGGCGCCGATGCCTACCTGGTCTCCGAATTGGTGGCGGGACGCACGCTGGCCGCACTCGAGCGCGAGGGCGCACTCTCCGATCGCGACGTTGCACGCATCGGAATCGCGCTCTGTGAAGCGCTCGAGCACGCCCATGCTCACGGCGTCGTGCACCGCGACGTCAAGCCCCAGAACGTCCTCATCCCCGACGCCACAGATGGCCCGGCGCCGGCAAAGCTGACGGACTTCGGCGTCGCCCAGCTCGTCGGCGACGACCCGCTCACGCTCACCGGCGACGTGCTCGGGACGCTCGCCTACATGGCCCCCGAGCAGGCCGAAGGTCGCGAGGTCGACGCGCGCGCAGATCTCTACTCGCTCAGCCTCGTGCTCTACGAGGCACTCGCCGGCGAGCATCCGGTGCGCGCGAGCAGCCCGGCCGCGAGCCTACGGCGCCTGGGCGCACCGATCCCCTCACTGCGCCGCCAGCGTCGTGGGCTTCCGATCCCGCTGAGCGCCGCGATCGACCGCGCACTCGCGCCCGAGCCCGACCGTCGCGGGTCGATCGCGGACCTGCACGAGGCGCTGATCGAGACGATCGCCGAGCTCGCCGACGAGGGCGGCATCGTCGCGCCGAGCCCAGTGGAGCGGGCCTTGACGCGGCGTCAAGCCGGCTTCGGCGCGCGCGTCATCGCCGCCACCGCCGGCGCGGCCCTGGCAGCGGCGCTGTTCGTCTTCGCCGACCCGCGCCCCCCGCTGGCCGCCACGACAGCGCTGATCGCCGTCGCGCTCGCCCTCGCGCTCGCCCCGCGCGTGGCCTGGTTGGCCGCAGCGGCAGGCGCGGTCGGGTGGCTGGCATTCGCCGATCCTGGGCACGGCGGCCAGGCAACGGTCCTCGCGGCGGGCCTGCTGATGGCCCCCTTGCTGCTTGCCCGGACGGGGGTTGCGTGGTCGCTCGCCCTTGCGGGTCCGCTCGCCGGCGCGCTGGGGGTCGCCGCCGGGGCGGCGGCGGCAGCAGCGACGCTGCGTGGCTGGTGGCAACGCGCGGCGGTCGCCGCGCTCTCGTGGTGGTGGCTCGCGCTGGCCGAGCTCCTCTCGGGGCGCACGCTCGCCTTCGGGCCGCCCGCGGCAGCGCGTCCCGAGGCGCGCTGGGGGGCGTCGGCGACTGACGCGATCGCGCACGCGTTGTGGCCACTGCTGGCGTCTGGCAGGCTCGCGGTGGGGCTCGTGTGGGCTGCAGGCGCCGCGATCATGCCGCTGCTGATCTGCCGTCGATCGATCGCCGGGGTGATCGCCGGAGCGCTGGTCTGGGCCGTTGCGATGGTGGCGAGCACGAGCGCGCTGGATCGAGCACTGGGGCTCAGCGCACCCCGAGGATTGGTCCTCGGGGCCGCGGCGGGAGCCCTCGCCGCCGCCGCCTTGATCCTGCTGGCACCGACCCGCTCCCCGCGCAGAGCTGACGCCGCAGAGCAGCCGCGGCGGCCTGAAAGCGAGCCGGTTGCGTAGCATGGGTCAGGCCGTGCGGGTAGCAGATGAGCGTCCTCCGTAGCCTGGAAAGCAAGATCGCAGGCCTCGTCGAGGGGGCGTTCGGCCGTGCCTTCCGCTCGGAGGTGCGTCCGGTTGAGATCGCGCGCAGGCTCGCGCGCGAGATGGAGGAGCACAAATCGCTGTCGCTGTCTCGCACCTACGTCCCCAACGACTACTCCGTCTACCTCTCCGCGCGCGACCACGACCGCTTCGCGGGCTATGAGGAGGCGCTCTCCCACGAGCTCGCCGGCTACCTGCTCGAGCACGCCCGCCGCGAGCGCTTCTCGCTGCTCTCCCGACCGCAGATCTCCTTCCATGTCGACGAGCGCCTCAGGCTTGGCGAGTTCGGCATCGCCGCCCGCGCGGTGAGCCCGCCGTCCGGGGGCTCCCCCCAGGTCGCAGAGGCAGCGCCGCCCAGCCCGGCCGTCGCGGCGGCGGAGAGCCCCAGCGGGCACACGATGGTCTACTCCTCGGCACGGCGCCTGCGCCGCTCGCCCGCCACGCCGGCGGCGCCGCCTCTGCTGACGAGCGCCAGGCTGATCGTCGAGGGCCGGCGCATGCGCGTCGGTCCCGGCGGGGTCGTCATCGGCCGCAGCCGCGAGTGCGACATCGTGCTCGGCGATGCCAACGTCTCGCGCCGCCATGCCGAGATCCGCCACGACGGCAGCGACTGGGTCGTGGCTGACCTCGGATCGACCAACGGGGTGCGCGTCAACGGGCAGCGGATCGAAGGCGCGGCGCCGCTGAGCTCGGGCGACGTACTCGTCCTGGGCACCGACGAGCTGCGCTTCGAGCTGAGCTGAGCCGGCGTGCTCTCGCCTGTCTCCGTCGCGTTGAAGTTCGGCTTTCTGCTCGTGCTCTACCTGTTCTTGCTGTGGGTGGCGCGCAGCGCGCTGAAGGACCTGCGCACCACGGGCCAGCCCGTCGAGGGCGATGACCGAGGCTGGGAGCGGGGATCGGATGCCACCGGATTGCACGCCGCGTCGGAGGGCCTCGGCCCGGGCCGCGAGCTCGAGGGCAATCCCCGGCTGCGCGTCGATCGCGCCCCGGGGCTCCAGCCGGGCTCGACCTTCGAGCTCGCGGGCGGCGCCGTCCTGGGCAGGGGCGCGCTGGCCGAGATCCAGCTCGAGGACCCGTTTGCCTCCCAGCGCCACGCGCGCATCGTCTGGGAGGGGGCGCTGCCCGTGCTCGAGGACCTCGGATCGACCAACGGCACCTACCTCAATGGCGAAGGGGTCGAGGGGCCGCAACCACTGCATCCGGGCGACCGCATCCGTATTGGCGACTCCGAGTTCTCCTACGTCACGTAGCGTGAGCTAGCCGATGCTGCAGATCGTCGACTACGCCGAGCTCACCGACACGGGCCTTCAGCGCCGCTCCAACGAGGACGCCCTCTACGCCTCCCCACCGGTGTTCGTCGTCGCCGACGGCATGGGCGGCGCCCAAGCCGGCGAGGTCGCTTCGGGGATCGCGATCGACGCCTTCGCGGGCGGGCTGCCGAGCACGGGCAGCGCCGAGGAGCGCCTCGCTGCCGTGGCGCGGGACGCCAACACGCGCATTCACGAGCTCGCGAGCGCCGATCGCCAACGCGCCGGGATGGGCTCGACGCTGATCGCGGCGTATCTCGACGGCGACGGCGTCGCGATCGCCCACGTCGGCGATTCGCGTGCCTACCGCTGGCGCGAGGGCGAGCTCGAACGCTTGACCCGCGACCACTCGTTGGTCGGGATGTGGATCGAGCGCGGTGACATCACCGAGGAGGAGGCCGAGGAGCACCCGCAGCGCTCGGTCATCACTCGCGCCCTCGGTCCGGAGCCCAACGTCGACATCGAGACCCAGACGTCGCCGGCGCGCCCTGGCGACCTCTTTCTGCTCTGCTCCGACGGCCTCACGTCGATGATCCCGGACGCCGAAATCGGCGCGCTGTTGGGCAGTGGGGGCGCGCTCAAGGAGATCGCCGAGCGGCTGGTCGGCGAAGCCAACAGCCGCGGCGGTCGCGACAACATCACCGTCGTGCTCTTCCGCGTCGGCGGCGGCGCAGACACCGCCACCGGCGAGCAGCCCGCCGCGGGCGAAGCCGACGCCGCGGCCCAAGCCGACGAGGCGGGGGTGACCCAGGTGGGTGAGTCCGCGCCGACGGCGGCCGAGGTGCGCGCGGCGCTCGCGGCCAGCCAGCCAGCGGCCGCAGCGCAAGCCCCAGCCGAAGCAGGTGCAGAAGCCAGGTCGCCCTGGCTCGTGGCGCCCGACGCGACCGCTACCGATGCGCAGGTAGGCGAGGGCGAAGGGCGGCGGACGATTCCGCCGCGCCCCCCAGCTCCGCCGCCCCAGCCCCGCCGCCGCCGTCACGCGCGCCGCTACGCCTTCGCCACCTTTGTCGTGCTCGTGCTCGTTGCGCTCGGCGTGGGCGGGTGGCTGGCATCGCGCGACGTGTACTTCGTCTCCACCACGCCCGATGGCTTCGTGGCGGTGGATCGCGGGCTGCCCTACGACCTCCCCTTCGGCGTGCACCTCTACAGCACGGTCTTCCGCTCCGGGGTCGCCGCCGACGAGCTCGCGCCCGCCCGTCGCGCCACCCTGCTCAACCACAAGCTGCGCTCACAGAGCGACGCCTTCAGCCTCGTGCGCGACATCGACGCCGGGAAGCTCACTCCGTGAGCGCGCGCAACCGCGAGCTGCTGGGACTGATTCCGGCCTCGCTGCTCGTAACGGCCGGCTTCACCGCCGTCTTCATCCAGCGGCAGTCCTCGCACTCGAACCTCTCACTCACCTACGGCGCGATCTTCCTCGGGCTGTGCGTGGCAGTTCACCTGGTGGTGCGGATGACGCTGCCGCACGCCGATCCGTACCTGTTTCCGCTCGTCGCGCTGCTGGCGTGCTTCGGGCTGGTGATGATCTACCGGATCGACGACAACCTGGCGCGCGAGCAGGCACAGTGGTTCGTGCTCGGGCTGGGCTGCTTTGCGGCGACGATCGTGCTCCTGCGCGACTACCGCAAGCTCGAGCGCTACCGCTACACGATCGCGGTGATCGCGATTGGTCTGCTGCTGCTCCCGCGAGTCGTCGGCAGCAGCGACAACGGTGCCTTCATCGCGGTTCACGTCGGTGGGATCTCATTCCAGCCCGCCGAGTTCTCCAAGCTCGGCATCGTCATCTTCCTCGCCGCCTACCTGCGCGATACGCGTCAGGTGCTCGTACTCGGCGCGCGGCGGGTGCTCGGGCTGACGCTCCCACCGCTGCGCCACTTCGGCCCGCTGCTGGCGGTCTGGGGGCTCGCGATGGTGATGCTGTTCGTGACGCACGACATCGGCACGTCGGTGATGTTCTTCGGCGCGCTCGTCACGCTGCTGTACATCGCGACCAACCGCGCGTCGTTCGTCGTCGCCGGCGTCGCCCTGTTTGGCGGCGGCGCCTGGGTCGTGGGTAGCAACATCGCCCACATCCGCGATCGCGTCGACGCCTGGCTGCATCCCTTCGAGCCCGCGCTCTACAACCGCCTCGGCGGCAGCTACCAGATCAGCCAGTCGCTCTTCGCGCAGGCCGACGGCGGCCTCTTCGGCACTGGCTTCGGCCAGGCGCTGCTCAAGCTCCCGGGGGGCGGGACGATCATCCCGGCCGCCCACACCGACCTGATCTACGCCGTGATCGCCAACGAGCTCGGCCTCGCTGGCGCCACCGCCGTGCTCGTCATCTACCTGCTGATCCTCGAGCGCGGCTTCAAGATCGCGATGCTGGCGCGCGACTCGTTCGGCACGCTGCTGGCGGCCGGGCTCACCACGGTCGTCGGGCTGCAGGTGTTCGTGATCGTGGGTGGTGTCACCAAGGTGATCCCGCTCACGGGCGTGACGTTGCCCTTCATCTCCTATGGCGGCTCGTCGATCGTCGCCAACTTCGTCTTGCTGGCACTGCTGCTGTTGATCTCAGACCGTGCAAGAAGGCCGGCATGAGCGACCCCATCCGCCGTGTCTTCCTTTTCCTTGCCTTGCTGTTCGCGGTGCTTGTCGCGGGTACCACGTGGAACTCGGTGATCGGAGCCAAGGGGCTGCGCGACAACCCGCTCAACCGGCGCGCGCTGCTGGAGCAGGCGATGATCCCGCGCGGGACGATCTACGCCGCCGACGGCCGCACGGTGCTGGCCATCTCACACAAGGGCCCAAACGGACTCTATGTCCGCAGCTACCCCAAGGGCGGGCTCTTCTCCCACCCGCTCGGCTACTCCTATTTGACGATCGGCCAGGCCGGACTGGAGCAGTCCCAGAACGACGCGCTCACCGGGCAGTCGCAGTCGGTATCGACGATCCTCGACCAGCTTCAGGGTCGTCAGCGAACCGGCAACGACGTGGTCACCTCGCTCGATCCCGCGGCGCAGCAGATCGCGCTCAATGATCTGGGCTCGAGTCGCGGTGCCGTCGTGGCCCTCGATCCATCGACGGGGAAGGTGCTCGTCTTCGCGGCGTCGCCCGGTTATGACCCCAACGGGCTGAGCCCCCAGCGCTTCACCCAACTCAACCAGGAGGCTGGCGCAGCGCCGCTGCTCGACCGGGCCACGCAGGCGGGCTACCCACCCGGATCGACGTTCAAGGTGGTGACTGCCGCGGCGGCGCTCGACAGCGGTCGCTTCACCCCGAACTCGACCGTCAACGGTAACTCCCCGCAGACGTTCTCCGGCACGCCGCTCTCCAATGACGCCAACCAGAGCTGGGGTCCGGTCGACCTCACGACGGCGCTGACCTACTCCGTCAACACCGCCTGGGCAAACGTGGCGGTCCAGCTCGGCCGCCAGACGATGGAGCGCTACATGCGTCGCTTTGGCTTCTACTCACAGCCGCCGATCGACCTGCCCATCTCCGAGATCGCCTCGAGCGGTGAGCGCCTGCGCGGCCGTCTGCTCCCTCCCACCTCGAGCTTCGTCGATCTCGGGCGCATGGGCATCGGCCAGGACAAGCTCGCGGTAACGCCGCTGCAGATGGCGATGGTCGCCGCCGCGGTCGCAAACGGCGGCAAGCTGATGCGCCCTCACATCACCGACCGCGTCATCGACAAGGACGGGCGCATAGTCAGTCAGGTGAAGCCTGAGCTGCAGTCGACTGTGATGAGCCAGAGCGCCGCCGGGGCACTCACGCAGATGATGACGAAGGTCGTCGAGGAGGGCACCGGCACTCCGGTCGCCATCCCTGGCCTCTCGATCGCCGGCAAGACCGGCACAGCGGACGTGGGGAGCGGACGCAACCAGGTCTGGTTCATCGCGCTGGCGCCGATCAGCCGCCCCACGGTGGCGATCGCCGTCACGCTCGAAAGTCAGCCGAGCGGATCCTTCGGCGGTCCGGTGGCCGGCCCGATCGTGCGCGACGTGCTCTCCTCGCTACTCAACCAGGGGGCCGGCGCAGGCAGCGGCTCGAGCGCCAGCGGCGGTGGTTCGAGCACCTCGACGACGGGCACGAGCACGCCGTGAGCCCCGAGGTCGCCCCGGATGTGGTCATCGACGGGCGCTATCGCCTGATCGAGCGCGTCGGCTCGGGGGGCATGGCCGACGTGTGGGCCGCCCACGACGAGCAGTTGGGCAGAAAGGTGGCGCTCAAGCTTCTCTACCGCCGTTTCGCGCGCGACGCCGAGTTCGTGGAGCGCTTTCGACGCGAGGCCTCTCACGCGGCTGGCCTGCAGCACCCCAATGTCGTCTCGGTGTACGACCGCGGAGAATGGGAGGGGACGTACTACATCGCGATGGAGTTCCTCGAGGGCACTTCGCTCAAGCAGCTCGTCCAGGCAGAGGGTGCGCTGGACCCCGCGCGCGCGATCGACATCACGATCCAGATCCTCAAGGCAACGCGCCACGCGCACCGCCGGGGCGTCATTCACCGTGACCTCAAGCCCCACAACGTGATCATCGACCCCTCCGAGGATCGCGCGAAGGTGACCGACTTCGGGATCGCGCGGGCCGGCGCCTCGGACATGACCGAGACCGGGTCGATCATGGGCACCGCGCAATACCTCTCACCCGAGCAGGCTCAGGGACACGCGGTCTCGGCTGCCTCTGACGTCTATGCGATCGGTGTTGTGCTCTACGAGCTGCTGACTGGAAGGGTCCCCTTCGAAGGCGACACCGCCGTCACGGTCGCGCTCAAGCAGGTGACCGAGGTGCCGATTCCGCCGAGCCACATCAATCCAGTAGTCAGCAGCGCCCTCGACGCGGTCGTGCTGCGCGCGCTGGAGAAGGATCCGGCACAGCGCTTTGCCGACGCCGACGAGTTCATCGTCGCTCTGCAGACCGTGCGCGAGGGTCTCGAGGCGATCGCCGCCGGCGAGGCGACGGCGTCGTGGGCGGCCGTCTCCGAGGGCCCGCCCGCAGCGGCGTTGCCGCTTGTGGCGCCAATCCCGCTCGCCTATCCCCCGGCCCGGGAAGAGGCGCTGGAGACCGCTGCGCCCGTCAGCCGCTGGCGGCGCTGGCGGCCGTGGCTGCTCGCCCTGCTGGCCCTGCTGCTGCTCGGCGCGATTGCCTTCGGCGTCTACGAGCTGACGCGTCCGACCCAGGTTGCGGTCCCCAACGTCGTCAACCCGCCGCAGACGCTGACGACCGCGAGCGCAGTGCTCCAGAACGCCGGCTTCAAGGTGGCAGTCACGCGGGTGCAGAACATCGCGCCAGTTGACACCGTCCTGCGCGAGGACCCCTCGCCGGGAGTCAAGGTCGACAGGGGCTCAACGGTCTCGCTGACGGTCTCCAATGGTCCCGGGACCGTGACGATCCCGGACGTGGCCGCGCTGAGCAAGGGTGTCGCGCTCAAGCGTCTGCGCCAAGCCGGCTTCATCGTCACCGTCAGCACGACGTCCTCAGCGAGCATTCCCGCCGGCAACGCGATTGGCACCACGCCCGCGGCGAACAGCCAGGTGGCCCCAGGTACGCCCGTCACCCTCGAGGTGTCAACCGGCCAGCCTGCCGTCACCGTCCCCAACGTTGTCAACGTCACCCAGGACGTCGCCGTAACGAGACTCGACGACGCCGGGCTCACCCCTTCGATTGTCAAGCAGACCTCCTCGCAGGTCGCTGGGACGGTGATCGACCAGTCACCGACCGCCGGCTCGAGCGTTCCTCACGGCAGCTCGGTGACGATCACCGTGGCCCAGGCGCCTCAGCTCGTGACCATCCCGACCGTCACCGGCATGACGCAGGCCAAGGCCGAGGCGGCGCTGACTGCGGCGGGCTTCGTGCCGGTGGCCTCACAAGCGCCTGTCACAAGCGCCGCCCAAGACGGGATCGTGCTGCACCAGAGCACTGGATCGCGGCCGAAGGGCAGCCGGGTGAGCATCGTCGTGGGTAAGTCCACGACGCCGCCGACTAGCACGACCACGACGTCGACGACGACGTGAGGGCAGCGGTGCTCTCCGGCGGTCGCTCCTCCGAGCACGAGGTGTCGCTCGCCTCGGGGCGCTCGGTCTCAGCCGCCCTGCGTGATGCCGGGCACGACGTCGTGGACGTGCTGATCGACGCCGCTGGGGTCTGGCGCCACGCCGGTGAGGAGGTCGCGGTGCGGCTCGGGCGGGGCCTGCTCGGCGTCGAGGTGGCCTTCCCGATCCTTCATGGCCCCTACGGTGAGGACGGGACTGTACAGGGCCTGCTCGAGTGTCTCGACGTCCCCTACGTCGGCACCGGCGTGCTCGCATCGGCGGTCTGCCTCGACAAGCTCGTCTTCAAGGAGCTGATGGAGCGCGCCGGCCTGCCGCAGGTGCGCTACGCGCCGGCGCTGCTAAAGCGCTGGCGTGCGGCGCCCGCCGAGCTCGCAGACGAGCTCGCCGAGCTCGGACTGCCCGTGTTCGTCAAGCCCGCGCGCCTGGGCTCCTCTGTGGGGATCGCGCGCGTGTCCGGGGCCGCTGAGCTGGCCGCCGCGCTGGAGGCTGCATTCGCCCACGACCCGCGCGTGATCGTGGAGGCGATGTCGAGCGGGCTCGAGGTCGAGTGCGCGGTCATCGGCCACGCCGAGGCGCTCGCGTCGGAGCCTGGCGAGATCGTGCTCGTCGGGGACGCTCCCGACGACTGGTACGACTACAAGGCGAAGTACACCCCGGGTGGTATGGACCTGGTCGTGCCCGCGCGGATCTCGTCTCGCGCGCGCGAGACGGTACGCGAACTCGCGGTCCAGACGTTCGTGCGCTTTGGCTGCAGCGGGCTGGCGCGCATCGACTTCTTCGTCGAGGGCGACACGGTGCTTGTCAACGAGCTCAACACGATGCCTGGGTTCACCGAGACGAGCGTCTTCCCGCGGCTCTTCCTGGCGTCGGGGATGACCTACGCCGAGCTGCTCGAGCGCCTCGCAGGCCACGCGCTCGAGCGCCACCGCGCCGAGCGGGCGTTTCGCTACTGAGCCTAGGAGCGCTCCGCGTCGGAGGCAGAGATCCGCTGCGGGCGCGGGATGTCCCGTTGCCGCTCTGAGCAGGGACCCCGTTGCGACCCGAGCGGGTGGTCTCGTTGCGACCCCGAGCGGGTGGTCTCGTTGCGACCCGAGCGGGTGGTCCCGTTGCGACCCCGAGCACGGGGTGTGCGGTCTCCCCGGCAATTATTTGGGTCTTCATCGCACACTCCCGCCCGGCCCGCGATCGCCGAGCGGGGCGCGTCTGGGCCACCGCTCCTCGCGATCGCCGTGAGCGGGCGCGTCTGGGCGACCGCGGCCCACGCCGGTCACGCAGCAGACCACGCTGGCCGCGCCCCAGCGCGCTGGGGCGCAAGGACCACGGCGCAGGCCCCGAGGACGAGCGCGAGCACGTGCTCGGCGGTCGTCAGTCCGTCGCTGAGGATCGAGGTCGGCAGGAAGAGCGCGCTCAGCGCAGCCGCCGCGAGCGGTCCGTCGGCGAACGCCCTCCACTGGCCGCTGCGCACGCGCAGGGCGAGCAGGCAGAGCAGCGCGCCGACGGAGGCGAACCACACGCACGAGATCCCGTAGTCGGGGGCCGTCAGCGACGGCGCGCCTGAGCTCGTCGCACCGACGGCGACGAGCAAGCCAAGCACGACATAGGCCACGAGCGCCGAGCCCACGTGTCCCGCAAGGGCCACTCGCCAGAAGAGCGCCCAGCCGCCGTGAACGGCGAGTGCCAGTGCGGCCGCGGCCGCAGCCAGGAGCGCAACCAGCACCCCGGGGCCGGCGACGAGCAGCCCGCTGGAGAGCAGCGTCCAGAGGCGGCCGTGGCTTACGCCGACAGGGTTGGACGCGAGATCTGCGGGATCGAGCGCGCCGGCCGCCGCGAGTCCGCTGAGCACAGCGACCACGCCGAAGTAGCTGACGGCAATGAAGAAGAAAGCTCGACGCCTGACCACACCATCAGCCTAGAACCTCATCTCGTGAGCGGGCGCAGCGATCCTCAGTGGTACAGCGACAGCTCCTGGATGTCGGCCGCCACGCTCGAGGCGCTCGACGGCTGGAGCTTGATGATCCAGAGCAGGTAATAGCGAAACGGACCGTGGCTCGTGTCGAGCGCGATACGCGTGCTGCGCTGGATCACGGTGGCGGGCGCGAGCTGGATCCACGCCGGATCCGGCACGCTCGGCGGCACGCTGGGCGGTTTGGCGCCGTAGACGATTGCGATGAACCCCGGCGTGTCGGTACGCACGAGCAGCTGGCGGGCGAGCACCTGGGGGGCAGCGTCGAGGTAGATGCCGACACCCGCCTTGCCGAGGTTGCCGCCCAGGTAGTGCTGCGTGCTCCAGTATGTGTTGGGGTCGTTGTCGATCGTCAGGCCCGCGCCCGCATGCTCGTCCTTCGGTGAGCCGAGCGGGTTGTAGCCGTGGGCGGCGTCGGCTGCCAAGTCGACGCCGGTGAGCGCCGTCGCTCCCCGGATCGCGGCGGCGCGTGGCGGGGTGCCGGTGCCGCGGTGGGTGCGACTGGCGAGGATGATCGCGAGCACGACCGCGACGAGCACCACGATCAGGGCGCCCGCGGCGGGCAGCCAACGAGGCGCTCGCAGATGGAAGGGCAGCCGCCGCCTGGCGCCGGCGGGGAGCGTCTGCAGCACGCTGGTGGCCTCGTCGGTCGCCTGCCCCGAGCGCGCCATCTCCAGCGCGAGTACCTCTTCGAGGTCGGCCACGAGCTCAGAGACCTCGAGGTAGCGTTTGTTGAGCGGTTTTGCGGTAGCGCGGTCAATCACCGCCGCCAGCGCGGCCGACACGTCCGCGCGCCGGCTCTGGATGTCGGGCAAGGGCTCGCGCACGTGCTTCATCGCGATCGCCACCTGGTTGTCGCCCCGGTAGGGAGGGGCGCCGACGAGCATCTCCCAGAGCACGATCCCGAGCGAGTAGATGTCTGACTGGCCGGTCACGCGCTGGCCCATAGCCTGCTCGGGTGAGACGTAGTCCGTGGTCCCCAGCACGCGGCCATCCGCCGTCAGCCCTTCTTCGTGCAGCGATCGCGCGATCCCGAAGTCGGTGACCTTGGCGGATCCCTCGCTGTCGATCAGCACGTTCTGAGGCTTGACGTCGCGATGGACGATCCCGCGCGCGTGCGCGGCCCCGAGTGCGCGCGCGATCTCGATCGCGTAGGCGACGGCGTCGGGGACCGGCAGCGGCCCGGCGCGGATGCGCTCCTTGAGCGTGGCCCCCGCGACGTACTCGAAGACGATGTAGGGACGTCCGCCATCCTGCCCGGTGTCGATCACCGTGACGATGTGCGGGTGCGACAGCTGCGCTACCGAGCGTGCTTCGCGGCGGAAGCGCTCGAGCTGGTCGGAGTCCTCGGCCACCTCGCGGTGCATCAGCTTGATCGCGACGTGGCGCTCCAGCGTGAGGTCGAGCGCGCGGTACACCATCGACATCCCACCCGCGCCGACGCGCTCCTCCAAGCGGTAGCGCCCATGGATCATCGTCCCGATCAGAGCGTTGGCCGGAACCGGACTCATGTCGGCGCGAAGGGAGGGAGAGGGGGTTTGGTCACGCTGCGCGGTCTATTTTGCAGCGCGCGATGGTCAGAGTCGAGTACCTCACCGATCCCGCGTGCCCCGAGGCCTGGGCGCTGGAGCCCGCGCGCCGCCGTCTGGAGCACGAGTTCGCGGGTGAGCTGAGCATTCGCTGGGTGATGGCCGGGCTCTGGCGCGAGGTCCGAGACGCTCAGGCGATCGCCGTTCAATGGCTCGAGGCGGCGGCGCGCAGCGGCATGCCCGTCGATGTGCGGCTGTGGCTCTCGGACCCGCCGCGAAGCAGCTATCCCGCCTGCATGGCGGTGTGCGCGGCAGCTGAGCAGGGCGATCCGGGCGCCTACCTGCGCCGCCTGCGCGAGGGGTTCGCGGTCGGTCGTCGCCGCTTGGACACCGCTGACGCGCTGGTCTGTGAAGCGGCTGGCGCCGGTCTCGACGCCGAGCGCCTGCGCATCGACCTGGCGTCGCACGCAATCCTCGAGCGTTTCGACGCCGATCTGCGCCATGCGCGTTCGTACGGCGCCAAGGACACCACTCCTGCGCTGCCCACGCTGGTGTTTGTGGGTGAGGACGGCGCCGAGCACGTCGTCCGCGGCGCGCGCGGCTACGACGAGCTGCGCGCCACGGCTGAGGCTGCAGGTGCGAGCACGCTCGGGTCCGATGGCGCGCAGCTCGCGGTCGAGGCCGCGCTCGAGCGTCACGGGCCGCTGGCGACGGCGGAGATCGCCGCGCTCTGCGCGCTCCCCGGGCCGCGCGCCGCAGCGGCACTGTGGGCTGCGGCAACGGAATGGCGGGTGCGCGTGATCGGCGAGCTCGCTGGCGCGCAGCTATGGGCTCGGGCGTGAGCCTTGTGTAGAGCAGGGCGCACCTCAGACGACCTGAAATCCGCCGGCTGCGCGACCGAGGAGACCGCTCCCCGGCAGCTCGACGAGGCCGTCGCGGTCGGTGACCGCGCCGATCCGCGCGGATCCCGGGTGGTGAGCCTCGAGTCGCGTCAGCGCTGCGTCGGTGTTGGCCGCCGGCACCACGATGCAGAAGCCGCAGCCGCAGTTGAAGATCTCCAGCAGCTCGGTCTCCGCGACGGCGCCCAGGCGCGCGACCAGCTCGACGATCGCCGGCCGCGGCAGCGGCACGTCGATCTCAAAGCCGACGTGCGCGTCCAGGCGCAGCAGGTTGAGTAGTCCCCCGGAGGTGATGTGGGCGAGACCGTGGACATCGATCGCCGGGTCTCCCAGCAGCTCGAGCACGGCGCGGACGTAGATCGCGGTCGGCTCCAGCAGCGCCTCGCCGACGCTGGCGCCGCCGAGCTCGTCGGGTCGGTCGCCGAGGCCGAGCTCACCGTCCTGCTGCAGCGCTCGCCGCGCGAGCGTGTAACCGTTGGAGTGCAGTCCGCTGGAGGGCAGCCCGATGACCGCGTCCCCCGGTTTGCACGCCGCACCCGTGACGATCGCGTCGAGCGCCACGGTGCCGAAGCACGCCCCGACCAGATCGAGGCCCAGCGGCGACGGATGACCGCGGATCAACTCGGGGAGCTGGGCGAGCTCGCCGCCTGGGATCTCGACGCCGGCGAGCTCGGCACCGGCCTTCAGCCCGACCGCGAGCTCGCGCAGCATCGCCGGGTCGGCCCGCTCGACGGCGACATAGTCGAGCACCGCCAGCGGCTCGGCGCCGACGCAGACGACGTCGTTGACGTTCATCGCGATGCAGTCGATTCCGACCGTGTCAAAGCGCTGCAACTGCTCGGCGACGATCAGCTTGGAGCCCACGCCGTCCGTCGAGAGCGCGATTCCCAGAGTGTCGGACAGCGCGAGCACGTTGGCGTAGTGACCCGAGCCCAAGACGGCGCGCGACGGGCGCCCCAGGTCGATCGTCCGCAGCACCGCCACGAGCCCATCGACCGCTCGCTCGGCGGCCGCGGTGTCGACGCCGGCGTTGGTATAGGAGTCAGTCACGCCGCCCGCGATTCTCGCCGATGCGGCGGCGTAGGCTCCGCTCGCCCATGCCGATCGAGCTCCACACCGAGCGCCTGATCCTGCGCGCGCCCACACCCGACGACCTCGATGGGCTCCACGCCGGGGTCTTCGGCGATGCCGATGCGATGAGCTTCAGCTCGCATGGCCCCGCGCACAACCTCGCTGAAAGCCGTACGTGGCTGGAGCGCCACGTCGAGCACGAGCGCAAGCACGGCTTCGCCATGGGTCCCGTGATCGAGCGCGACACCGGCGAGACGATCGGCTTCGCCGGGCTGCTTCACCTCGAGTTCGTCCACCCCGACGTCGAGTTGGGATACCGCCTCAACAAGCGCGCCTGGGGTCGGGGTCTGGCGACCGAGGCCGGGCGCGCCTGGGTGCGTCATGGCCTGCGCCAGCTCAACCTCCCGCGTGTTGTAGCCGTTGTGGATCCGGCGAACGCGGCTTCGCGACGCGTGCTGGAGAAGTGCGGCATGTACGAGGCCGGTCACGGACGTCACTACGGCGCGGAGCTGCTGGTCTATCGCGTCGAGCGCAGCCGCTGTACGACGACGCCGGCGAGCGCGAGCCGGTAGGCGGCGACAGGGCCCGGCCCCGCTCGGTCGAGCGCGCGGACGGCGCGCGCGCACGCAAGCGCGGAGAAGGCGGCGGCGGAGATTCCCACCGCGAAAGCGCTGCGCAGGCCGGGTGGCAAGTCGCGTCGCGAGATACGCATCGCCTTCAGCGCGGTGGCGCCGGCGATCACGGGGACCGCCGCTACACGCGCGAGCACGCGAGCGTCGGCGCGGGCGAAGCCACGTGCGCGGGCGGCGGCCACGGTGGCGCCCGAGCGCGAAACGCCGGGGAACAGCGCAGCGGCCTGGGCCAGACCGAGCGAGACTGCGTCCGCGATTCGGGCATCCGGCCAGCGCCGTCGCTCGGCTACCAGCTCGGCCAGCAGGCTGGCCGCCGATCCGATCACCAAGCCGATGGCGATCGATCCCGCCCCACCCAGGCGCCGCTCGATCGGTCGCTCGAGCGCATAGCCCGAGACGGCGGCTGGAGTGGAGGCGATCGCAAGCAGCAGCAGTCGGCGAGCATTCAGCGCACGCGCCGCGCCCCCAAGCTGCTCTCGCATCCCGACCGCCATGCCGACCGCCGTGCCCGCGTGCAGAGCGACTTCGAAGGACTTGCGCAGATCGTCGTCGAGCTCCGCGTAGGGCCAGCGCAGCAGCCACGGGACGAGCGCGATGTGCGCCGACGAGGAGATCGGCAGCAGCTCCGCCGGGCCGTGCAGAAGACCGAGCGCCGCGGCGCGGGGGAGGGAGAGCAGCTGGCTCAGCCGGCGTCCGGCGCCGGCTGGGACGTTCCGCCGCCGCGCCGCACTCGCCGCACGATCAGCCACATCAGCCAGACGACGACGAGCGCGGCGACCACGTAGTCGGCATAGGAGAAGGCGTCCTTCCAGCTGCGCCACTTGCCGCCGACCTGATCGCCGATGATCGCCAGCATCAGCACCCAGGGGATGCAGCCGAGCGTCGTCAGAGCCGTGAAGCGCCAGAAGGGCATGCGTGCCACGCCGGCCGGCAGCGAGATGAACGTGCGCACGACGGGGAGCACGCGGCAGACGAGGACCGTGATGCCGCCGTAGCGCTCAAACCAGCGGTCGGCGCGGGCGAGCTGAGCCGGCTTGATGTGGAGCTTGCTGCCGTGACGCTCGACCAGCTCGAGGCGGCCGAAGTAGCCCACCCCGTATGCGATCCAGGATCCGAGGACATTGCCCGCGACGCCGGCAACCGTGATCCCCAGGAGCGTAAGGTGGTGGGCGATCTGGGGATCCGAGACGTTGGCGCCGGCGAACAGCATCGTCGTCTCCGAGGGGATCGGGATGCACGCGCTCTCCAGCGTCATCAGCACGAAGACGCCGGCGAGGCCAATGTCGTGCACGACGTTGGTCGCAAACGTGACGAGCGACCCGGTGATCGAGGCGGCGAGCACGGCGGGCAGCGTAGCGAGCGGGCCGCGATTCGCCGATTAATCCGCGCTCACACTAAGTTTAGGATCGGCGCTCCGCCGGGACGCCCAGCACTCCTGCTCATGTCGACGCCTTCCGCAAGCCCGCCCCCACTCGACCCGCACCCCCAGCTTCGGCCCCAGACACGGCCGCCGCGACGCTGCCGGCGCGCCGCGGGCGGGCAGTACCTCGTCGAGGTCTTTGCGCCCAATCCCACCGACGCCCGCGACATCGCGGCGTCGGGTCAGGTCGTTCCGGTCAGCTGACGCGTGGCGGGAACCTGAGCGACCGCGTGCGGGTCTGGATCGACCTCACCAACAGTCCCCATGTGCTCGTCATGCGGCCGGTCATCGGCGTGCTGCGAGCCTGCGGGCACGAGGTCTCGGTGACCGCGCGCGACTTCGCCCAGACGCTCGAGCTGTGCGATCGCCTCGGCGTCGACGCCGAGGCGATCGGGCGTCATCGCGGCGGCAGGCTGGGCGCGAAGGGCGCGGGCCTGGTGAGCCGCTCGCTGGCGCTCACGCGCTGGGCTCGCGGCCGCGGCTTGCAACTCGCGCTCGGTCACGGCTCAAACGACGTCAGCGTCGCGGCTGCGCTGCTGAGAATCCCCTCATCGACCACCTTCGATTACGAGTGGGCGAGCGTCCAGCATCTCGTCAACTGCCACCTGGCCAAGTCGGTCGTCGTGCCCGAGGCAATCCCGCCATCGCGCCTCGAGCGCTACGGGGCCGCTCGCAAGCTGGAGCGCTACCCGGGGCTCAAGGAGGAGTACTACCTCGCCGACTTCACACCCGATCCCGCAGTGCTCGACGAGCTGAGCCTCGATCGCGGCGAGCCGATCCTGGTCGTCCGGACGCCGCCGGCTGTGTCGCTGTACCACCGCTTCGAGAACCCGATCTTCGCGCGCGTGCTCGAGCGGGTGCGCGGCGCGCAGGCCGTTGTGCTGCCGCGAACCCCCGCGCAGCGGGCCGAGCTCGCCGCCTCAGGCGGCTTCATCGTTCCCGAGCGCGCGATCGACGCCCAATCGCTGATCGCCTACGCCGACCTCGTGATCTCCGCCGGCGGGACGATGAACCGCGAGGCAGTCGCGCTCGGCACGCCCGTGTACAGCACGTTTGAGGGGCGAATGGGCGCTGTCGACGAGCAGCTGATCGCCGCCGGCCGCCTGCATCAGCTGCGCGACGTCGACACGCTGGAGCTGCGCAAGCGCGCGCGCGAGGACACGCAGCGCATTCGCCGCGACCCGCGCGAGTTGACGGCGCTGCTCTGCACGCCTGTCGGCGGGGCGGCCGCGCTGTGAAACCCGCACTGAGCGCCTAGAATCTCGCAGATGCGCCGCCGGCTCTCGGTCCGCCGCGGCCTGTTGCCCGTCGTCCATCGGCACGCGCTTCCACAGATCGCCGTCGACGGGTGCCTGGTCGCGCTCGCGTACTACCTCGCCTACGTGCTCCGATTCGACGCCGGGGTCCTGCCTCGCTACCAGCACCTGCTGGACGCGACCATCCTCCCGGTTGTCGGCAGCGGGCTCGTGATCTTCGTGTTGTCGGGGCTCTACGAGCGCGGCTGGCGGTTCTTCAGCCAGCGCGACTACGCGGTCCTGCTGCGCTCCGTGCTGCTCGCGGTGATGGCCTGGGTGGCCTACATCGCCTTCGCGCACCCGTACGTGACGAGCGAGGCCTACGGACACGTCAGCCACCGCGAGCTCTTCCACGACGTCGCGGTCAACTCGCCCGCCGGCGTGATCGCGCTCGACTTCATGCTCTGCCTGCTGCTGCTGGGCGGAGCGCGCTTTGCGGTGCGCACCTTCTACGAGCGGCCGCTGCGCGGTCTGCGCAGGCGGGCTGGCGACTCCCACAACGTCCTTGTCGTCGGCGCCGGCCAGGGCGGGCGTCTGGTGTTGCGCGAGATGACGCGCAACCCCGAGCTGCGCCTGCGACCGATCGGCTTCCTCGACGACGATCCTCGCCAGCGGCGGGTACGTGTCGATGGCCTGCGCGTGCTCGGCGACACCGACGAGGACCTCCCGCGCGTGCTCGACGAGGCCGCGCCCGACGAAGTCATCATCGCGATCCCGTCTGCCCCCGGCACGCTGCGCGGTCGCGTCGTCGCGGCCTGCCGGGTCCGGGGGATTCCGGTGCGCACGCTGCCGACGGTCTTCGAGATGCTGCAGAGCGGCGCCAATGCCGTGCGCCAGATCCGTCCCGTCCAGGTCGAGGACGTGCTCGGGCGCGAGCCGGTGGTGATGGAGCTCGAACGCGTGGGGCGCTATCTCAAGGACGAGACCGTGCTGGTGACGGGGGCCGGCGGCTCGGTTGGATCCGAGCTCGCGCGTCAGATCGCCCATGTCGGACCCCGCCGCGTGATCTTGCTCGACCATGCGGAGGACAACCTCTTCGAGATCTCGCGCGAGCTCGAGGAGGAGCGTCACGTGCGCAACGCCGTCGCGATCCTCGCCGACTGCAAGGAAGAGGAGCGCATGCGCGAGGTCTTCGCCGAGCTCCGCCCGTCGATCGTCTTCCACGCCGCCGCCTACAAGCACGTCGGCCTGATGGAAGGCAACCCGGTCGAGGCCTTCCGCAACAACGCGCTCGCGACCCGCCTGGTCGCGCGGGTCGCCGGAGAGGCGGCGGTGGGTCGGTTCGTGCTCGTCTCGACCGACAAGGCGGTGTCTCCCGCGACCGTGATGGGCGCGACGAAGGCGCTCGCCGAATGGGCCGTGGAGGCAGCTGACCTGCACTACCCCGGCACGCGCTACACGACCGTGCGCTTCGGCAACGTGCTGGGCTCATCGGGCTCCGTGGTGCCGATCTTCCGTCGCCAGATCGCTGCCGGCGGACCCCTGACGATCACCGACCCGCGGATGACGCGCTACTTCATGACGATTCCGGAGGCCGTCCAGCTCGTGATCCGCGCGGGCTCGCTCGCCGCCGGCGGCGAGGTCTTCGTGCTCGAGATGGGGGAGCCGGTGTCCGTGCTCGAGCTGGCCACCGACATGGTCCGCCTCTCGGGACTCGAGCCTTACCGCGACATCGACATCCAGGAGATCGGCAGGCGGCCGGGGGAGAAGCTGCACGAGGAGCTGTTCAACCCCTACGAGCGCCCCCAGCCCACTCCCGCCGCAAAGATCCAGCGCGCCGATCGCTCGCGGCTCGACCCCGATTGGCTCGCCGAGACGTTCGACCGGGTCAACCTGCTCGTGCTCGAAGGCGACGCGGCGGCGCTCGCCGCCGCCGTCGGCGAGCTGGCGAGCTCACGCACCGCAATGACCGAGATCGGCAGCGACGCGAGCGGGACACCCGCCTAGACTGCGGCGATGCTGCTAGCGCTCAGCACCAACAGCCTCGTGGACAAGCTAGGGGTCTATGCCGGGATCGCGGCGATCCCAGGCCTGGCGCTGCTCGCGCTGCTCTACTTCACGCAGGCGAGGGAGATGACCCGCCTGCGGGAGTGGGCGGCCGCCGCCAGCGAGCGCGAGGCCGAGCTTCAGTCGCGGCTTTCACGCGGCTCCACCGTGGCGCAGCAGCGCCGCCCGGTCGCCCAGCAGCGTCCCGCCCAGCCCCCTGCTCAGCAGACCCCTCCGGCTGGCGGCCGGCCTGGTCAGCCGCCGGCTCGTCCGGCGGGCGCTGGCGGCCCGTCTGGGCCCGAGGCGCCCCCCCCGACCGCCGTGCACGCTGGAGCAGCGCCTCCCGCGCCGACGGCGACAGGCACGCCGGCCGCAACGTCGGCCGCTCGTGTCGCAGCAGCTGCACCCGCGGCAGCCGCGGCCGCGGTCGCCCCCGCCGAGCAGGCGGGCGGCAACGGCTCGCCTGCGCCCATCCCGAGCGCTGGCGTCGCGCGTGCAGACGCGCCCGCCAGGGCGCCCGACGCCCCGCCCCCGCCCGCCACGGCCGCCGCCGCGCCCGCAGCCGCCGCCGCTGCTCCAGCCGCAGCCGCAGCCGCTGCTCCAGCCGCGCCCGCCGCCACACAGCAGCCCGTCCGCTCCAGTCCGCTGGGAGTTCCCTCGGCCAGCCGCGTCGCCCCCGGCGGCGGCCAGGTTCCGCCTCCGATCCGGGGCAGCGCCCCCAACCGCAGAAGGAGGTTGCCCCCGCGAGCGCTCGCCCTGATCGCCGGTGTCGCCGTCGCGATCATCGCCGTCGCCGTGGTCCTCATCACCCAGCTCGGCGGCGGAAGCAGCGCGCCTGCCAACCAGGGCTCCACCGCCCCCGCCCCCGCCGCCGCGGCGGTCCGTCACCACCGCACCTCCACGTCCGGCTTGAACCGCAGCTCGGTGACCGTGGCGGTGCTCAACGGGACCACCACCCCCGGTCTCGCCAAGCAGGTCTCAGACCAGCTCGTGCGTGGCGGCTTCAAGGGTGGCTCGACTGCGAACGCCGCCACGCAGCAGCTCTTCCAGACCCAGGTCGCCTACGCCTCCGGCCAGCGTCAGGCGGCCGTGGAGATCGCGCGGCTGCTCGGCCCCCCGAGCGCCTTTGTCACACCGATCGACGCCGGCACGCGCGCACTCGCACCGGCCGCCAACGTCGTGGTCACCGTCGGGACCGATCGGGCGACGAAGCACTGACGCGCACCTAGGCGTGTCCCCATTCCTCGACCTTCCAGCCCGCGGTGGCAAGCCTCGCGAGCGCGGCCTAACCCATGTGCTCGATCGCGGGCTGTCGGTGGCCGAGGTCGACGGCCTCGTCGAGGTTGCCGGCGGCGCCGTTGACATCGTCAAGCTCGGATGGGGGACGGCGCTGGCCACGGCCAACCTCGCCTCAAAGCTAGAGCGCTACAGCGCCCACGGGATCCCCGTCGTGCTCGGCGGCACCCTCACCGAGCTGGCGATCCGCCAGGATCGCGTCGAGCAGATGGTTGCCTGGCTGCACGAGCTGGGGATCGTCCATGTCGAGGTCTCCGACGGCACGATCGAGCTCGAGCCGGAGCGCAAGCTGGCGCTGATCGCGCGCTTGGCGGCAGAGTTCCGCGTCTTCTCGGAGGTCGGCAGCAAGGACGCTGCCAAGGTCATGGCCCCCTATCGGTGGGTCGAGCAGATCGCCGCGGAGCTGGACGCCGGCGCCTGGAAGGTGATCGCCGAGGCGCGTGAGTCGGGCACCGTGGGCCTCTACCGGGCAGACGGCGAGCCACGGATGGGGCTGATCGACGAGATCGCCCACGGTGTGGACGTCGAGCGGATGATCTTCGAGGCACCGCGCAAGGAGCAGCAGGTCTTCCTGCTCAAGCGCTTCGGCAGCGAGGTCAACCTCGGCAACATCGCGCCCGACGAGGTGCTCTCGCTGGAGACTCTGCGCCTCGGCCTGCGCTCCGACACGTTGTCCTCGGTGAAGAGGTGATCCTCCTCGCCCGCCATGGCGAGACCGACGACAATCGCGAGCCAATACGGATCCAGGGCTTCCGCGACACGCCGCTCAACGACGCCGGCCGTGCACAGGCTCACGAGCTCGCCGAGCGCGTCGAGTGCAAGCAGATCGGCGCGCTCTACTCCTCCGATTTGAGCCGGGCATGCGAAACCGCCGAGATCGTGGGCGCGCACATCGGCTTGCAGCCGCGGCTCGATCCGCGCCTGCGCGAAGGCAGTCGCGGCATCTGGGAGGGACGCTGCTGGTATGAGGTCGAGCGCGAGGACCCCGAAAGCTACGCCGCCTGGCGGCGGGCCGGCGCCAGCTTTCGCTTCCCCGGTGGTGAGTCGCTGGGCGAGCAGCTGAGACGTGTCGTGGAGGCGCTCGGCGAGATTGGCAGCGCCGATCGCCAGCCCGGGCTCGCAGTCTGCCACGGGGGCTCGATCCGGGTGGCGCTGTGCCATGCCAACGGTGATCTCGCCCTGCAGCGCTTTCACAGCTGGACGATCCCCAACGCGGCGCTGATCGAGCTCTGAGATGAACACCCCGGTGCTCGCCGCCGTCGTCGGCGCCGGTGCCGAGCAGGCGATCGCGATCGTGTGCGCCGTGCTGGCGGCTGGGGCGCTCGTGGCTCCACAGCCTCGGCTGCGCGCCGTCGCGATGGCGCTCGCGCTGATCGCGACGCCGACGCTGCTGGCGCTGCACCGCTGGGACACCTCGAGCTTCTCCGTGGTTCGCAATCACCCGGCGGTTGCCGCCGCCGCTGCGGTCGTGGGCCTGGTTTCGCTCGCTGGCCTGGCCTGGCTGATTCGACGCCGACCGCAGCTGTTCGCGCTGCTGGCCGTCGCGGCGCTGCCCTTCCGCGTGCCGGTGACGCTCAGCGGCACGACGTACAACCTGTTGATCCCCCTCTACGCGGTCATCGCCGCCGGAGCGCTGGCGTGGATCGTGGTGCTGCTGCGAGGCCGTGTCCAGGGACCCGCAGCTGCCGTCCGCGGCCTCCCGGGGGCGGTGCGCTGGCTGCTGGCCGCGAGCATCGTCCTCTATGCCGTTCAGGCGCTCTACTCGACGCGTTTCAACATCGCGCTGGGGCAGGTGATCTTCTTCTATGTCCCGTTCGCGCTGCTGCTGGCGCTGATCGCCGAGCTGCGCTGGGACGCCCGCCTGATGCGCCTGTGCCTGCTGGCGCTCGTGTCGATCGCCGGCGTACTCGCGCTGGTCGGCTTTGTCGAGCTCGCCACGCGTCACCTGTTGCTGAACTCGAACCTCAAGGCGGCCAACGTGTTCGGGTCGAGCTTTCGCGTGAACTCGCTCTTCTATGACCCCAACGTCTACGGCCGCTTTCTCGCCCTGGTCGCCACGCTGCTCGTCGCTGCCATGCTCTGGACTCGCAGCAGGCGCGAGGTCCTGGTCGCCACCGGCGCGCTCGTCGTGATCTGGTTGGCGCTGCTCTCATCGCTCTCGCAGTCGAGCTTTGTCGCCCTGCTGGCGGGCTTGCTCGCGCTCGCCGCGCTGCGCTTCTCGCTGCGCATCGTCGGGCTCGTCGCGGGCGTCGCGGTCGTGCTCGGCGCGGTCTTTCTGCTGGCCTTCGGCGACGTTGTGCACGTGAACCTCAACCGCGCGCAGGCGCTCGCGACCGCCTCGAGCGGACGCAGCTCGCTGATCCAGGGCGGCGCGGACCTGTTTGCTCAGCGGCCGCTGGGCGGCTGGGGCTCCGGCAGCTTCGCCGCCGAGTTCCGCAGGCGCGAGCAGAGTCGCGTCGAGGACCCGGCGGCGGTTTCGCCGGAGGATCGCGCGGTCGCGGCGTCGCACACGATTCCGATCACCGTGGCCAGCGAACAGGGAGCGCCCGGGCTCGCGCTCTATCTCGGCCTGCTGGTCGCCGCGCGCTTGCTGCTCGTGCGCGGCGCACGGCGCTCGCCCGCGCGAGCCGGGCTGGCGGCGGCATTCGCGGCCCTCATCGTGCACACGCTGCTCTACGCGGACTTCCTCTCGGACCCCTCGACGTGGGCGCTGCTCGGCGTCGCAGCGGCGCTTGCCGCGGCGCCGCCGGCGGACCCCGCGCCGGCCCGATAGCTGGACGAGGCCGTGATCGGCTACTTCCGCCGTCTGCTGAGGACCGGCTTCGCCTACCAGCTCGGCGAGGCGCTCGCCAAGGTCGTCGCCCTCGGGCTGCTGCCCGTCTACACGCACTTCCTCACCCCGCGCGACTACGGGACCGCGGAGGTGCTCACGACGGCGGTCGTGCTGATCTCGATCGTGCTGCGCCTCGGCATCGACGCGGCCTTCGTGCGCTTGCACTTCCTCGACGCCGAGCCGGAGCGGCGCATTCGCATCGCGCGCCTGGCGACCGGGTTCACCGCGCTCTGCTCGACGGTCGCCCTGCTCGTGGCGCTCGCCTTCGCCGGGTCGGTGTCCCAGCTCATCCTCGGCTACCGCGACGCGACGCTGATGTCCTTCGCCGCGATGGGACTGTGGGCATTCACCAACCTGGAGGTGGCCTACGCGCTGCTGCGCGTGGAGGAGCGCGCCCGTGAGTACCTCTTCGCGTCGCTCACCAACGTCGCGCTGACCATCTCATTGACGGTACCGCTGGTGGTCGCCGCGCGCATGGGGGCTCGCGGGCTGATCCTCGGGAACTACACCGCTTCGACGATCGTGCTGCTGGGGCTGTGGTGGCGTTTGCGCAACCAGCTCGGCTTCACCCCGGGCCGCTGGCACCGTCCGGAGCTCGGCCCGATGCTGCGCTTCGGGCTGCCGACGATGCCCGCCGACCTCTCCGTCTACGCGCTCAACGTAGTCGACCGCATCTACCTCTACCGCCACGTCAGCCCGGCGGACGCCGGGCGCTATTCGCTCGCGGTCAAGCTGGCGACGGCGGTGACACTGGCGGTGCGCGGCTTCCAGTACGCGTGGCCGCCGCTCGCCTACTCGATCGAATCAGACGAAGAGGCCTCCAAGCTCTACGCCCGCGTGACGACGTGGTACGTAGCGGTCACCGGAGCTGTCGTCGTCGGGCTCGCCCTGGTCGGGCGCTGGGTGCTGCGAGTGTTCGCCGCCCACAGCTTCTTCGGCGCGTACCGCGCGTTGCCGTGGGTCGCGCTGGGGTGGGCGCTGTACGGGCTCTTCCTGGTGTTCGTGGTGATTGCGGGGCGCGCGCGGATGACGTCGCGCAACCTCCCCGCGGCCGCCGCGGGCCTGCTCGTCAACGTGGTCGCGATCGTCTTGCTCGTCGGGCCGCTCGGGATCGCCGGCGCCGGGCTCGCGCTCTGTCTCGCCTACGTCGCGATCCTGACCGTCATGCGCGTGCTCACGCGCCGGCTCTTTCACGTGGCCTTCGAGTGGCGGCGGCTGGCGCTGCTGGTCGTCGTGCTGGGCGGCGCCTGGGGCGCGGGCGATGCGTTTCTGCCCGACGACGGCGTGGTCGGGTTCGTCTCGCGCGCCGGAGTGATCGTGGCGGTGCCGCTGGTGCTGTGGCTGGCGGGCTTCCTGGACCCGGGCGAGCGCGAGGGACTGCGCCGGCTGGTGGCCGCGGGCCGAGCGCGGGCGCGCGCCCAGCTCACAGCCGCGGGCCGCGGTTAAGCTCCGCGGCGGCCTCGCGCAGGCCCTCGCCGCGCTCGGGTCCCAGCGTTGCGCGCACGTGGCGCCAATAGCGTCGGGGATCGTGCCCCGGCAGCACGAGCGCGGCAACGGTCCGAAGGAAGTACGTCCACGCCGTCAGCCAGCGCACGACCCACGCGGCGCCCGCGGAGTGGTGCTTGCGCATGTAGCGGTCGCGGTTGCGCGAAAACTCGACGATGCGTCGCTGGGGGATCGGTCCGCGCACGAGCTGCTCGTGATGGATCGCCCTGGCTGCGGGGACGTAGAGCGTGCGCCAGCCCGCGTCGCGTAGCCGCCTGCAGAAGTCGACCTCATCGGAGTAGACGAAGAACTCAGGGTCAAACCAGCCGATCTCCTCGGCGGCGTCGCGCCGCACCATCAGCGCCGCCGACTGCGCCCAGTGGACCTCGCGCACGCGCTCGCCACGACTCTGCACGGTGAAGCGCCGGTGCGCCAGCAGCGCGCCGGCCAGCGCCGTCGCTGGTCCCGGGAAGCGCCACGCCGAGGGTTGGCGCACGCTGTTGGGGTCATAGAGCGCGGCCCCCGCAGCCCCCGCCCGCGGGTGCTCGATCAGCGACGTGCGCAACGCCTCCGTCGCGCCGGGGAGCAGCTCGGAGTCCTCGTTGAGCATCAGGCAGAAGCGGCCCCGAGCGCGTTCGAGCAGCGCCGAGTCGTTTTCGCCCTTGCCGCGCCGCTTGCGCAGCCCGATCACCTCGGCGCCGGCGGGGTGGCGCCGGGCGGCGGTCGCCGACCCGTCGCGCGAGGCGTTGTCGAGCACGAGCACCTCGGTGTCGTAGACCACGCTCGCGCGCTCGCGCGCGACGGCGTCGAGGCAGCGCTGCAGCAGCTCGCGGTGCTCGGTGTTGACGATGCAGTAGCTGAGCTCGACGGCCACCTGGGGGATCATCGCTGACGGCGCCGCGATACTGCCCCTCTCGTGCGTGTCCATGTCGTCGACCCGAGCGCCTACACGCCCCCCTACGACCACGCCCTGTGCGCGGCGCTCGCCGCGGCCGGGGCCGATGTCGAGCTGATCACCAGTCCCTTCGCCTACGGGCCGGTGCCCGAGGCGCGGGGCTACGGCGTGCGCGAGGCCTTCTACCGTCACTCCGTCGGAGCGCCGGGGTCGCGGCTGCGGCTCGCCACCAAGCTCGCCCAGCACGCCCCCGACATGGCTCGCTACCGCCGCGCGGCGCGCGCCGCCGACGTCGTGCACTTCCAGTGGCTGCCGGTCCAGCCGCTCGACGCCCACCTGCTGCCCCGCGGGCGCCCGCGCGTGCTGACGGCCCACGACCTCCTTCCGCGCGAGCCCCGCCCCGGCCAGCGCTCGGCCCAGCGGCGCCTCTACCGGCGCATGGACGCCGTCGTGGTCCACTCCGAGTACGGCCGCGGCCGCTTGGTCGATGGTCTCGGCATCGACCCCGCGCACGTGCACGTGATCCCCCACGGAGCGTTCGACTACCTGGTGGCGCAGCCCGATGAGCGTGCGCTCCCGCAGGAGCTGGCTGCCGTCGAGCGCCCCGTCGTCCTCTGCTTTGGCCTGGTGCGTCCCTACAAGGGCATCGACGTGCTGATCGAGGCCTGGCGCGCTATCGAGGACGCCGAGCTGTGGATCGTCGGCCTGCCGAAGATGGATATTGCGGCGCTCCGCGCCGCCGCGACGGCGTCGGTGCGCTTCGTCGCGCGCTTCATCTCCGACGCAGAGCTGCCGGCGTACTTCCGCCGTGCGGACCTCGTCGTGCTGCCCTACCGGGAGATCGACCAGTCCGGCGTGCTCTCCACGGCGCTGGCGTTCGGCAAGCCGACCGTGCTCAGCGCGGTCGGCGGCTTCCCCGAGGTGGCGGCGGCGGGGGCGGCGCAGCTCGTAGCGCCAGCGGACCCGGCGGCGCTGCGCGCCGCGCTCGTGGCGCTGCTGGGGGACGAGGCGGCGCGCGAGCGCCTCGCGGCAGGCGCGCGCGCCGCCGCGGCCGGGACCTACGGATGGGATCAGATCGCTCGCCGCACGCTTGCGCTCTATCGCGCGCTGCTCTGAGCGCGGTCCGCCAGACTGTCGCGGCTGTGTGCACCGTGCTCGAGATCGTCTTCTGGGTCGCCGCCGGCCTGCTCGTCTACACCCAGGCCGGCTACGGCGTGCTGCTCGCGGCGCTCGCGAGCGCGCGTCGCAGGCCCACGGCACCAGCGCCCGACAGCGGCGCCCAGACGCCCTCGGTGTCGCTGATCGTCGCCGCCTACCAGGAGGCGGAGGTGATCGCGGCGAAGGTCGTCAACATGCTCGCGCTCGATTACCCGCGCGAGCGCCTCGAGCTGATCGTCAGCTGTGACGGCTCCAGCGACGGCACGCCCGAACGCGCCCGCGCCGCCGGCGCCGACCGCGTGCTCGAGCTGCCCCGCGGCGGCAAGATCCGCGCGCAGGACAGAGCGGTCTCGCTGTCGCAGGCCGAGATCGTGGCCTTCTCGGACGCCAACGTGCAGTGGGAGCCCGGCGCGCTGCGCGAGCTCGTGGCGCCCTTCCGTAACAGGCGTGTCGGCTACGTCTGCGGCCAGGTGACCTTCATCGACGGCGGCGGTTCAAACCAGGAGGGCGTCTACTGGCGCTACGAGATGGCGCTGCGCGCGCTGGAGTCCCGGCTCGCCTCGGTCACCGGCGGCAACGGCGCGATCTACGCGACCCGCCGCGAGGCTTACGTCGTCGTGGACCCGATCATGGGTCACGACCTCTCCTTCCCCTTCAACATGGTCAAGCGTGGCTGGCGTGCCGTCTACGCGCCCGCGGCGCGCGCCAGCGAGAAGATGGCCCCCAGCGTCGAGGGCGAGTTCGCCCGCAAGCGCAGGATGATGAGCCACGCCTGGCCGATCGTGCTGCGCGGCGGGCTGCTCTCACCGCGCGGGTACGGACCGCTCTATGCGCTGATGATCCTCTCCCATCGGGTGCTGCGCTACGCGTCACCATTTCTTCATTTGATCGCGCTCGCGACCAACCTGGCGATCGTGATCGCCTGGCTGAGTCCGCTCTACGCCGTCTGCCTGGCGCTTCAGCTGACGCTGCTCGCGGCGGCGCTCGCGGGCGGCTCGCTGCGCTGGCGCCCGCTCCTGCTCGCCCGCTACTACGTCCTCGCGACAGCGTCGCTGGCAGCCGGCCTGTGGGACTGGCTGCGACACGGCACGCCGGCGGGCTGGGAAGCCGCGGAGGGCACGCGGTGAGCGAGCCCGCACCCTCACCCGCGGGCGGCGCGCTCTACCTGCGCGCCAAGCGCCTCCTCGATGTCGTCGCGGCGGCCGCGGGGCTCGCGCTCGCCTCGCCGCTGCTCGCCGCGGCGGCGGGCGCGATCCGCGCGGAGTCGCCCGGACCGGTGCTCTACCGCCAGCTGCGCGTCGGCCTCGACGGCGAGACGTTCGAGATGCTCAAGCTGCGCACGATGATCCCCGACGCAGAGTTCGTCGGCGCCGGCCTGGCCGTGCAGGAGGGCGACCCCCGCATCACCCGCGTCGGCGCGCTGCTGCGGCGCCTCTCGCTCGACGAGCTGCCGAACCTGCTCAACATCCTCCGCGGTGAGATGTCGCTGGTGGGGCCGCGACCGACGATCCCCGTGCAGGTCGCCCAGTACAGCGAGCGTCAGCGCGCGCGCCTGACGGTCAAGCCCGGGCTCACCGGATGGGCTCAGGTGCACGGCCGCGCCTCGCTGCCGTGGTCGACGCGGATCGAGCTGGACCTCGAGTACGTGACGCGCCGCTCGCTCGCCTTGGACCTGCGCATCATCGCCCGTACGGTCGCGCTGGTGCTCGGCGGCCGTGGGCTCTACAAGGGCGCCAGCGGCGGCTGGGGGCGATGAGCCCGCTCGCGCCAGCGTCACGCCCCGCGGTGCTGCTCACGGGCGTGGGCAAGCGCTACGACATCGTCTCGGCCTTCGCCCAGCACACCGTCACCGTGGCGGCCGATCCCAACCCGCTCGCCCCGGCGCAGTACGCCGCCCACGTCCGCCGCGCCGTCCCGCCGATCGACGACCGCGAGTACGTGCCGGCGCTCGCCACGCTCTGCGCGGAGTTCGCAGTCGGGGCGGTCGTCCCGCTCACCGATCTCGATCTCGATGTGCTCGCCGTCGCACGCGCGGAAGGCCGCCTGCCGGCGTTCGTACCCGATCCCGAGATCGCACGGGCGACCTACGACAAGTACGAGACCCACCTGCTGCTCGAGCGCCTCGGCCTGCCTTCGCCCCCGACAGTGCTGCCCGACGAGCGGGCTCCGTCATACCCGGTGATGGTCAAGCCACGCCGCGGGTCGGCCGCGCGCTCGATCCACCCGGCCGCCGACGCCGAGGAGGCTGCCTTCTTCTGTCGCTACGTGCGCGAGCCGGTGATGGTTCAGCGGCTGATGGACGGCCCGGAGTTCTCGATCGACTGCCTGTCGGACCTCGAGGGCCGCTGCTTGAACGCAATCGCGCGCACGATGATCGAGTCCCGCGGCGGCGAATCGATCAAGGGGACGGTGATTGCCGATCGCGAGCTGATCGAGCTCGGCCAGCGCGTGGTCGAGGCGCTCGGGGTCCGCGGAGCGTGCACCGTGCAGGCGTTTCGCGACAAACAGATCGGGCTCGGGATCACCGACGTCAACACGCGCTTCGGGGGCGCCTTCCCTGCGCCGATGTATGCGGCGCGGGCGGGGCGCACCTACCCGGAGCTGATCGTGGCGTTGGCGGCGGGCGAGACGATCGCTCCCCATGTCGGCGATTACCAGGCCGGCGTGACGTTCACTCGTTACTTCTGGCAGCTCGAGCTCGACGAGCAGCTGCGACCGACCGGCCGCGAGATCGTCGAGGGAGGGCCGTCGCGGCCGCGCTGAGCGTGCTGGGGGTGGGGTCGTGGGGGTGAGGTCGGGGGTCGTAGGGTCGAGGGTCGTAAGCGGGAAGCGGATCACAAACAGTCTCACTCGTCGCGTTCGGTGCGCCGAGTGGGGACATTTGTGACCATCTGCGTATTCACAAGCAGCCGGGGCGATTCGGGGCTCGAAATTTGCAGTTTTGATCCCTGCAACTGATCCCAGGGAACCTGAGAATCCTCTGTTGCTGCTTGCATCCGCACCTCGGCGCTTGACACCCTGACTGCGTGCCCGCACGGCCCGACGACCAGATCACGCGACGAGCGCTGCTCGGCGGCGGCTTGGCGGCGTGGGCCGCGTTGGCGGGCGAGGGCGCCTGGCGCTCGCCGCTCGCCGCCGCCTCGCCGCTGGCGGGTGCGCGCTCGCTGGGAGGCGCAGGCTCCGGTGCTTGGGCTGTCGAGTCCTTCCTTGTCGCTGCGCCGCGCCAGCGAGGCGCGGCGACGGCGGCCGGTTCGTGGGCGGTGGGCGCACCGATTCGTGCTACTCGCCCCTTCGATCTGGTTGGGCTCGCGGCGGGCAGCGCCGAGGCGCGCAAGCTCGAGCTGCGCGTCGTCGGTCCACGCGGATGGAGTCGCTGGGCACGCCTGCTCGCGGCGCATCATCACCCCGATGGCGCGAGCGCACCGTCTGCCGGTGAGCCCCTCTGGACGGGGCGGGCGCAGGTGCTCCAGCTCCGCTGGCAAGGGTCTGCGCCGGCGCTGCGCTTGCATTGCGTCGCCGTCGATGGCCGCGGCCCGGCGCTGCTCCCGCAGGCATCGGCCGCCACGGCGGCTCCGCTGATCGCCCCGCGCGCCGCGTGGCACGCTGCGTTGGCGCGGCCGCGGCGGCCCCCTGCCTACGGCGCGGTGCGCTTCGCCGTCGTCCATCACACGCAATCGCTCAACCGCTATAGCCCTGGCGAAGTGCCGGCGATGATCCTGGCGATCGCCCAGTTTCACATCGATGGCAACGGTTGGAACGACATCGGCTACAACTTCCTTGTCGATCGCTTCGGGCGCGCTTGGGAGGGCCGCGCCGGCGGCCTTGATCTGCCGGTGATCGGGGCGCACGCAGGGGGGTTCAATGGGATCTCCACGGGCGTCGCGATGCTCGGCAACTTCATGGGCGAGCGGGTGGTCGGCGGCGCTTTTCGGACGCTGCGCGACCTGCTCGCCTGGAAGCTCGCGGTTCACGGGGTCCTGGTCAGGCGGCGCGTAACGGTGCTCTCGGGCGGGGGGCGATTCACCGCCTTCGCACGTGGGCAGCGGGTGACGGTGGCGCGCGTCTGTGGACACCGCGACGTGGATCAGACCGACTGCCCAGGCAACGCTCTCTACGGCGAGCTCGCCGCGCTGCGCGCGGGAGTGGCCGCTCGCCAGCGGCAGCTGCGCCCCCGTCGGCTGACGATCGCCGCCACGCCGCTCGCCGGCGCCGTGCAGCTGGGCGGCGTCTACATGCTGCTGAGCGGGGCGCCGATCGTCGGCGCAACTGTCCTCGTCGAGCGCCTCACGCACGGTCGTGCTGTCGCGCTCGCAACCGCGTTGAGCGACGCAAGCGGCGCATGGACGGCGACGGCAGCGGCGCAGCCCGGCGATCTCCTGCGGGCGGTGACCCCCAGCCCCGGAAGCCGGGCGCGCGCGAGCTCGCCGCTGGTGGCCGTCGCTTGACGGGAACGCCGGCTCAGGCGCGGGCTGCGACGCGCCGGCCACCCGCTCGTCCGCGAGCGCGCCTGCGCCAGCAACGCTGCACGAACGTTGTGATCTCCCCCGTGAGCCGCTCGGGCGACATCCGCAGCTCGAGCAGCGAGCTGGCCTCCAGCAGCTGTGCGTTGGGGAGCTCGTCGGCGAGCATGCCCGCGTCGGAGAAGGGGTGCACGGGATCACGGTGATGGCCGATGATCAGCGCTGGCTGGGTGAAGGTGCGCCGCTCGCTGCTGTGAGGCGCGGTGCGCCCGAAGAAGATGCCGTGCAGGATCGCGGCGCTCGGGGCCGGGTCCTGGCGAAAGAGGTCGAGCACGATGTCGCCCCACAGCGGCAGCGCCCGTTCGGGCACGAGCCCGGTGACGCGCGCGACCGCGCGCATGATCGGCTCCCCGAACGTCAGCGCGACCATCAGCGGCGTGAAGGCGAGCGCGCAAGCCATCAGCGCGTTGTCGAGCACGGGCATCTCGATGATCATGCCGCGCACGCGCTCGGGTGCGAGAGAGACCAGCTCGAGCGTGACGTTCGCCCCCAGCGAGGTGCCGCCCACGACCGCCTCCTCGAGCTCCAGGTGCTCCAGCAGCGCAAGCACCTGGGTCGCGAAGATCGACATCGAGTAGCGCGACATGTCGCGCGGGCGGTCCGAGCGTCCGTGACCGAGCACGTCGAGCGTGATCACACGGTTGCCGTGGCGCGCGAGCTCGCGCGCGAGCGGCTCCTGCATGCGCTGCGAGAGCAGCAGCCCATGGACGAGCACGACAGCGCGGGGACCGTCCCCGTACTCCGTGTAGGCGATTCGCTGACCCTCGTGGGCGAAGTACGGCACCGAGACAGCCTATTGTGGGGCTCGGCTAGCCCGTCGAGCCCGGCACATCGGCGATCGCGGCGCCGGAGGGATGGTCGAGCACGCGCGGCTCGGCCAGCTGCTCGAGGCGCGACATCAGTCGCTGCCACTGCTCGGGCGCCAGCGTCGACGTGAAGGCCGAATTCCGCGCGAGCACGTCCTTGGGCGCGGGGATGCTCGCCGACACGGCGGCGGGTCCACCGAAGGAGAGGTGCACGCGATCGGCGTAGCCGGGAAGCGCGACCGCGTTGCCGGCACCAGGGAACTTCATCAGGCTGACGATCTGGGTTGGCTTCATTGTGCCCTGCAGCAGCAGCAGGCGCCGCAGCGTGCCGTCGGTGATGCTGCCGCTGCCCTGGTGACCCAGCACCGAGGTGCCGTTGAGGGCGGTCAGGTCGAGCGCGTCGACCTCCCCGCTGCCCACTGCCGGGTTGCACGCGAGCCCGCCAACCGTGGGCGAGACCCCGCTCGCCGCGAGGAACTCGAGCGCCGCCAGCAGGTGCCGATTGACCACGCCCGCGGCGATGTCCTGGCGCGCGCAGCCGTTGAGATGGATGCGCGGGTCGCTGAGTAGCGTCTGCACGAGGCGCTCCTTGCCGGCGAGCAGGATCTGGCCGACCGAGCTGTGCGAGCTGAGCGCGCTGCCCGGACCCGGTGCGCTGTAGATCGCGCTCGCCGCCGCCAGCTTCCAGCCGTCGAGGATCGGGCGCGGATCGATCGGCGGCGAGCCCGTCCCAGCCGGGCGGATCGCGAAGCGCAGGCCGCTGGAGCCAAGCCGCCCAAGGACGGTGCCGGCGAGCACGCGAACGCCCTGGTGCAGGGCTCGCAGCTCGACCTGGCTGGGGCGCAGGCCGAAGTTGTCGGCGAGATAGCGGTCCAGTCCCTGCCCGGCGGGGATGCTCTGGCCTGTCTGCGCCTGCAGCCGGCCCCCGGCAGCGTAGGCCGCCGGACGCAAGGGGTTGGCGAACAAGCGCACGCGCGGGGGCGTCACCACCGGCGACCCCAGCGCGCTCGACGCCGGCGCGCCGCCGACCGCGTGGCCACCGGCTGTCGCGGCGACCGTCGGCGCGCGGTCGCCGGAGGGCAGCGTCGCCTCGCTGGCGCTCGCGGGCTTGTAGGCGCTTGACTTGGGCCACGGGTAGCGTGCGGCCACGCCACCGAGGTGGGCGTAGGTGTACTGGTTGCCGTTGTCGTCGGTGAGCACGACGAAGTGCCCGAGCGCCGGGCTGTCGCCGAGCTTGGAGATGACACCGTCCTGCGCTGCGACGACGCGCGCGTCGCGGCGTCCGGCGATGCTGGTCGCCTGTGGCTGGCTCGTGCCGCCCGTCGCGCTGTAGTGAGCGGCACCGAGGACCGGGAAATGGCCCTGGCTCAACGAGGTGAGGCCGTTGACGAGCGCATCGGGTAGGCCTGCGATCAGCTTCGCGCGCAGCAGCACCGATTGCACGTACCAGCTGGCGTGGTTGTAGGCGAAGATCGCACCCTTGAGGTCCCTGGCTGCGCCGGCGGCGTCGAGGTAACGCGCCGCCGCGAAGATCGCGTCGACGGGGTTATAGGGATCGCGCTTGCCGTTGCCGGTGGCATCCACGCCGTAGAGGCGCCAGGTTGCTGGCATGAACTGCATCCACCCGATCGCCCCAGCCGAGCTGACGGACTGGTTGCTGCCGTAGTCGGTCTCGATCTCGTTGATCGCCGCGAGCACCTGCCACGGCACGTCGTACTCCATCCCGGCCGCCTGGTAGACGCCCAGCAGAAAGGGCGGGATGCGGTAGGTGTTGATGAAGAAGTCGGGCACCGCAGAGGCGATCGCGCCGGGGATCACGGGAAGCAGTGAGGGCGTGGCGGGCGCTGGCGCCGCGCTGACCGATTTGGAGGTCGTGGTCTTGGTTGTGGTCGTCACCGTGACCGAAGTGCCTGCGCCCGCGAGCGGGGCCGGGCGCGAGCTTGAGCTCGGCCTGTGTGCGCCCTTGGATCCCGACGCTGGCTTAGTCGACGGCGAGGGCGGGGCCTTGGGCGTCGTGCCCGTGCCGTTGGCGGGCCCGACCGCGCCGGAGGGTCCGTTGGCCACCGCGGGAGCCGTCAGCGCTCCTGCTGCTCCGGCGCCGAGGCCGCCCACGATCACGGCTACGCCGGCAACGGTCGCACCGATGCCGCGCCGCGCAACGACAGTCCCGCCAGCAGGATCAGGCGCAGCGCCACGCGCTCGCGCGCGCCGGCGGGTTACGTCGGGGTCGTGGTCGCCCACGTTGGCGATCCTATCCACTTGTCTCGCTGTCGTCAGCCCTAGCAAGAGATCTTTGAACGCTTGCGACACGGTTTGGTTGCGGGGGTTGGCAAAGCAGCGGCTCGTCGCGGCGCCTCGAAGCCAATGTCCTCTTCGGCGCTGCGCGCCAAGTGTCCTGCGTGGCGGCGCTATCTTGCCGCGCAGCCGTTGCGCGAACCTAAAGGAGGGCGAGATGGCCAAGCAGTTGCGCAGCCTCACCGGCACGGTGGTCGCGATCACGGGCGGCGCTCGCGGCATCGGACGCGCCACGGCGAGCGCATGCGCCGCGGCCGGCTGCAAGGTGGCCCTCGGAGACCTCGACGGCGAGCTCGCGGCTCAGACCGCGGGGGAGATCGGCGGCGGCACGATCGCAATCGAGGTCGACGTCACCGAGCGCGGCTCCTTCACCCGCTTCCTCGACGAGGTCGAGGCGCGACACGGTCCCCTCGACGTGCTCGTCAACAACGCCGGAATCATGCACATCGGCGAGTTCGGCGACGAGGACGACGCCGCGGCGCGGCGCATGATCGAGGTGAACCTGGTCGCGGTCATCCTCGGCTCCAAGCTCGCGCTGCAACGCTTCCGCGCCCGCGGCCGCGGCCACCTCGTCAACATCGCCTCCGCGGCCGGCCGGCTCCCGATCGCCGGAGCGGCGAGCTACACGGCGACCAAGCACGCGGTCGTCGGCCTCTCAGATGCGATCCGCCAGGAGCTGCACGGGACCGGGATCGAGGTCTCGGTCGTCATGCCCACCGTCGTCAACACCGAGCTGGTGCAGGGGGTCGAGCACAAGCGCGCGCTCAAGTGGGTCGAGCCCGAGGATGTGGCGGCGGCGATCGTCGGTGCGCTGCGCGCGCCCAAGTTCGACGTCTGGGTGCCGGGGTCGCTGGCGAGGCTCTTCCGGACGATCGTATTGCTTCCGCGGCGGGCCTCCGAGGGACTCGGCCGCGCGATGGGCGCCAGCAGACTGATGCTCGACGCCAACCATGCCGCGAGAGTGCAGTACGAGGCGCGGGCGGCGCGGGCGACTGCCGCTGCACCGCCTGAGAGCCTGGCCGAGTTTCCCCCTCAGGCCGCCAGCCAGTCGACGATCAAGCGCCCGATCTCCGCGCCCTGATCCTCTTGGAGGAAGTGGCTGGCGCGCTCGATGATCCGCGGCGGCTCGCGCCCAATCGCAGCGGCGAAGCGCTCGCCGGTCTGCACCGGCAGGACCGGGTCTGAGTCCGCCCACAGCATCAGCGTTTCTCGACGATCCTCGCGCAGGGCCTCGAGCACGCGCTGGCCGGCGTCCGCGCCCGGCGCGCTGGGCTCGGTCGGGAGCATCAGCGGGAACGAGCGCGCCCCGGCCTTGGAAGCAACGCTGGGGAAGGGCGCGTCGTAGCCCGCGATGACGTCGTCCCCGGGGTCGCTGAAGCACGCGCCGCGCACGAGCATGCCGATCGGGAGGTCCTCGGTACGGGCGACGAAGTCGCGGAACGCCACCCACGCCTCGGTCATCGTCTGGTGGCCGGTGAAAAGCCCGGTGTCGAGGATCACCAGGCGCGAGATCCGCTCGCGCTGCTCGACTGCGACACGCAGCCCGATCGGACCGCCCCAGTCGTGGACCACGACCGTCGCGTCGCGAAGATCGAGCTCCTCGAGTAGCGCGCCGGTCAGCTCGGTGTGGCGGTCGTAGGAGTACCAGTCGATCTCCACCGGCTTGTCGGAGCGACCGAAGCCGGCGAGGTCGGGGACCACGCAGCGATAGCCGGCGTCGCGGATCGGGACCAGCACCTTGCGCCACAGATACGACCACGTAGGCTCGCCGTGGACCATCAGCAGCGGGGATCCCTCGCCCTCGTCGAGGTGGGCCAGTCGCAGCCCGTCGACTTCGCGGTAGCGCGGGGCAAAGGGGAAGTCCGGGAGGGACTCGAAGCACTCGTCGGGCGTGCGCACAGCGTCGGTCACGATCGCTCCATTTCGGCGGGAGGTCGCCAGGCTACCCAGACGATGGATGCGCCGGCGTTTGCAGTCGGGATGCGTCTGCGGCGGCCGTGATGTGGATGACGGTTGGCTCGCGTACCCAGGCGATCAGGTTGAGCGCCTGGAGGCGGTCGAGCCAGAACTGCAACGCCCGCGCCTGCGCCGGGGAGGCGTAGCGCCGCGAGACGTCGAAGGCATAGCCGGTGGTGTGCAGCGAGTAGGCGTGCGTGGCTTCGGGGTCCGAGCGAGCGAGCAGCTGCTGATAGCTCGTGTCGCGCACGCTCGAGGTGATCGTCAGAAGCGGCGCTGTGGCGCCCGCTGGCGCTTTGGGCAGCAGCGCACGCACGCCGTTAGAGAGATATTCCAGCAGCGCGAGCGCCGGCGGTGTGAGGCCACGATAGAGCGGCGGCGAGCTGCCGATCCTGGGCGCGAGCTGCCCCATGGCGGGATCGATCGCGAAGCCCAGCCGCGCCGGATCGGCGGGCAGGGCGACCAGCGCGCGACTGGCGTAAGCAGCGCTGAGCGCGGCTGGATCGGCAAAGACCGTGGTGACGCCGCGCGGGTGCAGGACCTCCTCGGCGGAGCCCTTCTGGCCCTGAAGGACCGCGAGCTGGTCCAGCAGCGCCGGCGCTGCTGACGGTACAGCGACATGATCCCCTCGGCGGCGAGCACGCGCCAAAGGTAGGTGTCGGAGTCGTCGCCCAGCGCGTCCAGCAGGCGCCAGGAGGCGGGGTGGCGCAGCGGCGAGGAGTCGAAGAAGAGCTGGACATAGGGGACGGCGGCGCCGGAGCCATAGGCGCGCAGCACGTTCTCGAGGTTGCCGATGCCCATGTGGTAGCTCTCGGTCGCGAGATCCTCGCGCCCGGCGAACGTCCGCCGCGCGGTCGCGAGGTAGCGCCCCGCCGCGGCCAGGGCGGCCGCGGGGTCAAAGCGCTGATCGACGCTGCGACGCTTTGCCGCCAGCTGCGTCGCCCGCCCACTCTGCCCTCGCGCCGTTGCCTGAGCGATCTGCGCTGTCAGGCGAGCGCTCGCGGCTTGGTCGACGCGCAGGCCAAGGAAGTCGCGCGCCGTCTCGCCGAGGATCTGCGTGAGCCCGGCGGCTGCCCCCGGAGTCGACGACGCGAGCGCGTCGGGCCGGCCGGCGCTTTCGAGGAAGACGATCGCCTCGAGTCGGTTGGGGTCGCTGCCGCTGGCCCGCGCTGCGGCCTCGACGAGTGGGCGCAGCGCCGCTACTCGCTGGGCCGTGGCGATCACGCCGCCGGGGCTCTTGGCGTAGAGCACGTGCGCGTAGCCAGCGGTCGCCCGCTGCTGGTAGTCGGCGGCGCGAGCCGGCGTGTAGGCGAACGGGTCGGTCGATCCCCCGCCGCCGGATGCGCCGAGGAGCGCGCCGGCGACGGCGGCGACCAGCGCGAGCGCCGCAACGGCGACGAGCAGGGCTCGGCGGCGCTGGCCTCGCTCCATCGTCACTACCGATATCAGACGCCGCGTCGCGCGTTAACTTCGCCGGCATGCGCGTGATCCGCTCAGACGAGCTCGACGGGCGTCCGCTCGAGCTCGATGCCGAGGACCTCGTGATCGAGGGCGACAACGCCGTCGTGCTGCCGCTGCTCCCCGACGGCGCGTTCGACACGATCGTGATCGACCCACCCTTCAACACCGGACACGCCCAGCGCCGCCTGATGCTCGCGACCCTGCGCGCACAGGACGGCGAAGGCGATCGCACCGGCTTCGCCGGTCAGCGCTATCGCACGACAGAGCTCGCCCGCGCCGCCTATCCCGATCGTCGCGAGGACTACGTCGGCTTCCTCGCCCCGCGGCTGGAGCACGCTCGCCGCCTGCTCGCCGATCACGGGACACTCTACGTCCACCTCGACTACCGCGAGGCCCACTACGTCAAGGTCGCGCTCGACGAGCTCTTCGGCCGCGACGCCTTCCTCAACGAGCTGATCTGGGCCTACGATTACGGAGCCAAGCCGCGCCGGCGCTGGCCGCCCAAGCACGACACGATCCTCGTGTACGTGCGAACTCCCGGCGGCCACCACTTCGATGCCGAGGCCGTGGAGCGCGAGCCCTACATGGCCCCGGGGCTCGTCGGCGCCGAGAAGGCGGCGCGCGGCAAGCGCCCGGTGAGCGTCTGGTGGCACACGATCGTCGCGACCAACGGGCGCGAGAAGACCGGCTATCCGACGCAGAAGCCGGAGGCGATCGTGCGCCGGATGGTCGCGGCCTCGTCGCGTCGGGGCGGATGGTGCCTGGACTTCTTCGCCGGCTCGGGCACGCTCGGGGCGGTCTGCCGCGGGCTCGACCGGCGCTTCGTGCTCGTCGACGAGAACCCCGCCGCGATCGAGGTGATCACGGCTCGACTGGGCTGAGCCGGGCTGGCCCGCGGCGAGCGGATACGGTTTGCGGCGATGGCCTCAGCGCCGCCCGCCCGTCAGCTGCACCGCACGCTGACGCTGGTTGCCTGCATCGTCGGGTCGGGGATGGTCTTCCTCGACGGGACCGTCGTCAACGTCGCTCTGCCGGCGATCCGGCACGAGCTCGGCGGGGGGCTGGCCGCCCAGGAATGGGTCGTCGAAGGCTACCTGCTGTCGCTCTCGGCGCTCTTGCTGATCGGCGGATCGCTCGGCGACCTGCTCGGCCGCCGCCGGATCTTCGCCGCCGGGATCGTCAGCTTCGGCGCGCTCTCGCTCGTCTGCGCGATCGCACCGACGATCGACACGCTGATCGCGGCGCGCGTGCTCCAGGGGGTGGCGGGGGCGCTGCTGGTCCCGAGCACGCTGGCGCTGCTGATGGACACCTTTCCCGAAAGTGAGCGCGGCGCGGCGATTGGAACATGGACGGCGTTTGGCGGTGTGGCGACGGTGATCGGGCCGCTCGGCGGAGGAGCGCTGGTCGACGCGGCGTCCTGGCGCTGGGTATTCGCGATCAATCTGGCGCCCGCTGTCATCACGCTGCTGCTGCTGCGCTTCGCACCTCCGGGCCATCGCGAGTCGGCGCGTATCGATTTCACCGGGGCGCTGCTGGCCGCGCTCGGTCTGGCGGGTCCGGTGTTCGCGCTGATCGAGCAGCCGCGGGAGGGCTGGAGCTCGCCGCTCGTGCTCGTGGCGCTGATCGCCGGGCTGGCGCTGCTGGCGGCGTTCTTGGTCTGGGAGCGACGCGCCCACAGCCCGATGCTCCCGCTCGACGTCTTTCGCTCGCGCAACTTCTCGGTCGGTAACGGGGCGACGCTGGCGATCTACGGCGGGCTGGGGGCGTTCACGTTCACGCTGCCCGTCTACCTCCAGCAGGTCGCGGGCTATCGGGCGCTGCAGGCGGGGCTGTCGATGCTCCCGATCACGGTCGTGATGTTCGCCCTCTCACGGCGCTTCGGAGCGCTCGCCGACCGCGCCGGGCCGCGTCTGTTCATGGGTCTTGGACCGATCGCGGCGGGCGCCGGCTTGTTGCTCTTCGTGCGCGTGAACGCCCACCCCAGCTACGTCGCCGACATCCTCCCCGCGGTGCTGGTCTTCGCCTTGGGGCTGGCGATGACCGTTGCCCCCCTGACCGCCACCGTGCTGGGGGCGGCCGACGACCGGCACGCGGGAGTGGCGTCGGGGATCAATAACGCGATCGCGCGGGTAGCCGGGTTATTGGCGATCGCTGTCGTCGGCGCTGTCATCTCGGGCTACTTCGCCAGCCGCGTCGATGGCGGCGTGCGCCACGCTGCTCTGACCCCGCTTGAGCAGCGCTCGATCGCCGATGGCCGGCGCCGACCGCTGACCGTCTCGGGCTCGACGCCGAGGGTCCAAGCGACGCTGCGCTCAGCGTCCGTCGACGCTTTTCACCTTGCGGCGATCCTCGGCGCTGCTCTGACCGCGGCGGGAGGCCTGCTCAGCCTCGCGGGCATCCGCAACCCGCGCCGCGAGGTCAGGGCGGGCGACTGCCCGGGAGGCGCGCTGGTGGGCGCCAACCGCGAGCAGCGCCCGGAGTCGCCGCGCGCCGGCGAGCGCGAGGCCGAGCCGGTGGGCGCGGGCGCCGGCTGAGGATCGCGCGCGGCGGTCGTGGGCGCTAAGGGACGACGAGTGCCCCACATCCACTATCGGCTCGTCCGGGGGGCAGGCGCTCTCCGACAAAGCATCCGTTGGCGAGCACCTGCACGTCGTAGCTCTCAAGCGGAGCACCGCCCAGCTTGATTAGACAGCGCAGCACCGGGCGACGCGTGTTTCCAAAGGGTGCGTGCCGAACCTCACCCGCGGGCGCGGTCCGGCAGCGAGCGTAGGACGCCGCTTGGTTGGGATTGCGCCGCAGGGCCCGCTCGACCGAAGCGAGCAGACGCGCATTCGGCGTGGACTTAGTGGGCGGCGCGCTCGACACGTGGCCACCGCCGCAACCGACGACGGTAAGGAGCCCTGCGAGCACAACGCAACCGAGCGCTCGCGGTCGGAGCGTATCGTCGAGCACTTCTGCCCTCAGACCGTGATCGCGTGCGCGACGGTCGTCTCGAGCCCGAAAGCGTCCTTTGCGGTCAGCGTCACGGTGTAGGTCCCATGCGCGGAGAACGCATGCACCGGATCCCTGGCGCTCGAGCTGTCATTTGCGGCTCCCGACCCGGGATCGCCGAAATCCCACCGCCAGGAGACAAGTGGCGCCCCGCCTTGCTGCGGCCGGGATTCGTCGGTAAACGACACGGTCGTCGGTAGCGCGCTGATTGCTTGCGTGAAGGCGGTCACCGGTGGCTGGGGCAGAGCGCTTGCAAGCGGGCCGGAGTAGCGCGCGGCGTCACGACCGATTCCGCCCGGGCAACGCGTGTAGTTGAAGCGAGCTGGGTTGTCGTAGGTGGCCTTCACCGCGGTGGCGAATGGGGTGATCCCCACGGTCCTCGCCCGCGTTACCGTTACCGTGATTGCCTCGAGCGCCGCGCCCCCATGCTCATCTATCCGCCCGCTGCAGCGCAGACGGACCCAGAAGCGCCCGCGGCCCCGATAGAGACCTGGCGCGACCCGGTCGAGGACAACCCGGTCGAGAGTTCGCGGGCCAGAGCGCTGGCGCCACAGGATCACCCGTGCGCAGTCGCTCCCCGGGCACTGCGGATAGAACGTCCAGTTGCGACGGACACCCTGGCCGGCGTGCTCGCCGAAGACGTTGCGGGCATAGGTGATCTTGCCGGTCATCGCGAAGCGCCCCGCGAGGCGCGCACCCGTCGCGCCGTAGGCGCCTGAGATATGGACGAAGACGCCAAGCAGCAGTCCGATCGCGAGCGCGGTGTTCGTCACTCGTCCTAGCCGACGGGGGATCCTCGCGAGCTCACTCATTGAGACTTCGTCTGCAGGACGACGGTCGAGAGGATGCGGTTGAGCCGCTCGACCTGGTGACCGGCGCCCGACGCGACGACAGCCGCGCGCACGTCGGGCTTGACGACGGCGTAGAGGCAGAAGGGCCGCTCGCCCCAGGTCAAGAAGTGCTGGAAGCCAGCTTGCCCCCGGCGGCCGACCTGCAGTGCGCGCGGGTGAAATCGTCGCGTGTCTAGGGGGAGAGGCAGCTGCCGGCTGGCGAACAGACCGGCACCGGGGACGAGGCCGTCACCTGGCCGGTATTCCCGCAGTGCAAAGAAGGTTCCGCCGTGGGGCATCCGGGCCGTCGCGCCACTGCCGAAGTCGCCGTCGTCGCGTGGGAGGGCGAAGCTCGCCGCGTGGAGCGTGGGGTCTCCGCTGGGTCGCTTGTAGATGCGGCCGTCCCAGCCCGCGGGGAGCTCGATCTCGATTCCGTGCGCCCGTAGCAGCATCGTCAGCTCGCCACGAGCGCGATCGCTAGCACGGACAGCACGAGCTGAGTCACCAGTGAGCCCGAGCGGATCGGGGCTCGCCATGCGTCCATACGGGCGTGAAGGGCAACCAGCTGTGAAGGAGTACGGACGCGGGCAGCTGCCAACACGGTTGCGCCACGCAACGCTCCTGCGACAGCCCCGATCAGCGCGCCGCTCTGCCATTGACCCGACGCAAAGGCCGCGACCAAGACGACATAGACGGACGAAGTCATGACCACCGTCACGACTCCCGCGCCGAGCTGCGCACCAAAGCCGACCCCGTAGACCCAGCCGCGGTACTCCTTCAGCCAGCGCTCGTTGACCTGCCTCCGCGGACCAGGGACGCCGGCGCGCAGCACCTCCCACGCGAGTCCGATCGCGAGCACCGCCGCCACGACGACGATGCGCGCCTGCCAGCTGACGCCCCCTAGCGCAAGTGAGCCCGCTGCCCCCGCGAGCGCCGCGATCGTCGTGCCGCCGCCAAGCGATCCCACGACGTACACCAGCACGGTGAACAGCCAGTTGGATCGCCGTGCCCGCTCACCGAGCGGGGTGATGCTCGCAAGCATCGACTGGCCTCAGGGAGACCACGCCGAACGGACGGCGGCGATCAAGCCCGCCGCGCAGCCGAGCAGCACGATCTGCGTCACGATCGATCCTCCTCGTTAGGATGGTTCTCGCCGGGAAGCCCGGCTGGGTAGAGGCTTGGGTGGCCCGGTCCGATCCCCGCCGTCGCCAGCGCTCGATCGATCTGATCGGCCCTGCGCTCGCCGCCGCGGCGCTCGTGCGCGTAGGCGAGATCGTCGATCGCGTCGCCGAGCAGGGAGGCGATCTGCCGCCAGGAGCTCGCCGAGCCCTCGCCCTGCACCTCTCCGCCGGCGACGTACACGAAGTACGGTGCCGCTGGGACGCGATAGTCATTCCAGGCGTCCGTCGACATCACGACTGGCAGCCCATCTGGGGCCAACTGGCGTAGCGATGCTGGACTCTCGTGGCTTGAGTCCTTGGTGACTGCAACGATGCGGATTGCGGCCGGGACCTCCGCGGGCCGCCCGCGGCGCAGGTCCTCCCAGAAGGCGTGGCAGATCGTGCACCCCGTGGTCAGGAAGGCGAGGAGCGTCGGTGGCGAGGTCCCGCCCAAGCCGATCTGGATGGCGTCCCGGTCGGGCGTGGTGCCGGCGAGATCGCGGGCGGGGGCCGCGCCGGCGCGCTCGCCCGGCTCGGGTAGCGTCGCCCTCAACGGTTGCTCACCGTCGGGTGACCCCAGCCTGCGCAGGATCTCCGCGTGGCTGCGCAGCAAACCGGCGACGAGCAGCGTCAGTAGCGCGAGCAGAACGGTCTCACAGGCGATCAGCGCGGTCACCGCTAGGCACCGCCGTCGCCTGGAAGCTGCTGCACGAGCGGCGTGAGGCAATTCCACTCGTGCGTGCACGTGTTGTCATCCACCGCGACGCTGCCGTTGCAGTTGAAGCCGTCGATCGACGCCGGGTTCTGGCAGACGACGACCCGGCAGCCCACGGCAGTCGTGCCGCCGACCTGCGTGTTGCACTGCCCGTAACGGAAGACATTGCAGTCGACGCGCCGCTCGCTGCAATTGTCATTCGCACAACGGCAGCCACCCGGGAAGCCCTGCCCCGGAGTCTGGTTGCAATCGACGTAGTAGCGAACCCCTTGCGGCGCGCACAGGCCCCTTCCCTGGTAGGCCGTGCACATCCACCAGCCCCCCACGTAGGTGTGCGGTGGGCAGACGTTCTTACCGTGGTTGATCTCACAGCAGAAGGCCGTGTATCCATCGTCGCAGAGCCCCCCACCACAGTTTCCCGGCGCCACCACGGCCCACGCGCTCACCGGGCGCAGCAGGTAGCGAAGCGGCGCGACGACGAAGGCGGAGCCCGTGAGCGCGGCGCGGCTCAAGACGCTGCGCCGCGAGGTACGACGCTCGAGCAGCGAGCTGGCTGCCTCGGCGAGCCGCTGGCTCATGTCGGCGCGTCCGAGCTGTACGAACGCCATGCCAGAGGGAAGGCCGTGAAGGCGAGGTAGGCGGCGAACGCGGCGGTCGCGATCCCGATCGCAAGCGGCGCAGCGATCAGCGGAACGCGCGTGAGGATCCAGCCGAGACCCGGTGGTGGTGCGATCGCTGCAAGGACGGCCACGCTCATTCCGACCCCGTTCAGTGCCGCGTGCACAGCCCCAGCGCCCGATTCGACATCGCCGAAGCAGCCGCAGCTCGCCGGCCGATCCGCGCTGCGGAGCAGGGTGACGATGAAGACAAGGAACGCTCCGTACGCGAGCGCCACGGCCGACGCCGTAATCGTGCCCGGTCGCGCGAGCGCGACTGCGCCGAGACCTGTCTCCGCAGCTCCCAGTGCGCGGACGGCGGAACGTGGCACACGCCTCCCCACCAGGGCCAGCGCGTAACGGGCGGACTCAGGCGAGCGCCACTTCGCCACCCCGGCGAAGATCAGCAGAGCGGAGGCGACCCCAAACGCTGGCATTAGTGCCATCGCGGGCAAGCTACCAGCGTCGGGTGCCCCCCGAGCTGCATGGAGCTGGCCGTCTCGCCGTCTCCCCGCCTTTTCACGTAGGGTCGAGCCACGATGCGAGGACGGGTTCGCACAGAAGGCCTGCGGGCGACGCCAGCCTGCCGGTCCAGGACAGCCGCCGCGGCGCTGGTCGCGCTCGCAATCGTCGTGCCGGCGGGAGTCAGCTGGGCGCGCCCGTCGGGTACTCACGCAATGCCGCTTGTCCCCTCCGCGGGCAAGCCCCCGCCGGAGTCCGCCTATCTCCAGCCGCCGGCGTTCTGGCAGCGCAGGATGGACCAGGCAATCGCCTACGCGCGGGGGCGCAACGGCCAGGTGATGATCGCGCTGCGCTTGCGCGGACACCTTTACGGCTATCACGCGACCAACAGCGTGCCCTCGGCGAGCGTGCTGAAGGCGATGCTGCTCGTCGCATATCTGAACATGGGCGGCGTCCGCGACCGCGACCTGACAGACGGCGATCGTCAGCTGCTGGCGCCAATGATCCGCTGGTCGGACAACGCGGCGGCATCGCAGGTCGATGCGATCGTCGGCGACGGCCGTCTGCAGGCGCTGGCGAGTCGCGTGGGGATGACCCGCTTCGTGGCGGTATCGCCGATCTGGGGCAACAGCCTCATCGATGCGCGCGACCAGTCCCAGTTCTTCCTTAACATCGACCGCTACATCGTGCCCCGCCATCGAGCGTATGGGATGGCGCTGCTGGCGTCGGTCATAGGTCCGCAGCGCTGGGGGATCGCGCGAGCGGCCCCGCGCGGCTGGCAGCTGTACTTCAAGGGCGGCTGGGGCTCTGGAACCGGACGCGTCGATCATCAGGTGGCGCTGCTCGAGCAGGGCAGCAAGCGCGTCGCGCTGGCGATCTTGACCGTCGATGACGGGACCCACGCCTACGGCAAGGAAACACTGCGCGGGGTCGCTGCGCGGCTTCTGGGCGGGCTGTAACGCGACGGCAGGGTCCTAGGCAGTGGGCGGCGCGATGTCCACAGCCTGCAGCGATCGGCGAGCGAAGCTCAACAGCGGGCCGTGGAGCTCGCGCATCTCCGCCGTGCGCCCGGCGCAGACTCGTTGGGTGACGAGCGTGCTGATCGCGGCCACGATCGCCTCGCAGGCAAAGCGCTGGTTCTCGTCGCCTGCCCCAACGAGGACGCTGACCCAATCGACGAAGCGTGTCTGCACCTCGACGCGGCGAGCGAGGGCCGCGGGACCAGCCGCGTAGACCTCGACCAAGAACGTTCGCGCGACGGCCGGCTCACGCGCGAGCGCCGCGAGGTACTCCGCGAGCGCCCGGTCCAGCGGATCGGCGACGTTCGTCGCGATCGGCTCGAGGGGCTCAGGGGGCTCAGGGGGCTCGGGCGGCTCGGCGGGGAGCGCTGTGCTGATCGCCTCGAGCAGAATCGTTGCGCTGGCGTCGTATGCGGCCAAGAAGCACTCCTGCTTGTTGGCGAAGTGCTCGTAGAACGTCTCGCGGGATACGCGCGCGCGGCGCAGCACGTCGGCGACCGGCGTGCTCGCGTAGCCCTGCTCGCAGACGGCTTCAGCCATCGCGCGCAGCAGGCGCTCGCGTTGTGAGCGCACGACGTCCTCTCGGCTGAGGCGATGGCGCCCCCGCGGAAGCTTCTCGACGATCTCCATCGAGGCAGCTTAGCCCGCTTTGCGTTTTACGAACAGGTTTGTTCGTCACGGTGTATGTTGGTGTCGTGAGCGAGCGCCCTGGACCACGCATCGAGCCCGGTAAGCGGGGCGACATCGGGATCGTCAATCTCGCGATCACCCGCCTGATCGGTCTGGCGGTTGGCGGCGCGCCGCCGCATGTCTTCACCACGCTGGCGCGCCATCGCAGGCTCTTTCGCCGCTGGCTGCGCTTCGCCGGCGCGCTGATGCCCGGCGGGCTGCTGGCGCGCGATCAGACCGAGATAGTGATCTTGCGCGTCGCGCACAACTGCGGCTGCGACTACGAGTGGCACCACCACGAGCGCCTCGGCCGCTCGGCCGGGCTGAGTGCCGAGGAGATCGAGCGCGTGCGGCTCGGCCCCGAGGCCGACGGCTGGTCCCCCCAGCGCGCGTTGCTGCTGGCGGCGGCCGACGAGCTGCACGCCGGGCGCAGGATCTCCGACGCGCTCTGGTCGCGGCTGGCCGAGATGCTCTCTGAGCGCGGGCTGATCGAGCTGTGCATGCTTGTCGGCCACTACGAGATGCTCGCGATGACGCTCAACGCGCTGCAGGTGGCGCCGGATGCGCTGACGTCCGGGCCGCCCTCGGGCATCAGGCGCAGGCTGCAGTCGATCGTTGAGCGCCGAGGACGGTCACAGAGCTCGTGAATCGCGACCATCCAAGCCTGGAAGGCCAGCGGGTGCTGATCACGGGGGCGGCGCGCGGCATCGGCGCGCTGCTCGCACGCCGCCTGCACGAGCGCGGCGCGCGCGTTGCGCTGCTCGGGCTCGAGCCCGAGCACCTCGCGGAGGTCTCGGCGGCATGCGCCAACGCGCCCTGGTACGAGTGCGACGTGACCGACCGCATGCAGGTCGACGCTGCCGTCGCCGAGGCCGTAGGCGAGCTCGGCGGTTTGGACGTCGCGGTCGCGAACGCCGGCATCGGCGCCCAGATGCCGCTGATCGGCGGCAATCCAGGGGTCTTCGACGCGACGATGGCCGTCAACGTGACCGGCACCTACAACCTGATCCGGGCGGCCGGTCCGCACGTTTCGCGTCCCGGCGGCTACGTGCTCTTGACCGCGTCGCTAGCAGCCGCCGTGCACCTTCCGTTGATGGCTCCCTACTGTGCATCGAAGGCTGCCGTGCAAGCGCTGGGCAACGCGCTGCGAATCGAGCTGAGCCCTTCCGGTGCGCGCGTCGGCATCGCCTACTACGCCGAGCTGGACACCGAGATGACCTCGCGCGGCTTCTCCACGAAAGCGGCCTCGCGCATGCCCATCGGCGGCCGGGGCCGCCTGCCCGTGGCGCCGGTCGGACCGGCGATCGACGCGCTCGAGCAAGGCATCCGCAAGCGCTCGCGCCGGATCGTCTCTCCGCGCTGGGTCGCGGTGGCGCTGGCGCTCGGCGCCGTGGTGCGCCGGGGGCTCGAGCGCGGCGCTGGCCATCTCGGGCTCGCCGAGACGCTCGAGATCGCTCGCAGCGAAGACGTCGAGCTGACCACGGTTCAGCCAGGCCGCGGGAGGACATCGTGAGCAGCCCGATCAGGTTCGCCCTGCTCTGCGTGGTCGCGCTCGCGCTGCTGCTCGCGAGCCTGCCCGCTGCCGCGGGGGCCGCAACCGTGACGCAGCCGCTCACTTTTACGACGAGCGACGGTGCGCAGCTGCGCGCCTACGTCAGCGGCGAGGGCGATCTGCGCGCCCGGCCGCTCGTGGTCGAGTTCAGTCCCTACGCCGAGACGTCATTTGCGCAGCAGTTCGCCGGCCCGGCGTCGTTTGGGGGCTCCTTCAGTGCGGCCTACAACTATCTGATCGTCAACCAGCGCGGCACCGGTCTGAGCACCGGCGTCTGGGGTGCGGAGGGACCGCACGACCAGCGGGACGTCGCCGACGTCCTCGCCTGGGCCTGTCACCAGCCCTGGAGCGACGGCCACATCGGTCTCTACGGCTTCTCGGCGAGCGCGATCGCCGTCTACAACTCGCTGCACCTGCCGCTCGCGTGCGTGGACGCCGCGTCGCTGATGGCAGGGACTGCCGACCTCTACCGCGATCTGCTCTACCCCGGCGGGATCTCCAACATCGGCCCCGGGGCCGTGGTCGGCCTGACCGTTGGCGGGCTGCTGCTCGGGAGTGCGCCCAGCGGTGTGCAGCAGGGCGAGTCCCCGGTCTCCCAGCTGCAGGCGGGGATCGGACTCGCAACGCTGTCGGCGGAGATCCTCGCGCACCCGACCGAGGACAGCTTCTGGGACGCGCGCACGCAGCGTCCGGACGTCAACCGTTTTCCCGTCCTGGCCGACACGAGCTTCTATGACCCCGAGGCACGCGGCCCGTTCGAGAGCTTCAAGCTGCTGCGGTCTCGCGGCAGCCACCTCCTTGTCTTTGGCGCACACGACGGCTACCCGGCCGGGACCGAGGGCCCATTCCCGGAGTTCCAGCGCTGGTTTGACCACTACCTGCTTGGTAAAGGGAATGGCGTCGAGCGCGACCCCGTCGTGCAGACGTTCGTCGGCAACGGCAGCCGCGAGGCGCTGCTGTCGGGGAGCCTCACTCGCATCAACGCCAGTGACTGGCCGCTCCCCGGCACCCGCTGGCAGCGGCTCTACCTCAGCCCGGCCCGCGCCGCCAGCGCCAACTCGCTCAACGACGGAACGCTGAGCGCTTCGGTCCCGGCGTCGCGGAGCGTCGAGGCATATCCGACGCTGCCCTCGCTGCCGACAGCCACCGATCCGCACACGACCGCCGCGCTCGGTGCCGGCGTAGACGTGGTCCCCGCGCTGACGCAGATGAACGTTGTCGATCCGCTGTCGCTGACCTACACGCTGGCGCCGTTCTCACACGCCGTTGACGTGGTCGGTCCCGCGAGCCTCGACGTCTTCGTCGCCGCCACGACGCCGCTATCCGATCTGCACGCCGTGCTTGCAGATGTCTGGCCGAACGGGTCCGCGTTTCCGGTGGGCCAGGGACGGCTGCGGACGAGCTACCCGAAGATCGTCGCCAGCCGATCGCTGACGGACTCCAGCGGCGAGGTCGTCCAGCCCTACGGCGACTACAGCGCGACAGCGCCGGCGATCCCGGGCCAGACGCGCGAGTACCACGTCGAGTTCTGGCCGATCGGCAACCACTTCGCCGCCGGTCACCGGCTGCGCCTTTACCTCGTGGGCTCATCCGGGTTCATGTTGCCGGGGCCGCCCGGGTTGAACCTGGTCTCCGCCGGCGGGGTTACGCCGTCGCGGCTCTTGCTGCCCGTGACAGCGCTGAGCGCTTGGTGCGCTGCGAGGGGACCGGGATCCTGCACAGCAGGCTCGCGTCCGCGTGCGGCGTCGCCGGCGTGTGTCAGGGGTCACGCGCTGACGATCCACCTTCGTGCCCCGCGCGGTCAGCGGATCGTCGCGATCACGGTCACACTGCGAGGGCGTCGGATCGTGTTACATCACATCCGTCGCGCGGCGATCGTGCGCGTCAGGCTCACGCGGCTGCCGCGTGGCAGCTTCCGCGTGCGCATCGATGGCGTCACCAACCGCGGCGAGCGCATCCGCCTCACGCGCAGCTATCACAGCTGCGGGTCGGGTCAGCGAACGCGACGACCGGGAGGCCGGGGTTGACGGGACACAGAGCGCGACGCTCAATGGCGTATCGGTTGGCCCGCCGGACGCTGTTGCTGCTCGTCCTGGTCGCGTCCGTGGAGCCCGGTTTGGCCCCTGCCGCCTCCATCGCGCCGCCGCCGAGCACACTGCCCCCCGCAACGTATCCCGCGACGTACTCCGAGCAGCAGTTCATCCGCATGGACGATGGCGTCGAGCTCGGGGCGACGATCACCTTCCCTTCGCAGAACGGCAGCGCGCCGGCCCCGGGACGGTTCCCGGTCGTCCTCAACACGACTCCCTACGGCCGCGACGGCCTCTGTTCGTGTGACTCCGGCCACGTATGAGTGCATCCAGAACGCCGATACGACCGGGGTCTTCCAGATCGAGAGCCGAGCGCAGATGCAGTCGCTGCGACGCACCCGTCCCGAGAACCTCCAGGACATCACAATCCAGGTGGCGATCGTCCGCCCGGGTCCAATCCAGGGAGGAGCGGTCAACCCGTACATCGAGCGTCGCCAGCGCATGCGCGTTGATCCCGACTACGGGATCCCCTACGAGCACCCCTCGCTCGAGCCGGTTCTTCGCGAGACGCTCGGCACGATCATCTTCCAGGACCAGGTGCTCGAGGTCGCGATCGCCTTCGCAGGCTTTACTCCCGGCGAGGCGGAGGGGCTTCGCCGGGCAATGAGCCGCAAGCGCTCCGAGGCGGCGATCCAGGCTTACCACGAACTTTTTGTGGCAGGCGCGCGCCACCTGCATGGGGTAGATGACGAGACCGCCGAGCGGGTGTTCTCGATGGTCCGGGGATTCTCGGGCTTTGGCTTCCCCAAGGCCCACGGCGCCGCCTTTGGTCTGCTTGCCTACCAGTCGACATGGCTGCGCGTTCACTACGGTCCTGAGTTCCTGTGCTCGCTGGGAACGAGCAGCCGATGGGCTTCTATCCGCCAGATGCGCTCGTCCACGAGGCGCAGCGACGGGGGATCGATGTACTGCCCCCGGACGTCAACGAGAGTGAGACGGAATGCGAGATCGAGCTCGACTCGGGGGGAGAACCACTTGAGGCGACACGCGGTCGTGTCCGAGTCGGCCTCGGCTATGTGCGAGGCGTGCGGGCACAGGAGGTGAGCGAGCTGGTCGGCGCTCGCCGAGCGAGCGGGCGCATCAGCAGCCTCGCCGATCTCGCCTCGCGTGCCGGCTCGAGCGCGTCTTCGCTCGAGCTGCTTGCCTGGTCGGGAGCATGCGACTCGCTCGCTGCCGGCGCCGGCTCGCCAAGGCGCCTCATCCTGTGGCAGCTCGTGTGGGCACTCGTGGCGATTAGTGCCTGAAAGATCGGTGGTGGATGCCGGCTCGGCTTGTGGATTCGGGCGGTGCGGATCTAAGCGGTTCTAACCGCCTATAAGGAGGTCCGTTAGAGAGAGCGGAAGCGGGGGGCCGGCAGGCCTCAACCGCCCACGCGGCTGGCGTAGGCAGCGCTGCGCACGGCGCGTATACTGCCCTACGCATGGCGCGTAAAAGATCGGACCACGCCAACCCCTTCGTCTACGCCCGGGCGCTGGCTCCCGAGGAGGCGATCGAGCGGGCCGACGAGGTGCGGCTGCTGCTCGAGCGGGCGGCGGGCGGGCATGCGATGACCGTCTACGCCGCGAGGCGGATGGGGAAGACGAGCCTCCTGAAGCAGCTGCGGGCGGCGGCGGAGGGGAAGAAGATGCCGAGCGTCCTGATCGACCTCAGCGACGTGCTCAGCGTGGCCGACGTTGCGGTACGCCTGGAGCAGGCATACCGCGCCCTGCCCGGTCGCCTCGCGCGAGTGGTCGGCCGCGAGCTCGGCGGGCTGGGGTTCACGACGCCGCTCGGCGGGTTCACCTTCCAGCGGCGGGGGGAGGCGAGCGATCCGGTCGCCACCGTGCACTCGCTGCTCGAGGTGCCCGCCCGGATCGCGGAGCGCAGCGGGCAGCGGGTGCTCGTCATCCTCGACGAGTTTCAGGCGCTGATCGACCTGCAGGGACTCGATGGGGTGTTTCGCAGCCACCTCCAGCACCAAGCGCAGGTCAGCTACGTCTTCTGCGGTTCGGAGCCCTCGCTGCTGCGCGCCCTGTTCGAGGACCGCGCGCGGCCGCTCTACGGCCAGGCGCAGCAGCTTCGCCTCGGGCGAATCGCGTTCGAGGCCGCACACGACTTCGTCGCCGCCAGGTTCTCGCAGACCGGCAAGGACAGCGGAGCAGCCACGCCCGAGCTCGTCCACCTCTCCGAGCTCCATCCCCAGCGGCTGATGCTGCTGGCGCACTTCCTCTGGGAGCAGGTGCGAGACGAGCCCGCCACGATCTCCGATCTGCGCCTCGCCTACGACTCCGCGATGAGGGCCGTCGACCTTGAGCTGCGCTACCTGTGGGACGGGCTGAGCGCGAATGAGCGCCGCGTGCTGGCCGCCGTCGCCTCGGGCCTCTCTCCCTACCAGGCGGAGGCCCGCGCGATGGCGGGATTGGCCTCCGCAAGTAGCGCGCAGCGCGCCGCCCAGGCACTGCTTGACCGCGCGATCCTCGAGCGCGACGAGGCCGAGGCGCTGCACATCCTCGACCCGCTCCTCGCCCGCTGGGTGCGCCGCCACGGGGGAGCGCGCCTCAGCGTTTACGTGGTCCCCGGGCCATCGGGCACGTTCGTCGTCACGGACGGTCCCTCGCTCGCCTTCACGCGTTCCGAGCACTCGACCCTCGAGGAGGCGCAGACCGAGGCCGACCGGATCGCCGCAAGCGACCGCGGCGCCGACGTGATGATCTACGACACCGATGACCCCAACGACCTGCCCGACTGGGCGCTCGGCGAGCGAGCGCTCGAGGGCTGAAGGCAGACGCTTCAGGCGCTCCTCAGCGTCGAGTGCCCGAATCGCCGGTACGATGATCTCGCCGAAGGCCTCGACCTTTTTGTCGTCGTAGAGCTTGGCCGTCACCGCCGCGTCTATCGAGTCGCGCGCGTCCTGGTTCATCCTGCTCGGGAGGCGCTCAAGGCGTAAGCCGTCGAGGACCTCGCGCGACCAGCGAGCCCGTGAGCGCTTGTCCCTGCGGCCGCCGAGGCGCGACCACGTCGCCGTTGGGAAGCACTCGATCACCCGCCAGCGCGCCGACCGCTTCGCCGCCACCACGGCCGCGTACAGGTCGAAGCCGTTGGCAATCCAGGCGTAGTAGGTCTTGTTCTGACCCAGCGCAGCCTCGTTCGGCGTGTAGCGGATTCCGCAGACGCCTGCCCGGACGAGGTCCCTCTCCCCGCGTCTGGACAGCTCACCTTCGCGCGCCGGCGAGCGTGGGCTGTCGACGGCCACCACGCGGGGACGCTGGTCGCGAAGCCAGCGCACTACCTCGGGTATCGCGGTGATCCGCTCGGGACCGGCGACGAGGCCATGGGGATCGATCACCGCCAGGTCGAATCCCTTGCCGGCGCCGACGTCTACGCCGGCCCAGCGCTTCCCGGGGGCGTTCACGTCCCGATTCGTGTGACGAGTCGCCACGGCCTATGTCTACCGGCGGCCCTCCGAGCTGAGCTGCGGCAGAAGGCTCTCGAAGAACTCGGCGTCCACGGGATGCGTGAGCAGTGCCGAGACCTCTTCGGGTCTGCTCCAGCGCGCATCGGGATTGTCCGGGTCCATCGATCTGAGATCGGACTGCGCGGTTCGAAAGAGGAACATGTGGATGGTCTTCAGCTCGTGGTCATGCGCGGAGCCGTCTTGTCCAATCCTCCAGCGTTCATCGCTTGAACGAGATCGAGCTGCACGATCCCGGCTTCTTCGTGGATTTCCCGTCGCGTCGTCTCCACCGGGTGCTCTCCCGGATCGATGTGTCCTTTCGGGAGCGACCGATGCCGATCGTCGGGATCCCCAGCCGCTCGGTGACGACGGCCGCCACCTCGGCGGGCACGGCCTCCAGGACGAGCGCGAAGCAGCCGGCGGTCTCGAGCGCGAGCGCGTCGTCGAGCAGCCTGCGGGCGGCGGCGCCCGAGCGGGCCTGGGCCTTGAAGCCGCCGCCGAGCGCGGTGGCGGTCTGAGGGGTGAGCCCGAGATGGCCCATCACCGGGATCCCGGCCGCGGCGATGGCCGCGGCCCGCTCGGCCGCGGGCCCCTCGAACTTCACCACGTCGGCGCCGCCCTCCTTGACCAGCCGCTGGGCGGAGGCGATCGCCTGCTCGTGCGAGCGCTCGTAGGAGCCGAACGGCAGGTCCCCGATCAGAAGCGGCGTCCGCAGCTCGCGGCGGACCGCCTTGGTCAGAGCGAGCATCTCATCGAACGGCGTGCATCGAGGGGCTGCTCCTCGGTGTCGGGCCCCGGGGCGTTCCCGCGCCGCCGGGGCCGCCTATCTATCTAGGTCGAACCGACCATAGCTCTGGCCGTCCGCCGAAGCGAGCCGGAATCGCCGCGAATCCCCGCCAATCCGCGGCTATCGCCGCGATTTCAGGCACTAGTGCCTGAAACGGAGCGCCCATTCGCGGCGGCTCCGGCCGTCCGCGCAAACGAAAAGGCGCCGCTGTGCAGCGCCTTTCCGAGATGGAGCTAGGGGGACTCGAACCCCCGACCTCCTGGGTGCGATCCAGGCGCTCTCCCAACTGAGCTATAGCCCCGCGCGCGCCCAGGGGTGGACGCGACGGCGCCAGGAAGTGTAGCCCCAGTCGACCGCACTCTCGGCTCCAGTCGACCGCACTCTCGACGGCTACCACGCCCCTCCGGGCCCACATTCCACGGGCGCCACAGCGCCCGTGCTCTACCGTTTGCGAGGACGGTTGTCCTCCGTCTCTTTCCCCAAGACAAGGAGCAGTCAATGTCGACGTACCGGGAAGCGCCACTCGCGCCCCCCGCCGCGATCTCGCGCGATCGCAGTCGTGCCGTGTTCGGCCAGGTCATGGGCCTCGTCGCGATTACCGTTGACTTCACCGCGGGCGGGGCCTACATCGGGCGCAATCTCACTGGCGGTACCGGGATCCTCTTCCTGCTCGGCGGCTTCGCCTGCATCATCGGGCTCAACATCGCCGCCGCGCGCGAGCACGAGCAGCTCGCGATCGCCCTGCTGTTCGGGCTGGGGCTGCTGCTCGGCATCGGCGTTGGCCCGGTCCTCGCCCGTTACGCAAGCACCGACCCCGCTGCGCTGTGGCAGGCGAGCGGCGCGACCGCGCTGTTCGTCGGCGCGCTCGGCTCCTACGGCTACGCCACGCGTCGCGACCTCTCCTCGTGGGCGCGGACGCTGTTCTGGGCACTGCTGGCGCTGATCCTGTTCGGCATCGTCGGGCTCTTCGTCGCGATCCCGGGCGGCAACGTCATCTACTGCGCGATCGGGCTGGTGGTCTTCGGCGCCTACACGATCTTCGACTTCAACCGGCTGCGCCGCGCCGACAAGCAGATGGCGGTGCCGATCGCGGCTGGGATCTTCCTCGACATCTTCAACATCTTCCTGTTCATGCTGCGACTGCTGGGCAACTCGCGCTAGGCGGGCCGCGCGACTTCGGCGCGCGCGCGGCTAGGCTCACAACGGGTCATAGGCCGCGATGAACTTTCGTGCACGCCTGACGCTGTTCTTCGTCCTGCTCGTGCTCGTGCCGGTCGGGTCGCTCGCGGTCGTATTGGACCGCGTCCTGACCACGCGCCAAGCCGGCCGCGACGACGCTCGCGCGGCCCAAGGTCAGATCGAAGCGCTGAACCTCTACGACGAGGCGAGCCGCGCTGCCCAGGCCGCATTGCCGAGACTAACCGGCGACGCCGCCCTGATCGCAGCCCTGCGCGCCAGCGACAGCGCCCGCGCCACGGCGCAGGCCCGCCTCCTGCTGGCCCGCGCAGGCCTCTCGCGGATCGTCGCCACGATCGGGACGCGAACGATCGCCGATGTCGGTGATCCGGGGGCGATCGCCCCGTACCTAGGACAGCTCACGACGACCAGTGGTCGCGCGCTGGGGACGCTCGACGTCGCGGTCGCGCGTGGTGGGGCGTTTGCCAGCCGCGTCGAGATGCTGACCGCCTTGAAGGTCGTGATCGTCCGCAACGGCACGCCACTGTTCTCAGCATTCCCGGCCGCCGCGGCGGCAAAGCTCCCCAACCAGGGCGCAGCGACGATCGCCGGCCATCACTACCGCGTCTCGTCGCTAGGCCTCATCGGATTCCCCGGCGAGACGCTGCGCCTCTCGGTGTTCGCGGACCAGAGCGCGTCGCAGACCCCGCTGGGGTCGCTGGGCGTGCTTGCGGCGGTGCTGCTCGTCGCCTTCATCGTGCTCGCGCTCGTCTTCGCAGTCGCCATCTCACGATCGCTGCAGGGTCAGCTCGACCGCTTCCTCGCCGCGGCCCGTCGCCTCTCCTCCGGCGACTTCTCCACACCGGTGCCAGTTGAGGGCCGCGACGAGTTTGCCGCGCTGGGTCGCGCGTTCAACAAGATGTCGCTCGAGCTCGAGGGGCGCCTCGACGAGCTCGAGCAGGAGCGTCGGCGCTTGCGCGACACGATCCGCCGGACTGGAGAGGCCTTCGGCGCCTCGCTCGACCGCGATGGCCTGCTGGCAATCGGCATCCAGACGGCGATCGACGGTGTGCAGGCACAATGCGGACGGGCCCTGGTTCGAAGCTCGCTCGACAGCGAGCTCAGGGAGGTCGCCGTGGCCGGTGAGCTGCCCGCGGCCGGCGACGCGCTGGCGGCCGTCGAGGCTCAGGCCGAGCGCACGCTCGAGGTCGCCGAGCTGGATACGGGCGGCTTGAGCGCGCTCGCCTACCCGCTCGCGCCGAGAGGCGATCGCGGCGAGCTCGCGCTGATCTCGGTGGCCCGTGCCGGCGAGCCGTTCAGCCGTCCCCAGCGCGACCTCTTCTCCTATCTCGGTCAGCAGACCGCCCGCTCGATGGTGAACGTTTCGCTGCACGAGTTCACGCGCCTGCAGGCGACGACCGACGACCTCACCGGTCTCGCCAACTACCGCCGCTTCCACGACCTGCTGAAGAATGAGGTCGAGCGCGCCCGGCGCTTCAACCAGAGCCTCGGCCTTGTCCTGCTCGACATCGATGACTTCAAGCAGATCAACGACACCTACGGCCACCAGCAGGGCGATGTCGTGCTGCGCGAGCTGGGAAGGCTGCTGCGCGCGTCGGCGCGTGAGATCGACGAGCCGGCGCGCTACGGCGGGGAGGAGCTGGTCGTCGCGCTCCCGCAGACCGATCTGGAGGGCGCCTACCACCTCGCAGAACGCCTGCGCAAAGCGATCTGTGCCCTGGAGGTCGAGCTTCTCAACGGAGGCGGGAAGCTGAGGCTGACCGCCAGCTGCGGCGCGGCCGCGATACCCGACTCGGCGAGATCGGCCGACGATCTGATAGCCGCCGCCGACGCGGCCTTGTACCGCGCCAAGCGAGCAGGCAAGAATCGCAGCGAACGCGCGCACGCAGCGGGCACGGCCGGCGCTTCGACTGACTGACAGACGGTCTAGGCTGTTGGGGGTCGATGGGCGATCTTCTCGAAGAAGCCATCCGCGAGCACCTCGAGCTCAAGCGCTCCAGGGGAGCCGACCCGGCCGAGGTCGCCCGGCTGGAGCGCGAGGCGCTCGGGCCGGTGCAGTCCGCCAGCGCCCCAGCCCCAGCTCCCGTGCCAGCCGCACCCGCCGCGGAGCTCGCCACCGAACCGCCCTACCAGGCCGAGCCGGAGCCGCAGGACCTTCCGCCGGTCCCGCCGCCGCAACTCCCTGGCGATGCCGCGCTGGGCGATACCCAAGCCTTCGATCCGCTTGCCGAGCAGCACGCGCAGGAGACCGATCCGCCCGGCGCGCCACCCCCAGCTTCAGCCCCGGACGCCGCCAGCGCGCGTCCAGCGGCCGCCAGCCAGGACTGGTTCGCCGAGGACGAGCCGGCCCAGCCGCCGCAGCCTGAGCACGACCCGGACCTGCTCGAGAAGACGCCGGAGTTCCTCGAGGAGACCCCCGAGCACGACAGGCTCTGGTTCGAGCAGAAACCGCCGCGCGACTTCAACTTCGACAAGTGAAGTCCCAGCCGGCCTGAGCGAGCATCGCTTCACCTGGCTCGACGTCTTCGCCGACGCCCCGCTAGAAGGCAACGGGCTCGCAGTGGTCCACGACGCCGACGATCTCGACGACGCCACGATGCTCGCGCTGGCGCGGGAGACGCGGCTGAGCGAGACGACGTTCGTGCAGCGCGCCAGCGAGAGCGGCGCCGACTACCGCAATCGCATCTTCACGCTCGCCGGCGAGCTGGCGTTCGCCGGGCACCCGTCGCTGGGCACGGCGGTGGCAGTGGCTCGCGCGCGCGGCGAGAGCCAGGCGCGCTTCGTGCAGCAGACCACCGCGGGTCTGCAGCCGATAGAGGTGCGCCTCGACGGCGATCGCGCGCAGGCGGCGATGCTGCAGGAGCCAGCGAGCTTCGGGCCCGAGCTCGACCCCGCGGACGTGCTGGGCGTGGCCTCGCTGGCGGCGAAGGAGTCCGTTGCCCAGCTGCCGCCTCAGCCGGTGTCGACCGGCCTCTGGCAGCTGATCGCGCCGTTGCGCTCGGCGGCGGCGCTCGCGCGCGCCGAGCCCGACGCGCACGCGCTCGCTGAGCTCTCGCAGGCGGCCGGGACCACCGTCCTCTACCTGGCTCACTGCCCCCCGGGGGGCGATGCCAGAGCGCGCGGCTTCCTGCTCGACGCCGCGGGACGCACGCTCGAGGACCCCGCGACAGGCTCGGCCGCCGGCCCGCTGCTGGCGTACCTGCATCGGCGCACCGGCCGGCGCGAGCTGCGGATTCGTCAGGGGGACGAGATGGGCCGTCCCAGCGTCCTGACCGCCTCGCTCTCCGGGGATCGCGTGGAGGTCAGCGGGAACGTGGTGACGCTGGTCGAGGGAACGCTGCGCCTCTAAGATCGCCGCCGATGGACACGCAGGTCATCGAGCTGGGCGCGGTGACCGCGCCCGTGGAGACGGTTGTCGACGCCGTCGCCAACGCCTGGGACACGCTGATCGGCGGCGGCGTGGCCGATCTTCGTCCCACCCCGTCGTCGATCGTCGCCCAGGGTCCCCAGCGCACGGTTCGTCGCTATCGCTCGCCCCAGCATGCCCGCCCGGACGCGGCGCCGGTGCTCTTGGTTCCACCGCTCGCGGCGCCGATCAGCTGCTTTGACCTTCGCCGGCGCTGCAGCCTCGCCGAGTACCTGCTCGCACACGGGTTCCCCTGCTACGTCGTCGACTATGGACCGATCGGCTTCAGCGATCGCCAGCTCGGTCTCGAGCATTGGATCGAGGAGGTCATCCCGACCGCCGTCGCCGATGTCTCAGACGACGCCGGAGGGGTGCCGGTGCGGATCGTTGGATGGTGCCTCGGCGGGATCATCTCGCTGTTCTCGGTTGCCGCGCACCCTGAGCTGCCGGTGCAGGCGATCGCCGCGGTCGCAAGCCCATTCGACTTCCAGCAGGTGCGGCTGTTTGCCCCGATCCGGCGGCTCGCGGGCCTCACCGGTGGCGGCGTCGTGACCGGGCTCTACCGAGCGCTCGGAGGCGCACCGGCACCGCTGGTCGGCTGGGCTTTCAAGCTGTCGGCCATCGACAAGCAGCTCACCCGGCCGCTGGCGCTGGCGCGCAACCTCGGCGACCGCGACGCACTCGCCCAGATGGAGGCGGTCGACGACTACATGGGGCGCATGCTCGCTTATCCGGGGCGCACGTTCGGTCAGCTCTATCACCGCTTCTTCCTGGTCAACGAGGTGGCGGAGGGACGGCTGGGGCTCGGACGCCGTCGGCCGGAGATCTCGCTCGAGGGGATCCGCCAGCCGGTGTTGAGCGTCGCCGGCACCGCCGACGTGCTCGCGCCACGCGCTGCGGTTCACCCACTCGGCGATCTGCTCCCCAACGCCGCGGAGGTCGAGATCCGCGACGCCCCCGGCGGCCACCTCGGCGTGCTCGCCGGCCGCTCGGCGGCGCACACCACGTGGCGCTACGTGCGCGACTTCCTCGATCGGCAAGTCTCGTGACCCACGCCCGCGCCGGCTAGGACCCGAAGGCAGCACGGGCGCCCTTCGCGCCCACGCCCGCGCGCTCCAAGTATCCGTAGGTCCCCTGCTCGCTGAGCTCCCGGGCCGCCTCGATCGCGCCGCCCAGCGCCGCGAAGGCGAACGCCCCGCCCACCGACACCCGGCTGACCCCGGCGGCGCCCAGCTGGGATACCGTCGGGGCGCCCGGGACGGCGAGCACGTTGAGTGGACGGTCCACCGAGGCGAGGACCTCGCGAATCTCCTCCAGACTTTGCAAACCGGGAGCGAAGAGGACGTCGGCCCCGGCCTCCTGGTAGGCCTGCAGCCGGCCAATCGTGTCCCCCAGGTCCGGCCGACCGTGGACGTAGTTCTCGGCGCGTCCCGTGAGCACGAGCCGCGCCGGGCCACCGTGCGCAACCTCGGCGGCGGCGGCGATGCGTTCTGCCGCGAGACCGATCTCATAAATCGGCTCGTCGCGCTGGCCCGTGAAGTCCTCGATCGACCAGCCCGCAACCCCCGCTTCCAGGGCGAGCCTCGACGTGTCGGCGACCGCCTCCGGCGCGTCGGCGAAGCCGTTCTCTAGATCAGCTGAGACCGGCAGCTCCGTCGCCTCGACGATCGCGCTGGCGTGAGCGATCGCTTCCTCCCGAGTCACGCCACCGTCGAGTCGCCCGAGCGTGGCGGCAAAGCCGCTGCTGGTCGTCGCCAGCGCCTGGAAGCCGAGCGACGCCAGCAGCCTGGCAGAGCCCCGGTCCCAGGGGTTGGGCAGCAGCAGCAGCTCCCCGCCGTGGTGTAGGCCCAGGAAGCGCTCGGCCTTTGCCGCTTGGTCAGCCATCCTCAGCAGGGTAATGGCGGGGTACGATCCCAACGTGGCCGACGAGAAGAGGGACGGATCGCGCTCCGTCGCCGTGGTCGGTGGTGGTTTCGGTGGCGTGGGCGCGGTCGTGATGCTGCACCGCGCCGGCTATGAGGACGTCGTCGTGTTCGAGCGCGGTGAGCGCGTCGGCGGCGTGTGGCACCACAACACCTATCCGGGCGCCGCCTGCGACGTCCCCTCGCACCTCTACGAGTTTTCGTTTGACCCCAACCCACGGTGGTCGCGCCGCTACGCGCCCCAGGTCGAGATCCAGGCTTATCTCGAGGACGTGGCACGGCGCCACGGCGTGCTCGACCGCATCCGCACGAACACCGAGGTCCACCGCGCGCGCTGGGACGAGCCGCGCAGCAAGTGGATCCTTCAGACGAGCGCCGGAGTGCACGAGGCCGACGTGCTCGTCACCGCTTGCGGTCAGCTGTCGGTCCCGGGCGTGCCGGCGATCCCGGGCCTTCAGGACTTTGACGGCCCCGCGTTTCACACCGCGCAATGGCGACACGACGTCGAGCTCGCCGGCAAGCGGGTGGCCGTCGTCGGGACCGGCTGCAGCGCGATCCAGGTCGTCCCCGCGATCCAAGCGACCGTCGCCCAGGTGGACGTCTACCAGCGCTCGCCGGGCTGGACGTTCCCGAAGATGGACTTCGCCTACAGCGAGCGCGCGCAGCGGCTCTTCGAGCGCTTACCGGTCCTTCAGCGGCTAGACCGCGCAGCGATCTTTGCCTTCATGGAGCTCGGCGCCGCCGGGATGACCAAGCACCGCTGGCTGCTGCGACCGTTCCGCGCGATCGCCCGGCGCCAGATCAACGCGGCGATCAGCGACCCCGAGCTGCGCGCCAAGGTGACCCCGAGCGACGAGGTCGGCTGCAAGCGGCTGATGCTCACCGATGAGTGGTATCCGACGCTCGCCAAGCCCAACGTCGAGCTCGTGAGCGAGCGGATCGCAGAGGTGACGGCGTCGGGAATCCGCACCGCGGACGGCAAGCACCGTCCGGCTGACGTGCTCGTGCTCGCCACCGGCTTCAAGTCCCATGCCTTCGTCGCGCCGATGGAGATCGTCGGCGCCGGCGCCAGCAGCCTGGCGCAGGAATGGGCAGCGGTGCCGCGCGCCTATCTGGGGATGAGCGTCCCAGGCTTCCCGAACATGTTCCTGCTCTACGGGCCGAACACGAACGGCGGGACGGGCTCGGTGATCTACACGATCGAGGCCGGCGTCAGCCACGTGATCGCGGCGCTCGACGAGCTCCGGCGCGCGGACGCGCGCCGGATCGAGGTCCGCCGTCAGGTGGCCGAGGCCTTCGACGGCAAGCTGCGTGGCGCGCTGAGCGCAACGGTGTGGCACACCGGGTGCACGAACTGGTACGTCGACAAGGACGGCAACGACCCCAACCAATGGCCATGGCTGTGGAGCACCTACCGCCGCCAGACCGCGCGGATCGCCCCAGGCACCTACGAGCTGAGCACGGCCGCGCCGGAACCGCAGCAGTCGGCAGCCCGGAGCTAGCGCCCCAGCGTGCGCGCGAACTCGCGCGCGCGTACGCGAATGTCGCCCAGCAGCTGGCGAACATCCTCCAGACCGGCGCGCAGCTCGGCGTCGCCGACCTCGACGGGCAGCATCGTGTCCTGCAGCGACGCGAGCGCGCCGTTGGCCTGGGTCGCGGCCTCCACGGCGCTTCCCAGGAACCCCCGCGGGCTGTTCGACGAGGCGCGCGGGGATGCGCTCGTGAACGCCCGGCTCGGCAAGCCGTGGCGGTCGGCGAACTCCGCGTAGGTCCGTTGCACGCGGCCGTAGGCGAGCTGGACCGGACGGAAGAGCTCTCGCTCGAGCCTGTCGGCGTTGCCCTCGTCGAGCTGCTCGTAGGCCTCCCCGAGGCACGCGAGCGCGAAGCCAATCTGATCGGCGGCCTGGGCGAGGGCGTCGAGCAGGTCTTGACGTGCTTCGGCGGTGGTGTAGGCGATCGCCCCAGGTTAGGGAGCGAGCTCGTCGTTAGGTCGAAATAGGAGGCTGTCGCACAGGGGGGGGGGTCTGTCCGGTGG
>QHBW01000049.1 GCA_003244205.1 Solirubrobacterales bacterium | reverse complement strand
TGGAGACGGTGGGAATCGAACCCACGTCCGCGGTCGCGTGACGGGCAGCTTCTACGAGCGTAGCCGGCGCTCTGATCTCGCCCTCCGCTCGCCACGCCGGCGGGGTTGCGGAGGACCAGCTCCCTTGAATTTCCCCGGGTCGGCGGGAGCGGACCTTCCCGGGTGAGCCCGCTTGCTGATTCCGGCGATCCCCGTCGCGGGCTACAGGGGCCGAAACCTCACGGCTTAGCTATCGACTAAGCGGCGAGGGCGTACTCGTGAGAGTCCGCACGTATGGTTTTCCGGCGGTTTTACGAGGCCTGCCGGAACCTCGGCTCGCAACTGCCCCCACGGATCGACCACGTCGAAGCCTGTCGTCCCCGGGTTCGTTGACCACTCATTGTAGGACCGCGGCTACTGCGCAGCTTCTGCGGCGACTGACGCGCCACAGGATGGCAGCTGGCGGCGGGGATTAAAGAGAAATGACGCGGCCGAGCCGCCCTGAGGGCCAGGTCCTTCCGGGTCGCCGAAGCTCCCCAGTTGGCTGGCGGCGGGCCTTGCACCTCGTGGCCTCGCTCTTTGCGGCTCGGATCCGCGTCGTGGAGCAACATAATGCGCGTCGGCGGGGAGTGCAAGGGGGCCGCGAAGAGTACTTCGCATTGACCGAGAAAAAGCACTGGCGTCGCGCCAGCTGACAAGGATGGCCGACACGCGCGAGCTTTAGCCGGACGACAACCAGCCCCTGCGACAATGAGCTGGATGGCACGACAAGCGGACTGGATGGGGGGCTTGCACCCCGCGCCCACGGCCCCCCCACTGCCGGTCGAAGACGGGCCCCAACCCGATCCGATCGCGCCTGGGCGGACGCCTCTGCGCAAGCGTATCGGCAGCGCGCTCGCGGTCCTCGTGGCGCTCGCCGCCAAATTCTGGGCCAAGGTGAAGCTCGTCGTCCTGCTGCTGCCAAAGATCAAGGTCTTCAGCACCTCGGCGTCGGCGCTCGTCTCAATCGCTGCGTATTCGATCGTCTTCGGCTGGCCGTTCGCGGTGGGGTTCGTGGTGCTCCTGTTCGTGCACGAGATGGGGCACGTCATCCAGCTGCGACGCGAGGGCATCAAGGCCTCGGCACCGATGTTCATTCCCTTCCTCGGTGCGGTGATCTCGGCGAAGTCCATGGGCGACAATGCGCTGACCGAAGCCAAGGTCGGCCTCGCCGGTCCAATCCTGGGCACCGCAGGGGCCGCGCTGGTGGCACTACTCGGGGCGGTCCTGCATTCCGACCTGCTGCTCGCGCTGGGTTACATCGGCTTCTTCCTCAACCTCTTCAACCTGATCCCCGTCACGCCGCTCGATGGCGGGCGAGCGATGGCCGCGATGACGCCGTGGATGTGGATCGTCGGGTTGGTGATGCTGATCGGCGTCGCGATCGTGCTCCCCAACCCGGTCATCTTCATCATCCTCGTGCTCGGCTTTTTCGACGTGCGCCGCCGCCTGAAGGAGCGCAAGGCGGGCGGAGCCGAGCAGAGTGCCTACTACAAGGTCAGCCCGCGCAATCGCCTGATTATCGGTTCCGTCTATCTGGGGCTGATGCTCGCGCTGGTGATCGGCATGCATGCCGTCTACGTCCAGCGCACGCTCGGCTGAACGAGCCACGGGCGTGTCGGGCTAGCCTGGATCGCCACGTGAGCGATCATGCGTCGAGGGCGGGGGCTTCAGCGAGCGCCGATTCGCCAGCGAGCGGCGGGCGAACAGGACGGCGCCCACAGCCGCAATGGCCGCGAGCAGGTAGAGCAGGTAGCCAGCGATCCCCGCGCCTGCCTCGGGGGCACGCGTCGCGAAGACGACGCGGACGTGGTCCAAGAACGCCCCCGCAGCGCCGAGCTTGACATCCAGCTCATAGGACCCGCGCGCGAGACCGCCGAGCCTCACGCGCCCGTTGAACCTGTGACCGGGCGCGACCTGGGGGTAGAGCAGCAACTGCTGTTGCAGCGGGGCGGCAGCGCCCTTCGCTGTGATCGCGAGCAGCCCCTGGGGCGCGAGCGTCGTTGAGCCGGTGTTGTGCACTCGCACGACGAGAGTCCAGGCGTGGTGAGCGACCGGGTTTGGGTGCCCCACGTCCATGCGCAAAGCAGCGACCGGGACCGCCGCACCCGCGGCCGCGACCGGCGGGGCGGCCGCGCGAGCGTGGTCACCCGGCGCAATCAGGCCCGCGGAGGCGATCGTGACGGCGACCGCGCAGCTGCGCGCCAGCGTCTTCCCGGCCACACTCAGCGTTGGGCCTCGCGCAGCTCGCGCTGGATCTCGCGCCGTTGGTCCTTCGCCTTCAGCGCCTCGCGCTTGTCGTAGGCGTCCTTGCCGCGCGCGAGCGCAATCTCGACCTTCGCGCGCCCGTCGGAGAAGTAGACCCGCGTGGGCACCAGCGTAAAGCCGCGTTCTCGGGTGCGCGTGGCAAGCCGATCGAGCTCGCGTCGATGCACGAGCAGCTTGCGGTTGCGCTCGGGCTCGTGGTTCTCCCGCGACGCGGGGGCGTACGGCGGAATGTGGACGTTGTGCAGCCACAGCTCGCCGCCCTCGATCGCTGCGTAGCCGTCTTTGATCTGCGCCTTGCCCTCGCGCAGGGCCTTGACCTCGGTCCCCATCAGCACGACGCCACACTCGATCCGGTCCAGCAACTCGAAGCGGTGGGAGGCGCGCCGATTGGTGGCAACGTCGCCAGGCGCCGCCTTGCGTTTGGTCGCCTTCGCCATCGGCTCAGCTTGCCACGTCGTCCAACGGCGCCGGGTAGAGATCGACCCGCCCGCGCGGCGCGTCGATCCGCCCAACCTGGACCGCGAGCGGATCACCGAGTCTGATCGTGGCGCCCGAGCGGGTGCCGTGCAGGATGGTTCCGGGCGCGTTTAGCTCCCACCAGTCGCCGCGCAGCCGGCGCACGGGAAGGAAGCCCTCATAACCGGGGCCCTCGCCAAACGCGACGAACGCGCCGGCCTCGATCAGGCCGATCACCTCCCCTTCCCACTTTTGATTCCAGTCACCCTCGTAGAGGGCTGCCTCGAGCAGCATGCAGCGCGCAATGTCGTCCGCGTCGCGCTCGATCGTCATGGCGTTGCGTTCGCGATCGGAAGTCCAGTCCCCTGCCTCCACCAGCGCGGCCGCGTCTGGCGCGCGCTCGTCACCAGAGACGGCTGACAGCAGAGCGCGGTGACAGACCAGGTCCGGGTAGCGGCGAATCGGCGAGGTGAAGTGGCAGTAGCGAGGCGAACGCAGACCGGCATGCCCGGTGTTGACCGGCGAGTAGCGCGCCTGCTTGAGCGAGCGCAACAGCAACGAGGTGAGCGCGCGGCGCCCACGCCCTGTACGTCGCACGTGGCGATCGATCAAGTGTGAGAGCTCCCCGACTACATCCTCCGCCTGCTGGGGAGAAAGCCGCTCGGGCAGCGGCGGAGTCGCCACACCGAGGGAGGCCAGCTGTTCGACCAGGCGCTCTACTGCGGCCGGCTCGGGGCGCTCGTGGATCCGATACAGCGTGGGCACGCGACTTCGTTCCAGCAGGGTGGCTACCGCTTCGTTGGCGGCGATCATCAGCTGCTCGATCAGCCGGTGGGACTCGGTTGGCTCGGCAGCCGGCAACGCCGTGACCCGCCCGTCGTCAGTGAAGGCGAACTCCGCCTCCTCGCTTGAGACGGCGAGCGCGCCTTTTGCGTAGCGCGCATCGCCGAGCACGGCGGCCGCGCGGCGGGCGACGGCGAGCGGCGTGGCCCACGGCCCTTGGGCGGCCTCGGTCCCCGCGAAGATGCGATCGACCCTGTCGTAGTCCAGGCGAACGTCGGAGACGATCAGCGAGCGAAAGAAGGAACTGCTGCGCACCTGCGCTCCGCGGAGCTCGAGCTCGACGCTGACCGCAAGCCGCTCTTGGCCAGGTACCAGCGAGCACGCCTGATTGGAGAGCGACTCCGGCAGCATCGGCTCGACGAGCCCCGGCACGTACACGCTGGTCGCTCGCCTGTAGGCCTCGCGATCGAGCGGCGAGCCCGGCTCGACATGGGCGGCGACGTCGGCGATGTGCACCCAGATGCGCCAGGCATCGTCGGCCCCGGGGATCGCTTCAGCGGAGATCGCGTCGTCGAAATCGCGCGCGCTGACCGGATCGATCGTGAACGTGGGGAGCTCGCGCAGGTCTCGCCGCACGCCGCTGGCGGCAGCGCGCTCGGTCCCCATCCGGGCGTCGTCTTGCACCGCGGCGTCGAACTCCCGCGCCAGCGCGCGATCGAGCAGCAGCGCCTCGAGCACGTCGCGAGCGACGTCGGCCTCGCCCAGCGCGCGCAGCACGCGCGCCCCACGCCCCCCCCGGCGTGATGGCGCAACCAGGACGAGCTGCCCGATCGCCGCGCGCGGGCGATCGACCGTCACCCGCTGACCGGGCTCGAAGAATGGCAGCGCGGAATAGAAGCGGCCGCGCCGCTCGAGCACGCCGACCCAGGAGGCCGCCCGCGACTCGCGTTCCGGGCGCCCCGCGCGGGCGTTCACCGGAGCTTGGAGGCGAGCACCTGTAGAGCGACGGCGAGCGCTCGGTCGCGCGTGCTGTTGGGGCTGTTTGCGACGGTCACATCCGGCGAGACGCCCGCGCCTCGCTTGACCCCGCTGCCGCCCAGGTTGCGCCCGTCGGGAGTGAAGTACTGGCCCACGGTGATGTCGAGCGCACCTCCGTTGGAGAGCGGCTCGATCTCTTGGAAGACGCCCTTGCCGAAGGTGTGCGTGCCGACGACCGTGGCGCGATGACGATCCTGCAGCGCCGCCGTGACGATCTCCGCTGCTGATGCGGTGTCGCCATTGACGAGCACCACAATGGGGACAGCCGGCGAGATCGCATTGCCGGCGGCCGTATAGACCTGACGCGCTCGAGTCCTCCCTTCCGTAGACACGATGGTCCCGTCGGGGATGAAGATCGATGCGACCAGCACAGCCTCGTTCAGCAGACCGCCGCCGTTCTCGCGCAGGTCCAGCACGATTCCCTGTGCACCCGCGGTGAGACTCTGATCGACGGCTCGCCGGACCTCGTGGTGGGCGTTGGGATCGTCGAAGGTGGCAAGTGAGATCCACGCAAGACGGTGTCCGCCAGCCCGCTTGATCGTCGACTGCACGATCGGGGCTGCCACAACGGCCCTTTTCATTTGTCTAGTGAGGCGGCGGGATCCCTCGAGCCAGCTGAGCGTCACCAGTGTCCCGGGCGGCCCCTTGATCAGATTGCTCGAGGTCGTTGCGTCGTTCCCTCGCAGCGAGCGGCGGTTGGCGGCGACGATCACGTCGCCGCTGTGGATCCCCGCCAGCGCGGCCGGCGAGCCAGGGAAGACTGTCAGCACCCGCAAGCCGCGCGCGTCGCGCAAGACGTTCATGCCCACACCAGCGAAGCGTCGGCCGTGCAGCGGGTCGTTGAAGGCGCGATAGTCGGCCGGCGTGAAGTAGTTGGAGAACTGGTCTCCGAGGCTGCCGACGAGGCCCGCCAGCGACGCGTTGTCGAGCGTCCCGCGACTGACGGGGCGGTAGTAGTCGTGCTCGATCAGGTTGACCGCCTGATCTAGCGAGCGCGAGCCCGACTCCGAGACGAGCAGGTTGCGCAGCGGCGTCGGCAGGCTGTCGGGATGGCCGCCGAGGTAGATGCCGAACAGCAACGCCAGGGGGAGCAGCGCGCTGAGCAGCGCAAGCAGCGACTGGGGGCGATCGCGTCTGGGCATGGGCTTGCCGCGCAGCGGCGTCTGGAGCCGCTGAGCGTCGCCGTCTAGCGTAACGACGCGGCCGATCTGCTCCCGCGGTTGCGCTCGGCGTCCGCGCCGGCTCGCGCTCAGACGCGCAGGAAGCGCCGCAGCGAGAGACCCGAGCCGGCCGCCGAGACCGCGATGCTGGCACCAGCGAGCACCACGACGAGCAGACCGAAGTTGATCGTCCCGGGTGCCGCGATCAGACGGAAGCTCGTGGAGAGGGGATCGATCAGCGCCACCTTGGCGATCGCCAGCAGGCAGATGGCGAGGATCCCGCCAAGCGCCCCGAGCACGACACCCTCGATCACGAACGGCCAGCGGATGAACCAATCGGTGGCGCCCACCAGCTTCATGACCTGGACCTCGCGGCGGCGCGCGAAGAGCGACAGCCGGATCGTGTTGGCCACCAGCAGCACCGATGCGATCACCAGCAGCGCAGCCAGCAGCAGGAGCGTCAGCTTGATGACGTTGGTGGCCGAGACGATCTTGTGGGTCTGATCGCGCCGGTTGACGACCTGGGCGATCGCGGGATCGATCGGCGTCTGGCCACCGTGGGCGTTGGCGAGCAGCAGCGCGTCGTGGATCGCACTAATGTTCGATGCGCTGTCCGGAGAGATGCGAAAGGTGTCGGGCAGCGGATTGTTGCCGAGCAGCTCGAAGGCGCCGGGATTGCGCTTCACCTCCTGCGCCAGAGCCGCACCCTTGGACACGAAGACGACGTGCTTGATCTGCGGAAAGCGGCTGTGGTCGTTGAGCAGCGAGCCGACGCGAGCGACGTCCTGGGGAGTGTCGTTGGGCGTCAAGTAGATGTCGAGCAGGAGCTTGCTGCGCACCTCGTTGGCCGCACCGTTGGTCGCCTGCACGACGGGAATGAACACACCGAGCACGAGCGTCGTGACGAGCACGGAGGCCATCGCGGCGAAGCTGGGGACGGCGTTGCGGCGCAGCGACCGCATCGCCTCGCGAACGAAGAATCCGGCGCTCATGGTGTGGGCTTGGGACGACCTGTTTGCGTGGAGACACCGCGTGGCGGCCGTGAGCGGTCATGGCGGGGAGGCTCCGGTCTCACGCTAACCGTTGGCCGCGGACGATCCGGTGCCGGGCGTGGAGCATCGACGTCGGGCTTGGAGCGTAGATCGGCCCGCAGACGGGCGGCGAACTCCCGCGTCGTCTCCTCGGTCGGGGCGTACAGGCCGGCCGCCTCATCACGCACGATCCGCCCGGCCGAGAGCTCGATCACGCGGCGGCGCATCTTGTCGACCATCGCCGAGTCGTGAGTCGCCACCAGCACCGTCGTGCCGGTGCGGTTGATGCGGTAGAGCAGCTGCATGATCCCGATCGAGGTCTCGGGATCGAGATTCCCCGTCGGCTCGTCGGCGAGCAGCAGCGGTGGGTGGCGAACGAAGGCGCGGGCGATCGCGACGCGCTGCTGCTCGCCACCGGAGAGCTGGTCGGGGAAATGGTGCAGCTTGGTGGAGAGCCCGGTGAGGCGCAGGATCTCCGGCACCTTGGTCCTGATCTCCTTGCGTGATCCGCCGGTCACCTGGAGCGCGTAGGCGACGTTGTCGTGAACGGTGCGATTGGGCAGCAGCTTGAAGTCCTGGAAGACGGTGCCGATGTTGCGCCGCAAGTAGGGCACGCGCCGACGCGACAGCTCGCCGAGGTCCCGACCCGCGACGCGGATGTGCCCCGCGGTCGGCTCGAGCTCCTTGATCAGGAGCCGCATCAGCGTGGACTTGCCCGAGCCGGTCGCGCCCACCAGGAACACGAACTCGCCACGCTCGATCGTGAACGTCGCCTGCTCGAGCGCGACCTCCGTCGCCGCGTAGTGCTTGGAGATCCCACGGAACTCGATGACCGCGGTGGGACTGGGAGCGGGGAGGTTGCGCCGCGAGGCCTCGGGGTGCGCGCCTGGCGCCCGCAGCGCGGCAGGCGGACGGACCGGCCGGCGGAAGGACCGGGGCTGGCGAGACGGACGGGGAGCCATCAGCGAGGGCGCAGGCTAGCGAGGCCCCGATCTGGGCGATGCAGGACCGGGTGCATGCAACCAGGGTTGCGCGCTTGGGCGCAGCGGGCACGTTCAGCCAGGCCGCTATCGTCGGCCGATGGCCTCCGTCTCCAGCTCCACGCTGCCTAGCGGGTTACCGCTGCACCGCGTCGAGCTCGAGGGCACCCGCGCCTTGACCGTGCTGCTGGCGTTTGACGCCGGCGCGCGCAGCGAGCGCCCGGAGGAGAACGGCATGGCCCACTTCCTCGAGCATCTCGTCTTCAAGGGCGGCGAGAAGTACCCCGGCTACCGCGACATCAACGAGACCGCGGAGCATCTCGGAGGCGTGCTCAACGCCTACACGTCACACGACCTGGTGGCGTTCCATCTGACCGTGCGCGCTGAGGTGGGGATGGAGGCGATCGACCTCCTGACCGATTTCGTCTGCCGGCCGCGAATCGACCCCGACGAGCTCGATCGCGAACGCGGCGTGGTCATCCAGGAGATCGCTAGAGCCCACGATCAGCCCGCCACGGTTGCCGAGATGCTGATCGACCGTGCGGTCTTCGGCGAGCATCCGCTCGGACGCCCGGTCCTGGGCCCCGAGGAACACCTGCGCAGCTTCACTCGCGACGCCGTTGTGGGCTTCCGTGAGCGGCGCTGGGCCGGCGCGCGCGGCGGGGCGTTCCTGGTCGGCAATCTGTCGGCGCTGCCGGCGGGCAATGGCGCGCTCGACGAGCTCTTCGCCCGGGTGCCGACGCTGCCCGATCCGCCTCCGTATGACCCCGCGCCAGCGCTCGAGCCGCGGGTGATGGTGGAGCGCCGTGAGTCCAAGCAATCCCATCTGCGGATGTCCTACCGACCCTCGATCGACCCCGCCAACGAGCGCCAGCGCGCTGCGCTGACGATCTACTCGACGCTGCTGGGCGGCTCGATGGGGTCACG
>QHBW01000030.1 GCA_003244205.1 Solirubrobacterales bacterium | reverse complement strand
GATCTGGTCCTGATCGCGATCGGGTTCGAGCATCCCGAGCACGAGGGGCTGGTCGAGCAGCTCGGGCTCGAGCTCGACCGCCGCGGCAACATCCGCACCCGCCAGACATATCGCACCTCGGTCGGCGGCGTGTACGCGTGTGGCGACGCGAGGATCGGCCAGTCGCTGATCGTCACCGCGATCGCCGAGGGTCGCAAGTGCGCGCGCGTGGTCAACAAGGCGATCGGCGGCACCCCGATGGATCAGGACCGTGAGCTGCTCACGATCGGCGCGTGGAGCGGCGAGGCCGATCGCACCCTGCGCCACGAGGCCGAGGCGGCCGGCACCGTGAGGCCCGGCGAGGAGTTCTTCAGCGGCCCCGGAACCCGAGGGCGGTAACGGCAGCCGCATCGGGTTAACTGCGAGCTTGGGACGGGGAGACTCGTCCCTATCGGTCAGGGAACTGCGCCCCCATTTCCCTGGCTCTCCGGGGGGCCCGGATGGATCCGGGTCCCCCGGGCCTGTTTATTGGGCGCCCTTGCGGGCGCCTGGTTCGGTTTGGCTCGGGTGCTCAGCGGCCCAGAGTGCGGTCGTGTTGCGGGTGTGCGACCGTGTTGCGCGATATGGGGCTCCTCGCCGCCGCCGTCCCCCTGCATCACGGCCACCACGGCAGCTCGATCGGGGGCACGATCGACCAGATCTTGGACTCGGCGGGGAAGTTCTTCTCGCAGCTGGCGAACCTCGGCTGGGTCTCGCTGCTGATCGGGCTGGCGCTCTATGGGATCTACCTGCTGCTCCGCTCGCGGGCGCTGTTCAATGCCGTTCGCGTCGCGTATCCGGGAGCGCCGGCGCGCTGGCGCGACGTGTGGGGCGCCTACATGGTCGGTTACGCCGTCAACAACGTGTTCCCGCTCGGGGGCGGGAACATCGCGCAGCTGTTCCTGACCCGGGTCGCGATCTCGCAGAGCAGCTATCCGACCGTCGCCGCGGCACTTTCGACGGGGGTCATCTTCGACTGGTTCATGGGCCTACTGGTTATGTGCTTCGCCTTCACCCAGGGCGTGTTCCCCAAGCCTCCTGACTTCTCCAAGCTTCCGGCCTTCGACATCAGCTTCTTCGCGTCGAACATGCGCTTCACGTTGTTCGTGCTGACCGTGCTCGGGGTCGGCTTCCTGGTCGCGTTCGCGCTGCTCTCGGCGCGGGTGCGGGCGTTCTGGCAGCGCGTTCGCCAGGGCTTTGCGGTCCTGCGCGACCGGCGCGTGTACCGGCGGGAGATGGCGGGCTGGCAGCTGGCGAGCTGGGTCGCGCGCTTCGCGTCCTACTGGGCGCTGCTCGACGCCTTCCACATCGGCGGGTCGGTGCGCAATGCGTTGCTCGTGCTCGCCGTGCAGGTGGTCGCCTCGGTGTTCCCGTTCACCCCCGGCGGGGCCGGCGTGCAGCAGGCGCTGCTGCTCACGATCTTCGCCCGCAGCCCCGATGTAGCTGCGTTCTCCGTCGGGCAGCAGATCGCCACGGCGGTGCTCAGCTCCGCGTTGGGGTTCGGGGCGCTGGTGCTGATCTTCCGCTTCAGGAGCTTCCGCGAGGTGATGCGGCGTGGGCGCGAGCACCGCCGCGGAGAGGCGACGGCGAGCGCATGACCGGCCTCCCGTGCGCATGCGTGATCGGCGCGGGGTCGTCCGGCATCGCCGCCGCCAAGGCCCTGCACGAGCGCGGGATCCCGTTTGACTGCTTCGAGCGCTCCGACCGGGTCGGGGGCAACTGGGTGTTCGCCAACCGCAACGGCATGTCCTCCGCCTACCGCTCGCTGCACATCAACACCTCACGCGAGCGGATGGAGTACTCGGATTACCCGATGCCGCGGTCCTATCCCGACTTCCCCCACCACACGCAGATCGCCGCCTACTTCGACGCGTACGTCGATCGCTTCGGCCTGCGCGGGCAGATCGCGTTCGAGACAGGGGTGCAGCACGCCGCCCGCTGCGCCGACGGCGTGTGGACGATCACGCTCGAGACTGGCGAGAGGAGGCGCTACGACGCGCTGCTGGTCGCAAACGGCCATCACTGGGACCCGCGTTGGCCCGAGCCTCCTTTTCCGGGCCGCTTCGACGGCGCCCAGATGCACTCCCACGAGTACATCGAGAACACCGCCTTTCACGACAAGCGCGTGCTCGTCGTGGGGATCGGCAACAGCGCGATGGACATCGCGGTCGAGTCGAGCTTCGTGGCGGCCAGGACCATGCTCTCATCGCGTCGCGGCGCGCACATCCTGCCCAAGTACCTGTTCGGCCGCCCGATCGACCAGATCGGTGTCAATCCGCTGATTACGCGGCTGCCGGTCACCGTGCGCAGCGCGATCGCCGCAACGCTGTATCGGATCGGCGTCGGCAGGATGCCGGACTACGGCCTGCCCGAGCCCGACCACAAGCTCGGCGAGGCACATCCGACGATCTCGCCGGACTTCCTGAACCGAGTCGCCCACGGCGAGATCGTATGGAAGCCGAGCATCGCCTCGCTGCAGGGCGACCGCGTCCGCTTTGCGGACGGCAGTGCCGAGCAGGTCGACGTGATCATCTGGTGCACCGGCTACAAGGTCAGCTTCCCGTTCTTCGACCCCAATTTCGTCTCGGCGCCCCGAAACGACCTGCCGTTGTTCAGGCGCGTGTTCAAGCCCGGGATCGACAACCTCTTCTTCATCGCGCTGCTGCAGCCGGTCGGTGCGACGATGCCGCTGGCCGAAGCGCAGGGGCGCTGGGTCGCGGCCTACCTGCGCGGCGAGTACCAGCTGCCGCCGGTCGCCGAGATGGAGGCCGACATGCGCCGCGAGCGGGCCCGCATGCTGGCGCGCTACGTCGCCTCCGAACGTCACACGATGCAGGTCGACTTCGACAGCTATCTCCACGACCTGGGCAGCGAGCGCCGGGCGGGGGCCGTGCGCGCCCGGGCCGCGGGGTCTCGCCTCCCGGTGCCCGCCCGTGAGAAGATTATGGGTCCAGGTGCCGAGCTTCTGCCGCCACAACCATCTCGTCCAGAACTGCCCGATCTGCTCGCGTGAGCAGGCGGTGCAGGCCCGCCCGGTCGTCTCCTCCGGGGCGCCGCGGGCGAGCGAGCCTCGGCCCGCCCGGCGGCAGCCGGCCTCACCCCGCTCGGGTGGGGGCTCGAGGGCCGGAGTCAGCGTGCGCCGGCTCGCGCGCGGCGTGGACGACGGCTATCACTCACGGCTCGTCCCCGGCTTGCGCTCGAGTGACGAAGCCGAGCGCCTGGCGCAGGAGCTCGCGTTTGCCGCCGAGCGCCTGACCAAGCTGGCAACCGAGCCTCCGGGGCTGTACGCCGAGGTCGCCGGCGCCGGGGGCGATCTGGAGGAGCGCACCTGGCTCGCGTTCCTGATCGCGTATCTGGGCCCGTTGGAGACCGAGGACCCATTCGCGGCGATCGAAGGCGTCAGGATCTCGTGGGCATCCGGCGAGCAGCCCCCGCTCGAGGGGGTCGAGACAGGAGTGCGCAGCGCGCACGACCCGCGGCGCGGCGCCCGCACGCTCGACGCATATCGGGCGTGGGCGCAGCGCGGGGGCTCTCAGGCGGCGGCGTTCACGGGCGAGCCGACGTGGAGCGCGGAACGACGCTTTGCCCGGACGTTCGAGCGGCTCGCGCTGCCCGGCTTTCACCGCGACGCGAGGTTCGAGCTGCTGGTCAGCCTCGGCCGGCTCGGCGTGTACGAGCTGCGAGCCGGCACGCTTCAGCTCGGGGGCGACAACCCCGTCACGATTGCCTGCAAGCGCGCGCTCGGGATCGGCGATGCGCTGCTGCTCGAGCGCCGGGCGGCGGAGCTCGCGCAGGAATGCGCGCTGCCGCTCGACGCACTCGACCTGGGGCTCTACAACTGGGGCCGGGGCGAGCGGGCATCGATCGGCCTCGGCCCAGGCACCGAGCCGGATCCAGCGGCGCATGCGGCGGCGCGCGCGGCGCTCGGGCTGTAGCGCAACTTGGCCACTGCGCACGGGTTGAGGCTGGCACAGAAAGCGTGCCAAGCCTCGGAGGTTGAGATGCGCCGTCGTTCGATCGCCCTACCCGTACTGATCGCGTTGATCGCCGTTGCGGGGGGCGCGGCGGTGCTGGCAACATCGTCCGCCGCGCCGAGGCCGCGGCTCACGATCGGCTCCGCGCCGGGTACCTCGACCGCGGGCCAACCGGTCACGATCTCTGGCCGGCTGTTCGTTTCGCATCCCGAGGGCGCTTCCATCACGCTGTGGCAACGGCTCGGTTGGCAGCGACGCTTTCACCGCGTGCTCGCGACGACCACGAACCGCAACGGCCAATACAGGATTGAGCGGCGCCGCGGCGCCGTCGAGATCAACCGCCAGTGGTACGCGACGGTGCGAGGCCTGCGCAGCCGCACGATCCGTCAGCGTGTCCGGGCGATGGTGACGCTGACGGTGTCGGAGAGGACGACGTCCTCCGGCGACCAGCTCACGCTCAGCGGCAGCGTCAGCCCCTCGCATGGGGGGCAGCGGATCCGGCTGCAGCAGAACGCCGGCCACGGTTGGGCGACGTTCGCGCGCCCGCGCCTGGGCCGCCGCTCGCGCTTCAGCGCCAGCGAGAACGTGGGCAGGGAATCGATCCAGCTGCGTGCCTTCCTACCCGGCGACGCGCGCAACATCAACTCTTACTCGCCCGCGGTCACGCCCCCCGGGCAGGGGATCCACAAGATCAAGCACGTCGTGGTGATCATGCAGGAGAACCGCTCGTTCGACTCCTACTTCGGCACCTACCCCGGCGCCGACGGGATCCCGGCCGGCGTGTGCGTCCCCGATCCCAAGCACGGCGGCTGCGTTCGGCCCTTCCACAACCCCAACGACCTCAACCACGGGGGCCCCCACAGCGCCGCCAACGCCGCGGCCGACATCAACTTCGGCCACATGAACGGCTTCGTCGGCCAGTCCCAGCAGGGCCCGAAGTGCAGCACCACCAACCCCAACTGCAGCCCGTGCGCGCAGAGCCAGGCGGCGTGCGACGTGATGGGCTACCACGACGCGCGGGAGATCCCCAACTACTGGGCCTACGCCCACGACTTCGTCCTGCAGGACCACATGTTCGAGCCCAACGCCTCCTGGAGCCTGCCCCAGCACCTGTTCCAGGTCTCGGAGTGGTCGGCGTTCTGCACCAACCCATATGCCGCCTCTTCGTGCACGAACGCGCTGCAGAGCCCGAACGCGCCGGGAGCGCCGCTGAGCAGCACGCCGCTGTACGCCTGGACCGACATGACCTACCTGCTGCACAAGTACGGCGTCAGCTGGGGCTACTACGTGTTCAAGGGCTCAGAGCCCGACTGCGAGAACGACGCGGCGATGACCTGCTCGACGGTCCCGCAAGGGGCCACCACGCCGGGGATCTGGAACCCGCTGCCGCACTTCACCGACGTCCAGCAGGACGGCCAGGCCGCCAACGTCCAGACGCTCAGCAACTTCTTCACCGCCGCCAAGGCCGGAACCCTGCCCGCGGTCTCCTGGATCGACCCCAACGGCAAGGTATCTGAGCACCCGCCGGCGCTGGTCAGCGCCGGGCAGAGCTACACCACCGGGCTGATCAACGCGATCATGAAGAGCCCCGACTGGAAGAGCACCGCGATCTTCCTCAGCTGGGATGACTGGGGGGGCTTCTATGACCACGTCGTGCCGCCGGTGGTCGACCAGAACGGCTACGGCCTGCGGGTCCCGGCGATCGTGATCAGCCCGTACGCGCGCCGGGGCTACATCGACCGCCAGGTACTCAGCCACGACGCCTACAACAAGTTCATCGAGGACGACTTCCTCGGCTCCCAGCGGCTTGACCCCAGGACCGACGGGCGTCCGGACCCGCGACCGGACGTGCGCGAGAACGCATCACAGCTCGGCAACCTCGCCTCGGACTTCGACTTCAACCAGTCGCCGCTGGCGCCGGTGATCCTGCCGGTGCACCCG
>QHBW01000039.1 GCA_003244205.1 Solirubrobacterales bacterium | reverse complement strand
TTCTGAAGGTACCGTCACTCCAACCGGCTATTCACCGGCAAAGCTTCGTCCCAACTGAAAGGGGTTTACAACCCGAAGGCCGTCTTCCCCCACGCGGCGTTGCTGCGTCACGCTTTCGCGCATTGCGCAAGATTCCCCACTGCTGCCTCCCGTAGGAGTCTGGGCCGTGTCTCAGTCCCAGTGTGGCTGATCGTCCTCTCAGACCAGCTACCCATCGTCGCCTTGGTGAGCCTTTACCTCACCAACAAGCTAATGGGCCGCGGGCCCATCCCAATGCGGAGGCCGAAGCTTCCTTTCCTCACCAGTCTTATGACCAGCGAGCACATTTGGTATTAGCCCGGGTTTCCCCGGGTTGTCCCAATCATCGGGGCAGGTTACCCACGTGTTACTCACCCGTTCGCGGCTTGGCCCCAGGGCAAGCCCTGGTTCGTCGCTCCACTTGCATGTGTTAGGCACGCCGCCAGCGTTCGTCCTGAGCCAGGATCAAACTCTCCGTGAAGAACTGCCTTTACATCTCACAAAGAGTGTCAACGCGCTCACACGAGGGCCGTGCGTACACAGTGCACGAACCGGAGCGCTTGACGGGTCATTCGTTTCTCAGGCCGCCGGCCTCGCATGGCCGCGGAGTCCACCGCAAGGTGAGTCCACGGTCGCCGAGGGCGGCGGGTCGAACCTGGACGCACACGACGACCGTCCGGGTAGGACGACTGCCGGGTGCGCATGCTGTTGAGTTTTCAAAGACCGTCGCGGCCGAGCGCGCGGAGGACTTCCAGGCGCGCTCAACCGCCCCAGGCAGAATGTCCCACCCAGAGCGGACCGAACAGTATAGCGCGGATCGCCTCCTGGAGGGGCCCGTGGACGCAGCAGCTGCTAGCCGCGCCGGTGCAAGCGGCGGTGGCGACGCTTGCCGACCTGCAGCACCTGGCCGTCGAGCATCTCTGGGGCTAGGTCCAGCTCAGCTCCCGAGAGCATGGCTCCGCCGATGCGCACGCCGCCTTGCTCCTGTAATCGCCGCGCCTCGCTGCGGGACATGCCAAAGAGCTCCGCCACGAGTGCCGGCAGGTGTACCTCTCCATCACCTGCGTGGAACGATGCGTCCTCGATCTCCTCCGGCAGCTCATGGTCGACGAACACGCGATCGAAGGCGCGCTCGGCGTCCTGCGCCGCTGCCTCATCGTGAAAGCGAGCCACCAGCGACCGGGCAAGCGTGCGTTTGGCGTCCCGGGGCGAAAGCCCGGGCGAGGGCGGCTCGTCGCACAGCAGTTCCCACCACTGCGCGAGCGCATCGTCGGGCACGCGCAGCGTCTTGGCGTAGATCTGCTCGGGGCGGTCGAGGACGGCGATCTCGTTGCCAAGCGACTTTGACATCTTGCGTACGCCATCGGTGCCCGGAAGGATCGGCATAGTCAGGATTGCCTGCTCCTCTTCCCCGTAGGCGCGCTGGATGTCACGACCCAGCAGGAGGTTGAACTTCTGATCGGTGCCGCCCAGCTCGACATCGGCTTTCACTGCCACCGAGTCATACCCCTGCAGTAGCGGGTAGAGGAGCTCGAGCACGGAGACCGGCTCGTGCGCCGCTTGGCGCTTGGCAAAGTCGTCTCGTTCGAGCAGCTGCGCGATCGTGGTCGTGCGCGCGAGCGCGAAGAGCTCGTGGGTCGCCATGTCGAGCCATTCGCCGTTGAAGCGAAGCTCCACCTCCCCCACGTCCAATACGTGGGCGGCCTGGTCTGCGAAGCGACGAGCGTTTGCGTCCACCTGCTCGCCTGTGAGCAGCGGGCGGATCTGCGAGCGCCCGCTGGGGTCGCCAACGCGCGCCGTATAGTCGCCCACGATCAGGACTACCTGGTGTCCGAGTCCCTGGAACTCCTGGAGCTTGCGCAAAACCACGGTGTGGCCCAAGTGGAGATCTGGGGCGGTGGGATCGATACCCAGCTTCACGCGCAGCGAGCGACCCTGCTCGGCGACGCTGACCAGCTTGCGTTCGAGCTCTCCCGCGGGCAGGCTGTCGACCGCGTCACGCGCCAACCACGCCGCGGCCTGGGCGGGTGTGGCGGACCCGGAAGCCATCCTCCCCAATGCTAGACTCCCGCGCTCCGCGGGCCCGTTCTCGCCCGCCCGGCGCACTCGGATTTGGGTCCCGCGCCCAGCATGTTGCCGCCGCCGGCCGAGCGGCGCACCCGCCGCCTTGACCGACGTCAGCGACATCACGCCGCCCCTCGTCCAGCAGCCGCTGGGGCCGCCTGCAGCCAATGGGTCCAACGGCGCGCCGCGGCGCAAGCCGCGGGTGCGAAAGCTGCGCCTCAGCCTGATCCTCTTCGGGCTCGGAGTCCTGGCGCTGATCTCAACGATCTTCGGGATGATGATGGCGGTGGCGGCCGAGCTGCCCTCGCTCGATCGCTTTGCGAAGCTCAGCGCCGCCCGTAACACCGTCCTCGTCGACGACCAGGGGCGTCAGCTCGGGCTGCTCACAGGCCCGCAGTCGCGTGTCTTCGTCCAGAGCGGAGACGTCGCCCCCGTCATGCAGCACGCGGTCATCGCGGTGGAGGACAAGCGCTTCTACCAGAACTCCGGTTTCGACCTGCGCGGCACCGCGCGGGCGCTGCAGCAGGATGTCTTCTCCGGACATGCTGTGCAAGGAGCCTCGACGATCCCCCAGCAGTTCATCAAGAACGCTCTCGACGCGCAAAACCGCCGCACGATCTTCGAGAAGCTGCGCGAGGCCGCGCTCGCCTACCACCTCACCCGCCGCTGGAGCAAGAGACGCATCCTGACGGCTTACCTCAACACGATCTACTTTGGCGAGGGCGCCTACGGCGTCGAGTCCGCGGCCCGGGTCTACTTCGGGGCCAGGCTCGGATACAACAACCGCAATGGAGCCAGCGCGTGCGGCGACCCACCGCCTCCCGGCGCGGCCCCTGGCACTCCGCATCTCCCCTACTGCGCTTCATTGCTGACGCTCCCCGAGGCAGCCCTACTGGCCGGAATCATCTCCAACCCGGCCGGCTATGATCCGGTCCGTCACCCGGCCGCAGCGACCGCGCGGCGCAACCTCGTGCTCACGGACATGCGCCAGCAGGGCTACATCCAGCGTGCCGATTACGACGCGGCGCTTGCCACGCCGCTTCCGGGCGCGCAGGACGTGGCTCCCCCGCAGGAGGACACGCTGGCCCCCTACTTCACCAGCTGGGTGCGAAATTACCTGCTGACGCGCTACTCGCCTCAGCGCATGTTCAACGGTGGACTGCGCATCAAGACCTCGCTCGACCTCGACCTCCAGAACGCCGCCGAGCAGGCTGTCAACAACCAGCTCGGCGGGATCGGCCCGAGTGCCGCGCTTGTGGCAATCCAGAACGACACCGGCGAAGTCAAGGCGATGGTCGCGCGCGGCCCGCAGGAGAACTACGCGAATTCGCCCTTCAACGTGGCCACGCAGGGCCACCGCCAGCCGGGCTCGGCGTGGAAGGCGTTCGACTTGGCGACCGCGCTGGAGAAGGGCGTTTCAGCCGACTCGGTGTGGGCGTCACAGCAGAAGACGTTCATCGTTCCCAACAGTGGCGGTAAGGAGAAGTTCGTCGTAAACAATGACGAGCACTCCTACCTGGGATCGGCGTCGCTGACAGATGCCACGGCGTACTCCGACAACTCGATCTATGCGGAGGTGGGTATCAAGGTTGGAACCGACAACATCGCCCGCACCGCGAAGTCCTTTGGTATCCGCTCGCCGATCTCGACGAACCCCGCGATGACGATCGGCGGTCTCAAGGTCGGGGTCAGCCCGCTCGACATGGCCCACGCCTACGAGACGATCGCCCACAACGGTCAGAAGGTATGCGGGGCACTCAGCGCCCCAGGCTGTGGCCCGTCGGGCGTCAGTGAGATCGACGAGCCGGGCAAGCCTCCGAAGGTCAACACCGCGCACTCCTACCAGGAGCTGCCCCTCGCGCTCGATGCGACCGAAACGCAGATGCTCCAAACGGTTATCCAGTACGGCACTGGCAGGGCGGCACAGTGGGGCGGTTTCGCGGCGGGCAAGACCGGGACGACATCCAACGAGGGCGACGCGTGGTTCGTCGGCTTCACGCACGACCTCACGGTCGCAGTCTGGGTCGGCTATCCCAACAACCTCAAGTCGATGAAATACGACTACAACGGCGGTCCGGTGCAGGGCGGCACCTTCCCCGCGCAGATCTGGAACGCCTTCATCAGCCAGGCGGAGCCGCTGATCCAGCAGCAACACGCGCAGGCTGCCGCCGCCGCGGCAGCCAAGGGCGCGACCGGAGCGGCCGGAGCGCAGACGACCGACACGAGCGGGAGCAGCGCAGGCAACTCGGGCTCGGGTTCATCGGGCGGCTCGGCGGGCGCGGGCGCTGGGTCTGGCTCGGGCTCCGCGGGAGGGTCAGGATCCGGCGGCGGCGCACCCCCCGGTGGTGGTGGCGGACCCCCCGCCGGTGGAGGCGGACCCCCCGCCGGCGGCGGCGGACCCCCCGGTGGTGGTGGCGGACCCCCCGCCGGCGGCGGCGGACCCCCCGGCGGCGTTGGCGGCTCTGGCGGGGCCTCGCCGGGCGGCTAGAGCCTCCCTCGCCGGCTCGCCCGCCGGCCGGGGCGCCGACACGAAACGGCTGCCGAGGGCGCAGAATCGCCACGGCAGCTCGGTCGCCTTCGTGATGCCTACCCGAGGAGTGGCGACGATGGACGGCTTCGGCGTGTTGAGGGCGGGGGGACGCAGCGCGATCGGCCCTTCCAACAGCGAGCTGTCGTTGAGCTCGAGCCCAACCCCCAGCGCCTGGGTCAGGCGTCCCGGCCCCGCGCAGAGCCGCTCAACGGCATAAACTCCCCGGCGCTCGCGCATCCGATCGATGCCGCGCAGCGGCTCCAGCGCGCGAATCAGCACGGCGGCGCCGACACCTGGCGCCTCGACCACCACGTTCAGCAGCGCGTGGATGCCGTAGGAGCGGTAGACGTAGGCTACGCCCGGGGCGAGAAACAGCGTGCGCGTGCGCGCGGTGCATCCGACATAGGCGTGACAGGCGGGCTCGGAATCGTGGTAGGCCTCGGTCTCGACGATCACCCCACCGCAGCCCTGGTGGTCGAGCGACCAGCCAACGAGACCCCTGGCAACCGCGACCACGGAGCGCTCCAGCAGCGCAGGCAGGGTCACGCCGACTTGCCGGTCGCTACTGAGCGGTCGCTTGGCTGTACGCGCTCGCGGGCGGCGGCGAGTTGCTCGCGAACGCGGCGCAGCGCGGTGCCGCCCTCCGAGTCCTTGGACTCCAGCCAGTGGCCGCCGCTCAGCAGCTCCCCGACCTCGCCGTCCAAGGCAGGATGGACGGCGCGGAGCTCGTTTTTATCGAGCGAGGAGACCGCCCGTCCGGACTCGAGCGCAACCCGGACCAGCTCGCCCACAACCGCGTGGGCCTCCCGGAACGGGACTCCCCGTCGCACGAGCAGGTCGGCCACGTCGGTGGCGCCCAGCATCTCGTCGGCGGCAGCAGCCGCGAGCCGGTCACGGTCGAAGCTGGCCCCGACGATCATGCCCGTCGCCCCCGCGAGGCATAGCTCAAGCGTGTCGGCGACATCGAAGAGGTGCTCCTTGTCCTCCTGGAGGTCCTTGTTGTAGGTCAGCGGGAGTCCGTGAAGGACCCCGTGCATGGCCGCGAGGTGGGCGACCACACGAGGGGCTTTGGCGCGCAGCAACTCGGCCGCGTCCGGGTTGCGCTTCTGGGGCATGATCGACGACCCCGACGACCACGCATCGGGGAGTGTGACAAACCCAAACTCCTCGCTGGACCAGAGCACGAGCTCGGCACCGAGTCGCGACAGATGCGTGGCGCAGGTCGCGGCGGCGGCGAGGTAATCGAGGACGAAGTCGCGGCTTGCGACCGCGTCGATCGAGTTGGGCAGAACGTCATCGAACCCCAGCTCGGCGGCCAAATACGCGCGATCGGTGTCGAAGTTCACTCCGGCCAGTGCGCCCGAGCCCAGAGGCAGCGCGCTCGCGGCGTGTGTCGCGGCGTCGAAACGGGCGCGGTCGCGATCCAGCATCCACACGTACGCGAGCAGATGATGGGAGAGGTAGACCGGCTGAGCGCGCTGCAGATGGGTATAGCCCGGCATCGGCCAGTCCAGGTGATCCTCGGCTGCGGCGATCAGCGCCGACATCAGCGATGTCGCGGCTGTCTGCGCCGCGGCGGCGTGCTCGCTCACGAACATGGCAACATCGGTGACGACCTGGTCGTTACGCGAGCGCGCGGTGTGCAAGCGCCCGCCCGCCGCTCCCGCCAGCTCGGTGACTCGCCGCTCGATCGCCATGTGAATGTCCTCATCGTCATCGGCGAAGTGGAAGCGTCCCTCGTCGAGCTCGCGCCCGACAACGTCCAGGGCATCGATCAACGCATCACGGTCGCCCTCGGTGATGATCTCTTGACGCGCCAGCATGCGCGCGTGCGCGCGTGACTGCGCGACGTCGTAGGCAAACAGGCGCCGGTCGAAGGCCAGCGACGTATTCAGCCGCCGGAAGTCCGGGTGCTGGGGCTCTGAGAAGCGGCCCATGGGCAAGCGAGTCTAAGCACGAGGGGGCGACGCATTCGGTGGCGGGCGCCTTCTTGCCGTTTGCGCCGACAACCTATGCGTTGTCCGTTACGCCCCGCGCCTGCTGAGCGAGTAGATCTGCGCGACCTGCGTGGCAAGCGCAAACCCCAGCAGATAGAGCGAGATTCCCCATCCCATGTAGGCAGCGCGCGATCGCGGATAGAAGCGACCCTCGGGGTCCCGACCCTCGGAGATAGCCACAGGAACGAAGCAGGCGATCCCGGCGGCGATCAGCAGCCACGGCACCCACCCACTGAGCAGGTAGCGAAAGTTGAGGCGAAGGTCGAATGCTGTCGTCGCGATCACGTGGTGAAACAGCAGCCATGGGAGTCCCACCGCCACCACCAATCCCACCCCTCCGAGGCGGCGGCTCCGGCGACGCGGCCGGGCGATCGGGGCCGGTGCTCTCGCGTGCTCCACGGCCCTCCGGATTGTGGCAGGCGGCGCGCCGTCAGACAGGGACGGTCTGAAGGATCTCCGTCAGCGCCTCGGTTACGCGCGTAACGTCGCCATCGGACAGCTCCGGGTAGAACGGCAGCGCGAGCGATCGCGCCGCTACGTCCTCGCAGACCGGAAACTCTCCGTCTCGGTGAGCGAAACGCTCGCGGTAGAAGCTCATCAGGTGGATTGCGGGGAGGTAGGGCTTGGAGTCGATGCCACGTTCGCGCAGGCCGCGCACGACCCCATCGCGGTCGCGTCCCGTCGGTATCTGCACCACGAACACGAACCATCCGCGCCGCTCGGCGCCGCGATCCTCACACGGAAGCCCCATGCCCTGCTCGACCGCCAGCTCGCTCAGGCCCTCGCGGTAGAGGGCGGCCACGCGAGCGCGGGACGCCAGCAGCTCGTCGAGGCGCTCGAGCTGGGCGCGACCGAGCGCGCAGGCGATCTCCGAGAGGCGGTAGTTGAACCCAAGGCGGTCATGGTCGAGCCAACCCATGTCGGGCGCGCGACCCTGGTTGCGCTCGGAGTCGATGCGCGCCTTCGTAGCAGCGTCGCTGACGCAGACCATCCCACCCTCGCCGGTGGTGAGCTGCTTGTTGGGATAGAAGCCGAAGACGGCCGGGTTTGCACGCCCGCCCACTGTCACCCCCTCGGCGTCGATCGCGCCGAGCGCCTCGCAGGCGTCCTCGACGATCGGCAGCCCGAGCGCCTCGAGCGCGGCGATCTCGGCGGGGTAGCCGAAGATGTG
>QHBW01000004.1 GCA_003244205.1 Solirubrobacterales bacterium | reverse complement strand
GACCTCGCCATCGTGGTCGCCGCCGACAGCGCCGACAAGCTGCGCGGCGCCACGGTCGACTGGAGCGAGAACCGCCTCGGCGGCGGGTTCGTCGTGATCAACCCGAACAAGCCGACGCCCCCGCCCGTCGCCCTACCAACCCTCCCAATGAGTCCGGGAGCCGGTCCCGCCGTCCGCCCTCCCGCTCCGCCGATAACGCCCGGGGCCGGCCTTGACACCGACACCGCCCATCGCGTCACGGCCGTGCTCGACCGCGAAGTCAACCCGAGCATCGCCAGCCACGGCGGACACGCCGAACTCGCGGGCATCGAAGGCACCACCGCCTACCTGCGCCTCGGCGGGGGATGTCAGGGCTGCGGCATGGCCACCGTCACCCTCAGCCAGGGCATCGAAGTGGCGATCACCCAGGCCGTCTCCGAGATCACCCAGGTCGTCGACGTCACCGACCACGCCTCCGGCACCAACCCCTACTTCGAGCAGGCCAAGAAGTAGCCAGGGACCACAATCTGGACGGGTCACGGGCGTAGACGACGCGCTGCCTCGCTTCCCCCTCCGAACCCGTGTCCCTTCGGGGCCTCCGTCGAAATCAGGCTGGCTCGGTGTGAGCGACAGAATCGGTGCCGGTGCCTGCGGAGTCGGGCGGGCTAGTTCGTGTGGTAACCGTGTGATGCCCTTTTGATCTTGCCGGCTTTCGCGAGCTGGGTGAGGCGGGTAGAGACGTTTCCGGGATTGAGGTTCAGGCACTTAGCGAGATCACCAGCGGTACTCCCCGGGTGCTGAGCGAGGGAGTCGATGATGCTTGCCTTTGTGTCGCCCTGATGGCTGCGCGCGGTTGCGCGCCTCCGGCTCGCGCGGCGCGCAGTGCCACGGCGCACCGAGCGAGCCGGAGCGGCCTCGGGACCACGTTCCGAACCTTCGGCTAGGACCTTGACTCGGGGCATTTTGCGCTCCTCTGTTCGTCGGGATGCGGCATCGGTAGGACCCTCTAGCCAGTCGTGCGATTGCGTCAGGTAGGCGTGGCGAGGTCGCTCGGACTTGCCGGTCCAGCCCGGGGCCATTGGCGCGGGGTGCTCAGGCGTCTTCGCGCGGCAATTGCCAGCGAGAGCCGCCGCGCCCCGCGCTCACGAGCCAACTTGCCCCGCGTGCGCGCTTCTTGATCGCATTCTTCATGCGTCATGGCCGTAAGCCTTCCCGTCCCTCGATTGAGAGCCGCGCGGAGGAAGAGGACTAGAACCCCCGAGCGCTCATCGGGTAGAGACGAAGCCACCGAGACGGTGGAGTAACGCCGGTCGAAGCACACCACCGGCCCCGCAGTCAAAACCAGTAACCCCCGCCTCGCGCCTCGTGACGCACAATGCGCCGTTGGTGGCATTCGGGCTTGGGCTGAGAATCCTGGCCGCAGGGCCAGCGCCACAACCGACAGTACTCCTATCGCGGGCGGCTGTGTGCGGCAATCCCAAATTCGTCGCGATTGCCATAAACCAGGAGTCCGACCGAGGCGATGCCAGAGCAGGCAAATTGGTCGCTACTAGTGCGTACCCGTCGCCCGCGGACACTTCGCGTTGGATGACCAGCAGCAGCCCGGCGTGTCGGCCGCCGCGTTGGCGCTCACGTGCTCAAACCAGAAGTCTCGGTTGTAGTCGGACGAGGTCGCATTGAAGCGTCGTGCCCCGCGGACCGGCCGTCTGAGTTTCGCACCCGTTCCGGGTCCGGTTGGGACGACCCGGGCCCGCACCGGGCGGGACGAAGGTGACCATGGCCGAACAATTCACCACGACGGCGGCTGATCTGCGGAGGAGCGTGCTGAGCGCAGGCGCGGTGATCGCGAGGCCTAAAGCGGGCGGCCGAGGAGCGGCTGAGCACTGAGGGCTGGAAACGTTGGTACCGAATTTGGCTTGGGCGCCAGCCGCAGCGTGGGTGCCGGGTGTCACCGAGTTCATGGGCGGCTGAGCGGGTGACCGATACGCGGCCGGCCACTGGGTGCCGCGGCCGGCCACCAGCCGCCCGAGGAGCCCGAGATCACGCCGGAGGCACAATTCGATCGATGACGGTCGCGGACCCCCAGCAACAGCGGCTGCTCGAGCAGCTGCGTCAGGCCGCCGAGCAGCCGGTCGCTTTTGCCGAGCTGCACGCCGGCGGGATTGACTTCCCGGCCGCGGTCGTGTCCGAGCTCGAGCTGAGCGGATACGCGATCGAACGTGTCTATGACCACGGGCGGATGGTCGGCGTGCGCCTCCTCGAGCCAGAACCCCCCGACGCACCCGCCGCGACCCGGCGGCGCCGGCGCCCCTGGTCCCACCGATAGGCAGCCGCCGTACACCCCACGCTCCCCGCAGATCGCTCAGGCTGCGAGCCGACAAGCGAGCTAGTGGTCGCTGCTCCCGCGTCCGTGGTGGTAGGGGTCAGTTTGATCCGGGGCCTCGTACTGCCCGTCGCGCGGCGGTAGGCTCGGGGGCCACCATGCAACGGCTACGGCGAGACATCGGGTGGTGGCTGAACTACGTTCCGCGCCTGATCGGCCATTTCAGGAATCGGCGTCAACTCGGCCAGTCGGTCGGGCCTGCCCTCCGTAGCGCCCGGGAACGAATGCGGCAGTCCCGATCTGGACTTCAGAGATCACCCAGATCACCGCGTCGGCGAGAGTGAGACCAATCCGTCCGCGTTCACCTAAGCGCTGACTTTCGCCAGGGCTCCTATTGCCCCGGCCGCCCGCAGGGAATAGGGTCCAGCGCGGGGCACCCCTGACCGATCGGGCAGTCGAGTTCTTCGCCGGATCTGCGGAAACGACGAGAAAGCGGCTGCCCCTGGGTTTCGCCAATCGTTTCGCTAGAGCCTCCTACCGAACCCGACCGGCCCGTCTACACCCCGGCAGCTGCGCCACGCACGGGCATTCGGGTTGCAGGCGACGCTGGTGGAGCTGCGTCGGTGCCTGGTCGGTGGATCGTAACGTCTCAGGTTGAGTTAGCGCTTCCGCGGTGGCGCGTTTCGCGTCCGCTTGGGGCGTGGTTCGGCTCGGAGGGCGCCGCTCGCGGGCGTGTAGATGGTCTCGTGGCCGTCGTCCCAGCGGATGCGAT
>QHBW01000086.1 GCA_003244205.1 Solirubrobacterales bacterium | reverse complement strand
CAGCTCACCACCGTGTTCGCCAACCACGCGACCGCCCGGGGGCTGCTGCAGGTCGTGCTGATGTTCGGCGTGATCTGGTGGATGTACGGTGGCTACGCCTGGCTGACGAACGCGGTCGCGCCCGATCGGCCGCTGCGCCGGCTGTTGCTGATGGGCGGCATGGCCGCATTCCTGGTCCTCGCGCTGGCTATTCCGCGCGCATTCTCCGGGAGCGGGGTCGCCTTCGGACTTGCCTACCTCGCGGTTGTCTGCGTCCACGCCGGTCTGTTCGCCTCCACCGCCTCCGAGCACATCGTTCGCGCCGTTCTCGGCATCTCTCGTTTCAACCTCGTCACGGCGCTGCTCGTCTTGGTGGGAGGAATCGTCGGTGCAACGGCGGAGTATCTGCTCTGGGCCGCCGCCCTCCTCTTCGCGTGGACGACGCCCAAGCTAATCGACGACTCGGGCTTTGAGATCGCGCCCGCGCACTTCGTCGAGCGCCACGGTCTCGTCGTGATCATCACGATCGGCGAATCGATCGTCGCGATCGGGGTCGTCGCAGCAGGGCTCCCGGTCAATCTTGCGCTCGTCGGTGTCGCACTGCTTGGGTTGGCGCTCAGCGCGTGCCTGTGGTGGACGTACTTTGGCGGCGACGAGGAGCGCGCCGAGCGCGCCCTGAGCGCCGCGCCGCGAGAGCAGCGTCCGAGGTTGGCGGTCAATGCGTTTGGCTACTGGCACCTGCCGATCCTTTTCGGCGTGCTCGCGATCGCCGCCGCCGAGAAGCGGGCGACCGGCCACGGCTTCGCCCATCTCCGCGCGCCGCTCGCGGCGGCGCTTGCCGGCGGCGTTGCTGTGTTCCTGCTCGGCGACGTGCTCTTTCGGCGCTCGCTCGGGATCGGACGGGCTCGCGGGCGAGCGATCGTCGCGGTCCTGGCCCTAGCCACCGTTCCGCTCGGCACCGAGATCTCCGCGGCGGCGCAGATGGCCAGGACGCCCTGCTGCGCGCCTGGCGCGGGCTTGCCCGCTTCGAGGGCCGCAGCTCGGTGCGCTCTTGGCTCTACACGATCACGACGAACACCTGCCTGGACCTGATCGCGCGGCGGCCAAAGCGCGTGCTTCCGATCGATTATGGCCCCGCCGCCGACCCCCACGACGGCCCTGGCGAGCCGCTGGTCGAGTCGGTCTGGATGGAGCCATACCCGGACGGGAATCTCGGCCTGGAAGACGGCTTCGCCGGTCCCGAGGCGCGCTACGAGCGGCGCGAGAGCGTCGAGCTTGCTTTCATCGCCGCGCTGCAGCACCTGCCAGCCAATCAGCGCGCCGTGCTGATCCTGCGCGAGGTGCTCGGCTTCTCGGCGCGCGAGGTCGCCGAGACCCTGGGTACGACCACCGCCTCGGCGAACAGCGCCCTGCAGCGCGCGCGCGCAGCCGTCGACGAACGCCTGCCCGAGCAAAGCCAACAGGCCACGCTGCGCTCGCTCGGGGACGATCGATTGCGCGAGCTCGTCGACGCCTACGTCGACGCGTGGGAACGCTGCGACGTCGACGCTGTCGTCGGAATGCTGACCGAGGACGCGACCTTCGCTATGCCGCCGCTTCGGACATGGTTCGGTCCGCGCGACTCGATCGCCCTCTTCCTGGCCGGCTTCCCGCTCGGGGGCGACTGGCGCTGGCGTGCCGTGCCGGTTCGTGCGAACGGTCAGGAGGCGCTCGCCTTCTACAGCTGGGACGAGGAGCAGCAGAGCTACCTTCCGTTCGCCCTCAACGTGCTGACGCTTCGCGGCGATCTGATCAGCGACGTCACCGCCTTCTTGATCCGCTCTACGGAGATTCCCGATCGCCACGTGATCGCGCGGTTGCCCGAGCAGCCCGCCGACCCCGACAGGCTGGCGGCCGCCTTCGGGCGCTTCGAGCTGCCTGGCGAGCTCTCGGCGTAGTTAGCTGCGGATCTAGCCGTGGCGCAGCAGCCGGCCGACGGCGGCCATCATCTCCTCGGTGCGGGCATCCTGCTGGCCGGGCTCCGCGCCGATCACGCACGTATGCGCGTGGCCGTCGAGTAGCCCCAGCGCGACCTTGTCGAGAGCCGCCTGGATGGCCGCGACCTGGGTGAGGATGTCAATGCAGTAACGATCCTCCTCGACCATCTTTGCGATGCCGCCAACCTGACCCTGGATGCGGGCGAGGCGTCTGCGCAGCTGCTCCCTGCTCGCGCTGTAGCCGCGGACGGGAGTGGCGTTTTCGGCCATGTCTCCCACCCTACCATATACCCCCATAGGGTATATGGTAGGCTCACATCGGAGCCGCTAGCCCGCCCCGTACACAAGGGAGCCTTTCGCGTCGTGAGCGTCATAAACACCGTCTTGGACGGCCTTTCGAATGCCTTCCTGATGGCGTGGGCGGTGTGGTGGGCGCTGGTGCTCGGCTTCGCGATCTCGGCGATCGTTCAAGCCTGGGTGCCGCGCGAGCGGATCGAGCACGCGTTGGGTGGCTCGGGGGCGCGACCAGTCGCGCTGGCCACAGGTCTCGGTGCGGCGTCCTCATCGTGCTCCTACGCGGCGATCGCGATCGCCAAGTCGCTGTTTGAGAAGGGCGCATCGGCAGCCTCGGCGCTGGCCTTTCAGTTCGCCTCGACGAACCTCGTGGTGGAGCTCGGGATCGTGATCTGGGTCTTGATCGGCTGGCAGTTCACGCTCGCCGAGTTCGTCGGCGGCCTCGTCCTCATCGCCGTGATGACGCTGCTCTTGCGCGTGTTCGTCTCCGGGCGCGTAGAGGAGCGCGCGCGTGTGCACGCGCGTACGGCTGAGACCGGCCACGAGCACCACGTGGCCGCCGCGCGAATGCGCCTGAGCGAGCGGCTGCGGTCCGCCGAGGCGTGGTCAGACGTCGCGCACAACTTCCGCAACGACTGGGCAATGGTCTGGAAGGAGATCACCCTGGGCTTCGTGCTGGCCGGATTCATCGGGCTGCTCGGCAACGACTTCTTCAATGGCCTGTTCCTGACGCACGCTCCTGCCGCAGTGAGGCTGCTGGAGAACGTGATCGTCGGTCCGCTCATCGCCGTGCTGAGCTTCGTCTGCTCGGTCGGCAACGTGCCGCTCGCGGCGGTGCTGTGGTCAGGCGGGATCGGCTTCGCTGGGGTGATCGCGTTCGTCTTCGCCGACCTGATCGTGATCCCGATCATCGCGATCTACCGCAAGTACTACGGCAGCGCCTACGCCCTGCGAATCGTCGCGCTGATGCTCGTGACGATGGTCATAGCCGCGCTGATCGTCGATGGCCTCTTCAGCGCGGCTGGCCTGATCCCGCACGCACGCCCAACCCGTGCTGACATCTTCGGCAGCGTCAAGGTCGACTACAAGCTCATCACGAACATCCTCGGTCTGGCGATCTTCACTGCGCTGTTCGCGCTGACGATGCGCCGCGGCGCCACCGATCCCGTCTGCGGCATGAGGGTCGACCGCGTCAAGGCGCTGCGCCGGGAAGCCGCGGGCGGGGCCGTGTACTTCTGCTCCGAGCACTGCGCCGACGCCTTTGAGTCCGACCTGCTCAAGCGCGGTGACGGGTCGACGCATGGCACAGTCGCCAGCGGCGATCCGGGCCGGCATTGAGCGAGCGCCAGCAGGGCCTACGCAGCGTTATTGGCGGCGGCCTACCGCCGCCTGACGGTGAACCTCCTGATCACGAC
>QHBW01000044.1 GCA_003244205.1 Solirubrobacterales bacterium | reverse complement strand
CTCGTCGAAGATCCGCTTGAGCTCCTTCGGCGCCTTGTGCTGGTGGCGGAGCGCCTTTCCCGGGGTGATCTTGCCCCGCGCCAGCCCCACGGCGACCGTCGGCAGCGAGCTGAGCAGCTCGGGTACTGCGCGAGGATGGAGCTTTCCGCCATAGGAGTCGGGCACGAGGTCGGCTTCGTGCAGCAGCCCGTTGCGGCGGATGTTCTTGACGAACGCGTGCTCGTGCCGGGAGCCGTTGTTACGGTCTTCGATCTCCTGATCGGAGCCGGCGATCCGCCGCAGGCGCATGATCTGGCCCATCGGGTCCACCCCCTTGGGGCAGGCGTCGATGCAGCTGAAGCAGTGGGTGCAGTCGTAGATGCCGTGCTCGTCCTCACTGAGATCCAGCAGCCGCTCGTGCTGCTCGGCGTCGCGGGGATCGCCGACGAACCGGTAGGCCTTGGCGAGCGCCGCCGGCCCGATGAACAGCGGGTCGACCTCCATCGACAGGCAGTCCGAGACGCACGCGCCGCACTGGATGCAGGCCATCGTCTGGGTGACGTCGACCATGTTCTCGTGCGGGACCACGTACTCCCGCTCGGGCACAGGCTGCTTGCCGATCAGCCACGGCGTCACCCGCTGGATCTTCTTCCAGTGGACCGCGTCCATGTCGACGATCAGGTCGCGGATCACCGGCATGTTGCCCATCGGCTCGACCGCGATCACCGGCCGGCCGGCCTCGCCGGCGTCGGCGCCCGAATCCCCGGCCGAGGCCGGCCCATACACCCTTCGCGCGGCCGCCTCGAGGTGCGTGTTGCAGGCGAGCCCCGGCTTGCCGTTGATTCGCACGCCGCACGAGCCGCAGATCCCCTGCTGGCAGGAGCAGCGGATCCCGATCGACCCGTCGTGCTCGTCGCGGAGCTCGAGAATCGCGTCGAGCACCGAGTTGTGGGCGCGCATCTCGATCGCGTGCTCGTCCCAGTAGGCGGCCTCGCCCGACTGCGGGTCGAAGCGGCGGATCTTGAGCGTGTACCCAGGCATCAGAGGACCACCCTAGTACGTCCTCTCCTCAGGCTGCCAGCGCGTGATCGTGACCGGCGAGTAGCTCACCTCGGGCACGCCGGCGCCAGCACAGATGTCGATGTGCTTGAGCCACTGTTCGTCGTCGCGCTGGGGGAAGTCGGTGCGGAACTGGGCGCCGCGCGATTCCTTGCGCTCCTGGGCCGCGACCACGATCGTCTCGGCCACGTCGAGCATGTAGGAAAGCTCGATCGCCGCGATCACGTCCTGGTTGAAGATCCGGCCGCGATCGTCGATCGCCGCCGTGCCCGCCTGCTCCTTCAGCCGCAGGACGATCTCGTGCGCCTTCGCGAGGCCGTCAGCGTCGCGGAAGACCGCGACGTGCTCATTCATCGCCTCGCCGAGCTCCTGCTTGATCGCCGCGACCCGCGGCTGGGCGGGCCTGGGTTCCCGCGCGAGGATCGCCGCGATCTCCGCCTCGGCGCCGGCCAGTCGCGCGGCAGCCGTCGAGGGCATCGGCATGTGCAGCGCGCGATTGGCGGCGTGCTCGCCAGCACGCCGCCCGAACACCAGCGTGTCGAGCAGCGAGTTGGCGCCGAGCCGATTGCCGCCATGGACAGAGACGCATGCGCATTCTCCCGCGGCGTACAGGCTCGCGACGTTGGTCTCTCCCCACACGTTCGTCTTGACCCCTCCCATGATGTAGTGCATCCCGGGGAGGATGTGGATCGGCTCGCGGGTGATGTCGACGCCGGCGAAGTCGCGCCCGACGTTGACGATCTCCCGCAGCGCCTCGAGCGTGCGATGGCGGGGAACCTTGGTTATGTCAAGAGCCACGGTTCCGTCCGGGAATCCGCGGCCCTCGTTGATCTCGGTCTGCTCCGCGCGCGAGACGACGTCCCGCGAGGCGAGGTCGAGCTTGCTCGGTGCATAGCGCTCCATGAACCGCTCGCCCTTGGCGTTGAGCAGCCACGCGCCCTCGCCGCGGGCCCCTTCGGTGATCAGCAGGCCGTTGCCGGCGAGCGTCGTCGGGTGGTACTGCACCATCTCCATGTCCATCAGCTTGGCGCCGATCCGGTACGCCTGCGCGATCCCGTCGCCGGTCACGATCAGCCCATTGGTCGTCGGCTTGTACGCCTGGCCGGCACCTCCGGAAGCGAGGATCACGGTCTTGGCGTTCACCAGCTCGAGGCGCCCGTCTCGGAGGTTGCGGCAGATCGCGCCGACGCAGCGCCCGTCGTCGCCCTGGAGCAGGTCGGTCGTGAACCACTCCTCGTAGCGGTGCAACTGCTCGTGGTGCTTCATCATCTGCTCGTAGAGCACGTGCAGGATCGCCTGCCCGGTGATGTCGGCGACGTAGTAGGTGCGCGCGGCCGAGGCGCCGCCGAATGCCCGCGTGCCGAGATGGCCCGTCTCGTTGCGGTGGAAGGTCACCCCCGCGTGCTCGAGCCACAGGATCTCGTCGGGCGCCTCGCGGCACATGATCTCGATTGCGTCCTGGTCGCCCAAGTAGTCCGAGCCCTTGACGGTGTCGAACGCGTGCGACTCCCACGTGTCCTCGGGGTTGAGCGCGGCGTTGATCCCGCCGGCGGCGGCGACCGAGTGCGAGCGCACCGGGTGCACCTTCGAGACGATCCCGACCGTCGCGCCCGCGCCGGCGGCCGCCAGCGCGGCCCGTTGGCCGGCGAGTCCAGCGCCGATGATCAGGACATCATGCGAGGGCAAGGGAAGGCGATTCTATTTAAGGCGGCCTGACGGCCGCTTTTTGGGTCCTGGGTGACCGCGCTCGTCGCCTTGGTGCTGGCAACGCGCGGCATGTACCGGGATAACGTCCCAGTCGACCACACGGCCAACCCCAGCGGGGCGTTCACCCCCTGGGGGGTGGGCAACGTCCCACTCGCCTGCCGATGCGGGTCGAGTGGGACGTTGTCGGGGCCGGGCACGCGCGGTGGCCGCCGGATCGTTGTCGGGGCCGGGCACGCGCGGTGGCCGCCGGATCCCCCGCACAGCACGGAGGTCGAACGCTTTCTCACGCCTCAGCGGTCGAGCACGGCGTACGCGGCTGCCACGGCCAATCCGTAGACGAGGTGGTAGGAGAGGTCGAGCGCTGCCTCCGGCGGCGGCGTCTCCCAGATCGGCGGCGCGATTCTCAGCGCGGGCAGCTCGACCAGGCTGGCGCCCCACACGAGTGCGCCGAACAGCACGCCGTGGTGGAGGGCGGGGAGGCGGAGGCTCGATTGCGCGATCCCGTAGATCGGCCCCCAGCTCGTCCCGTAGGCGACGTGCATGGCGTTGTTGAGCGAGTTCATGCGGTCGTCTGGTACTTCACGCCCCAGCACTCCCTCGATGATCCGCTTACCTACTTCCGCCGGCGCGCTGCTCGACCCGCTTCCGCGCAGCTTTGCGATCGCGAGCTGGTAGCCCGTCATCACCGCCGTACCCGCCGCGCCCGCGAGGATTCCCTTGCCGACCGCCTCGAGCGGCGTGCTGTCCGACCCGTGGCTCATCTTGCCTCACCGTCGAGCTTGAGCGCCACCGAGTTGATGCAGTAGCGCTCGCAGCCTCCGGGGCCGTCGTCGAAGACGTGGCCGAGGTGGCCGCCACAGGTCGCGCACGTGACCTCGGTGCGGCGCATGAACAGGCCGCGGTCCTCGTGCAGCTCGATGTTCTCTCGGACGGCGGGGTCGGTGAAGCTCGGCCAACCGGTGCCCGAGTCGAACTTGGTCTCGGACGAGAACAGCTCGGTGCCACACGCCGCGCAGCGGTAGACGCCATCCTCCTTCGTGTGTACGTAGCCGCCCGTGAACGGCCGCTCGGTGCCCTTCTGCCTCAGCACCTCGTACTCGGCAGGGGTCAGCTCTTGGCGCCACTGTTCGTCGGACTTCTCGATTCGTGTATCCATGTCGCTCCTCTGGGGGTTCACATCGGGTCGGACCCAGTTTCACACTAGCGGTACAGCCTGTCGGCATAGCCCGGGCCGTAGTAGTGCTCGAGCTCCTCCAGCGGCCGGTCGGGCTGCTCGAGCGTCCTCGCGATGCGGGCACGGGAGGCGATCGCGTCCGGTGCCCACGAGCTTGGGTCCCACAGCGATGAGCGCAAAAAGGCCTTGGAGCAGTGGTGGAATACCTCCTGCACGTGGACGAGCAGCGCCAGCCGCGGGCGGTGCTCGTTTACCACCATCTCGTCGAAGAACGGAGCGTCGCGCAAGAGCTCGGCGGTGCCGTTGATCCTCAGCGTGTCGCCGCGGCCCGGGATCAGGAAGATCAGCCCGACGTGAGGGTTCTCGAGCAGATTGCAAAACCCGTCGGCGCGGCGGTTGCCCGGGCGTTCTGGGATCGCGATCGTCCGCTCGTCGAGGACGTGGGTGAAGCCCGGTGGGTCTCCCCTGGGGCTGACGTCGCAGCTTCCGTCTGCCGCCGCGGTCGCCACCAGGCACAGGGGCGATGCCGCCAGCCACTGCCGATCGAGCTCGTGCAGCGTCGGCCGGGCCTTGTCCGCCACGCGCTGGATCGGTGAGCCCACCAGCTCGCGCAGCTGTTGAGCGTCGGACACAACTGACCAGGACTCGTTCTGCGGTGTATTCATCACACTCGCGCCCGGGTGCCGCTATCCCGCCGGCGAGCCCAGCGCCGACTGCAGGGCCCGGCGGATCTGCTCGACGGTGACGATGCCGCGCAGCACGCCCTCGGCGTCGACAGCCATCAAGGCTCCGAGCCCTCCAAGCGCCTCGGAGGAGAGCACATCGGTCAGCGGCCGGTTCTCGGCCACGCGCCAGCTGCCGCCCTCCTCGGACTCGAGCACCGCTCCCACCGTCAGCCACCCCTCCCCGGCGTCGTTCGCGGTCTGCAGCCGCTGCTTGCGGGCGATCCCCTCGAAGTGCCCCCGGTCGTCGACCACCGGGAACCACGACCAGCCGTAGCGCAGGAAGTACTCCTCGAGCGCTTGGCTCACCGGTGTCTGCGACGCGACCGCGACCGGTTGACGATCCATCACGTCCGAGACCAGCAGCCCATCGATCCGGTCGGTCAGAGCGCCATGGATCAGCGCCCCCCGCGCCGACTGACCCAGCACGAACGCGATCATCAGGAGCCACACGCCACCCACAATGCCACCGGTGAGCAGCAGCCAGATCCCGATCCCCGCGAGCACCGCGGCGAATCCCTGCCCGAGGATCGCGGCCGCGCGGGTCCCGCGGCGCTTATCGTTGGTCGCGCGCCACACCGCGGCACGGGCGATCCGTCCCCCATCGAGCGGGAACGCGGGAATCAGGTTGAAGATCAGGACGACGACGTTCATCAGCAGCAGCCAGCTCAGCGTGAGCAGGGCGGGTGTGACCTTGACCGTCCCATCGAGCAAGAAGGCGTGCCACAGCCGGTGTGGCCCTACGATCGCGAGGTCGATCGCGAGGCACAGCAGCACCACCCCCAGCGTCGCCAGCGGTCCCGCGATCGCGATCTTGAGCTCCTCGCCGGGTGTGCGCGAGTCGCGGCTCATCTGGGTCAGGCCGCCGAACAGGAACAGCTGGATGCGGCCCACCGCGATTCCCTGTCGCCGCGCCGCAAGCGCGTGGCCGAGCTCGTGCACGATCACCGAGCAGAAGAACAGCAGCGCACTGATCACAGTCGTCAGGTACGCGATCGCGTCAGTGCTGTGTAGCGAGGAGCGGAACGATGGTGACAGCCAGATGATGACCAGGAACAGCATCACGAACCAGCCGGCGTCGACGCTGATGCGGATCCCGAACAGATCGATCAGCTTGATCGATGAGGCACGCCGCAACATGCTGCAATGGTGGCACAGCGCTGAGGGGTCCGCCGGACCCACGATCCACGCGATAGGAGCACGAGAATGAGCGATCCACTGGAGCAACTGCGCCGGCGTCTGGCGGCGCTGAGCGACCTGCGCTGCGCCGCCGAGCTGCTCGGATGGGACCAGCAGACGATGATGCCTCCGCGCGGCGGACCCGCGCGCGCCGAATCGCTCGCCACGCTCGAACGCATCGCTCACGACATGTTCGTCTCCGCCGAGACGGGCCACCTGCTCGAGGCGGCCGCCGCCGAGCTCGACGGCGCCGCGCCCGACTCGGACGACGCCTGTCTGGTGCGGGTGACCAGGCGCAGGTGGGAGAAGGCGCGACGGGTTCCCAGCGAGCTCGCCGCCGAGCTGGCGCGGTCGGCATCGGTCGGTCAGGAGGCATGGGTGGAGGCTCGCAGGCGCTCTGACTTCGACGCCTTCGCCCCCTACCTGGAGCACAATCTCGAGCTCGCTCGGCGCTACGTGGACTGCTTCGATCGCTTCGACTGCGCCTATGACGCGCTGCTCGACGACTACGAGCCCGGGATCAAGACAACCACGGTCAGCGCGCTGTTCGCCGAGCTTGGGTCCGAACTGGCGGCGCTGATCACGACGCTCGCGCAGCGCTCGATCGACGACTCCTGCCTGCACGGGAGCTTCCCGATCGAGCGCCAGCGCGAGCTCGTCGAAGGGGTGCTGGCGCGTATGGGCTTCGATCGCGCCGGCTGGCGGATGGATGACGCGGTTCACCCGTTCGCCGCCGCGCTGGGCTCGCAGGACGTGCGGATCACGACCCGCTGGGATCAGAGCTACTTTGCCTCGGCGTTGTACGGGGCGATGCACGAGTGCGGCCACGGGCTGTACGAGGCGGGAATCGCCGACTCGCTGCAGCGCACCCCGCTCGGTCACGGGGAGTCGCTCGGCCTGCACGAGTCCCAGAGCCGTCTGTGGGAGAACATGGTCGGTCGCGGTCGCCCCTTCTGCGATGTGCTGGCGCCGAGCATCGCGCAGACGCTTGGTTCTTCGGTGGCTCCCGAGACCCTGTACCGCGCGGTCAACCGCGTCGAGCCCTCGTTCATCCGCGTCGAGGCCGACGAGGCGACCTATGGCCTACACGTCGTACTGCGCTTCGAGCTCGAGCAGGAGCTGATCGAGGGTCGGCTGGCCGTCTCAGACCTGCCCGAGGCGTGGAACGAGCGCGTGCAGCGGTACCTCGGGCTGGAAGTGCGCGACGACGCCGACGGCGTACTCCAGGACGTGCACTGGGCGTCGGGCGCGATCGGTTACTTCCCCACCTACGCGCTCGGCAACCTGATCGCCGGCCAGCTGTGGGAGCGTGCGCTCGCCGACATGCCCGATCTCGACGCCCAGATCGCGGCCGGCGAGCTCTCCCCGCTGCGCGATTGGCTGCGCGAGCACGTCCACCGCCATGGCGCCAAGCTCGAAACGGGCGAGCTGCTGCAGCGCGTCGTCGGGGGCCCGATCGCAGTCGCGCCGTTCATCTCCTACCTCAAGCGCAAGCTTGGCGATGTCTACGGGCTCGAGCTGACGGCGCAGCCCCGCCCCCTCTAGCATCGCCTCCCCGGTGAGCGTTCACGAAATCACGTTGATCCCCGGCGACGGCACCGGTCCCGAGCTGATCGAGGCGACGCGGCGCGTGCTCGAGCAGACCGGCGTCGGACTGCGCTGGGACGAGCAGCCGGCGGGTGCGGACGTGTACGCGGAGGAAGGCACGCCGTTCCCAGATCGCACGCTCGAGTCGATCCGGCGCACGAAGGTCGGGATCAAGGGGCCGACCACGACGCCAGTCGGGTCGGGCTTTCGGAGCGTCAACGTACTGTTGCGCCAAGCGCTCGATCTGTACGCGTGCATCAGGCCGTGCAAGGCCTATGAGGGAGTGCGCACGCGCTATCCCGAGACCGACATCGTGATCGTTCGCGAGAACACCGAGGACCTCTACGCCGGGATCGAGTTCGAACAGGGAACGGCTGAGAACCGCAGGCTTCGCGACTTCCTCGCGGACGTCGGGCAGCCGGTGCGCGAGGACGCCGGGATTTCGATCAAGCCGATCTCGCGCTTCGGCTCGGAGCGGATCGTGCAAGCCGCCTTCCAGTACGCCAAGGACAACGACCGGGGCAAGGTCACAGCGGTGCACAAGGCGAACATCATGAAGTTCACCGACGGGTTGTTCCTCGAGGTATCGCGTGAGGTCGCACGGCGTCACCCGGAGGTCGAGTTCGAGGATCGAATCGTCGACAACCTCTGCAACCAGCTCGTCTCGCGCCCGGAGGAATACGACGTGATCGTGCTGCCCAACCTGTATGGGGACATCGTCTCCGATCTCGGCGCCGGGATGATCGGCGGCCTGGGCCTTGCCCCCGGCGGCAACATCGGAACGCGGGCGGCGATGTTCGAGGCCACGCATGGCTCGGCCCCGAAGTACAAGGGCCAGAACAGAGTGAACCCGACCGCGCTGATGCTCTCGGGCGTGCTGATGCTCCGACATCTCGGCGAGCGCGATCCGGCCGACGCGCTCGAGCGCGCGATCGCAGCGGTGATCCGGAAGGGCGAGCACGTGACATATGACCTCAAGCCAACCCGCGAGGACCCGACCGCGGTGGGAACTTCGCAGTTCGCCGACGCGGTGATCGAGGAGATGATGAGCCAGTGAGCAATTCCCCCGTACGAGTAGCCGTGACCGGCGCAGCAGGCCAGATCGGTTACGCCATCCTGTTTCGCATCGCCAGCGGCCAGCTGCTGGGGAGCGACACCGCGATCGAGCTGTCGCTGCTCGAGGTCCCCGCGGCCGTCAAGGCGGCCGAGGGAACGGCGATGGAGCTCGATGACTGTGCATTTCCGTTGCTCGCAGGGGTCGATATCACCGACGACCCCACCAAGGCGTTCGACGGAGCCAATCTCGCGCTGCTGATCGGTGCGCGGCCCCGCTCGAAGGGGATGGAGCGCGGCGATCTGCTGGAGGCCAACGGTGCCATCTTCAAGCCACAGGGCCGGGCGCTGGGCGACTGCGCCGCAGCCGACATCAGAGTGCTGGTCGTCGGCAATCCCGCCAACACCAACTGCCTGATCGCGCAGCGCAACGCTCCCGACATCCCGCGTGAGCGCTTCACCGCGATGATGCGCCTCGATCACAACCGCGCGATCGCGCAGCTCGCCGCCAAGACCGGTGTGTCGGTGAGTGAGATCACGAACATGACGATCTGGGGCAATCACTCCGCCACCCAGTACCCGGACATCTTCCACGCCAAGGTGGATGGCCGCGCTGCGGCCGAAGTGCTCGGCGACCAGCAATGGCTGGAGGAGGAGTTCATTCCGACGGTGCAGAAGCGTGGCGCTGCGATCATCGAAGCCCGGGGTGCATCGAGCGCTGCGTCGGCTGCAAACGCCGCGATCGACCACTTTCGCGACTGGAAGCTGGGTACGCCCCCCGGGGACTGGGTGTCGATGGCGATCCCCTCGGACGGCTCCTATGGCGTGCGGGAAGGGGTGTTCTCAGGTTTCCCCGTCACCTGCTCGGGTGGCGACTACCAGCTCGTCGAGGGCCTCGAGCTCGACCAGTTCTCCCGCTCGCGCATCGACGCGACCGTGAACGAGCTGTGCCAGGAGCGCGATGCGGTGAGCGAGTTGGGGCTGATCTGAAACCTAACCGCTCCCTGCCACGGGGTGCCAGCCCTCTCCCTCGCGCTTGACCTGGCCGTCGTCGACGAGCCGGGGCATCACGCGATACAGGTAGTTCGGCCCGATGCCAAGTGCCTCCGCGATCTGGGGAATCGTGATCCCTGGTTGCAGGCGAACAAGCTCGAGTGCCTGGTTGGCGCGCGTGTTGCCACCGCGTCGGCCGCGCGGACGGCCGGGCTTGCGGCCGCTGCGCCGTGCGGTCGATGTGGAGCGCGATCCGCGCGGCCTGCCCGGCCCGCGCCGCTCACCCAGAAGTGCCGTGCGTGCGGCCTGCAGCCGCACGAGCTCCTCCTCGAGCTCGCTCAAGCGGACGTCGATGGCGCTCACGGTGTTGTCGACGAATTCGGTCAACGGATTCCCTTCTGGTAGAGGGCTGCGGGGCAATTAGGGCTCACGACAAAACAGATTAGGCAACAAACATACACATACACCAGCCAGTGTCAGCTGCCTTCGACCAGGGCCTTGAGGCGCCGCAGTGAATTGTCCGCCTCGCGCTCTGAAGCCGCGCCGACGATTACCCGGCTTGCGACCGTTCCAACTCGCCCGCCAGGTGGGGTGAACTCGTTCGTGTATGCGAACGCCGTCGTACCATTCTCGCCATCGAGAAGCTGGTACCGAATCCTTGCACGCGAGTGCGCGGGTCCCCTGCCCTCCCACTCCGCATTGTGTGGCGCACTCACGGCGACGAGCGTCCAGTGAACGCGGAAGGGAACGCCTCGCAACTGCAGCACCTGATCCATGGTTGCGCCCTTGCTCAGCGGTCGCTTTGACACACCCGTAACGGACCGGTGAATTGTGACCCAATCCTTCAGCTTGTGGGGATCCATCACGGTCTCCCACACACGCTGTACGGGGGCATCGATCTCGATCTTGACGTGGACGACGCTCATCGCGGATGGGCAGACACTAACGGCTAGCGCGCGGCAAGTGGCTCGGTCATTTCCCACTCGCGCAGCGCATGCTCGATCGCGGCGTCGAGCGAGTGCAACCTGACGCCCAGCAGCGCGGCGGCGCGATCGTCGCGCGGCAGCAAGTCGCGATCGAGTCCCTCCATCAGCGGTCCGATCAACGCGTGCTCCTCGCCGGCGATCGCTGCGGCGACCCGACTCGCGATCGGGGTCATGGTCAGGCGTCGCAGGCCGATCGTCGGACGGCTCAGGAGCATGTGGTCGGCAATCCGGTCGATCAGCGCACCGTAGGAGACGACGTCGGGACCGCCGGCGTCAAGCGTCTGCCCGCACACGTTCTCAGCTGTCGCCGCGCGAGCCAGCAGCGCGATCATGTCGCGTTCGTCGATCGGCTGGGTGCGATTGGACCGCCACGCAGGCACCGCCAGCACCGGTAGGCGCTCCACCAGCCGGACGAGGAAGCGAAACGAGCGCGAGCGCGCCCCGATCACGATCGATGCACGAAGCGCGACCGTGCATGGCGCCGCGCCGAGCAGGATGCGCTCGACCGCGTGCCGGCTGGAGAGATGGGCCGATGCGGCGCCGGCGGCGGGTACGAGTCCTCCGAGGTAGACGATTCGCCGGACCCCGGCTCGCTGCGCCGCGAGCGCGAAGTTCTCCGCCGCCAGACGCTCGCGGTCCTCGAAAGAGTGATCGCTCGAGCCCACGGGCTCCATCGAGTGGATCAGGTAGTAGGCGAGATCGATTCCCTCGAGCGCGCGCTCGAGCCCAGCCCCGGAGACCGCGTCGCCGATCGCGACGGGCACGCCGAGCTCGACGTGCCCGGGGAGGCGTGAAAGGCCGCGGACGGTGTGGCCGTCGCGCTGCAGCCGAGGTGTGAGACGCGCGCCGAGAAAGCCGGTGATGCCGGTCACGAGAACGTTCATCGCTGGACAAAGCTACGGAAATGCCGCTCGTTCCCGGTATGAAGCCAGATCAGCCCGCACTTTGCAGCGATTCAGCCGGGCACGGAAGTTCCTGCGTTTTCCGGGATCAGCGCTTGCACGTGGGGGGCGAAGTTCGCTTTGATCTCATGCATGGCGAGCAAGCGTGCAACGACAGCGAAGGCGAGCTGCGAGGACTGCTTCTTTCATCAGAACCTCCTGTGTGCGATTTCGCAGCCAGGTCCATGCGCGACCTTCCGCCCGGCTCGTCCGGAGGGGCTGAGGCCACCGAGCCAGCTTCGCTTCGTGTTTCGCCAGGAGCGCCGCATGCAGGTCGCCTGGGCATTCCCGTCGGCGAGCGAGCAGAGCGCGCTCCACGCTTAGCGCGCGCTCCACGCCTGGGCTCATATATGTTGTCGGCCATGTTCTGGCCGCTGATCGGGGGGTTCGTCGCGTTCATACTGCTCGTCGTGCTCCTCGGCTGGGTCATGGACACCTCGCGCCACGACGGCGCGGGCGACGGGGGCGCCGGAGCCGACGGCGAAGCCGGGCACGACGGCCACTGATCAGCCCGCAGTCACCGGGTGCGGGGGCTCGGAGCGGCGAGCCATCCATTCCGCACCCGCGGTGTCGCTGCAGCCGTGGGCGATGATCGAGCAGAACACGACCAGTGCGGCGAGGTTGAAGATCGTCCGGCCGGCGGCGATCGAATCACTCAGCACCAGCAGCGAGAACGTCATGGTCGCGACGCCCTTGGGGCCAAACCATGCCATGAACGCCCTCGTGGCCATGTCACTCGCGGTCCCCGCGAGCGCCAGCATCACCGCCACGGGGCGCGCGAGAAGCAGTGTCACCGCGACGATGGCGACGGCGGCCCAGCCTTCGCCGAACAGGCCGTGGATGGTGAGCAGCGACCCGAACACGACGAAGATCCCGAGCTTGACGATCTCCACCAGGTCCGCCGCCTGGCGCTCGAAGTAGCCCCGGATGTCGGGCCGCTGGATCCCGAGCGTGATCGCCGCGACGTAAACCGCGATCAAGCCGTTTCCATGCGGCGTCAGGACCGCGAGACCGTAGGCCACGCACGCCACGCCGAGCGCGTACAGCGACTTCTGGTGGGGCGGGATGCCCTCCACGAGGCCGGTGCCCCGAGGCACCACGCGTGCCGCCACCAACCCGACCACGAGCCCCACCCCGAACCCGATCGCGAGGCTCTCGAGCACGAACTGCCACCACACGAAATGAGATCCGCCGGTCTGGAGTGCCGCCGCCAGCACCAGCACGGCCGGGAGCGCGAGACCGTCGTTCAGCCCGGACTCCAGGTTGAGCGAATGGCGCACCAATCGAGGCACGCGCGGGTTGGTCACCACGCTCGAGGACAGCACCGGATCGGTGGGCGAGAGCAGCGCGCCCAGCAGCAGGCACTCGCTCCAGGAGAGGCTGGTCAGCACCCGCGCCGCGAGCGCGACGATCGCCGCGGTCAAGGGCATTGCCAGCGCGAGCTTGCGCAGCGGCAGGTGCCACTGACGCTGCAGCATCTCGCCTTCGACCTCGAGCCCGTCGCGAAGCAGGATCACGATCAGCGCGATCACCGCGAGGTCACTGACGAACGCCGAGCGCGCGTCGAAGCTCAGGACCCCGAGGGCGCCTGGACCGAGCACGAAGCCGATCGACACGAACAGCGCCGTCAGCGACAGGAAGCTGCGCCGCGCGATCCCCGACGCGAGCGCGCCGAGCACCAGCAGGGTCCCCAGCACCAGCAACGCCAGCTCAAACCGGTGGGTCGCGACCGCGACCAGCAACGTAGTCTGCCCGTTTGCCCCAGCCACGCGTTCAGGGTGTCAGAGTCATACGGGTGCCCGTCGGCTCGCAGCGGCCAGAAGGCCGCGGCGAGCAGGATCAGCAGCGGCCCGGTGTTGGGATCGGTGCTTTGGCCGCTCGTGATCGCGCCGAAGTTCTGCGCCACCCAGATCCCGGCGGCGGTGCCGGCGGCGAGGATCAGCCCAGCCCGCACGGTGCGCTCTGACCACACAGATGCCGCGATCGCGGCGCACGCGATCGCGAATCCGATCGAGGAGTGGCCGGCGTAGGCGAGGCTGGTCCACAGCACGGTCCAGATCGCTCTCGGGAGGACCCTCCCGAGCGGTCCGCTGGTCGCCACGGCTCCGCTGGGCTCGTCAGCCGGGTGCGGCCAGGCGAGCAGCGCTAGCAGCGAGTACAGGACGACCGCACCCGGGAAGCCGGCGACGGGACCGGCGCCAGTGAGCGCTCCGCCGAGTCCCTCGCCGAACCACCATATACCGAGCGACCAGACTATCGACGCGACCAGGGCGGCCTTGACGCTCCGCCGCCAAAGGAGCCCGAGACCGATCAGCAACTGGGTCGTCGCAAAGGCGGTGTTGCCCACCACCAGGTGGTGGGCGAGAACGCCGGCCGCCCACGTGATCGGCCCGGCGACCGCCGCAGGGTTACCTGGTGCGGTGGCGGCGAGAGACTGCGGGAAGGCGCTCGTGTACATGTATGGCTGGTACTGGAGCGCGGCGTCCAGGAGCCACAGCAGGCCGAGCGCGAGCTGGATCGCCCGTCGGGGTGTGACGGTTCTCATGATGTGAGCTTCTGGGGCGCCGAGCACGGTGCATGCTCGGCGCCCCCGGAACGTTGCGGTGACGGCCGGCTAGGACGAGGAGCTCGGGGAGCCCATAGCCGGCTGCGGCGTGCCGTTCGGGCCGGTCACCTTGCCGCACTTGGAGTGCGTGTCGAGGCAGGTGGTGGTCAGCCGGTCGAGCACGGTGATGTTCCAGCCGTCGAGGAAGTCGGCGTGCTCGCTGTAGATCGAGCCCTGCATCCCGGGGCCCATCGACAGCGTGAACTTCCCGCCGGGGCGGTTCGGATAGTGGACGTGGAGGGCGAGCCTGCTGAGGGCGACCGGGTGGCTCGCCGGGCACCGCGACCCGCTCGGGTAGACGACGTTGTCCTGGCCGACGGCCGACAGCGTGTGCCCATCCCAGCACGATGGGAAATTGATCGTCAGGAGCATCTCTTGCCCAGCCGGGCATTCGTGCGGGGCGCTGCTCTTCGGGCCGTTGCGAGTGCTCTGGGAACCCGTGACTGCGTGGCACTGCCAGTACACGTGGTCGGCCGGCTGCGGGCTGGTGGCCTGCTCATTGCCCGCAATCATCTGCAGGCCCGCCGGCAGTGGTGTGGTCGAGGCGGTCCTCGACGCGCCGCGCCAGTACGTGGCGACCTTGCTGGGGAGCACGCGCTGGCCGTTGTCGTACAGCGCAGGCGTCCAGTAGCCGGACGAGTCGGCGCTGGTGGCGCAGGTGGTGGGGCCCCCGACCAACTGGGGCGCGGTCGAGCTCGCTTTGGTGGTGGTGTTGCCGAAGAAGTCGTGGAGCATCGAGGCCCCCGGCTTGCCCGGCATCAGGATCGGGTCGTCGCCCGCGCTGTGCGAGTAGGTGCAGACCGTGTGGAAGACCCCTGCCTTGTTGCCTGCGCCCTGCTTGCCGTGGCGACCGTGCATGTGGCGGTGGCGCTTGCCACTGGCCGCCGTCGCTTTGCCGGTTCCGCTGTTGCCGCTGTTGCCGCTGGCGAGCGTCGCGCCGGCACCTGCGCCGGCGAGGGCCAGCGCCAGGCAACCGGCCAAGCCGACCGCGCGCATGTGTCTCGAGACCCAGCTGCTGCCCTGATCTGGCTGATCTGAACTCCGTGCGTCGGTCATTTCCACTCCTTCGTCGATGGTCAACTGCTTGCACTATCGGCGGGGAAGATCAGCTCTGGGTCAGGGCTGCCTCAGCGGCGTGTGATACGCGGGCCGGCGAGTCAGGGTGCGGGCGTCGGCACGGCGGGCAGGAGCTCGCTTGTAACCAGTCCGCTCTGACCTGTCAGCCGGTCTACGACACCGAAGAGCTCCTGAATCCGTTCTGGGGTGTCGATCACGACTGTGACCACGGGGACGCGCCGGCGCAGCTGCCAGAACGAGTCGCCGTGGGGCGCATGGTCGCCGTGATAGCCCCACATGCCCCGGAGGCTCGTCGCGCCCGCGGCGCCCGCTCGGCGCAGCTCACGGATCAGCTGGTGATGCAGTGGGTGACCCTGATGGCGGGCCTGCTCACTCGTGTACACCATCAGCTTCTGCAAGACACGGCTCCCGGCGGCCTCGGTTCGTGGGAGGTGGCGCGGCTCGGCCTGGTGCCGGCCGTCGCGCTTGCAAACGCGCACTCGCTCGAGTGTGATCAGCGGTCGGTTGAGCATCGCCCCCAGCTCCGGCAGGATCTGGGCGATCACCTCGCCGTCGCCGACCGCGAGCACCATCAGCGGGACGCCGGCGTTGGCGGCGAAGAACCTCGCCCGCCGACGGACGCCGTGCGCCGTCCCATCGACGCCGAGCAGGACCGTCGCTCCGGCGACACCGCGTGCATGGAGCAGCTCGACCACCGCCTCGTACGCCGGCTTGGCGCCCGCGTGCTCATGGCGACCGACGTAGACGGTCAGCTTTGTCGCCTCATCCAGACCGGGCGCTAGTCGGACCGTGTCGATCTGGGCTGTCAGCATCCGCGCAGTCTCGAGCGTCACAAGGCCGCCGATCCGCAACTCCCCGAGCTCCCCCCAGACTGACTCGATCCGGGCGCGCGTATCGACCGCCACCGACACCAGCGGCAGGTCCTCCGACAGGCTCAGGAGCCGGTCGGTGTGCCGGTGGTGCTTTGCTCCGAAGCCTTCGATGCCGCGCATCAGCAGGCTCGTCTGGAGCTTGTGACGGGCGTATGTCTCGGTGAATGCGTCCGCGAGGAAGCCACCGCCGACGCGGTCGCGCTCGCCGCAGTAGATGGTCAGCTTCAGGCAGTCCTCGTTCACAGCGTCGTCCCGAGACGCCGCCCGACCCAGACGGCGGCCAGGCCGAGCACAAGGCTCACGATCAAGTTCAGGATTCCGAGGCGGAGCTCGCCGTCCTCGCCGAGCCGGTGGCTCTCGAACGCCCAGGTGCTGAACGTGGTGAAGCTGCCGATCAGCCCAGTAGCGAGCAGGTGGTAGGCATTGGCGCCGAGGGCCGCTCCGACCAGGATGCCCAGGAAAAAGGCGCCGAGCAGGTTGACTGCGAGCGTCCCGTAGGGGAAATCTCGGCTGACGCGATCTGCGACCGCGCCATCCAGCAGGAACCGCGCAACGGCGCCGACCCCTCCCAGGACGCCGATGCCGAGCGTCACCAGCAGGCTCATCCGGCGATCCTCGCGCGGCGGACGAGGTTCGTCGCCACCGCGACCGCCATGAAGCCCGCCGTAACGCTCACGAGCGCGTAGGCGAGAGCCAGTCCGATTCGATTGGTATCCAGGAGCCGTAAGAGTTCGAGCTGCATCGTCGAGAAGGTCGTCAAGGCTCCGCACAAACCTGTCCCGAGTAACGGACGCCGGTAAGCCGATAGGGGCAGGCGCTCCTGCAATCGAGTGGTGAAGTACCCGAGCAGGAATGCCCCGACGATGTTCGCGATGAACGTTGCCCAAGGCCATTGTCCGACGCCCGAGGCGAACCCCCGGTCAAGTGCCTCCCGGGCCACTGCGCCCACGAAGCCGCCGGCGAAGATGGCTCCGAGCTCGCGATGATCCAGGCGCACGCTCAAACCGTAAACGGCTCGCTCCGCGCGGGAGTTACGCTTGCGCGGATGCCGGAGCGTGACCTGTTCGCAAACTTCGAGCGCATGCGCCGCCAAATGGACGAGCTGTTCGGCGACGCGTCCGAGCGAACCGGACTGCCCCGGCGGCGTGCCGGGTTCGTGCCGGCGGTCGATGTCGCGTACGCGTCGGAGCCCCCGCTGGCGATCGTGACGGCCGAGCTCGCTGGTGTCGAGATCGACGAGCTCGATCTCGAGATCCAAGGTCGCAAGTTGATCCTGAGCGGGCGCCGGGGCCCCGCCGCGGTGGAGGGCGGCGTCTACCAGCAGGTCGAGATCGAGCGCGGCAGCTTTCGCCGGGTGGTTGACCTCAATGCCGATGTGCGGGCCGAGCAGGCCAAGGCGCGCTACGAGGACGGGATGCTCCGGGTGGAGCTTCCGCTGATGCGCCCCGCGGTCGGGCGGCGCGAGGTCCCGCTCGAGCCGGGTGACACGTCTGCGCTCCGTGGCGACGACACGGGTGAACCGCGGTGATCGAGGTCGGCGCGCCCGACGGCGGCCCGCGCGAGGTGGCCGTCGGCGGCACCCGCCAGCTGCCCGAGCGCGTCGGCGTGCTGCCGCTGCGCGACACGGTCACTTTCCCGGACATGCTGGTCCCGCTCAACGTCGGTCAGGAGCGGAGCATCGAGCTGATCAACGAGGTGCTGCGCGGCGACCGTACGATCGCGATGATCGCCAGCCGCAAGGGCGAGCTCGAGACGCCCGGGCCCGAGGACATGTACTCGGTGGGGGTCCTCGGCGTGGTCGCGCGGATGATCCGCGTCCCGGACGGGACGCTGCGGGTGTTGATCCAGGGCGGCCAGCGCGTGCGCGTCGAGCGCTGGGCCCAGACCGAGCCCTATCTCGTCGCAGAGATCGCGCCCGCGCCGGACGTGGTCGAGCAGACGACCGAGCTGACCGCGCTGATGCGCAACGTCCAGCACACGTTCACCAACATCGTCGAGCAGGTGCCATACCTGCCCGAAGAGCTGCAGGTGATGGTCGCAAACGTCGAGGACCCGAGCGCGCTCACCCACCTGATCGCGGGGGCGCTGCGGCTCAAGACCGAGGACAAGCAGGCGCTGCTCGAGCAGCTCGACGTCGCCAAGCGGCTGCGGCGCCTGTCAGAGATCCTCGCGCGCGAGCTGGAGGTCGTCGCGATCGGGTCGAAGATCCAGTCGCAGGTCCAGTCCGAGCTCGACAAGGGACAGCGCGAGTACTTCCTGCGCCAGCAGCTCAAGGCTATCCAGGAGGAGCTCGGCGAGGCCGACGAGGTCCAGGCCGAGGTCAGCGAGCTGCGCGAGCAGCTGGCCGCGATCGAGCTCCCCGAGACGGTTCGCAAGCAGGCCGACCGCGAGCTGGCGCGGCTTGAGCGCCTGCAGCCGGCGATGGCCGAGTACGGAGTCGCGCGCAGCTATCTCGAGTGGATCGCGGCGCTCCCGTGGGACGCCAGCACAGAGGACAACCTCGACCTCGCCCACGCGCGCAAGACCCTCGACGAGGACCACTACGACATCGAACAGGTCAAGGACCGGATCCTCGAGTTCCTGGCGGTGCGGTCGCTGAAGCCGGACGCGCGCGGGTCGATCCTGTGCTTCGCGGGGCCCCCCGGGGTCGGCAAGACCTCGCTCGGGCGCTCGATCGCGCGCGCGCTGGGAAGGAAGTTCGAGCGGATCAGCGTCGGCGGCGTCCGCGACGAGGCCGAGATCCGCGGGCACCGCCGCACCTACATCGGCGCGATGCCCGGCACGATCATCCGCGCGATGCGCGACGCCGGCGCCAACAACCCGTTGCTGATGATCGACGAGATCGACAAGCTCGGCGCCGACTTCCGCGGCGATCCGTCGAGCGCGATGCTCGAGGTGCTCGATCCCGAGCAGAACCACTCGTTCCGCGACCACTACCTCGACCTGCCCTTCTCCCTGGTCAACGTGATGTTCGTGACCACCGCCAACACCCTCGAGACGATCCCGGGACCGTTGCGCGACCGGATGGAGGTGATCACGCTCGCCGGCTACACCGAGGCCGAGAAGCTCGAGATCGCCAAGCGCTACCTCGTCCCGCGGCAGATCGAGCGCAACGGCCTGACCCGCAGCAGGATCTCGTTCACCGACGCCGGGCTGCGCGCGATCATCGCCGACTACACGCGTGAAGCCGGAGTGCGCCAGCTCGAGCGGGAGATCGGCAGCGCCTGCAGGAAGGTGGCACGACGAGTCGCCGAAGGTACCCTCACGCGCAAGCTGACGGTCTCCGAGCCGCGGGTTCCGGAGCTGCTGGGCAAGCGCAAGTTCTTCTCCGAAGCCCGCCGGCGGACCTCGCGCCCCGGGGTCGCGACCGGCCTCGCCTGGACCCCCGTCGGCGGGGACGTGCTGTTCGTCGAGGCCACGTCGATGCCGGGCAAGGGCAGGCTCACGATCACAGGTCAGCTCGGCGAGGTGATGAAGGAGTCGGCGCAGGCCGCGCTCTCGTACGTGCGCAGCAATGCCGCGGAGGTCGTGCCCGGCCTTCCGGAGGACTGGTTCGCCGAGCACGACATCCACATCCATGTGCCCGCCGGGGCGATCCCCAAGGACGGGCCCAGCGCGGGGATCGCGATTGCGACGGCGCTTGCCTCGCTGCTCTCGGGCCGTCCCGTTCGCAGCGAGGTGGCGATGACCGGGGAGATCACGCTGACCGGGCAGGTGCTTCCGATCGGCGGGTTCAAGGAGAAGGCGCTCGCGGCGCAGCGCAACGGGATTCGCTGCGTGATCGCTCCGGCGCGCAACGAGCAGGACGTCGACGAGATCCCCGAGCACCTACGCAAGGACCTGGAGCTGTTCTTTGTGGCGACGATCGGCGAGGTGCTGGACCTCGCGCTGCAGCGGCGAGCTGCGCGCGGCCTCGGAAAGCGCTCACCAATCGCGTATTCTGCAAGCTAACGAGCCCACGCACCTAGGGAGAGCTATGTCAAGACGCAAGAAGATGAAGGCGGCGGTGCCGTTCAACGCGGCTGACGTCGCCAACCTGGCCAAGGCCAATCCGTACCTCCAGCGGCTGATCGACGACGATGAGCTGCGCGACAATCTCCGCAAGGCCGCCGAGTCGTCCAAGAGCGCTTACGAGCGCCTGGCGAACGGCAAGGCCCCGGCGAAGACGCTGATCAACGACAAGAAGCTGCAGGGAGACCTGCGCGACGCGATCGACGCGATCCGCGACGCGACGATTGCGCTGAGCGACGCCCCCAAGCGCCGTCGCCGCAAGGCTCGCAACGTCGCTCGCCTGGTGCTGGTGGCCGGAGCTGGCGGCGGCGCGGCGCTCGCGGTCAACGAGAAGATGCGTTCGAAGGTGCTCGACAAGCTGTTCGGCTCCGAGGAGGAGTTCCAGTACACGCCTCCGGCGGCGTAGGTCAGCGCACGTAGACGGCGAAGAAGTCGCGGTCGTCAGGGGTCAGGTAGCGCTCGGGGGAGCGAGCCATGCTCGACAGCAGGTTCGCTGCGCCCCGGGCGCCGCGTTCGCCGTAGGTGATGAAGCTGGTCCAGTAGGAGTTGATGTCCAGCTCCATCGCGCGGACCGCGCCGGCGTGGATCATGATCTGCGCGAGCGAGCCGACCGTCTGGTCGTTGGCGGCGGCGTAGATCAGGTCGCGGCGGCGGTCGACCCCGACCGCCGAGCGCCACACGCGGACCGCGTTGCCGAGCGTCGCGCCCCATTCGGGGCCGTTTGAGAGATTTGGGTTCGCCTGCCCATGATTGACGATCAGGGGCAGGTTCTGACGCGCGAAGACGATGCCCTGACCGACGTCGGGGCCGCCTGACCAGGCGACGATGTCGGTCCGGCCGTCGCGGTAGCGCAGGAGCGTCGCCACCCCTCCCTTCATCGGCGCGTACGTGTGCCCCCCCTCGGCGAATCCGCCGCCCGAGTCGCTCAGCTTGAAGCCACTGTTGAACGTGGCCACGAGCCGGCTGCGCAGCCGCGGCGGCACCTCCGCCGGACCGCGCGAAGCGAGGGGGACGCCGGGCTCGAGCCGCCCGGGATACAGCCACGTCGAGGTGCGGGCGTGGTCGATCCAGGCGACCCCCGCGACGAGCCCGGGGTAGGCGGGATCGGGGCGGAAGCTCGTCACCAGCACGGGCGGGCGCGAGCCGCCGGCGGCGAACGTCGAGTGCCACACGCCCTCGCCGGCGAGCGCCGGGTGGATCAGCGGCCGGATCCGGCGCGGGCGGTAGTAGCGCTTTGGCGGGCGCTTTGTGCCCGACGCCGAGACGGCGCCGGGCAGCTTCGGCAGCGCGCGCAGCGCGGGGCCGCCGGTCGCCGGCGCGGTCAGCGAGTAGTAGAGCGATTCGACCTGGGTGATCAGGCCGCGTGCTCCGTTGTCGCGCATCCATTCCACGGTGCGGATGCCGAGGCTCGAGTTCGACGGCTGCGCGAGTGCCCGCGCGTAGGAGACGAGCGCGGGAATCAGGCACAGCGCCGCGGCGGCCAGCGCGACCCGACGGGCGCGGCGCCAGCCGAGCCGCCCGCGGCGCCGGGGTGGCTTTGATGCCGGCGCCTCTGGCAGGAGGGTAAGCTCGGTGGGGGCTCGGGGTGGGGCAAGCATCGGGAGGAGCCTTGCAGCTGGTCTCGATACGGATGGTAAAGAGATGCTGAGAGCCTTTTCATCGGACCCACAGGTGGCCTTCAGAGATACGGGCTAGGCTGGCGGGATGCCGACTGCCTGTGGAGGTGCGAGCGCGGAGGCGCCGTTACGTCCCCACGGGCCGATCGCGCTGGTCCCCCGGCGTCGTCGTGCCCACGCGATCCTGGTCACGATTCGTCCGCGGCAGTGGATCAAGAACGGGCTCGTGGTCGCCGCCGCGGGCGCCGCGGGAGCGCTCGGACACGACGACGTCCCCGTGCACGTCGCGCTTGCGTGCGCGGCCTTCTGCCTGCTCGCATCCGGCGCCTACGCGATCAACGACGTCCGTGACGCAGACGAAGATCGGCTGCATCCTCGCAAGCGCTTTCGCCCGGTCGCGGCGCGGGAGCTCACGCCCGGCGCCGCGCTCACGCTCGGTTTCTGCCTGATGCTCGGGGGTCTCGCCGTGTGCGCCCTCGTCCGCCCGCTGCTGGTCGCCGTCGGCGCCGGCTACCTCGCGCTCACGCTCAGCTACACGGTGCTCTGGCGCCACGTGGTGCTGCTCGACGTGCTGGCGATCGCCGGTGGATTCGTCCTGCGCGCGATCGCCGGCGGTGTGGCGGCGCCGGTGGCGCTGTCGCGCTGGTTCGTGCTCGTCGTCACCGCTGTCGCGGTCTTCGTCGCCGCGGGCAAGCGGCAGGCGGAGCTACGGCGCAGCGAGGCTGGGCCGGCGCAGCGCCGCAGCGAGGCTGGGCCGGCGCAGCGCCGGCGCGTGCTGGCGCTCTACACGCCACCGGTGTTGCGCCTGATCCTCACCGGTAGCATCGCGGTCGCGCTGTTCGCCTACTGCGTGTGGGCCTTTCAGCTGGCCACGATCAGCGGCATCCCCTGGCGAGAGCTGACGATCGTCCCGTTCGCCGCGTGCCTGCTGCGCTACGGCGCGCTCGCGCGAGCTGGAGACGGCGAAGCGCCCGAGGAGGTGCTGCTCCGGGATCGCTGGATGCAGCTGGCCGGCGCTGCCTGGCTCGTGCTCTTCGCCGTGGGCGTCCATGCCGCCGAGTGAGGCGGTCTTCTCGCCGGCGCCGGCACCGCCGGCCGGCGCCGGCACGATCGCTCCTGTGCGGGCGGCCGTCAGCGGCTGGGGAGGCGGGCCGCGAGCGCCGGTGATGTTGGCGCGCCCCGCGGACGCCGATGCCCTGCGCGCGGCTCTGGACGGGCATCGTGGCGCGATCGCGCGGGGGATGGGGCGCAGCTACGGCGACGCCGCACAGCTCGCGGGTGGCCTGGTGCTGGACACCACCGGCATGCGCACGTTTGAGCTCGACCGGGAAGGGGGGACCGTCACCGCCCAGGCGGGCGTCACCCTCGGCGAGCTGCTCGGCGCGCTGGTGCCCGCGGGATGGGTTCTTCCGGTCGTCCCCGGCACGCAGCACGTGACCGTCGGCGGGGCGATCGCGAGCGACATCCACGGCAAGAACCACGGCAGCGCGGGGACCTTCGGCAGCCACGTGCAGGCGCTCGGCTTGCTGACTTCGGCCGGGGAGGTACTCGAGCTCGCGCCCGATCGCGGTAGCGAGCTGTTCGCCGCCACGCTCGGGGGCATGGGGCTCACCGGCGTGATCCTGTGGGCGCGGATCGCGCTGCGCGCGGTCGCCGGCGCTCTGCTCCGGGTCGACACCGATCGCGTGCGAGACCTCGACGAGGCGCTCGCGGCGCTGATCGCGCCGGGCGGGCCGCACCGAGTCGCCTGGCTCGACCTGCTCGGCTCCGCATCCGGCAGGGGGATCGTCACCCGCGCGGAGCATCACGGGGCCGGGGATGCGTACGCCCAGGCCGGTGCGCGCGGCGGTGCCACGGTGCGCTCGCGGGCGACGGTGCCCGAGCGGTGGCCGGCGGGGTTGCTCCGTGCGAGCACGGTGCGCGCCTTCAACGAGTTGCGCTACCGCCGCGCACCGCGCCGTGACCGCGGGCACGTGCAGGCGTTCGGGGCGCACATGTTCCCGCTCGACTCGCTGCGGGCATGGCCGCGGCTGTATGGGCCTGAGGGGTTGCTGCAGTACCAGCTCGTCGTACCGCTGGGCGCCGAGCACGTCCTGGGCACTGTGATCGGGCAGCTCCGGCGCGCGCGGGTTCCGTGCTACCTGGCGGTGCTCAAGGACTTCGGCCCCGCCAACCAAGCGCCGCTGTCCTTCCCGCTCGAGGGATGGACACTCGCGCTCGACCTGCCGCGAGCCGCGCCCGGGGTGGGGGAGCTGCTGCAACGCTTCGACACGCTGGTGGCGGGGGCGAACGGCCGGGTCTACCTGAGCAAGGACGCGCGCCTGGCGCCAGACGCGCTGGCGGCGATGTACCCGCGACTCGAGCACTGGCGCAGCGTGCGCGATCGAGCCGATCCCGAGCGCCTGTGGCGCTCGGATCTCGGATTGCGGACGGGCCTGATCCGAGACGAACGATGATCCAGTGGGACGGGACGCGGGTGTTGCTCGTGGGTGGCAGCTCGGAGATCGGGCTCGCGATCGTGCGGCGGATCGCTTCTGAGCGTCCCGTGCGGCCGTACCTGCTCGGGCGCGACGGCGCTCGGCTCGCCGGCGCCGCGACCGCGCTCGAGCGCTCGGGCTGCGCCCGTGCCGAGCTCGACCTGGTAGACGCCGAGGACCTTGATTCGCACGCGGCGGCGATCGCGCGCGCGTTCGAGCGCAGCGGCGGCTTCGAGCTCGTCGTGCTCGCGGTCGGTGTGCTCGGTGCCCAGCAGGGACTCGACGCCGACCCAGCGCAGGCGGCCGAGGTGATGCGGGTCAACTTTGCCGGCTGCGGCTCGCTGCTGTTGCATTGCCTGCGCGCGCTGCGCGGCCAGGGACGGGGAACGGTGGTCGTGCTCTCGAGCGTCGCGGCCGAGCGGCCGCGGGCGGGCAACGCGATCTACGGCGCCGCCAAGGCGGGGCTCGATGCGCTCGCGCAGGGCCTCGCCGACGGCACCGCCGGCAGCGGAGTGCGCGTTCTGGTGGTCCGTCCCGGGTTTGTCAGGACGCGGATGACCGCCGGCCTCGCGCCCGCACCGATGGCGACTACGCCCGAGCAGGTCGCCGAGGCGACGGTGACGGCGCTCGGGGGCCGTGCCAATACGGTGTGGGTGCCCGGTCGGCTCCGCTACGTGTTTGCGGTCCTCCGCCACCTGCCGCGGCCGCTGTACCGCCGGCTGCCCCTGTGAGACGGGCCACGCTCGCGGCCGATGTCGCGATCGCGGCGCTGCTCGCGCTGCTCGCGGTGATCCTCGCGCCCGGGCTGGCGGTGGTGGCGATACTCGCGATCCTGGTCGTGCTTGTGTGCGCGGTCAGCTTCGTGCTCGACGGCCGCGCGCGCCGCGGGCCCCGGGTGCGGAGGGTTGGCCGCGGCCGCATGCGTCGCGTGCGCCGCATGCCCCGCGGCCGCGTGCGCTGAGCTACGCGAACAGCTTCCGCGCCCGCGCCAGCATCCGCAGACTGCCGCTCGGCCTGATCCTGCCCAGCAACAGCGCGCGCAAGGGATCGATCCGTCCCGCGGCGAGGTCGAGCCAGTCGTCGAAGCGGCAGCGGAAGACCAGGTCGGGATGCTCGAGGCGCCCCGCCGCGACCGACGTCTCACCGTTGTCGATCCGCAGGTGCCAGGGCTCGGCGTCCGTGAACTCCCACTGGATCCTCGCGCCCGGAGCGATCGCCGGGTCGAGCTGGCGGCGCAGGCCGTCGAACAGCATCGCGGTGGCCTGCGGATCGGGCTCCACATGGCCGCCCGGGCCGCCCAGGTAGCCGGCGCGCAGCAGCGTCAGCCCACGCTCTGCCCGCTCGACTGGCGAGAAGTCGAACGGTAGGCCGACCCGCAGCTGCAACGGCTCGATCCCGGCGGCCCGGAGCCGGCCCTCGATCGCCTCTGCGCCATACGCGTACAGCTGCTCGAGCGTGAAGCCGAAGCAGGTGACGTAGCGCTCGTCCCAGTCCGGGGGCACGAACACCGCCGTTGCGAACGGGAGGATCTCACGCAGCAGCTCCTCGATCGCGGCTTCGCAGTCGGGGTCCTCGCGGACGAGGTCGGCGATCATCTTGACCCCGAAGGCGATGTGGCGCTGTTCGTCGCGTGAGACGTTGCCGATGCCCTCCCGCAGGCCGGGCAGAAGGCTGCGCCGGGTCAACGACTCCTCGATGAAGTGCTGCCCCGCCTGCGCCAGCGTCGCCTCGATCACGAGGTGATACAGCGCGATCGCCTGCGCGAGCTTGGGCTTTGAGCGGTCCCGCCGCAGCTCGCCGGCCATCCTGTCCAGGCGCGCGAACACCTTGCGAAAGCCCCACGTGAGCTCGGGCAGCGTCGCCTCGAGCGCGGCGGGTAGGTTCTCGCCCGTCCCGGCGACCTCGCGCATGAAGCGCCCGAACAGGACCGCGTGGCGAGCCTCGTCGACCTGCTGGGTGGCGAGGAAGTACTTTTGCTCCTGGCGCGGCGCGGCGTCGATGTACGGGGATAGGGCGTTTGCGACCGCATCCTCGCCGTGGAGGAACATCGAGTAGGTCCACAGCGCCGCGCGCCGCTCGAGCTCGGTGAACTTCTGCTGCCAGTCCTCGCGGTCGACCGAGAAGTCGATCTCGCTCGCGCGCCAGTGTCCCTGCTCCCAGCGTGCGTAAAGATCCTCGTAGGAGACCTGGTCGGCGGCGGGGCACCGCGAGCGAAGCGAGTGGTCTGCAAGCATCGCCGATCAACCCTACCGCTCGAGCTTGGGCGAGCGCCACGGCTCCCGCAGGCGCCGCTCGAGCTCGTCGCCGAGCGTCGCGATCGCGATCCGCTCCTGCGCGAGGCTGTCGCGGTCGCGCAGCGTGACCGTCCGGTCCTCGAGCGACTGGTGGTCGACCGTGATCGCCCACGGCGTGCCGATCTCGTCCTGGCGGCGGTAGCGGCGCCCGATCGCGCCGCCTTCGTCGTACTCCGCCTGGATGCGCTCGCGCAGCTCGCGATGGACCTCGTGCGCGAGCTCGGGCTGCCCGTCCTTGCGCACCAGCGGAAGCACGGCCACCTTCACCGGCGCCAGCAGCGGGTGCAGGCGCAGCACGGTCCGCTTCTCCCCTGCGATCTCGTCCTCGTCGTAGGCATCGAGGAGAAAAGCCAGCAGCGCCCGGTCCACCCCGGCGGCGGGCTCGATCACGTGGGGGACGTAGCGCTCGCCGGTCGCGGTGTCGACGTACTCGAGCTTCTGCCCGGAGCGCTCGGCGTGCGCCCCCAGATCGAAGTCGCCGCGATTGGCGATCCCCTCGAGCTCCGACCACCGGGCCTCGCCCGCGGAGGCGGCCGCCGGGAGCAGGTACTCGATGTCGCTGGTGGCGCTCGAGTAGTGCGAGAGCTCCTCGGGCTCGTGCGCTCGCAGGCGCAGGTGGTCGGGGCGGATCCCGAGCCGCGTGTACCAGTTCATCCGCTCCGAGCGCCAGCGCTCGTACCACCTCCCAGCCTCGGCCGGCGGCACGAAGTACTCCATCTCCATCTGCTCGAACTCCCGCATGCGGAAGATGAAGTTTCCGGTCGTGATCTCGTTGCGAAAGCTCTTGCCGATCTGTGCGATCCCGAATGGCGGCTTCTTGCGCGCGAACCGAAGGTAGTTCTTGAAGTTGAGGAAGATCCCCTGGGCCGTCTCGGGGCGCAGGTACACGGTCGCGCCCTCCTCCTGCACAGGCCCGACCGTCGTCTCGAACATCAGGTTGAAGTCCCGCGCCTCGGTGAGGGAGCATGCCTCGCTCTCGCCAGGATGGACCGACGGCTTGCGCCCGCACTGGCCGTCCCTGAGCGCGTCCGCGCGGAAACGCAGCTTGCACGTCCGGCAGTCGACGAGCGGGTCGGTGAACCCGGCGAGGTGGCCGCTCGCCTCCCAGGTCGCCGGATGCTGGATGATCGCCGAGTCGAGCGCGACGATATCGTCGCGCTCGCGCAGCATCGCCCTCCACCACTGGTCCTTGACCTGGTTCTTGAGCAGCACGCCGTAGTGGCCGTAGTCGTAGCTGGACCCGAGGCCACCGTAGATCTCACTGCTCGGGAACACGAAGCCGCGGCGCTTGCACAGCGAAACGATCTTCTCCATCGTGACGAGGTCCGGTGCCATCGGCCGGCGGATGCTAGCCGGGCG
>QHBW01000022.1 GCA_003244205.1 Solirubrobacterales bacterium | reverse complement strand
CGCCAGCGGAGCCGGCACGAAGCGCAAGTAGGACCGCGTCCGCCCACGGCTTGGGGCTTCGCCGCTAGCGTGCCATCTCGGCGACCCACCGTGGCAGTGACCCGGCGCCTGAGATCGTCCCTCGCGTCCCACTCGTCCCGCCCGGTGAAGGCATAGGCTGCATGAGACGCAGCATTGGATGCCTCCTTGGTACCTCAGGTCCGAGTGCTGGGGTGAGCCGCGCGATCACCTTCAGGTAGGCGGCTCCGGCGGGGCTGTTCGAGGGCGCTCATCATCGACTTCTCCCCTACTGACGACCGCGGCGGAGATCTCGTGGGGGCCGGCGCGGGTTCGTACCAAGCGGTCTATGTCAGCGTTGGCGGCCTGGTCGATCTTCAGGTGTCTGCGCCTCTGTCGCTTGCGCTGTCTGGTCTTGTAGGACATCGGTCTCTCCTGGAACCAAATGTTGCCTTCCCCCGCTCCTGGGGTGTGGGACCGTTAGGTGGCCCCGGCCTGGTGGTCTGGGCGCTGTCGTGCCTTGCTTCTCCGGCCCCCTCACGTGATCCGCGGCCTGGCGCCTGTCGGCTTGCCCGGCGGTCCCATCCGGCTCCTCGCGTGGCGGTCTACTCATCTGGATTGCTTCCCGTTACCCGCTCCTTCCCGCGCTGGTATGCCCGTTGAATGGAAGGCCCTCCGGTCTGCTTAACAGAGCGACAGTGCTTGGAATCCCGGGCGGCCCCGGGACCAACGTCACACCGGTGCTCCCCGGTCCGCCTTCAGGGTTCGCGGAGGTGAGTCGGCGACACGCACCGTGTACTGACAGCGGTCCAGGATTTCGCGGATCGCCATGAGCTTCATCTCGGGCGTAAGAGTGTCCCGATCCATCGGCATCTCTATGACCGCACGCAGGCGATCGAGTGCAGCGAGCGTGTGACCTGCGAGACGATCCACGATCCCATCGGTGAGCTGCTCGGATCGAACCTCCAGCTCGTGCTTGACCATCGGATCGCTGAACCAGAGATAGACGGTGCGCAGTTGCACCCCGAGCTGATCCGCGATGCGCCGGGAGCTCTCCCCCATCAGGCGCATCGCGACGGCCTGTCGGTGATGTGGCGAGAGCTGTAGCAGCGGCTTGGGCACCTGCCCATTGCATCGCGATGACATCCGAGTACACAAGATGTAGGTCTCGAAGGCCACCGGGCGTCCTCTGGCTTGTGTCCTCTAGCTTGGGACTCACGTTTTCGACGATTGCACTGGCCACCGTCACTCCGACGGTGCAGTTGGCCCCAGGACGGCCAGCGAGCGCTGTAGGTCGTCGGCGCGGAGGATCGTGATTCCGAGGTCCTTGCTCAGGCCCTGCCAAGGATCAGGCGGTTCAGCCTCAAGTAGCAGCACCGGCCGGACGTCGGCCGCAATCGCGCCGCGCGCAAGATGGCAGTACTCGAGGACCTGCCCGACGCCGATCCGGACTTGCTGAGACACGACCGGATCGCCGGTCTTGGCCTCGACGACATATGCCACGCCAGCGTGCTCGAATACTAGGTCGAACTGAGGTTCCTCGGAGCCCGGCGACCGCGGCTCGACACCGCGCTCAAGCAGCTCGTCGGCCAACCGGTCCTGCAGCTGCATGTGGCGCCTGGTTGCCTTGTCGAGCGCGGCGATGTCAACGATGTGGGCCTCGTCGACTGCTGCCGGTTTGCGATCGCCGGCGCGCCGGTAGGCCACTCCCACCTGAACCTTCTCGGTGTCGGCGATGACGTACGGGCTGCTGCCGTGATCGCGCACAAGGCGTCTGGTGACGACATGTTCGTAGTCAAGCGCCTTGTCGATGATGTGCCGGACGTGCGATGTGCTGCCGCTGCCGGTGTACCACGCGCGGGCGGCCAGCTCCTCCTCGGTCCATCCGCCGATCTCGACTGCGCGATCGAGGACCGCCGGGCGACGAGCTTGCTTACCTAAGCTCGCGACGGCCTTGAGGACGTCATCGGCAACGTCCTCGGGCTCGAGCTCCTGCACGCGCTGTTCGGGCGTCCGCGGGCCAGGAGGCGGCGGGCTAGCGGCCACCGCTGCGTAGAGCTGAGGGAGCGCCGCCTCGTCGTAGATGTGTTCGGGTAGCCCGCTTTGCGGTCCTTGCTGACCCTCGACACCCGCAGCTTGGGGCGGCGGAATAGCGGCGAGGGGACGGACACCGACCGCCCATGGCCACCTTTCGGGGTCGGGGGAGTGCGGCAATTTGTCGGCACCGGCCGAGACGGTCTCGTAGAGGCCAACTACGGCACTGCGCCAGCGGTCGACGGCCAGCACGAAGAGGTGTGCGCCGCTCGTCACCGCCTGAGGCTTCTTGCCGAACCAGTGGTAGCGCTGGTCGAAGGTGCTCCAGCCCTCGTCCACGGAATCGCCGGTGACGCCGACGGCGACGCGGAAGATGTTGCCCGACGGATGCGGTGTGATCAACGCGCGGGCAGTGGCGCCGTCCTGGTCGATCGTTAGCGCACCCGACGAGACGAGTGCGTCGAACTCCGCCCGCCTCGTCCTTGCGGACGGCTGAACGCCGATGTGCCGAAGGCGAGCAGTGCTCATTCGCCGCACGGACCGCCGCGCGGTCGGCATCGCGTCGAGCAAACTGCGGATCTCCGCGGCCTCTGCGCGCGTGAAAGCTGTTCGCCCTGCTGGATCGCTAGGCATCTAGGGAGCCCACGGTACCGTCATCGAATAAGCCAAGGCGCTCTCACACTCATGTTCGCCGGGATACCGGTGTCGACCGGCTCGAAGCGTGGCGCCTCGTGATCCTCGCGCAACCGGCACACTGGACGCACGGCGTACAGCGTCGGCCGGGTTCGACGGAGGCATCCTCGGAGAGCCCGCCATGCCGCCCGCGCCTTGGCCCGGGCCGCTCGCATCCGGTCGAGCAGCTGCTCGTCGATCGACTTGAGCACCCGATGCGTCGTCGTCTCCGACGCCCTGGCGTCGAACAACGGGCCCTGATCGCGGTAGGCGTCGATGTCGCTCACGCAGTCGCCGCCATCGGCGAGCATCACCGCCACGTCGCGCAGCACCCGACCGGGGTCGTGCGCCGAACGACGCTCCCGCGTCCCCGCCAACGCCTCTGACAACCCGGCCGTCAGGTCATCACAGTCGGCCAACTCGACCAGCAGCGCCACGCCGGCGTGCGACACGAGCCCCTCGCCGTCCGCCGTGACTTCTGCCGTTCCAAGCGCAGTCCTACGCTTCACCATCTGGGTGTCCTCCTGGGTCGCGATCGAGATCTTGAGCAACCCCGATTCTCACGGCCCGGGAGGACGTCACCCATCCTTTCCGATCAGCCCCCTATCGGCGGGTCGAGGCTAATCGGAGCGGTAGGCGTTTCCTACCTGAACCACGTGGCCGCCGACCGTGCGGTGTGGCGCAGCGCCGCGCGACCGCGGGATCGTCCTCGGCACCTTGCGGGAAGCGCTCGGATCACCGCCGCACGGAACCACGATCGCCAGTGGGTTCGGGCTCTGGCCCGGACTACCGTGCCGGTATTTGCAACCTACGCCGACCTCGACACGGCATCACAGGTGATGTGGAACGACGCCTCGCTCACCGCTCTGCCGGCCGCGCCCGGTGCGGTTGGATGCACGCCGGCCGGCATTAGCGTCGCGGGCATCGGGCCCGCCGCGCTGGCGCCGCACGGGCGAACGTTCTTCGTCTCGGTAGGATCAAGACGATCGACTCGCGTAGACAGCCCGGCCGAGTAGCACGGCCGCTACGAGCGCGGGAGTCATGGGATGAGGGCGAAGATCACGATGCTGCCGCGGCTCCGCGGCATCCGAGGCGCCCTGCTTCGTGGCGCCGGGCCTCAGGCCAACGACCCCGGGTGAAATGATCGAGCTCTTCGAGGCAGGTACGTGGCAGATGACCGCCGGCGAGCGGGCAACGCTCGAGGGCATCCTGCACCAGCTCAAGCCACGTCTGGCAATAGAGATCGGGACCGCGGAAGGCGGGAGCCTCAGCTGCATCGCCGCCCATGCGCAGGAGGTCCATTCCCTCGACCTCGTCGCGCCTTCGATCGACCTCGGACGGTTTCCCAACGTGACCGTCCACACCGGCGATTCGCACGAGCGACTTCCGGCTCTGCTGAGGAAGCTCGAGCATCAGAATCGGAGCGTCGACTTTGCCCTGGTCGACGGTGACCACACGGCCGAGGGCGTGCAGCGGGACGTGGAGCACCTGCTCGATTCCTCCGCTTATCCCGGACCGTGATCCTCCTGCATGACGCCGCGAACGAAATCGTCCGCGCCGGGCTCGAAGCGGTCGAGTACGGCTCGTGGCCCAAGGTCAGCACCGTCGACCACGACTTCATTCCGGGGTACCTCGTCAAGACCGAGCGGTTTCACCACGAGATCTGGGGCGGCTGGGGCCTGATCCTGATCGCAGATCGCGGCTCCCAAGACCGGCTGCACACTATCTCCGAGGTCGCCTACCCGGTCGCTCCGATCCTCGCCGATCATCGGGCTCGCCTCCTCTCGGGTGCTCGCGACCAGCAGACCGGCCCTGAAGAGCGAGAGCTTGGGTCAGCCGAGATCGACGAGCTACGCTCCAGGCTCGCCGACCTGGAGGCACGCTTGTCAACCGTCATCGGCTCACGCACCTGGCGTATGACCACTCCGCTACGCCGGGTAGCGGCGCGGCTGCGCGGCTAGAGTCAGCGCCGAACTAACTCAGGTCGGCCACGCGATAACGACCGCGCGGTCACGGTCACGGTACGAATCGTGGCTCCCGGACCGCGGGTGCGGAAACCATAGCCGCGAGAATCCGGCCGCCTGGACGGACTGCTGCAGAGCGACCCAGTTGGGGATCAGGCTCATCACGTCGCCCTGCGATGCCAGCGGATTTGTGCCGCGGTCCTGTTCGATCCGGGTTGCGAAGCTGCCCTCGGCTCGCGTCAGCGAGTCGCGTCCGCCCCAACCGTGCTCGATTGGCTCGTCCTGACGCGTCAGCTGGCTTTCGATCGCGCACACCCGACGGGTCAGCCGTCGGGCTCGGCGCAGCGCGCCGACGGGATCCTCAACGTGGTAGATCACCCCGAGCATCAGAACAACATCGAACTCTCCGAGTTGCTCGATGTCGAGCGTGAACAGATCGCCGCATCGGAGCTCGAGCCGCGACGCAGGGATGTCGAGCTGGTTTCGAATCAGCTCGGCCCGATGAATCGTGTCGGGTCGGATGTCTACACCGAGGACCTGACTCGCACCCCAATCGAGCAGGCGATGGGCGAACCACCCCTCGCTACAGGCGAGATCGAGCCCGGTCGCCCCTGATCCCGCCGCGGCGAGCGCCGCGCGCACCGGCCGTTCGATCAGCTCGAGCCGCGTTTGATGGATCTCCTCGAGCTCTGCGCTCGGCGGCCGCGACCGAACCCCACCGAAGTCCCACCGGTACATCCATGGTTGGCCATCGCGCAAGTCTGCGAGCAGCTCGGCGGAAACCCCGTCACCTGGTATCGCGAACTCGACGCTGAAGGTAACCGCCGGGATGACAGGTCACGCCGTAGAGCTGGAGATCCTCGCGCACGATCCACTCCTTACCCGCGGGTCCGCCCAGCCAGTCGCGGATCGCAGGCAGCACCCCGCGAGGCCAGTCATCGGAGAGCCTGAGTTCCTCGATGTCGACGCAGCCATCCTCGACCACGAGGAATCCTGCCGGCTCCACGAACCCAGCGAACCCCACCAGCGCCGCCCAGGTCGTCTCGTAGACGTGGGCTGCGTCCTCGACCACCAGGCAGCGAGCATCGGGACGCAGAAAGCTCGCCACCTGCCGCGGGAGGTCAGGGTCCAGCACGTCGCCCCGAACTAGCGTGATCGATTCGCTCCACGCAGGATCGGTGGCGTCGAGCCGCTCGCTGGCGGGCGCCGTATCGAGGTCGACGCTGATCACGCTTGGTGGAGGTGCCGACCAGTACTTACCGAGGGACGCGAGGCGGTCGCGAAACCAAAGTGCGCTGCCCCCCCGATGAGTCCCCAGCTCGATCACCGCATCGGCACGGGAGCACCAGATCAAGTGTTCGTATACACGCAGGTCCTCGGGGAACTTCGACTGGGGGACGCCGGCGTAGGAGTCGTCCGTGTGCTTCGCTGCACGGGAGATCCAGTAGTCGCGAAGCGGAGCCCCATAGTCCACCTGAACGGCCGGCGGGAGTTTGCCGTGGGACGTCAATCTTCTGCTCTTCGCTACGCACCGAGCAGATGCTTCAGCGACCGCAAGGGCTTGGTGATCTTCCAGCTCGGCGACGATTGAACGTCCCGGAGAACGCGAGCCGCCCGGTTGACTCTCTCGGTGAGCACCCTGATCTCCTCGGCGCTCGTCTCGCTCAACTCGGCGAGACGCTGAGCGAGTTCCGGAAGCGTGACGAGCTTGTTCTCGGCCGCGAGCAGTTGCTCTTGGAGCTGGGCCCGGTCCCCTACCCGCTCCTGAAGCTCGTGCACGAACTGGTCCTTGGCGTGGGCGACCGCGAAGTACGCGTCGAGCGTCTGCTGCATGGTGCGGAAGTCCAGACGGCTTGTCATCCCGAGCAACGGTGTGGAGTCCGGGAGCGGGGCGTCGCTCACGGCGGCGATCACATAGCTCGACACGTCCAACTCCACCGAACCGGCGCTTCGAACCGTTGCGGTGTCAAGCGCGGCGTCAAGAGACGCACCTTCTGGAAGGATCGCTGACCCCAGGTATGAGTCCTGGCGGAGCAACCGCACATGCGCGAACCGCTCGGACAACGCCGCCGCGAGCTCGTCGCGGGTCAGCTCGCGGAGATGGTGGGGGTTCCTTCCCACAGTCGCGTCGCGATCAGGCGTGGACACGACCAGGACCCCTCCCGGGGCGAGCACGCGATGGAGCGAGTCGAGCACCGCTCTCGGGTCCTCGACATGCTCGATGACCTCGAAGCAGGCGATCAAGTCGAACGCTCCGTCGTCGTGACGCAAGGCCCGCACGTCTCCGACCTCGAGCTCGACGTTCGGCGGTGTCCCTGACGCGAACGCCTCCACCACACTAACGGCGAGATCGACGCCGACCACGTGATCGGCTCCTGCCTCGGCGAGCAGCGTGCTGCCGTAGGCCGCTCCACAACCGGCATCGAGCACGCGCTTACCGGACGCGAATTGGCTCGCCCAGTGATAGCGGGCCAGATGATCGGCTTCGATCAGCTGGCCTCGCATCATCCCCGGCACGAAGCGCTCGGGAGAACCATCGCGGACATTCGCTAGCTCTGCGCTCGTCACCTGAAGATCGTCTGCCGCGGCGTCGCTGGGCACGGATGGGAAGGCTATCGGGCCTGACGCGACCAGCGCGAAGCTCGTAAGTACGATACCGGGATGCTCGAGCTCGCGTTCCTGACCTCGCCCGGGCAGAACTGGTTCTTTCACGACCTCGTGGCAACCTTGCGGCAGGAGCTGGACGCGCTCGGCGTCCTGTCGATTGTGAGCGACCACGGCTTCCCCGAGCCACATCCGGATCGCGTCTATGTGATCACGCCTCCCCACGAGTACGTCGCCCTAGAGGGTCCCGAGGCGCTCGGCGACGATCCCAACGTACTCGGCAGAACCATCTTCATCTGTGCCGAGCAGCCTTCGAGTGTCCACTTCGAGGCCAACGCGGAGCTCTCCCGTCGCGCCGGTGCGGTGTTTGACATCAGCACACCTTCCGTTCGCCAGTTCAGGCAGCGCGGCGTGCTTGCGGAGCATTTCCAGGTTGGCTACGCAAATCGCTGGGACCACTACGACCCGGAATGCGACCGCGACATCGACGTCCTGTTCATGGGCTGCCACACGCGACGTCGAAGCCGCTTTCTCGCGTCCTACGGACGCGTGCTCTCGCGGCGCACATGTCACTTTCACCTCTCTGACAACTCGGTTCCGAACACGGGAAGCTCGCCGTCGTTCCTGGCGAAGGAAAAGTGGTCGCTGCTTGCGCGGTCGAAGCTGATCATCAATCTTCATCAAGCCGACGAGCCGTACTTCGAATGGTTACGGGCAATGGATGCGATCCACAGCGGCTGCGTCCTGCTTTCCGAGCATTCGACCGGGTATTCGCCTCTCGAGCCGGGGCGACACTTCTTCTCAGCCTCGCCGGAGTCACTGGGGTTACTCGCCGATCACCTCGTCTCCGACGAGCAGCGACTGGCCGCCACAGCCCGCGACGCTCACGAGCTGATTCGCGAGCGCGCGCCGCTGAGCCGCCCGGTTTCTCGCCTCGTCGACGTGGCGTCGAGGCTCGCGGCCCGTCCGGTGCCGGCAAAGGCTCCGCAGCGGCCGCGTACGCGTCCGGTCATCCGCCGCCCCGATTCTCCCTCGCACGCCACCCTCGACACCGACGCGAGCATCCTTCGCCGCGCCCTGAAGGACACGCGGCTCGACATACTGGAGCTTAGGCGCGACCTGAAACGGATCGACGCCAGGCTGAGCGCGCCTGCCTCCGCGCTCCTGCCTCGTGTCCGTGTCGTCACCTCGAGCTCGGCGTGGCGAGGCAGCCACGGTGAGCGAGTGACAGTCGTCACGGCGCTCTACGACCACGCGCAGGAGGTGGTCGACGCACTCGACTCCGTTTGCCGCAGTCGCTACCGGGACTTCGAGATCGTGGTCGTCGACGATGGGTCCACGGACGGGTCTGGAGCGGTCGTGAAGGACTGGATTCGGAACCACGACGACATCGCCGCAATGCTGGCCGAGCACCCCGTGAATCGGGGCCTCGGCGCGGCGCGCAACACGGCCATCGACTTCGCGCGCGGCGAGCTCTGCTTCGTGCTCGACGCCGACAACGAGGTCTATTCGCGATGCCTCGAGGAACTGGTGGCGAGGCTCGACGCCGATCCAAGTGTCGCCTTCTCGTACCCGATGCTCGAGGTGTTCCACCACGGCGACTACATCATGAGCGCGTTCGCGTGGGACCCGCAGTGGTTGCGGTCGCACAACTTCATCGACGCGTTCGCGCTGATCCGCGCCGCGACGCTGCGCCAGCTCGGCGGCTACACGCTCGACCGCCGGCTACACGGCCTCGAGGACTGGGACCTGTGGTGCCGAATTGCCGACCGGGGCGGTTCCGGCGGCCACGTTCCGCAGGTCCTAGGCCGCTACCGAGCCTCCCCGAGCAGCATGGTGTCGCTGTCCGGCGTCTCGCTGACAACTGCTGTCGCGGCGCTCGTGGAGCGCAGCCCCACCCTGATGGCCCGGGTCGTGCCACCGATGTGATCCGTTGGGCCGACCCAGGCGCGTTTGGCCCGGTCGGTTCCGGCGAGAGCCGGCTCACCCCGCGGCCGGTGAGAAGTCCCCTCTGCCCTGCCAGAAGCTGGGGCTGTAGTACGGGTCTGGCCCTAGGAACCGCCAGCGTGCCCGAAACGCGGTCATCAAGGCGGGGTCGCTTGCCGTCGGGCGGGCCAGCATTGACCTTGCGAACGTGACGTCCGAGCACAAAACGGCGCGGAGCCCGCACTGACCGGCGCGCAGGCACAGATCGACAAGTGCCAGGTCACCTAGCTGTTCGTCGAGCCCCCCGAGCTCCTCGAACGTCTCGCGCCGAAGCATGAACGCCACATTGAGCGCGCGGACGTTCGCAGCCAGCACGGGGAACAGAGTGTCGCCGCCGCGATAAACGACCGGCAGCGGCCAGCCGTCACCGAATACGACGCCACCGCCTTGAACCCTTCCGTCCGAGGACAGCACGAGGCCGCCGGCCGCGGCCACGCCGGATTGAGACGCCATCCCGGCGAGCTGCGCGATCCACCCCCCCGCCAGCGCCAGCAGCGGCTCCTGCATCAGCAGCAGGAGCTCATTGCCGGTTTCGCGGACTCCCTCGTTGATCAACCTCGCGCTGCCCGGCTCATCGTCAGCTACGGCGCAGAGGCAGGCGCGCTCCAAGCCGAGCTCCGCGTCGCCGAGCGCCCGCGCATGTACCGCCAGCGTCTCGTGCGAGCCGGCGAGCATGACGTCGAGCCGGTCATGAGCGGCAACCTCCCACGACCGCGCGCAGTCGGCCAACACCGACTCGTCATGAACCGATTCCGGACCCGTGCGGAGGGGAACTACAAGCGTCACGCGCGCGGCTCGGTCCGCCGTGTAGTGAACCCTGTACCAGTTGGCGTGAGGACCGAGCTCGACCGAGCCTTCGACGCCCATGCGCGCGAGGTGGCTCTCGATCGCGCTCCGCGCGGCTTCAGCTGCCGCGGGCTTCGCTTCGATCCCGCTTGCGGCCGACAGCGAGTGGATGCGCCAGCTGTAGAGCACGCGGGGTATGTGGCCGATCCTGGCAGTGCGCTCGATCAGCCGCAGCACGAAGTCGTAATCCTGAGAGCCGTCGAACTCGGATCGGAATCCGCCCAGCTCGACCGCCAATCGCCGCCGGTAGACGCCGAGATGGCACGTGTACATGGCGGTGCGAAAGAGATCAGGGGACCAGTCGGGCTTGAAGAAGGTGTGAGAGTGCTCGGCGCCGTCGGTTGAGACCCGATCCTCATCGCAATAGACCATGTCGAGGCCGGGCTGCTCGCGGATCAACGCCGCGAACGCCTGCAGCGCGTCGTCGGTGATCAGGTCGTCGTGGTCCATGAGCGCTATGTACTCGCCGCGGGCGAGGTCGAGGGCCGCGTTCGTCGCGCCCGAGATTCCACGCGCGGGGGCATGGCGGGTCAACTCGATCCGTTCGTCTTCGCTCGCATGCCGCTCAAGCAGGGCGCGAACGCGCTCGTCCGAGGACCCGTCGTCGGCCAGGCACAGCTGCCAGTCGGAGAACGTCTGGCGGCGAACGCAGGCAATCGCGTCCTCGAGGAACCGCGGCTCGGGGTCATGGACGGGCATTAGGATGGAGATCAGCGGCGAGTTCAGCTCATCCGGTGGTGGGAGCCGTCGCGCAGCTACCGGATGGGTGGAGGGCGTAGGAGAGATCTCGGGCAATTGGGGGATCGCACGCTCGGGGAGCTCGAGAGTAAGCGCACCCCTTGGCCGTGGTCTGGCTCGCCGAGTATCTGCTCGCCGCCCACCCCGGCGCCGAACTCACCACCGAGCGCGAGCTGCGCGCCCAGCGCTATCGGGAACGCCAGAACGCGGCACCCGCCCGGCACCACCGCGTCCCTGATGCGCTGCTGAGGATCTCCGGACCGGGAGTGGGCGCCCAGCCGGTCCGGACCATCGCCGTCGAACTCGACCGAGTCCGCAAGGATCAGCGCGCGATCATCAGCATCATCCGGGCGTACGACCGGGACCTCACCGTCGACGCCGTCTGGTGGTACGTGACCCCAGGGCGGGTGGAGCGCCTTGCCGACATCGTCCGCCGGCAGGGCGCGGAGAGCCGCATCGAGGTCCGGGAGCTCCCGACATGGCCCACCTGACCATCGAGTCGTCGGCGCCTCCCACCGTTCCGGGAAGCACCGAGCAGACGCTTGCCGACGCAGTCGCGGTGGGCGCGACATGCTGCGTCATCCTCGCGGCGGCGAATCCCGGCATCCTCGCCGGGGCTCTCCTGGCGGCGAGCTGGCGCTGGCTCGACCAGCCGCCGGAGTGGCTTCGCGTTCTCTGCGCCACGCTTCTTCTGGCGCCCCTTCTCGCGCTGCAGGGCGTTCGTCGTCGTCGGCTGGCCCTGGCGTCTGTGGGTCTCCCCAGACTGGCCGCCAGGGCTTGCACCGGTCGACGGCGCCCTGGCGCTGCGCAGCTTCTGCACCGAGATGCTCGCCGGACCCATGTGGTTCGAAGCGGCGCTGCTGCTGGCGGCGCTGTGGTCGCGCGCTCCTCGCGCCCAGGTTGCCCGCGACCGCCGGCGCGATCAGCAGCGCTGGCGGGCCATCAGTGGCGAGAGGCGGGGGGTGTTCGCAGACCCCAGTGCCCTCCGGGTGGAGCACCCGCGCCCCCTGCCCAGCGGTGCCCATCCGCCCGGCTGCATTCGCCTCGGCATCGATGCCGAGACCGACCGGCCGCTCGATCTCCAACTGCCCGTTGAGCTCGCCACCCATCTCTTCGAGCCGACCCAAACCCCAAGCGGCGCCCAAAAACGCCACGACGGAAACGCTAACCAACCTGGGACGTGACGATCCACCGCGCCCGGGACAGCTCCGGCGCCGACACCGGCGCTCGCCTGCGGAGCCGACGCGCGCATCGGGGACCTCGCGTGTCGAAGCCGACCCAACGGCTTGCCTCTGCGTCGGGCAGCCGCTGCTGAACGCATCCAGCAGCCCGCAAGCCATCACCGATCACTGCCGCTCCGCCGCTGATCCGGTCGCGGGCGGCGCCGCGTCAGACTGCTGCTCCTGCGGGACGACGAGGCTGAGCTCGATGAGCCGAGCGGTGCACGTCCGGTGCCGCCAGTGGCCAGCCGAAGAGTTCCGCAATCACGAAACACCGGTCATGGGATTCCGCGGACAGAGCTGACCGACGCTTCCGCTTCGGACCCGCCGGCACGAAGAGCGGCAGCCCCATTTGCGCACCCGCAGCGGCGACTTAGCAGGAGTGTCTCCGGCGGAGGACGCTTGACCCGTCATCGCCACTTGACCGCTGAGAGCGTCAGAGATCTGCTGCCATAGGGCGGCGTGGCGTTCGGAGCGAACAATAAATGAGAGCAGGTCCAGGGTTGAACTCGTCGACGTCGGCGACGTCCCCGGCGGCGGCGGGCGACGATCTGAGGCCGAGCAATCGGACAAGAGCTGTGCCGCTCGTGCGCCACTACGGCGGCGGTTGAGCGTCACGGAACGGGCGAGCGCCGCCAGCTGGACCTGCGCCGCCACACGGCTTAACCGGGTGGTACAGCCGATCGAGGACCGGAAACACCTGCGGGCACTCGTGAAAGTAGTGCTCACGCGCGGGTCGCCACACGAATGTGCCGGGCGACAGATCGGGGTGTGAGGGCGTATTCTCGTAGCTAGCGCGCCACCGCGCGGGGGGCGTGAACGTGCCTTCACCGCCGAGGTCCTCGAGCACGGCCCCTGCGGCCGCCGCGGCAGTCGGGATCGTGAACTCGGAGTGTCCGCCCCAGTCCGGGTCGAGCATCATCATGGTGTACGCACGCGCAAACCGACTCGACAGCCGCATTAGTGGATGGAAAGCCCGATGGACGTGGCGCACGTCCACCCAAGCGGGGAACGCAGCGGTGGGCCAGTGGGCCCAGTCCTCGCACTCGGAAACGTGGACCAGCGTACTTGTCAGCACATCGGCGGGCGTTTCAGCTAACGGGGCAAAGAAGTCCGCCCAGCAGCCCGAGTAGTCGACGTCGTACTCCATCACCCACACGTGTTCGCCCTTGAGTGCGAGCACGCACGGGACGATCACAACATCGAGAAAACCCGGTTGAATCCCGCCATTGTGCTGCATCTGCTGAAAGCGACTGGGCAAGACGGTCTGAGGTTCGGGGTAGCGGAAGCGGGTCTGCGAGCGAACGCCGTTGCCGGAGCCCAGCACGAACTGCCACTTGATCAGCCCAGTGGTCTCGTGCACCAAGCGACGGAAGTGGCGCCACACGCGCATTGAACGCTGGTGGCTGATGAAGATCCCGGCGGTCGGGCAAGGCGTGGACACGGCGAACGTAAGTTAGTCAGTCAGCAAACGGCTGCCTCAGGCGCCCGCGATCCGAGGGTGGCGATGAAGCACCGACGGTCGCGACGCGCACGGGGAACCGCGAGCTTGATGGCGTAACTCGGCAGCGGTAAGCAGCTCCGGGCGTGCGCGGACGCGCGCCCGGCGGCGAAATCGACGGTTAGGGGAGAGCCATCCACGTTCACCACGACACAGCTCTCGCGGGCCGCCGCGGTGCACGCGACGCGGCTGACCGGCACGTCGAGCAGGACGCAGTTGGGCTCAGCCCCGAGCGATTGCACGCGAAACCGCTCGCCCGAGACCGTGACCCAACAGGGCAACGCTGCCCCGACCGGCTCCGATTCGCCCCCGACGTAGACGAGACCGCGTCGCCGGAACTCCGTGCTGCGCGACGTGCGTTCGCCGGAAGCCGTCCGTGTCCGCCACCCGCGCAGCCACTGTAAGAGCCGAATGGCCGGCAGCACGCGCCCGTGCAGGCGCCACCATCCTCCCTGCTCGACGCGGCCGAGCGTCTCATGACGGCTGGACAGCCACGCCAGCGTCGCTACCTGCTCGCGGAGCTCGTCCTGCATCTGCGCCAGCGTCGCTTCTCGCTCGCGGAGCTTGCCTTGCAGCCGCGCCAGCTCGGAGTGCGATTGAGCGAGCTCCACACGCCAGCGACGCGCGCTGATCAGGCCGGAGAGCCCGCCGTCCAGCCAGGCCGCCTCTGTCCACTCGACACCCTTCGCCAGAATGATCTCCATCAGTAGTCGGACACCGGCGAGATCGCGGGTGCCGTCGGCCGCGGTGAGCTCTGGTAGTTCATCGAAGAGCCACGGGCCGAGCAGAACGCCGTGGCGCGCGTAGAAGCGCGCGCAGGCGGCGAGGCGCTCGACCTGCGCGCGGCGGCCAAAGCGACCTGAGCCGGGTTCGTGGCCCACAAGGTAATGGCGGGCGAGCGCCTCGCGCGAGCGACGGAAGATCCCTGGATGGTCCAGCGAGACGCGATAGCACCATTCGTTGTCTTCGTAGTAGGCCGCCATTCCCTCGTCGATGGGAAACGCTTCGAGCAGGTCCCGGCACACCAGCACGGCGGTCCCCGGCACCCAGCCGGCCAGGCCGCTTGGCGGCAGAGCCTCCGGGGCAGGCACGACGCCGGGGCCGATGAGATCGAAGCACGCGACCCCATCGCTGACCTCGAGCGATCCGCCCGAGTGCTGGACGATCCCATTGGGTCCGATGACAGTCGCGGTCACCGCGCCGGCCTCGGGATGCGCGTCGAGGTCCGCAACGAGAAGCTCGAGCGCGCCAGGCAGCAGCGCCGCGTCATCGTCTATGAACAGCACACGTTTGGTGTTGGCCAAGGCGCTGCTGAGCCGGCGCCCGCCGGCGCAGCCGAGGTTGCGCTCGACGCGCCTCAGCTGCACGTTGGGGCGGGCGGCGCACGTGACGGCGACGCGCTCGGCGGCGCTCGGCGCGGAATCGTTGTCGATGACCAGGATGGCCAGCGACACCTCGGTGTCGTCGAGCGACTCGAGCGCGCGGGCTAGATCGTCGGGACGATCGCGTGTAAGCACCACCGCGGTGACATCCGGCTTGCTCGGGTGGCAGGGAACAAGGGCGGACACGGCGACATTCTCGCAGCTAGACCGGGCGACGTCAGCCGCGTGAAGGCACTTGCCGGCCGGTCCCGTGGGTCATCGGAGCCTCGGGGAGCGGAAAGACGACGACGCTGGCCCGCGTCACGGACGGCGTGATCGCGAACCGATTTGCCGTCGTCATCGTGGACTGCAAGGGCGGCGGACTCGGTGAGCTGGCACGCGAGCTCGCGCGGCGCCACGGCGTGCCCTTCAACCTGGTCGATCCCGACGCGCCGAATTCGCTGGGATACAACCCGTGTTACGGCGACGCCGCGGCCATCGCCAACAAGCTCATCGGCGCGTTCACGTATGCGCCGGCCGCCGAGATCTACAAGAACATCGCCATGGAGGCGATCCCCGTCATCGTGCGAGCGCTGACGGCGGCCGGTGAGCCGGTGAGCCGGTGACGTTGGAGGCTCTGTACGGGGCGCTGGCGCCACGCGGCATGACCGACCTGGCGCATGCCGTCAAGCACGACGTCCAACTGGCCGAGCGGCTCCTCGAGCTCGCCGATCGCCGAGACGACCGAATCGGGCGGGCGGGCTACGCCGGGCTTCGGTACCGGCTCGGTGCGCTCCTCGAGGGTCGCTTCGGCGGCCTCTTTCGATCCGACGAGGTGCTGGAGTGGGAGAGGGCGCTGGCCCAGCCGTCCGTAACGTACATCGCGCTCAGCACTCTCGCAAGCAGCGAGGACGTCGAGCTCATGGGTCGGGTCATCGCCCAGGACCTCAAGCAGGTCTGCGCGCGCCGCATTCGCGCGCTGGGGAAGGGCAAGAGGCTGGTCCCCGTCCTAGTCGCCTTCGATGAGTTCGCGGCCCTGCGTGAGGCGGAACAGCTTGTCGATCTGTCACTTCAGGCACGGCAGGCCCTCATGCCCCTGGCGATCTCCACCCAGTACCTCCCCGAGAGCGTGCCGCTGCGCAAGGCATGCCTGGCCTCCGGACTGCTCATCGCCCACCGCGTCGAGGGGGAGGATGCCGAGGCCATCGCCAACGAGCTCGGCACGCGGCCGGCGGCCAACGTCACCAACCAGATCGACTGGATGACCGGCTACTCCGAGAAGGGGAGCATCCGCGTCACCTTGTGATACATGAGAACGCGCAACGTACCGGGGTCGTCCGGACGCTTGTGACGTGCCCCTAGCCGAAGCAAGCGCCCTGCGCCAACGGCGCCGAGATAGAGACGTCGCTTCATTCCGCCCGGATCGTACCGGCCGCCCGGAGCCGGAGCACGCGCGATCAGGGTAAGGTGCCCTAGGCGACTAAAAAACCAGGCTCAGCGCCGCGGAGATTCGTCCCGGGTGATCGTCACGATTCCTCGGATGCAGCGCTGGCAGGGCCAAGCCCCGCGAGATGGAATCCTGCACCCGGTGTTCGAACCCGTCTGCCGAAGGTCCGCCGAGTGCTGGCGCCTGAAAGCCCGCTCCGCGTAGCTAGCCGAGGCCGTAGAAGAACGCGTACTCGACGCAATCTCCGCTGCGGCCCGAGAGCCCGTATCGCCAGATGCGCCCGTCGGGACTCATGACGTTGAGCATCTTCGGCAGTACGGACGCGATCAGCGGGATGAGCTCGCCGGCTGGGGGGCGCGGGCCGTTGCATGGCTCGGCAACGATCATCCCGCTCGATACTAGTCTTCCCGGACATGACCGAACGGCTCGTTGGCGCCCTGGTCGTTGCGGGGCTCGCAATCGCTGGGTTTGTGCTCGGCGGCGAGTACGCACCCACGCTGGCGAACATCGCCGCGCACGGGTACGCGCTCAAGTCGGGGGCTTACGACGCGGTCCGGATTGCGGCGTACATCGGCATCTTGTGCGGCGCGGTGGTGCTCGTCAGCTCCATCGTCACAACGGAGCCAGCGGCGTCGCAGCGTCATGCGTTGGGGGTGTTGCTCGGTATTGGGTGGATCGCGGCGGTGATCGCGGTCGGGTTGCCGGTGTTGCTGATCATTAACCAGCTGTCCGCGAGCTGTATCGCCAGTCCCTCGGTAAGCCCTACGGCTGGGCGATAGCCCAGCTCGTCCTGCGCGCGCGAGAGGTCGGCCGCCGTCGCGGTTGGTTCGGGGACTGGCGAGGTGCGAGGTAGCAGCCGGACTCGCCTCCCTCCGAGCCGGCGGTCCAAAAGGGCAAGCGCATGCACCAGCGCAACGCTGCGTCCTGCCGCCAGGTTGTAGATGCGTCCCTCGATACCTCGGTGCAGGGCGGCGATCGTGCCGCTGACGATGTCCGAG
>QHBW01000016.1 GCA_003244205.1 Solirubrobacterales bacterium | reverse complement strand
CGGCTCGGCCTCCAGCTTGCGATGGCGTGCGCGCAGGGAGCGACGCTTGCTGTCCAGCTCGGCCTCGAGCCCCTCGATCTCGCGCCGCCGCCGGCGCACCAGGCGCAACTGCTGATCGATGTGCCCGAGCGCCTCCTCGGTGATCGCCAGCCGGCGCGAGCGGTCCGGGTTGGACGAGCGCCACTCGGCGCGCAGCGAGGCGCGAGCCTCCTCGGCCTCCACGAGCTCCTTGAGCTCATCGAGGCTGACGCCGAGCAGCTCCTTCAGGCGCAGCACGTCGCGCAGGCGCTCTACCTCGTCGTCGCTGTAGAGGCGATGGCGGCCCGCCTCGCGAGCGCTGCCGGCCGCGAGCAGGCCGATCTCCTCGTAGTAGCGAATCGTGCGGGTGGTGGTCGCGCAGCGCCGGGCGACCTCGCCGATGCGCAGACCGCTCTCGGCTGTCGCGGTGGCGGTGCTCATGCGGCGGCTCCTTCGGCTTCGGCAACGGGACGCGCATCTGCGCGGGCGCTGCTGTGGGAGGGACGCATCAGCGAGACCGCCGCCCCGACCAGCGACACGATCGCCAGTACCCAGAGAGCGGTGTGCATGTTCGCGATGAAGGGCGCTAGCCGGGCGCTGGTGAGGCCGTGGCTGAGGCCGGAGAAGACCGCGAGCAGGACGGTCTTGGGCACCGCCGAGGTGACGATCGCGAGCACGAAGGCGATCGAGATGACGGCCCCGGTGTTCTGCAGCATCATGCGCGCGCCGGCGGCGATCCCGCGCCGCTGAGCGGGCACGGTGCCCATCATCGCGGCGGTGTTGGGCGAGTTGAACATGCCCGAGCCGACACCGACGATCAAGAGCCACAGCGTGCTCTGCCAGTAAGGCGTATGGACCTCAAGCGTGGTCATCGCGCCGAGACCGATCGCGCTCACCAACATGCCCAGTGCGGCCAGCGTTCGCGATCCGTGGCGGTCGGCCCAGCGCCCGGCGACCGGGGAGGAGATCAGCATGCCCAATGCCAGTGGGGTGAGCTTGATCCCGGCTGTGATCGGGTCGTCGCCTTGGGCACCCTGGAAGTAGAAGACGAAGACGAACATCAGCGCGAAGCGCGAGAGTCCGTTGATGAACGCGGCGGCTGTGGCGGCCGAGAAGAGCCGATCGCGGAAAATCGTGAGGTCGAGCATCGGGGCGCGGCCACGGTGCTCGATCACGACGAACAGCGGCAGCAGCACAGCGGCGACGATCAGACCGCCGATCACCAGCGGGTCGTCCCAGCCAGAGAGCCCGCCGCGGGAGACCGCGAAGACGAGGCCCGTAAGTCCCAGCACGAAGGTCGCTGTCCCCAGCAGGTCGAAGCCGCGCACGCTGTCGGGCTTGGCGAGCTCACGCAGGATCAGTCCGCCCCAGACGGCGCCCGCGAGCGCGACGGGAACGTTGAACCAAAAGACCCACGGCCAGGCGATCGAAACCAGCGCGCCGCCGAGGACCGGACCGAGCACGAGTCCGACGGCGGCGACCATGGTGTTGGTCCCGAGCGCCAATCCAAGCTCCTCGCGCGGGAACGCGTCGGTCACCAGGGCGGCGGCGTTGGCGAAGATGAAGGCGCTGCCGACTCCCTGCGCGATGCGCCAGAGGATCAGCTGGCCGGCGTCGGCGGCGAAGCCGGCGCCCAGCGACGTGAGCGCGAAGGCGATGAAGCCCGCGACGTACGCGCGCTTGCGGCCAAAGAGATCGGAGAGGCGCCCGGCGGTCAACACGAGCACGGTGGAGGCGATCATGTACGCGAGGATCACCCATACCAGCGAGAGGATGCTGGTGTGCAGGGCGCGCTCGAGATTCGGCAGCGCGATGATCAGGGTGCCGGAGTTGATCGTGGCCAGCAGCATCCCCAGGCTGGTGCACGACAACGCCCACCACTTGTAGTGCGCGTGGCCGGAGTCAACGCCCAGGCGCCGCCGGGGCCGGGCAACAGCCGGAGGACTGGCGGTGGGGCTCGGCTCGAGCACGCCTTCAGTCTAGCGACATCTCACGTAAACGTCAGGTTAGCCGACCGCGCGCAGCAGGCGGTCGATGTCGTGGCCGTCGTTCCACGCCCCCACCGATGCCCGCAGCAAATCGGTCCCCGGCAGGTCGCGGACGACGATGCCTGCGTCGGCCAGCCGGGTCTTGACCGCCGCGGGCTCGTCGCTGTGCCAGCTCACGAGGGTCGTGTTGCCGCGCGATGCGACCGCGTGACCACGCTCGGCCAGGCGTAGCGTGAGCTCGCTGGCGAGCTCGTCGCCGCGAGCGTGCACGGCGTCCCAACCGAAGCTCTCGAGCAGCTCGTAGGCCGCGATCGCGAAGGCGCTGGCCTCGGCCGAGAGCGAGGGGGTGTCGTAGCGTCGGGCGTCATCGCACAGCGGTGCGTCGATGCCCGCGGAGGGCTCGCTGAAGCTGGCGTAGCCCCGGCGCGTGACCTCGAGGCGCTCGAGCCAGGCTGAGGCGACGTACAGCATTCCTGTGCCGTCGGGGCCGCAGAGCCATTTCTGGCCGGACCCGGCGTATATCGCGCAACCGAGCTCCTCGACGTCCACGGGGATCGCTCCGACCGCTTGGGCGCCGTCGTAGAGCACGGGCATGCCGCTGTCGGCGAGCGCGGCGAGTGCCTCGACCGGCGCTGTTTCCCCGGTCCTCCAGGCGACGTGGGCGCAGGTCACCGCCCGTGTGTTGGGGCCAAGGGAGTCCGCGATACGACTGAGCGCAACGAAGCGCACGCTGACGCCGCGCAGGTCTCGGGCCGCCTGCAAGGATCCCAGCAGGCCCGGGTGCTCGCCTTCGGCGCAGAGGATCTCGTCGCCGGGAGCGAGCGGCAGTCCCGCGAGCGCGATCGCGATCCCCTCGCTGGTGGAGGTTGTGAGCGCGACGTTCTCGGGGGCGGCGCCGAGTAGGCCCGCGTAGTGGCAGCGCTGGGTGTCGCAGAGCTCGCGGCGGTGCTCGAAGTGCGCAGTTGCCCGCCCCGCGTCGCGCTGGTGCTCGAGCTCGGTGGTCGCCGCTGCAATCGCCTGGCGGGAGACCGGCCCGTCGCTGCCGGCGTTGAGGTAGGCGACCTGCTCCAGGACGGGGAAGGCAGCTCGCAGCTCGGCAGCGTCCACCGGCGTCACGCTAGACGACGGCGGGAGGGGGAGGGGCGTTTGGTCAATACCATCGCGCGCCCATGCACGTCACGCTCCCCGACGGCAAGGAGCTCGAGCTCCCCGACGGCGCCACCGGGGCGGACGCGGCAGCGACCATTGGACCAGGTTTGGCGCGCGCCGCGCTGGCGATCAGGGTCGATGGGGAGCTGCGCGACCTCTCCGCCCCGCTTGCAGACCGCGCGGCGATCGCGATCGTGACCGCGCGCGACGAGGACGCGCTTGCACTGATCCGCCACGACGCCGCCCACGTGCTGGCCACGGCGGTCACCGAGCTCTACCCCGGGGTGCAGGTCGCGATTGGGCCGGCGATCGCGGAGGGCTTCTACTACGACTTCGACTTCGCCGAAGGTGTCAGCCTGTCCGACGCCGACTTCGTGCGCATTGAGGCCGCGATGGCCGAGCACATCGCCGCTGACGAACCGTTCGATCGCCGCGAGGTCTCCGTCGAGGAGGGGCTCGAGCTCTTCCGCGGTCAGCACCAGCGCTACAAGGTCGAGTTGATCGAGGACCTCGTGCGCGATCAGCAGGTCGCCACCGTCTCGCTGTATCGCAACGGCCCCTTCACCGATCTCTGTCGCGGGCCCCACGGACCCTCCACCGGCCGGGTCACCGCGTTCAAGCTGCAGTCGGTGGCCGGCGCCTACTGGCGCGGACGCTCGGACAACCCGATGCTCACGCGCGTCTACGGGACGGCGTTCTTCACCAGGGCCGACCTCGACGCCGAGCTCGAGCGCCTCGAACAAGCGCGGGCGCGCGACCACCGGCGCCTCGGGCGAGAACTCGACCTCTTCACGTTCTCCGCCCGCTCCCCCGGCTCCGCTTTCTGGCTGCCGCCGGGAACACGCGTGTTCAACCGGCTCGTCGCACTCAGCCGCGAGATGGCCGAGCCCCGCGGCTACACCGAGGTCAAGACACCCCAGCTCTACGACGCCGAGCTCTACCGCGCGTCCGGACACTGGGGCAAGTACCGCGAGAACATGTTCATCACCGAGGCCGAGTCGCACCCGCTGGCGCTGAAGCCGATGAACTGCCCGGGACACTGCGAGCTCTACGGCCTCCAGCGCCACTCCTACCGCGAGCTTCCCGTGCGCTACTCCGAGCCTGGGCTGCTTCACCGCAACGAGCCGAGCGGAACGCTGCACGGGCTGCTGCGAGTGCGCCACTTCGTCCAGGACGACGCCCACATCTTCTGCAGCGAGCAGCAGGTGCCCGACGAGGTCGCCGGCTGCCTGGAGCTCGCCTTCAGCACATACGAGATCTTCGGGCTCGAGGTCCGTCTCGAGCTCTCGACCCGCCCCGAGCAGCGGATCGGCGACGACGCGCTCTGGGACCGTGCCGAGCAGGCGCTCCAAAGCGCGCTCACCGACCAAGCGCTCGAGTACGAGCTCCACGAGGGCGACGGCGCCTTCTACGGACCGAAGATCGACTTCCACATGACCGACTCACTGGGGCGCTCCTGGCAGCTGGGAACTGTGCAGCTCGACTATCAGATGCCAGCTGGCTTCGGACTTGCCTACACCGGCGCCGACGACGCCGAGCACCAGCCCGTGATGATTCATCGCGCGTTGTTTGGCTCCTACGAGCGCTTCATCGGCGTCCTGCTCGAGCACACCGGGGGCGAGCTGCCGCTCTGGCTTGCACCCGTGCAGGCGATCGTGCTGCCGATCGCAGACCGCCACCTCGAGCGCGCCGAAGAGGTCCGCGAGCGGCTGGCCGCGGACGGCCTGTGGGTCGAGGTCGACGGGCGATCGGAGTCGGTCGGGCGCAAGATCCGTGACGCCGAGCTGCGCAAGGTGCCCGTGATGCTGATCGTCGGCGATCGCGAGGTTGCGGCCGGGGAGGTCGCCGTCCGCGCCCACCGCGGGGGGGACCTGGGCGCAATGGCGCTCGATCGCGCCGTCGCGCGGCTGCGAGGCGCCGTCGAGCAACGTGCCCAGGGCCTGTAGCTGGCCCCCGAGCGTCGCTATACTCGCGCCCGTTGACCGACGCTTCGTCTCACTCGCCGCCGCGACTGCCTTCTTGACGCTGCGCCAGGCCCACTAGTGCCGGTCCCGCGCAGGTTCGATCGGCGCCCGCCCGAGCGGGATCTGACGAGGATCAACGAGCGCATCCGCGTGCCCGAGGTGCGCCTGATAGGCGATGATGGCAACCAGGTCGGCGTGGTCAAGACCGCCGAGGCGCTCGAGTACGCCCAGGAGCGCGATCTCGACCTCGTCGAGGTGGCCCCGGAGGCGCGCCCGCCGGTGGTTCGAGTGCTCGACTACTCCAAGTACAAGTACGAGCAGGAGCAGAAGGCCAAGGCGGCGCGCAAGCACCAGCAGAACATCGTCATCCGCGAGATCAAGTTCCGCCCGAAGATCGCGCAGGGTGACTACAACACCAAGAAGGGCCACGTCGTGCGCTTCCTCAAGCACCGCGACAAGGTCAAGATCACGATCATGTTTCGCGGACGCGAGGTGACTCACCCCGAGCGCGGGGAGATGATCCTGCAGCGGCTCGCCGACGAGCTCGCCGAGCTTGCCGTCGTCGAGCAACGTCCGCTCCAGGACGGCCGCAACATGACCATGATGCTGGCGCCGAGTCGCGCCTTGATGTCAGATGGCACCGACCCCGCCGGCGACGGGACCGCAACGACCCCCGGCGGATCCCCCGGCGAAGGCGCTGTCGCCGTGGCCGACGCCAACGGGGACCCGAACAACAGCTCCGGCTGACGCGAAGCGGACCCCGTAGAGGGCGACACGCCCTCCGATAGACTGCCCGTTCGCGTCATGCCGAAGATGAAGACCCATTCCGGCGCCAAGAAGCGCTTCAAGGTGACCGCCACCGGCAAGGTGCGCGGCCGTCACTCCTTCACGAGTCACATCCTCGAGAAGAAGTCACCCAAGCGCAAGCGTCACCTGGCCACCCCGGCCGTGATCTCCGATCACGACGCTCCGCGTGTCAAAAAGCTGCTCGGGAGGGGCGCATGACACGCGTCAAGCGCTCGCTGCACGCCCGCAAGAAGCGTCGCGCGACGCTCGAGCGCGCGAAGGGCTTCCGCGGCGAGGCCAACCACAACTACAAGCGGGCCAAGGAAGCGCTGATGAAGGCGGACGCGTACGCCTACCGCGACCGCCGCAACCGCAAGCGCGACTTCCGCCGCCTCTGGATCACCCGCATCAATGCCGCCGCCCGCCAGCAGGGCATGAGCTACGGCCAGCTCGTCCACGGGCTCGCCCTGGCCGGGATCGAGGTTGATCGCAAGCAGCTGGCCGATCTCGCCGTGCGCGACGCCGACGCGTTCCGACGTTGCGTCGAGCGCGCCCGCGAGGCGTCGGCGGCGACGGCCTAGCCAAACCCGACCCACCTCCACCTTTGGGCGCCAGGCTCTCCGGCATCGCCGGGGCGACGGCGCCCTTTTTCTTTCTTCATGACCTCCATCACATCCCCCCACAACGCCTCGCTGATGCGCCTCCGTCGCCTCGCACGCCGGCGCGTGCGCGAGCGCGAGGGCCAGTTCGTAGCCGAGGGCGAGGATCTGCTCGACGCCGCCGATGCCGCGGGATGGACGGCGCTCGAGCGCTTCTGTGCGCGCGATTCCGGCCTCGCGGGTCGCGAGGTCGAGCCGTCCGCGCTCGCAGCCGTCTCCGCGTTGGGCTCGGGCTCGCGGGCGATCGCCGTCTACGAGCAGCGCTGGAGCACAGCGATGGGTCCCCTCTGCGTCTACCTGCACGGGGTATCCGATCCCGGCAACGTCGGCGCCGTGGTGCGCGCGGCAAAGGCGTTCGCGGCGGGGTCGGTGGTGCTCGGGCCGGGGTGCGCCGATCCCTACGGACCGAAGGCCGTGCGAGCCTCGATGGGCGCGCTCTTTGACGTGCCGCTCGCCCGCGTGACGTTGCTCGAAGAGCTCCCAGGCGAGCGCATCGCTCTGGTACCGGGCATGGGCGAGCCGCTACGCGGCCCGCTGCCGAGCGGCGCGCAGGCGACGCTGATCGTTGGCGCCGAACGGGCAGGGTTGCCCGACGAGGTCCTCGGCGCGTGTGGGCGGGTCGCCCACATCCCGATGGCGTTGGACTCGATCAACGCCGCGATGGCGGCCACTGTGGCTCTCTATGAGCTGAATAGGATCGCGCCGTGAGCGAGCTCGATTCACTGCTGACGACGATCGAAGAGATTCGTGAGCGGGCGGCGTCGGCGATCGAAGCGGCCGGGAGTACCGACGCGCTCGAACTCATTCGCGTGCGCGAGCTGGGCCGCAGGGCGCCGCTCCCGCAACTGCTGCGCGGGGTCGCCGAGCTCCCACCCGACGAGCGCGCTGCCGTCGGGCAGGCCGCCAACGCCGCCCGGCGGGCGCTCGAGGACGCGCTCGGCGCCCGCGCCGCCGCGCTTGCGTCCTCCGAGCTCGACGCTCAGCTCGGTGGCGACCCAGTCGACATCACCCTCCCCGGTGACCCTGCGCTGCCCGTCGGGCGCCGCCACCTGCTGACGATCACGCGGCGCGAGATCGAGGACGTCTTCATCGGGCTCGGCTACCGCATCGCCGAGGGTCCCGACGTGGAGACAGTCCACTACAACTTCGATGCGCTCAACACGCTCGCGACGCACCCCTCGCGGCAGTGGAGCGACACCTTTTACATCTCCGACGACCTCGTCCTGCGCACCCACACCTCGCCGGTCCAGGTGCGCGCAATGGAGTCCTCGCCGCCGCCGCTATACGTGATCTGCCCGGGGCGCTCCTTTCGGCGCGACTCCGACGCTACCCACACACCCCAGTTCCATCAGATGGAGGGGCTCGCCGTCGATGAGGAGATCACGCTCGCCGATCTCCAGGGCACGCTGCTCGCCTTTGCCGAGGAGATCTTCGGCGAGGGGCGTCGCGTCAAGTTGCGTCCGCACTTCTTCCCCTTCACCGAGCCGAGCGTAGAGGTCGACGTCTCCTGCTTTCGCTGCCGCCAGGGGTTCCTCTCAGATGGCGCGCGCTGCAACATCTGCAAGGGCGAAGGGTGGCTGGAGATCCTCGGAGCGGGGATGGTCGATCCGGACGTGTTCGCGGCGGTTCACGAGCACGGCTACGACCCCGAGCGCGTCCAGGGCTTCGCGTTCGGCATGGGGATCGAGCGGATCGGGATGCTCAAGTACGGGCTGCCCGACCTGCGGCTCTTTTACGAGAACGACGTTCGCATGCTGGAGCAGTTCGCATGAGGCTCCCGCTGGAGTGGCTGCGCGAGTACTGCTCGCCCGCGCTTGGGACCCGGGCCCTGGCCGACCGGCTGACGATGACCGGAACCAAGGTCGAGGCCGTAGAGCACCACGGCGTCTTGGACCCCTCCGGCTTCGTGGTGGGGCGCGTGCTCGACGTCGAGCCCCACCCGGATGCCGATCGCCTGCGGGTGTGCGATGTCGATGTCGGTAGCGGCGAGCCCGCGCGCATCGTTTGCGGCGCCGCCAACGTCGCCGCCGGTCAGACCGTCGCGGTTGCCCGCCCCGGCGCGGTCCTCTCCGGAGGGGTGAAGCTCGAGGCGAGAGCGCTGCGCGGGATCGTCTCCGAGGGCATGATCCTCGCGGAGGACGAGCTGGGAATCGGGAGTGACCACACGGGGATCGTGGTGCTGGATGAGGGCTCGAAGGACGGCCGCTCGGCGCAGCCGGGGACTGCGCTCTCGGAGGTGATCCCGATCGCCACCGAGGTGCTCGAGCTCGAGATCACGCCCAACCGCCCCGACTGCCTCGGCGTCTACGGTCTGGCGCGCGAGGTGCACGCGATCACCGACGCCCAGCTGGGCCCTGAGCCTTGGCGAGAGGACCCCGGATCCTTCGGAGACGTGGAGGGCTTCGAGGTCGTCGTCTCGGCGCCTGAGCAGTGCCCGCGCTTCACGGTCCGGCTCTTTGAAGAGGTGACGATCGCGCCCTCACCGGCGTGGCTGAAGGCCCGGCTGATGGCGGCCGGCCAGCGACCGATCAACAACGTCGTCGACATCACCAACTACGTGATGCTGCTCACCGGTCAGCCGCTGCACGCCTTCGACGCCGACCGCGTCGAAGGCGGGCACCTCGAGGTGCGACTTGCCAAGCAGGGCGAGCAGCTCGACACGCTCGACGGAAATCGTCGCGCGCTTGCCCCCGGGATGGTCGCGATCGCCGACGCGGCCGGGGTCACGTCGCTCGCTGGGATCATGGGCGGCGCACGCTCGGAGGTGTCGCCCGCTACACAGCGCGTAGCGCTGGAGGCCGCGACCTGGGACGGCCCCACGCAGCAACGCAGCTCGAGCGCGCTGGGTCTGCGCAGCGAGGCGTCGACGCGTTTTGAGAAGCAGCTCGTTGCAGAGCAGACGCTCGAGGCCCAGGCCGTAGCGAGCGTCCTGATGGTCACGCTCTGCGGCGCACGCCTGGCGCCCGGCACGATCGACGTCGGTCCGGCGTCCAGCGGCCATCCGCCGACACCCGCGATCCGCCTGCGCGAGGACCGTGTGGAGCGCCTGCTGGGAGCGCCGATCGCGCGGGCGCGCTGCAAGGAGATCCTCGTCAAGCTCGGATTCGAGGTCGCCGAGGCCGATGACGGGCTCGACGCCATCCCGCCGCCCTTCCGCCGCCTCGATGTCACCCGCGAGGCCGACCTGATCGAGGAGGTGGCACGGTTGGACGGGCTCGATCGCCTGCCGATCACCCTTCCTTCGCGGCGCAGCGCGCGCGGCGGGCTGACTGCAGAGCAGGCCCTTCGTCGCCGCGTCGAGGATGCGCTCGCTGCGCGCGGCGTGCACGAGACTCTGGGGTGGAGCTTCTCTGCAGCCGAGCACGATGACCGACTGCGCCTGGCAACCGATGACGAGCGTCGCACCGGTCACGTCGAGATCGCCAACCCGATGGCCGCCGACCAACGGCTGCTGCGCACCCAGCTGCTCGGGTCGCTGCTCGACGCGGCGGCGCGCAACGTCGTACGCGATCAGCACGAGCTGCGGTTGTTCGAGCTTGGCACGGTGTACCGCTCCGCGGCGCAGGGGCTCCCTGACGAGCGCCGCCACCTCGCGGTCTTGCTGGCCGGTCCGTCGCGACCGCCGACGTGGCGCGAGCCGCGTCCGCGTCCAGCGGACGTCTTCGCCGTCAAGGGGGTGCTCGGCTCGCTGTTGGACGAGCTCCGTGTGCCGTGGGACGTGCAAGCGGAACGCCAGCGCGAGCCGTTCCTTCATCCCGGGCGTGCGGGGGCCGTGTTCGTAGCCGCTGAGCGCGTTGGCTGGCTGGGTGAGCTTCACCCAGAGGTTTGCGCCGCCTGGGGCGTGGACGAGGCGATCGCCGCCTTCGAGCTCGACCTTGACGCCGTCGTCGCCTGTTCGCTCGCCGGCGGGGTCTCGCTCTACCGCGATCTCACGAGCTTCCCCTCGGTGCGTCAGGACCTCGCCATCGTGGTCGCCGAGGAGATCGCGGCTGGCCGCGTGCTCGACGTTGTCCACGGCGCCGGGGGCCCGACGCTGGCGCGGGCCGACATCTTCGATGTCTATCGCGGTGCCCAGGCGGGCGAGGGACGAGTGTCGCTCGCGCTCGCGCTCGAGTTTCGCGCGCCCGACCGGACGCTAACCGACGCCGAGGTCGCCGAGCGCCGGGCGGCGATCATCGCCGCGGTCGAGTCCGAGCTGGGGGGTGTTGCTCGTGTCTGAGCGCGACGGACGCGGCGCTGCGGTTGCCGTCCTGGGGGCCTCCGGCTATGCCGGGGCGATTGCCGCGGCGCTCGTGCAGCGCCATCCCGGGCTCGATCTCGTGGCGATCACGAGCCGCACCGACGCCGGGCGGCGGCTCGCCGATCTCTATCCCCAGCACCGGGTGCCGCTGGTGCTCGAGCAGCCCGACATCGAGCACCTGGCCGCCGCCAGCGACGCCGCGCTCGTCGCCTACCCCCATGCGGCCGCGGCCACGACAGTGGCCGAGCTGCACGCGCGGGGCGTCCTCGTCGTCGACTTCTCCGCAGACTTTCGACTGCGCGACCTCTCCGTCTACGAGCAGTGGTACGGCAGCCACCCCGCGCCCGAGCTGATCGAGCAGGCGGTCTACGGCTTGCCAGAGCTAAAGCGCGATGGCATCGTGGGCGCCCGCGTCGTCGCCAATCCCGGCTGCTATCCGACAGCGGCGCTACTCGCGCTCGCCCCATTGGCGCGTGCCGGGCTGATCGAGGACGTCGTGATCGACGCGAAGTCCGGCATCAGCGGCTCGGGTCGAGAGCCCACCGAGGAGACCCACTTCGTCTCGGCCGACGAGAACGTTAATCCGTACAAGGTCGGAGGCCATCGCCACACCCCCGAGATCGAGCAGGAGCTGGCGCTGCTCGCTGCGCGAGGCGGCGGCGACGCGCCCGGGCAACTGGCGCCGATCACGTTCGTCCCGCACCTCGTGCCCCTTGACCAGGGCGAGCTGGTCTCCTGTTACGTGCGCCCGACGCGCGCCGTCGAGCAGCGGGAGCTAGACACGCTCTATCGAGATGCGTACGCGGGCGAGCCGTTCGTCGAGCTCGCGGATCGCGCGCCCGGTGTGCGCGAGGTTCGGGAGACGAACCTCTGCCGGATCTTCGTGCTGGCCGACGAGCGTGCCGGGCGCTTGTGCTGCTTTGCGGCGATCGACAACCTGTGGAAGGGAGCGGCCTCGCAGGCGGTGCAGAACCTCAACCTGATGCTCGGCCTCGACGAGCGCGAGGGACTGGGGGTGCTGGCGGCGTGAGCTTCTTCGCATCTCGCTGGGTCGAGTCCCCCGGGCACGTGCGCGAGCTGGCGCCGACCACGCTCCCGGAAGGCTTTCGTGCTGCCGGGACGGTCTGTGGGATCAAGCCCTCCGGCGGGCTCGACGTCGGTCTGCTGGTCTCCGACACGCCGGGCAGCGCGAGCGCCGCGCGCTTCACGCGCTCGGGCGTACAGGCCGCGCCCGTGCTCGTCTGCCGCGAGCGCTGCCGGCTCGACGCCATGCGCGTCGTGGCCGTCAACTCGGGCAACGCCAACGCCGCCACCGGACGGGCTGGCCTCGACGCCGCGCTCCGCATGCAGGACGCCGCGGCGGCGGCGGCTGGCGTCGATGCAGAGCTTGTCGCGGTGGCCTCGACCGGTGTCATCGGCGTCGCGCTCGACGGGGCCGTGGTGAGCCGCGGGCTCACTTCCGCTGCAACCGCGCTGCGCGCCGACGGTGGCGGGGAGTTCGCTGAGGCGATCCGCACGACCGACGCGTTCTCCAAGCTCGCCGCGCTGGAGGTCGAGCTGCCCGGGGGGCGGGTGCGACTGTGCGCCCAGGCCAAGGGCGCGGGGATGATTCAGCCTGGCCTCGCCACGCTGCTGTGCTTCGTCGAGACCGACGCGGTGCTGGAGGCGTCCACGGCGGACCTGCTGCTCGGCGTCACCTGCGCCCGCTCGTTCGAGCGGATCTCCGTCGATGGTCAGCTCTCCACCAACGACACCGTGCTGCTGCTCGCCAGCGGCGCCAGCGGAGTGACCGTAGAGCCGGAGTCCGACGGCGAGCTGCGCCTCGGGGAGGCGCTCGACGCGCTCCTGCGTCAGCTGGCCCTGCTGGTCGTCAAGGACGGCGAGGGAGCAACGCGGGTGGGCCGCATCGAGATCCGCGGCGGCCATCTGGAGGCGGTCGAGCGCGTCGCGCGCGCGGTGGCAAACTCTCCGCTCGTCAAGGCGGCCCTGCACGGAGGCGATCCCAACTGGGGGCGCATCGCCCAGGCAGTGGGCATGGCGCTGCCGGGGACCGCGCCGCTGCAATTCGACATCGAGATCGGCGGCATCGCCGTCTGTCGCGAGGGCACTGCCGTTTCCTACGACGCTGGCGCGCTGGCCGCGGCGGTGGCGGGCGAGGAGGTCGACTACCTCGTCGAGCTGCCCGGCGCCGGCGTGGCCGAGAGCGAGTGCTTCTTCTCCGATCTCTCCCACGACTACGTGACGATCAACTCGGAGTACACGACATGAGAGCCACCCCGACGCGCGACGTCGCCACGCTGCTGGAGGCGCTCCCCTACATCCGGGAGTTCCACGGGCGCACGCTGGTGATCAAGTACGGCGGTGCCGCGATGGTAGATCCGCTGCTGCGCGAGGAGTTCGCCCGCGACGTGGTGTTGCTCAAGTACGTCGGCCTCAACCCGATCGTCGTCCACGGTGGCGGACCGGACATCACGGCGTACATGGAGCGCCTCAACCTTCCGGTGGAGTTCGTCGGCGGGCTGCGGGTCTCCGACGCCGACACCGTCGAGGTCGCCAAGATGGTCCTGCTGGGCAAGGTCAACAAGGACATCGTCCTGCGACTCGGGCGCCACGGACAGCCAGCTGTCGGGCTATCGGGCGACGACGGGCGTCTCTTCAGCGTCGAGCGCAAGTCGGCGCCCGACGGCCGCGACATCGGCTTCGTCGGACGGATCGCCCACGTCGACGTCGACGTCCTGCAGCACGTGGCCGAGGACTACATCCCGGTAGTGGCCTCCGTCGGCGCCGATGAAGCCGGCGTCTCCTACAACGTCAACGCCGACGAGGCCGCCGCCGCTGTGGCGCGTGCGCTGCGGGCCTACAAGCTCGTCTTCCTCACGGACACAGCAGGCTGGCTGCGCGACGTTGCCGACCCCGCCAGCGTGATCTCCGAGACGACCCCGGAAGAGATCGAGAGCGCCATCGCCACGGTCGCGGGCGGGATGCGCCCGAAGCTGCAGGCGTGCATCGACGCGATCCGCGGTGGTGTCGCCTTCGCGCACATCGTCGATGGTCGCGTCGAGCACTCGCTGCTGCTCGAGCTGTTCACCGACGCAGGGATCGGGACGCGTGTCGTCCCCGCGCGATGACCTCCCGTCCGGCGACAGCCCAAGCCTCGCTAGCCGACCTGCAGGGGCTTGCCGAGCGCTCCGTGATGGACACCTACGCCCGCGCGCCGGTGGCCTTCGTCCGCGGCGAGGGCTGCCAGCTGTGGGATGACGAGGGCGTCGCGTACCTCGACTTCCTTGCGGGCGTGGCCGTCTGCTCGGTCGGGCACTGCCATCCCGCTGTCGTCGAGGCGATCCAGCGTCAGGCAAAGCTGCTCATGCACGCGTCCAACCTCTGCTACACGGCGCCCGCGATAGAGCTCGCCGGGCGCTTGGCGGCCGGGTCGTTGGACGGGAAGGTGTTCTTGTGCAACTCGGGTGCAGAGGCGGTGGAGGCGGCGATCAAGCTCGCGCGGCGCGCGCGCCCCGCTGGAGACATTGTCGTCTTTCACGGGGCTTTTCACGGTCGCACCTACGGGGCGCTCTCGGCGACCCCGCAGGAGGCCAAGCAAGCGCCGTTCGCGCCTCTGCTTGAAGGGATCGTGGTCTGCGATCCCGACAGGCCCGAGGCGATCGCCGAAGCGGTTGGCCCGGGGACCGCCGCCGTTCTGATCGAGCCGGTGCAGTGTGAGACTGGCATCCACCCGATCGAGCACGAGACGCTGCTGGCGGCGCGCGCGGCCTGTGACGAGCACGGGGCGGCGCTGATCTTCGACGAGGTCCAGACGGGCGTGGGTCGCAGCGGCGCGCTGTGGGCCTTCCAGCGACTCGGCGTGATCCCCGACGCGCTGACGAGCGCGAAAGGCCTGGGCGGCGGGATGCCGATCGGTGCGCTGGTCGCTGGCCCGAGGCTCGCCGACGTCCTGAGGCCCGGCGACCACGGCTCCACCTTCGGCGGCAACCCGGTCGCGTGCGCAGCGGCGCTGGCCGTGCTCGACATCGTCGACGACGAGCACTTCCTGGCCTGCGTCAGGGAACGCGGCGAACGTCTCGCGGAGGGGCTGCGAGCGCTGCCCGGCGTGGGGGAGCAGCGAGGGCTGGGGCTGATGCAGGCGATCGACCTGCACGCGGGGGGCGCGCCCGAGCTCGCCACCCGGGCGCTCGCCGAGCAGCGCCTCGTGGTCAACGCCACCGGACCGGCGACGATCCGCCTGGAGCCGCCGCTGACGGTTTCCAACGATCAGATAGACGACGCGCTCGCTCGCCTGAGGGCGTTGCTCGGTTAGGCTCGCGAACGTGAGCGATCCCGCCGACGCCGCGGACAAGCCCGCGGCCAACACCGAGCCTCTGAGCGGCGCTGACAGCGGCGCCCATACCGAGGCCCACACGATCCCGGCGCCGCCGATCGATCCCGATCGGCGCACGATCGCGCGCGCCACGACCGCCTCCTACGAGGCGGCTCCCGAGGACGTCTCCAGGGTGCTGCTGCTCTACTCCGGCGGCCTCGACACGAGCGTGATGCTGAAGTGGATCCAGGAGGAGTACGGCGGTGCCGAGGTCGTGACGCTGACCGTCAACCTCGGCCAGCCAGGGGAGGAGTACGACGTGGTCACGGGCAAGGCACGCCAGTTCGGCGCCGTCGCGGCCCACGTCATCGACGCGCGCGAGCAGTTCGCGCACGACTTCGTGCTCCCGGCGATCAATGCGAACGCGCTCTACGGCGGCGGCTATCCGCTGTTCACCGCGCTGGGGAGGCCGCTGATCGCCAAGCTCGCGGTCGAGTGGGCCCGGCGCAGCGGTTGCGACACGATCGCGCACGGGTGCACCGGCAAGGGCAACGACCAGGTCCGCATCGAGGCGACCGTCGCGACACTCGCGCCAGAGCTCAAGATCATCGCTCCCGTGCGCTCGTGGGCGATGGGGCGCGACCAGGAGATCGAGTATGCGCGAATGCACGGGATCCCTGTTAGGGGAGGCAGCGAGGCGGCGCCATATTCGATCGACGACAACCTCTGGGGACGATCGTCGGAGGGACGCTGGATCGAGGACCTCGCCCACGCCCCCGAGGACGACGTCTTCCAACTCGTCACTCTCCCCGAGGACGCGCCCGACGACCCAGAGATGGTGACCGTCGAGTTCGAGGCCGGGGTCCCGGTGGCCCTCGATGGCGAGCGGCTCGGGCTGGTGGAGCTGCTCGAACGCGCCGGGAAGGTCGGCGCTCGGCACGGCGTTGGGATCGTCGACCAGCTCGAGGATCGGATCGTCGGACTCAAGGTCAGAGACATCTACGAGGTGCCCGCGGCGGCGATCGTGCTCACCGCCCACCAGGAGCTCGAGCGGCTGGTAAGCACGATCCACCAGAACCAGTTCAAGGCCCAGCTCGATCGCCAGTGGGCCTACCTGGTGTACGCCGGACTCTGGTGGGAGCCGCTGCGCAGCGATCTCGACGCCTACATGCGCTCGGTCGCTGCTCAGGTGACAGGCGCGATCGGACTGAAGCTCTACAAGGGGTCGGTGCGGGTCGTCACGCGCACCTCCCCGCACGCCGTCTACGATCAGGCGCTGGCCTCCTTTGCCGAGTCGGGCGGCCTGTTCTCCCAGACGGCGTCGCCGGGCTTCATCGAGCTGTGGTCGCTGCAGTCGCGCATGGCGTGGCGCCTGCGCGAGCGGGAGTCCGGCCGCGGGTAGTCCGCGGACGAACGGGGTAGAGGAGCTCTCATGTATCGCCTGCTGGGCATGGCAGTGTGGAAGGGTGGGCGTTGGTACGTGCGTCGCCGTTACCTCGGTCGCGGCCCCTCGCGCCGGCGCGTGATCGGCGGCGCCGCGGTCGTGGTGATCGCGATCGTCGCCGTGGCAGCGCTCGCCCGGCGGCAACGAGCCGCTGCGGATGCCGTCGGCGTCCCGTCCGGCGCCGACTCCGAGGCTTCGGCCGTCGACGCCGCCTGACGACCGCGACGCCGTCCGGCGCTCCACCTACGCTCCGCTGGCGCCTCGGGGGACGACTGCGCTGCGTCGCCCCCTCACGCGCGAGCGAAGATGTCCTTGCGACGATCCAGCCCCGTCGAGCCTGTGGCCGAAGGCGGCCCGGTCGTCGAGCCGGCGGTCCTCGCCGACCGTCGCGTCAAGCGCGCCGAGTTCGGCGCGCGCGCTCAGGCGCAGCGCGCCAGCGAAGCCGAGGAGGCCTTCGAAGCGCTCCAGGGAGAGGTCGACACGCTCGAGCTGCGCCTCGCGCAGGCGATCGACGCCCGCCGCCGGCTCGAGGACGAGCTCGGGGCCCGCGAGCGTGAGCTCGTCACCCGCGAGCGTGAGCTCGCCGCCGAGCTGCAGCGTGAGACCGCGGCGCGGAGCCTGCTGATTGGCGCGGTCGTCGAGGTAGAAGCCGCACTCGATGCGGCTGAGGCGCGGCTAGCCGGCGTCGAGGCGGCGATCGGGGAGACGCTGGAGGCTGCGGATGCCCCCTCGCCCGCCCCTAACGGCAATGCTGTTGCGCGTGGCCACACCTCGCCTGCGTCCTTGCCAAGCGCTCTCGAGCAACCTGAGCCTGCAGATAGGGGGGACTGGCTACGGTCCGCGCTCCCGGCGCTGGCAGCACGCGATCCGCGCACGGCGGCGGTGCTCATGTGCGAGATCCTGCCCTTCTGTCTGCGGACGATCGAGGGGGTGCTGCCCTTCGACCTCGCGCTCGCGGAGCTGGGACTACTCGGGTTCTCGGCCTCCGACGAAGGTGTCGTCGCCGAGGCTCTTCCGCGCCCCCGCGGGCGTCGCGACCGCAGCTTCCTGTTCCAGGCGGACGCGGTCGTAATCGCCGCGCTGATCGCGGGGCGCATGTCGCGCCGCGCGATCTCGCGCCGCGCCGGGCGACCCGCACGGGAGACCTTCTTGCGCGCTCGCCGCGCGAGACGGCTAGGCGCGCTCGCCGACGTGCCGATCGGGCTGGCCGCGCTCAGCCGCGGGGGCGTCCGCCTCGACCCGAGCCTCGTCTATCGGGCGCTGGCGTGTGCGATCCCGGTGGACGCGACGGCCGGGCTGGCATTCACGGTCGCGCACATGACGACCGGTGACCGGGATGCGAAGGCCTATGTCACTGCGCTGCCCGGGGCTGGGATCGTGGTCTCCGATGAGGCGCCCGGCGCGGTCGACGCGGTCGTGACGACGACGTCCGATGCGCTGCTCGCAGTGTTGGCCAACGACCCCACCGGGCCGGCCAAGCCGGCGATACGGGGCGACGCCGCTGCCGTGCAGGCGCTCGCCAGTCTCGTGCGCAGCGCGCAGGCGCCGGTGTAGCGCACAGTTTGCGCGATCGCAAAGGGCGCGCAGATTGCGGGACGGGCCCGGGCCACCATCCGCACCCGCACCTACGATGGACCCCGCCGTGAGTTCCCCGAGCTGCGTCCATCTTCATGTCCATTCCGAGTACTCGCTGCTCGACGGGGCCTGCAAGGTCAACGCGCTCGCGGAGCGCGCCGCGGCCTTCGGGCAGCCCGCGCTGGGTCTGACCGACCACGGCGTCATGAACGGTGCGGTGGAGCTGCACCAAGCCTGCAAGATGCACGGCATCAAGCCGATCGTGGGCTGCGAGGTGTACCTCGTGAACGACCGCCGGGCGCGTCCGTCGGGGCCGCCTGCCAAGGGAGATCGCCACCACCTCACGCTGCTGGCCGAGACGCCCGCCGGATACCGCAACCTCGTCAAGCTCTCCTCCGCTGGCTTTCTCGAAGGACTGCATCGCGGCAAGCCGCAGGTCGACCTGGAGCTGATCGACACCCACTCCGAGGGCTTGATCGCCCTGACCGGCTGCCTGGCGTCGAAGCTCTGCTCGCGGATCGTTGAGGGACGCCTCGACGAGGCCCGCGCGCATGTCGACGCGCTCATCGGCGCGATCGGAGCAGAGCAGGTCTACTTCGAGCTGCAGCGCAATGGCATCGCCGAGCAGGACGTGGCCAACGAGCAGATCGTACGCTTCGCCCGCGAGCTCGGCCGCCCGCTGGTCGGCACTGCCGACGTCCACTATCTCTCCCGCGAGGACTACGACCACCACGCCGCGCTGCTGTGCGTGCAGACGAAAACGCGGCTCGACGATCCTCGGCGCTTGCGCTTCGACACCAACGAGTTCTTTCTCAAGAGCTCCCAGGAGATGGCGCAAGCGTTTGCGCCCTGGCCGGAGGCGACGGCGACCTCGCTGGAGATCGCGGAGCGCTGCAACGTCGAGGTTGAGCTCGGCAGGCAGCTGATCCCACGCTATCCATGCCCCGACGGCCGCGCCGAGCCCGAGTACCTGCGTGAGCAGGTGATGAGCGGGCTGCGGGCGCGCTACGGCGAGCCCCCGCCCGCCGCGGCGGTGCAGCGCGCGGAGTACGAGCTCTCGGTGATCGGACGGATGGGCTTCAACGCCTACTTCCTGATCGTCTGGGACTTCGTCAAGTACGCCAAGGATCGCGGCATCGCCGTCGGACCCGGGCGCGGCTCGGCTGCGGGCTCGATCGTCGCCTACGCGCTGTCGATCACCGATGTCGATCCGCTCCGCTACGACCTCCTCTTCGAGCGCTTCCTCAATCCCGAGCGCGTCTCGATGCCCGATATCGACATCGACTTCTCAGTGCGCGGCCGCGACGCCGTGATCCGCTACGTCACCGAGAAGTACGGCAAGGAGTCGGTAGCGCGCATCGTCACCTTCGGCAAGATGTTCCCGCGCGCCGCCACGCGCGACGCCGCTCGGGTTCTGGGTCACGATTACGCGATTGGGGACCGCCTGGCGAAACTGATTCCCGACCCGATCATGGGCCGGGCACCCTCCTTCGAGGACTGCCTTGCCGATCAGCAGCCACTGCGGCTCGCCTACGACAGCGACGCCGACGCGCGCCAGATCATCGACGTCGCGCGCGGACTCGAAGGGATCGTGCGCAACTCCTCGATCCACGCCGCTGCCGTCGTGATCGCCGACCGTCCGTTGACCGACATCGTGCCGCTCCAGCTCGCCGAGGACTCCAGTGGCGCCCGCGACGAGGTCGGCGACCGCGTCTACCACACCGTCACCCAGTACTCAATGAAGCCGATCGAGCAGATCGGCCTGCTGAAGATGGACTTCCTCGGGTTGCGCAACCTCGACGTCATCGAAGATGCTCTCGAGATCGTCGAGCGCTCTTCGGGTCAGCGCCCGGACATGGCCGGGCTGCCGCTCGACGACGCCAAGACGTACGCGATGCTCGCCCGCGGCGACTCGATCGGCGTCTTCCAGTTTGAGTCCGAGGGGATGCGCGAAGCGCTGAAGAAGGTCTGCCCCGACGAGTTCGACGACCTTGTCGCGCTGAATGCCCTCTACCGCCCCGGCGCGATAGACCAGATCCCGGCCTATGCACGCGGCAAGCGCAACCCCGAGGCGGTGACCGTGCCCGACGCCCGCCTCGAGCCGATCGTGCTCCCGACCAAGGGCGTGGTCCTCTACCAGGAGCAGGCGATGCTGATCGCCACCACGATCGCCGGCTTCTCGGGCGCCAAGGCCGACGATCTGCGCAAGGCGATTGGGAAGAAGAACCGCGTCGCGATGGCCGAGCTCAAGCCCGAGTTCGTCGCTGGCTGTCGTGCGTCGGGTACGGCGCCGGAGGTGATCGAGTGGCTGTGGTCGACGAACGAGCGCAGTGCCGACTACTCATTCAATAAGTGTGCCTCCGCTGACACCCGAGTGACGCTCGCGGACGGCACGCGCATGCGCCTTTCGGAGGCCTATCGCGAGCGTCCGGACACGATCATGTCGATGTGGGCCGACGGAACAGTCCGACCCCACAGGGTGCACCGCATCGTGAAAACTGGGCGCAAGTCTGTCTACCGCGTTCGATGCCAGAGCGGCCGACAAATCAAGGTGACCGCCGAGCATCGCCTGTTGACCACCAAGGGTTACCTGTCTGTCGGCGAGATGGACGTCGGCACCGAGCTGATCACGCTGCCGCTCATCACTGAGAAGCAACGCGAGGCTCGGCGCCGCATGATGCTGAAGCTCGCGCACAGCGCGAAGCGGGCACAATGGGATCGCGCCGCAGGGTTGCGGATGAAGGCCTACCAGGCGTCTCGTCCGTACGCCGATAAGGCCGGTCACATGCTGCGGATGCACGCACTTCATCCGGATCTCACGCGAGCCGGGGTTGCGGCGATGCACGAAAGGACCCGATGGCTCTGGGCCAACGACCCAGATTGGCGCCAGCGTCAGATGGATCTGTCTTTTCGCAATGTGGGAGCGTCCTACGACACGGGACCAGGCTACGGCCACTGCTCGATCGCATCGAACGGGATGTGGTGCGCGAGCTGGCCCGAGCGCCAGATGTGCGAGTGGCTAATCGACCATGGCATCGAGTTCGAGATGCACAAGTCCCTCCCTAACGGCCGGATGTGCGATTTCTACTTCGCCGGCGTCTACTGGGAGATGGACGGCATGGATCGCACCGGAGACTTCTTTGCAGAGATGTACGGCGATCTTCCGTACGTCGTTGTCACGCCAGAGGACTTCGCGTTTCACATCGACCGGCACCTCAACGCCGCGCACGCTGAGAATGGTGACCCCATCATCACCATCGAACCCCTTGGTGAGACGAGCACATTCGATGTCGAGATGGCTGCTAATGGGCCGCTGAACTACATCGCGAATGGCATTGTCTCTCACAATTCGCACGCCGCCTGCTACGCGCTGATCTCCTACCGCACGGCGTGGTTGAAGGCCAACTACCCGGCCGAGTACATGGCCGCGCTGATCTCATCGGTGATGTCGACGAAGGACAAGGTCCCGTTCTTCGTCGCGCGCTGCGAGGAGATGGGGATTGCGATCCTCCCGCCGGACGTCAACCTCTCCGATCACGAGTTCGTCGTCGTTGAGGGCAACATCCGCTTCGGCCTCGACGCCGTCAAGGGCATCGGCTACGCCGCCGTGGAGGCGATCAAGCGCGCCCGCGAGCAGGGCGGTCCGTTCGCCTCGCTGTGGGACTTTTGCGCTCGTGTCGATCAGCGGTCGGTCAACAAGAAGGCGATCGAGGCGTTGATCAAGTGCGGAGCGTTCGGCTCGACGAGCGCCAGCCGCAAGGGCATGCTCGCCGTGCTCGAGGCGGCGCAGGGGGCCGGGCAGAAGTCACAGCAGGACGCGCTCCTCGGACAGGCCTCGATCTTCGACATCGGCGACGGTGCTGGGGCCGGCGAGGCGATGTCCCCGCCGATCCACCAGCCGATCCCTGGTGGGGAGTTTGCGCAGACCGAGCTGCTCGCGGCGGAGAAGGAGTCGATCGGCCTGTTCATCTCGGCCCACCCGCTCAAGCGCGTGCGCGAGGCGCTACGCGAGCGCACCGACTGTGGCGTGGCCGATCTCCAGACGCGACGCGACGGCGACTGGGTGACGGTGGGAGGGATCATCACCGCCGTCAAGCGGATCCGCACGCGCAAGGGCGATCCAATGGTCTTCGCGACACTCGACGACCTCGAGGCATCCGTCGAGCTGCTGATCTTCGGGAATGCGCTGAGCAAGGCCGAGGACGCCGTCGCGACCGACCAGGTCGTCGTCGTGCGCGGCCGCGTCGACCACAAGGACGCAACCAAGACCGCGCTTGTGGCTCAGGAGATCAGCCGCTTCGCGCCGACCGAGGCGGAGATCGAGCAGGCTCGCGCCAAGACGCCGATGGTGCCCAGGGCTCGACCGCCTTTGTGCCTGAGCGTCGACGCCACCGCCTTCCCGGCCAGCGTCGTCGATGAGCTAAAGCTCGTGCTCTCCAACTTCCCCGGCGAGTGTGAGGTTGTGCTCGAGATGCGCACCTCCAGCGGGCTTCGCCGGCTGCGCTTTGGCTCCGGCTACCGCGTCGCGGCCGGCCCCGGGCTGCGCGCCGAGCTCGAGCACCTGCTCGGGGCGGCGGCTTTGGCTGCTTGAGCGGGCGCGGACCCGCGCCGCACCGCCCGGGCGCCAACGGCAAGGAAGGGCGCCCGGACGGCACGTGCGGGTCCGCGCCCCTCTAAGCGCCGGTCGCCGCCCGCGCTTGCAGACCTTCTTGGCGCAGGCGTTTGGCGAGCTTCACGTCGGCGATCGAGGTGCCGTCCTTGTCTCCGGGGGTCTCCAGGACGCAAGGCAGCGCTTCGAAGCGGGGTTCGGAGAGGAAGGTGGCGCAGCCGTCGCGTTTGAGCTCGCCCTTGCCGACGTTGGCGTGGCGGTCCGTGTTGGAGCCGAGCGGATTGGCCGAGTCGTTGAGATGCAGGGAGCCGAGGCGCTCTATGCCCACGATGCGGTCGAATTCGTCGAGCGTGGTCGTGAGCCCCTCCGTGGTGCGGATGTCGTAGCCGGAGGCCAGCAGGTGGCAGGAATCGAGGCAGACCCCGAGGCGAGGTCCGCCGCCCGACTTCTCGAGGATGCTGGCGAGCTCCTCGAATGAGCGCCCGAGCGTGCCACCGGCGCCGGCGGTGTTCTCGAGGTGCAGGGGGCAGTGCTCCGACTCCGCCAATGCTTCGGCGATCGTTGCGCCGGCGCGTGGGATCGCGGCCTGTGCGTCGCCGCCCCTGAGTGCAGACCCGGGGTGCAGCACGACCGCGGTGGCTCCCAGTGCGGCTCCAGCGCGCAGCGAGGCGACCAGCGAGACGAGCGTCTTCGCACGGAAGTCGGAGTCTTCGGAGGCGCAGTTGAGCAGGTAGACGGCGTGGATCAGCAGCGCGCCGATGTCGGCCTGGGCAGCGGCATCGCGATAAGCCGCAATTTCTCCCTCCTCGTAGGCCCGTGGCTTCCACGCGCGCGGGTTCTGGTTGAAGATCTGGATTGCCTCGGCCTTGCGCGCGACGGCGCGCTCGACCGCCCGGCCGAGCCCGCCCGCTGGGGACACGTGCGCGCCGATCAGCATTTGGGCAGTCTGGCACCGTAGGCTGGGCGGTCCGTGCGGGTCCGCTTCGCTCCCTCGCCCACCGGCGCGCTCCACATCGGCGGGGCGCGCACAGCCCTGTTCAACTGGCTGCTCGCGCGCGGCTCAGACGGACAGCTGGTACTGCGCATTGAGGACACCGACCGCTCGCGCTCGACACCGGAGAACGTCGAGCAGATCCTCGATGCGCTGCGCTGGCTGGAGCTCGACTGGGATCAGGGGCCGATATTCCAGTCCCATAGGACCGCCCGCCACGCCGAGATGCTGGAGCGCCTGCTCGCGCAGGATCGCGCCTATCGCTCGAATGCCACGGCGCAGGACGTAAAGGACTACAAGGCCCGCCACGGGGCCCAGCGTGGCTTTCGCGGGGAGCCGGAGGACAGCGGGGCGCTGCGCCTGCGCGTGCCCGACGCCGGGGAAACCGTCGTCGAGGATGTCATCCGCGGGACGACCCGGTTCGCCCACGAGCATCTCGACGACCCCGTGATCGCGCGCGCAGACGGCACGCCGCTCTACAACTTTGCGGTCGCCGTCGACGACCTCGACGCGGAGATCACGCACGTGGTCCGCGGCGAGGACCACCTCTCCAACACGCCCAAACAGCTGCTGGTGATCGAGGCGCTGGGGGCAAACCCGCCGATCTACGCGCACCTTCCGTTGCTGCACGGCCCCGACGGCAAGAAGCTCTCAAAGCGTCACGGCGCCGCGTCCGTGCAGGAGCTGCGCGAAGCTGGATACCTACCGGAGGCCGTGCGCAACTACATCGCCCTGCTCGGATGGGGCTATGACGCCGAGACGACGTTCTTCTCGACCGTCGAGCTGCAGCAGCGCTTCGCGCTGGAGCGGGTCTCGCGCTCGCCCGCGGTCTTCGACGAGCAGAAGCTGCGCTGGATGAACGGGCGCTACCTGCGTGAGCTCGGGATGGAGGAGCTCACCACGAGGCTCGAGGCGTTCACGGGGCGCGAGGGGCTGGGAGCGGCGGTCGCCGTCTGTGCCGACAAGCTGCAGACGCTCGCCGAGTTCTGGCCGCTCGCTGGGTTCATCTTCGACGGGCCGGTGGATGCCGCCGCCGCTAGGGAGCGCTGGCTTGACGGTGCGGGGCGTGAACGGCTGGCCACCGCGCGCGCCGCCCTGGCGGCGCTCGACGCGTTCTCCGAGGAGGCCGTCGAGACGGCCTTGCGGGGCACCGTCGAGGAGCTCGGGGTCAAACCGCGCGATGTCTACCAGCCGTTGCGCGTGGCGCTGGCGGGGACGACCGTTTCGCCTGGCATTTTCGAGACGGTCACGCTGCTTGGTCGCGACGAAGTGCTCGCGCGCATCGACGCTGCCCTGGCGCACTGACATGCGGTAGGCGATTGTTCGTTGCTCGCGGGCTAAACCATTCGTCCAGTCGTGCCGATACCACCGGCGTGATGGCGCCAACTGCCACCGGCACCGCACGAGCCCCCACGCGCAGCGCAGAGAGCTCGCGGCCGTCACTGTCGGTCGTTCGCTCCCAGGCCCAGCCTTCGGATGGCCACGGCCGCCGCCTGACCGACGCCTTTGCAGCTCTGGAGGCCTACCCGGCCCTCGCGGAGTCGCGCGCGCGGTTGCTCGCGATCTGCGGCGAGGGAGAGGTGTCGGCGGGAGAGATCGTCGCTGCGGTGGAGTCCGACGTGGCGTTGGCGATTGCCGTGCTGCGGCTGTCCAACCGGGTCGACGGCCCCCGCCACGGGTCTGTCGACAACGTCGTGGATGCCGTCGAGGTGCTGTCCCCGCAGGCCGTACACACGCTCGCGACGCGAACGCGGACGTTCGACTTCTTCGAGCGCACGGGACTATGGGAAGCCGCACCCGAGCGCTTCCGGCTGCACGCAGTGGCAACCCAGCGCGCGGCCGACCGCCTCGCGACAGAGATCGCCTACGAGGCGCGCAACCGCCTGATGGTCAGCTCGCTGTTGCATGACATCGGCAAGCTCGTGCTGCTGCATGCCTACCCGGGCTATCTCAGGGAGATCCACGGGAACGGCACCCCAGAGGAGCGTCTGCAGCGCGAGCGCCGCGAGCTGGGTGTCGACCACGCGCTCATTGGCGGCGTGCTCGCACGACGCTGGGGGCTGCCCAAGCCGCTGGCGTCGGCGATCGAGCGCCACCACGCTGACGACGCCGAGGGCGACGCCGCGATCGTGCGCCTCGCCGACATGCTCGCCCACTATGGCCAGAGCCAGCCCGTGACCCGCGCCGCGCTGCTGCGCACTGCCAAGAGCATCGGGCTCGGCGCGCGCGAGCTGCGCCGCGTGATGTATGACCTCCCGTATCC
>QHBW01000061.1 GCA_003244205.1 Solirubrobacterales bacterium | reverse complement strand
CGCCTCGAGTGGCGCGAGTGGGAGACCCAGGACGGCCAGAAGCGTCAGGCAGTCGATATCATCGCGGATTCCGTGCAGTTCCTCGGTAGCCGTGACGGTGGCGGCGATGGCGGAAACGGCTACGTCCCGCGGTCGGACGTCCCGGTCGATGACCGCGACTTCCAGCCCGCGACAGTGTCGCCAGCCGCGACCGGGGATGACGACATCCCGTTCTAGACAGAGACCTGAGGTATCGTGGCCAAGCAGCGTGCAAGCACCCCCAGCCGGCGTTCGCGCCGTCGCGACAAGCGCGGCGGGCCCGGTAGTGGGCGGCGCAAGTCCTGTCCGTACTGCAAGGACAAGATCGAGCAGGCGGACTACAAGGACATCGCCATGCTGCGCAAGTTCGTCTCCGACCGGGGAAAGATCCGCTCGCGGCGGATCACCGGCGCCTGCCGGCGCCACCAGAGCCAGCTCGCTCGCGCGGTCAAGCGCGCCCGCGAGCTGGCGCTGCTCCCCTACGTCGGCGACCGCTGACAGTCCGGCGGCGGCGTGCCTGAGGCCATCCTTCTCGAGGACGTCGAGCAGTTGGGCCCGCGCGGCACGGTCATCGACGTCTCCAAAGGCTATCTGCGCAACTACCTGATTCCGCGCAAGCTGGCCTCGCCCGCGACCCGGGGCGCGGTCGATGCCGCGAGGCGTCGGATGGAGGCGGCAGAACGCGCCCAGCGAGAGGCCGCCGAGCGAGCGCAGGACAACGCTGCGCTGCTAACCAAGACAGTACTCACGATTCCCCAGCAGGCCGGCGCAGACGGACGTCTCTTCGGGTCAGTCACCAGCCAGGACGTCGCCGACGCAATCCGCGACGCCCGCGGCATCCGTGTGGACCGCCGCAAGATCCGCCTAGAGACGCCGATCAAGACGATCGGCACGCACATGGTCGAGGTTGAGGTATCCGACGGCGTCGTCGCGACCGTGAAGACCATGGTCGTCGAGCAAGGCTGAGCGCCGAGCTCTCCCTGCGCCGGCCGGTCAGCCGCCCGAGCTCACGACGATGCTCCTCTACGACTCCGCGGTCTCGGGCAACTGCTACAAGGTCCGCCTGCTGTTTGCCCAGCTCGGCCTCGACTACACGCGACAGGAGGTCGACGTCGTCGACCGCAGCGGTCGGGACGAGCTGCTCGGGGAGCTCAACCCGGCCTTGCGGGTTCCCACGCTCGTGCTCGACGATGGCCGCCCCCTCGCCGAATCCAACGCGATCCTCTGGTACTTCGCCGAGGACACCCCCTACCTCCCCGAGGACGCCTACGAGCGCGCACAGGTGCTCCAATGGCTCTCCTTCGAGCAGTACAGCCACGAGCCGAACATCGCGGTCGCCCGCTTCTGGGTCTCCTTCGCCGGCGGCCCACCTTCACCCAAGGCGCTGGAAGGAAGGCAACGCGGCGGCTACGCAGCCCTCGACGCGATGGAGGGCCACCTCGCGACCCGCTCCTTCGTCGTCGCCGAGCGCTACACGATTGCCGACATCGCTCTCTACGCCTACACGCACGTGGCCGACGAGGGGGGCTTCGATCTGGAGCCTTATCCGGCGATCCGTGAGTGGCTTGGGCGCGTTGCCCTGCAGCCAGGGCACGTCGCGATCGAGGACTGAGCGGGCGGGTCCCTGCAGACGTCAGCCGCGGGCGGGTCCCAGCAGGCGTCAGCGGTCCGGCCCAATCGGTTGCATCGGGATCAGCGTTGCAACGTTGGGGTCGCTGCTCACGGCGGCCACCTCATCGGGGACCGCAGCGAGGTTGACGTTGGTCGAGAAGCCCATCGGCGCGTCGACCGGGCGGAAGAAGTCGTCGAAGTGGCTCGCGACGATCGTTCGCGGATCGAGGCGCCGCAGGATCCGTGCCCAATAGTCGCGCGTGAAGCTGCGCCCGGCGATGCCGGCGAGGAACACATCGACCCCGCGGTGCTGGATCGCGTCATCGATCAGGTTGGCGCTGCCTTGGTGATAGAAGGTCATCCCCGCAACCTCGATGTGGATCCCCCACACCTGGCCACACTTGTACGCCGACGGTGAGAGCGCATCGAGGTGCTCGCACGTGAGCTCGCCGTCGAACGGGACAGCGAGCCCGAGCAGCAGCTTGGAATGAAGGCTCGGGACGAACGTCACCGTGAAGGGCCCGAGCTCGTAGCGACGGCCTGGCTCCACCTCGACGGCGCGCTCGCCGAGGCCGTGAAGCACCATCAGGTTCACCAGCGAGCTGGAGCCGTAGGCCCGGCATTCGTGACGGCGGGCGATCGCCGGGACGTCGATCGCATGGTCGAAGTGGGTATGGCCGACGAGCACACCGACCACACGACCTGAAGGTCGCAGGTAGCGCCGATGGAGGACGGGGTCGGCCAGTGCCGGCGCGCGGCGCAGCACAGCGGAGAGCGGGACGCGGGACAAGTAAGGATCGACGTAGAGCGTCTGACCCTCATAGCTGAGGCGATAGCCCGCGACGCCGAGCCATTCGAGCTCGAGCCCGCGCGGCAACTCGAGCGCCGTGCTCGCCAGCTCACGCATCGCGTCAGCGTCATCGCGCTCGCGCTGATCACGCTTGGCGGCGAAGCGCGCGAAGCTCGCGAGGTGGTGGATGAGATCGGGGATCGCGGCGATCCTAGCCTTGCCGAGCCGGGCGACAGGAGCCGCTCAGACCGGGTGGAAGTCCTAACGTGCGGCGATGAACTAGGCGACGCCCGCGAAGGCCGCCTCGACCACGGCCTGCGCGGTCGCGCCGTAGGGGGGCGCGAAGGCTTCGATGAGGTCGCCCTCGCCGCGGATAAAGACGCCGCGCAGGTTTGAGAACTCGCGGAAACCCTCGACGCCATGGTGACGCCCGGACCCGCTTTGGCCGATGCCGCCGAAGGGCAGGGACGGCAGCGCGCCGTGGACCGCGGCGGAGTTGACGCACGCGCCGCCGGACGTCGTGCGCCGCAGGACGTCGTTGGCGACCGCCTCGTCCCTGGCGAAGACGTAGAGCGCCAAGGGGCGCTCGCCCGCGTTCACGTGGTCGATCGCTTGGTCGAGATCGTCGTAGGCCTTGACCGGGAGGATCGGTCCGAAGATCTCCTCCTGCATCAGCGCGAGATCATCAGGTGGATCGAGGACCAGCGACATCGGCAGCTGGCGCGTGTCTGGATCCACGTTGCCAGCCTCCTCAAGCATGCGCACGTCACAGCCGCGTGCGCGAGCGTCGTCGAGCAGCGCTTGAATCCGCTCGAGGTGACGGCTTGTGATGATGCCCGTGCAGCTCTCGGACGCACAGTAGCCGGGCATGGCATCGCTGACGTAGTCGGCGGCCAGTCGCGCGAAGTCCTCGAGCTGCTCGCGCGGAACGAGGCAATAGTCGACGGTGATGCACATCTGCCCGCTCTTGAGCGCCTTGGTCGCAAGCACCTGCTTCACCGATTCGGCGTCGATGCTGTCCGCGGCGAGGATCGCCGGACACTTGCCCCCGAGCTCGAGCGTCACGGGCACGAGCTGCTCTGCCGCAGCCTTCGCGATCTCGCGCCCGATCGCGGGGCTGCCCGTGTAGAGCAGATGGTCCCAACGAACATGCGCGAAGGCTCGCGCGAGCTCAAGCCCACCCACGACAACATCCACCCGCTCGCGCTCGAACGTCGCGTGAACCATCTCGCGCAGCAACTCGGCACACGCCGGTGTGTGCTCTGAGGGCTTGAGCACGACGCGATTGCCTGCCGCCAGCATCTCGACAAGCGGGCCCAATGACAAGTCAAAGGGGAAGTTCCACGGAACAATGTTCCCGACGACGCCCTTGGGCTGAGGCTGGACGAACGCGCGCCCAGAGCCGTACAGCGCCGGGTCGGCGTGACGGGCCTCGGCCGCCATCCACATCTCCAGTTGCTCGGCGGCGTAACCCGCGCGTCCCGCAACCCCGAGCACCTCGATCAGGTCGCTGGCAAGCGTCGGGTGGACACCGAAGTCGGCGCTCATCGCCTCCTGGATCTGTGTCCGGTGGCTCAGGACCATCCCCGCGAGCGCGCCGAGGGTCGCCTGGCGCTCCTGTAGCGATGGGAAGGGGTCGGCCAGGAACGCCGCGCGCTGACGATCGACGATCTCGTCGAGCTCGGCGATCGCAGCGGTCTCGTCGTTTGCCGCGGCGATGCGGTTCTCAGTGGTCGCCATTGTCTGCTCCTCTGCTCGCGTGGAAACGTCAACACTACGCCGCGACCGGCCTGCGCACGCCGCGGGCCGCGGCGGCGGTGTCAGCGAAGCGGGTCGCCCCAGTCGGTTTCTTCGCGCAGGCGATCCTTGAGCACCTTGCCGCCAGGATTGCGCGGCAGCGGGTCGCTGCGCAGACCGACGTACTGCGGCACCTTGAAGTCGGCCAGGCGCTCGCGCACGTGCGCGATCACCTCGTCGACGTTGACGTCGCGCTCGCCCGCCGGAACGATCACGGCGCCGACCTTCTCGCCCATCATCTCGTCCGGGACGCCCAGGACCGCTGCCTCCCCGACCCCCGGCGCACCGGCCAGCGCGCCCTCTACCTCGATCGAGTACACGTTCTCGCCACCGCGGTTGATCATGTCCTTCTTGCGATCGACGATGTAGAGCAGCCCATCGTCGTCGATGCGGCCGAGGTCGCCGGTGTGCAGCCAGCCGTCGACGAACGTCTCGGCCGTCGCGTCGGGCTTGCCCCAGTAGCCCTGAACCACGTTGGAGCCCCGGACGAGCAGCTCGCCGACGCCGGTCTCCGAGTCGGCATCGTCGATTGCCAGGTCGCATACGGGCATCGCGAAGCCGACGGAGTCGGCGTGCTCGGCGGCCTCCTCGTGCGGCAGATAGGAGGTCAGCGACGAGGTCTCGGTCAGTCCGAAGCCGTTGCCCACGCGGGCTTGCGGAAACGCCTCCATGATCTGGTGCACCGCGCTGGCAGCGATCGGCGCGCCGCCGTAGGAGACGAACCGCACCGCGCTGAGATCTGTCTCGGCGAAGGCCGGATGGCGCGTGAGCGCGTGGTAGATCGCCGGCACCGAGGTGAGCATGTCGACGTGCTCCTCGCTCGCGGTGCGCAAGAAGCCCTCGAGGTCGAGCGGGTTGGCAAGGACATAAACGCGGCCGCCGAGCTCGTGGCTGACGATCAGCTGGCTGTTGCAGCCGGTGACGTGAAACAGCGGCACGTTGATGATCGTGGCCAGGTCGTTGCCTGCTTCGCGATCGAGCCCGACGCAGCGCACAGCATTCTCGCTGTTGGCCAGGAAGTTGCTGTGCGAGGTCATCGCGCCCTTTGGGAACCCCGTCGTGCCGCTGGTGTAGAAGATCGCAGCGAGGTCATCTGCGCCCAGATCCTCGACGGCGGTCGGCTCGCCATCGGGCAGCGCACCGAACACGTAGGACGCCCCCGAGTCATCGATCACGTACTGGGCCTCGGAATCCTTGAAGCGGGTGTTGACCGGCACGACAACCGCCCCGGCGAGCTGGGAGCCCCAGAAGGCGAGCACCCAGTCAAGGCCGTTCGGTAGGCGGATGGCGACGCGATCGCCGGGCTGCACACCTTCCGCACGCAGCCCGCCCGCCACCCGCGCGGCGCGGTCCCAGAGCGCGCGGTAGGTCACCCGCTCGCCGCCGATCTCCGCCACCGCCAGTCCATCCCCGACGCGATCGACGGTCGCGCGCAACATCTCGACCAGCGAGCCGGGCCGGTTGGTGTAGCGCGCGATGCCGTCGCTTCCCCGCACCAGCCCTGACGTGTCGAACGGGTTGCGGCCGCGAGGCGCTGGCTCTGGCACGCTGACCTCACCTCCCTATCGCGTGATCGACGGACGAGATGCGCCCGTCGCTGTCGCCCCGCGGTGCATTCTATGCACCAGCAGCCACCGGATCCGGCAGCGCTGGCGGAGCCTGCTGACGGCAAGCTGCGCCGCCTCTGTCGCGCTCTGAAACAGAACAGCGCAGAGTGCGGGAACGCCTCCTGGAGGACGCCGCGACCGCCGGTACGCTCGATCGAGATGGCTTTCGAACGCTCAGCCCAGGCCCGCTGATGGCGATCTCCACGAACGGTCAGACGGGGCTTGCCCCGCCCCACGACCTCGACGCCGAGCAGTCTGTCCTTGGCGCGATCTTGCTCTCGGAGAAGTCGATCTACGGCCTCGTGATCGAGACCGGACTCAAGCCCGAAGACTTCTATCGCGACCACCACCGCACGATCTATGCGGCGATGCTCGAGCTCTACGACCAGGGTGAGCCGGTCGACACCCTGACCGTCGTCGACCGGCTCAAGAGCGACGGACGGCTCGAGGCGGTTGGGGGGGCAGCGACCGTCCACAGCCTGGCAGCCGCCGTCCCCTCGGCTGGACACGCGCGGCGCTACGCCTCGATCGTCAAGGAGAGCGCGCTCCTGAGACGCTTGCTCACGGCGAGCTACGAGATCCAGAGCAGCGTCCACGCTCGTGACGGCGCGCCGCGCGAGCTGGTGGAGCGCGCCGAGCGCGCAATCCTCGAGGTCGCCCACGACGACCGCTCCAAGGACTTCGCGTCCGTCGAGGAGATCCTCCACCGCGAGCTCGACAAGCTCCAGCGGCTATCGAAGGAGGGGACTGCGCTCACCGGAATCCCGTCGGGGTTCAAGGATCTCGACGAGATCACCGGCGGGTTTCAGCGCGGGAATTTGATTGTGCTGGCAGCGCGGCCGGCGATGGGCAAATCGGCCCTTGTCACGAACATGGCCGAGAACGCCGCGGTCGACAACGGCAAGGCCGTGGCTCTGTTCTCGCTGGAGATGGCGGAGGCAGAGTTGGCGCAGCGCTTTGTCGCCTCCCAGGCGCGAATCAAGGGCAACGACCTCAGCAAGGGACGCGTCCGCCCCGAGCGCTGGCCGAAGATTCTCCAGGCCAGCCAACGTCTGGCGGCCGCCCCACTGTATGTCGACGACTCCAGCGACGTGGGTCTACTCGACCTGAGAGCCAAAGCACGCCGCCTCAACGAGCAGCGCAAGCCCGACGGACTCGGGCTGATAATCGTTGACTACCTCCAGCTGATGCGTGCCGACCATCGCGTCGAGAACCGCGCCGAGCAGGTCGGTCAGCTCAGCCGCGGACTCAAGATCCTCGCCCGCGAGCTGAATGTCCCGGTCATCGCCCTCTCCCAGCTCAACCGCGGCGTCGAGGCGCGCAGCGACAAGGTGCCGCTGCTGTCCGATTTACGCGAATCCGGGGCGATCGAACAGGACTCAGACCTCGTCATCTTCATCTACCGCGACGACTACTACGACCCCGAGGGTTCCGAGCGCCAGGGGGAGGCCGATCTGATCATCTCCAAGCACCGCAACGGCGCTGTCGGCAAAGTGACCCTGACCTTCCAGCCCGAGTATCCGAAGTTCTCGAACATGGCCAACCCGGAGCGCTACGGCGAATGAGCCCCCAGGAGCGCACCCACTCCGTCGAGAGGCGCCACCAGCGATGAAGGGACCTTGCCCTCACGATCTCTGCGACGGCAGCGGCTTCGTCATCGACGACGAGACCAACACGGCGAGGCCCTGCCGGTGCCGGGCTCAGCGCATCGGCCGCGCGCGCGCGAGCACGCTCGCGGGTGTGATTCCCAAGCGCTTCCGCGGCGTCGGCTTCGACCGTTCGCCGGTAACCGAGATCGATCCGATCGTCGTGCGCGAGGTGCGCCGCTACGTCGAGGACATCGATGCCCAGCTCGACGCAGGCCGTGGACTGTGGTTCATGGGAGACGTCGGCACCGGCAAGACGACGCTCGCGATGATCGCTGCCCGTGCGGCGCTCGATGCGGGACGCTCGGTCGCGATCTACTCCCTCCCGCGACTGCTCGCGCAGATCCGCACGACGTTCGACGACGGCTCGGCCGACTCCTACGTCACGCTGCTGGACCGCCTGCAGAGCGTCGATCTCCTCCATGTCGACGATGTCGGCGCCGAGAAGACCAGCCCGTGGGTACTTGAGCAGCTCTACTCGATCGTCAACTCGCGCTATGAGGACAGGCGCGCGATCGTGATCACCACCAACCTCGACCACGAGGAGCTTTGCGAGCAGATCGGCGGGCGAACGGTGTCGAGGCTCGTCGAGATGTGCGGAGATCCGCTGCCGCTGTTCGGCCGCGATCGACGGATGGACCTGCGCTCCGCCTGAGGCGAAGCCTGCCCGCGCCCCCCGGCGACCCGCGACCCGCGACGTCCACCTCCCCGCGACCCGCAGACGCCCGCACCCCCGGCGACCCACGACCCGCCAAATAGACTCAACCCGAGATGCCTGGAATCGTGATCGTGGGCGCCCAGTGGGGCGACGAGGGCAAGGGCAAGGTCACCGACCTGCTGGCCGAGACGGCCGACGCGGTGATCCGCTTCCAGGGCGGCAACAACGCGGGGCACACGATCATCCGCGACGGTGAGGAGTTCAAGCTCCATCTGATGCCGTCCGGGATTCTCTACCCGGGCAAGACGTGTGTGATCGGCAACGGTGTCGTCATCGATCCACGCGTGTTGTGCGACGAGCTCGACGAGCTGCGCGGTCGCGGCGTCGATGTCGATGGCCTGCGCATCTCCGCCAATGCCCACCTGATCATGCCCTACCACCTGCTGCTCGACCACGCCGGCGAAGCGCGGCTCGGGCGGCTGCAGATCGGCACAACCCGCCGGGGGATCGGGCCGTGCTACGCAGACAAGGCGGCACGACTCGGGATCCGTATGCAGGACGTGCTCGACGAGAAGATCCTCAAAAAGAAGATCACGGCCGCGCTCGAGCCCAAGCGCCTGTCACTGCGACCCTTCGCCAAGGATCCCGAGCTCGACCTGCACTCGATGACCGAGGAGTATCTGACCTACGGACACCGGCTCGAGCGCTACATCACCGACACCGCGCGCCTCGCCTGGGATCTCCTCGACGAGGGCCGCAACGTGATCTTCGAGGGCGCGCAGGGGACCCTGCTGGACATCGATCACGGCACCTATCCCTTCGTGACCTCGTCGAACCCGGTCGCCGGCGCGGCCTGTATCGGCGCCGGCGTGGGCCCCCGCGACATCGACGAGGTCTGGGGCGTGTCGAAGGCGTACGTCACGCGTGTCGGCGCTGGACCGTTTCCCACCGAGCTCGAAGACGAACTCGGTGATCGCCTGCGCGCACGCGGAGGCGAGTACGGGACAACGACGGGCCGCGCGCGGCGCACCGGCTGGCTTGATCTCGTCGCTCTGCGCTACGCCGCGCGGATCAACTCGCTGACCGCGCTGGCGATCACGAAGCTCGACGTGCTCTCTGGCCTCGACCGCATCCGTGTGTGCACTCGCTATCGCGGAGCCGAGGGGGCCGAGTTCGACCACTTCCCCTATCACCAGTCGGTGCTCCATCACGCCGCGGCCGAGTACGAGGAGATCGAGGGTTTTGCTGAGGACATCGGCGACTGCCGCAGCGAGGAGGAGCTCCCAACCGCGGCTCGCGACTACCTAGCCCGCATCGCTGAGTTCACGGGGGTGCCGATCGGGCTCGTGGGCGTCGGTCCCGGTCGCGAGCAGGTCGTCTGGATGGGTGGCCGCAGAGACGCTTCGCCCGCCGAGACGCCGCAACCCGCGAGCTCTGCGCGCAGCTGACCGCGCTCCCGCTCCTGCGCTCGGCAACCAGCGCGGACATCACCGCCGTGCTCGAGCTCTGGTCGGTTGCCCGCAGCCGCCACGCCGTGACGCCCGATCACCCCGCCACGCTCGAGGCGCTCCTGCGCACGGCCGCGGACGCGCTGCTCGTCGCCGAGCCCGAGTCGCCCCCGGGGGGGCTCACGATCGTCGGGACGGTGATCGCCGCGTGGGACGGCTGGCGCGGACATCTGTATCGGCTCGCGGTTGATCCCGCGCACCGCAGGGCCGGTCTGGGACTTCGGCTCGTGCGCGCAGCCGAGGACCTGCTCTACAGCAAGGGCGCGCGGCGCATCAACGCGATCGTCGGACACGACGACGCGCCTGCGGTGGCGCTATGGGTGCGGGCTGGATACGAGCACGATCCCGCCATCGGCCGCTACGTGCGCGATCTCTGAATCGGTCGCGCTCCGCCAATTAGATCCTCAGGCAAGCGGGAAACCCGAACACGAGAGCAAGGAGTAGATGCTCGCAGCGGTTGATGCAACGCGCGCGCGGCGAGCACTATAAAGTTCCGATAAATCGGAGCTAGAGGAGGAGGGTCCAATGCAGAGGTCGTTTCGGCTGCTGAGCGCGCTGCTCGTTGCGCTCGGCTCAATGGTCGTCGTAGCCGCATGCGGGAGCTCGAGCAGCACCGGTAGCGGTGCCGGCAAGACCGGCGGATCAGTGACCGTCGTGCAGGGCACGGCACCCGACTACTTCGATCCGTCGCTCAGCTACACCACGCAGGGAGCGAACTGGGGCTGGATCTCCTATCTCGGCCTCTACACCTACGCCCACGCGGAGGGGACAGCAGGGACCCAGCTGATCCCTGCGATCGCGACGAGCCAGCCCGTCATCTCCAACAGCGGCAAGACCTACACGATCACGATCCGCCACGGCCTCAAGTACTCGAACGGCATGGCGGTCAAGGCCTCGGACTTCACGTTTTCGGTCGAGCGCGCGATCAAGCTCAACTGGGGCGGCGCCAGCTTCGTGACCAACAACGTCGTCGGGGCAACCGCCTTCTCGAAGGGCGCCAAGTCGATCTCGGGGATCACCGCCGACAACGCGGCCGGCAAGATCGTGATCCACCTCATGCGGCCCTACGGGGCGCTCGAGAACGTGCTCGCATTCCCTGCTATGGGGCTGCTGCCGCCGAACACGGCGATGAAGAACCTGAGCACCTCGCCGCCTGCTGGGTTCGGCCCTTACGAGCTCAAGAACGTCGTGCCGAACGTCTCCTACGACGTAAGCCTCAACCCGAACTACGCGGGCCAGGCGGTGCCGGGAGTCCCGGCTGGACATGTCAACGTCCATGTAAAGATCGAGACGAACACCACCACCGAAGCATCTGACGTGCTCAACAATTCGGCGGACGTGTTCGACTGGGGTGACACTCTGCCCCCGGCGCTGCTCTCGCAGATCCAGTCACAGTCCTCCGATCGCTACAAGGCCGAGCAGACGGCGCTGACGCTGTACTTCTTCCTCAACACAACCGAGAAGCCGTTCAACAACCCGCTCGCGCGCCAAGCCGTGATCATGGCGCTCGATCGCAACGCGCTGGCGCGCCTGGACAGCGGCAACCTCACGCCCGATTGCTACTTCCTACCGGCGCTGCTGGTCGGCCATCCGACCGCTCCGTGCCCGTACGGCAATCCGGCGGCGGCTCCCAACCTCGCGGCGGCAAAGAAGCTGGTCGCCCAAGCGGGGCTTACCGGCACCCCAGTGACCGTATGGGGTCAGGAGCGCTCGCCGCGCAAGGAGTACGTTGACTACTACGCGAGCGTGCTCAACTCGCTGGGGTTCAAGGCGACAACGAAGATCATCGCGAGCGCGTCCTACTTCCCGACGATCGAGACGCTGAAGCTGCATCCCCAGACCGGGTTTGCCGATTGGCAGCAGGACTTCCCCAACCCGATCGATTTCTACCTGCTGCTCAGCAAAGCCGCGCTGCAGCCGACCGGCAATCAGAACTTCGGCGAGGTTTCTGACCCGGTGATCGAGAAGGGCCTGGCCAAACTCAGCGGTGTTCCGTCCAGCCAACTGAGCTCGGTGGCATCGCAGTGGCAGACGCTCGACGAATACGTGGCCAAGAAGGCCTACGTCGCGGTGTTCGGCTACGAGAAGACGCCGAAGTTCACCTCCAACAGGATCAACTTCGGCTCGTTGTTGTTCCATCCGTTGTACGGGAACGACTGGAGCTCACTGCAACTGAAGTAAGCGGCGGGGATGCGGAGGGGTGCTCCAGGTGTAGCGCCCCTCCGCCCCGCCTTTGCAATGGCCACAGATCCAGCCGCCGTCCCTGGCACAGAGTTCTCCCCCGGGCTCCCGGTGGGCTTGGCTTCGGACGAGGGCGAAGCACCTCCGGGTATCGGGCCCTACCAGCTCGCCTGGCGGCGCCTGCGCCGAAACCGCGTGGCGCTCGCGTTCGGCGGGCTCTTCCTCCTCATGGTCGTCCTCTGCCTGCTCGCACCCGTGTACGCGCACGACATCGCGCACACCGGCCCGAACGATCCCCACATCACCGATGTGATCAAGATCAATGGCAAGCCAACCAATGTCGTCTCCACGCTCGGGATCCCGATCGGGCCCACCTGGCACGGTCGATTCTTCCTCGGTGCCGATGCCACCGGCCGCGATATTGCGGTCAGGCTGCTCTACGGCGGGCGCAACTCGTTGCAGATCGGCGCGGAGGCAACGCTGCTGACGATCTTGCTGGCGACGATCTTCGGCATCATCGCCGGCTACTTCCGCGGTGTCGCCGATGGGCTCATATCGCGGGCCTTCGACCTGATCTGGGCCTACCCGGTGTACCTCCTGGGGATCGCGCTCGGGGTCAGCCTGCAGGTCGGAGGTCTGGATCTCGGACTGTTCAAGATCCAGGGCAACACGCTGATCTTGACCGCGCTGATCATCGGGTTCATCTACGTCCCCTATGTCGGTAAGCCGGTCAGAGGACAGGTGCTGGGTCTGCGCGAGCGCGAGTTCATCGACGCCGCGCGTCAGCAGGGCCTTGGATCGCTGCGGATCATGTTCGGCGAGCTGCTGCCCAACGTGGCCTCAACGATCATCGTCTTCATCCCGCTTATTCTCGCCAACGCGGTTCTCACCGAGGCGGGCTTGTCGTTCCTCGGTGCCGGCGTGCACGACCCGAACCCCTCCTGGGGGACGATGATCACCGACGGCATCAAGCTGGTGCCTGGTGCCATCCACCTCGTGCTCGTCCCCGGCTTGATGCTCGTGCTCACTGTGCTGGGCATCAACGTCTTCGGCGATGGCGTACGCGACGCCCTCGATCCGCGGGCGAAGGTCCGCATCGAGCACTGATGGCCCGCTTCGCGGTCAGGCGCCTGGCTTCGATGGTCGCGGTGATGTTCGCGATTTCGATCCTGACCTTCCTGCTCTTCCAGGTGCTCCCCAACAGCGACCCGTCGACGCGGCTCGCCGGGCGGACCGCGTCGCCCACCCAGATCGCCAAGATCCGCTCGGACTGGGGCTTCGACAAGCCGATCTACGTCCAGTACATCAAGACGATGGGGAAGATCCTCAACGGAACGGTCACCTCCTATCAGCAGCAGCTCCCCGTTGAGGACCAGATCCGCCAGGATCTGCCGACGACGCTCTCGCTGGCGATCGGCGCGGGGGTGATCTGGCTGGCGCTCGGCATCCTCTTTGGCGTCCTGAGCGCGTGGCGAGCAGGCCGCTGGCTCGATCGCGGTCTCACCGTGCTGTCCCTGGTCGGGGTGTCGATGCCGGTGTTCTTCCTCGGAGCCGTGCTGTCGTACTACATCGGCGACAAGGCTCGGATCCTGCCCGCGGGCGACTACGTGGCCCTGACCAGCGATCCCTGGCAGTGGTTCAAGCACATGCTGATGCCGTGGTTCGCGCTCTCTGTGCTCTTCATCGGGGTCTACTCGCGCATCCTGCGCTCCACGATCCTCGACACGATCAACGACGACTACGTCCGCACCGCCCGGGCGAAGGGGTTGAGCGAGCGCCAGGTGATGATCCGCCACGTCCTGCGCAACAGCCTGATTCCGATCGTCTCACTGTGGGGCCTCGACTTCGCCTCGGTGCTCGGTGGCGGGGCGATCTTGACCGAGACGGTGTTCAACCTCCACGGCGTCGGACAGTACGCGGCGCAGTCCGTGGAGGGCCTGGACATTCCCCCGGTGCTGGTGATCACGATGTTCGGAGCGTTCGCAGTCGTGTTGCTGAGCGCAGTCGTCGACATCGTCTATGCCGCTCTCGATCCGAGGATCAGGCTGTGAGCCCAGGCGCCCACCTGCTCGAGGTGTCCAACCTCAAGGTGTCCTTCCAGACCGAGGAGGGTGTAGTGCGGGCTGTGGACGGCGTCTCGTTTGCCCTGGAACAGGGCGAGGTGGTCGCGATCGTCGGTGAGTCGGGATCGGGCAAGTCGGTGACGGCAATGACGCTGTTGGGCTTGACCCGCTCGCCAAACGCGAGCTTCGAAGGCTCCGCCCAGCTGGAGGGCAAGGAGCTGATCACGGCCAGCGAGGAGCAGCTTCGCGAGATCCGCGGCGGCGAGATCGCGATGATCTTCCAAGACCCAATGAGCTCGCTCGACCCCGTCTACCGCATCGGGAGCCAGATCGTCGAGCAGATCGTTGCTCACGATTTCCAGGTGTCGAAGTCCGAGGCGATGGAGCGCGCGATCGCCCTGATGGATCGAGTGGGCATCCCGCGCGCGCGCGAGCGAGTGCGCTCCTATCCCCACGAGTTCTCGGGGGGCATGCGCCAACGGGTGATGATCGCGATGGCGCTGTCGTGCTCGCCGAAGGTGCTGATCGCTGACGAGCCGACGACTGCGCTCGACGTCACGATCCAGGCGCAGATCCTCGACGAGCTGCGGACGCTGCGCAAGGAGACCGACGCTGGGATCATCTTGGTGACTCACGACCTCGGCGTGGTAGCCGACATCGCCGATCGGATCGTCGTGATGTACGCCGGACGGGTGGTCGAGCAGGGGACCCTCGACGAGATCTTCTACAACCCCCAGCACCCTTATACCTGGGGACTGCTCGGATCGATCACGCGCGTGGACCGCGACACCACCGGCCTGCTTCCGTCGATCCCGGGGACCCCGCCGTCGCTGGTCAGCCCTCCTGCGGGCTGCCACTTCCGGCCCCGATGTCCGCACGCCTTCGACCGCTGCACCGACGTGCCGGCGCTCGAGGCGCACCTGCCGGAGACCCCGCAGCACGTCGATCGCTGCTGGCTCTCCGCAATGCAGAAGCGCGACCTCCGGCAGGTTGGCGATCGGATTGGGCTGGCGGCGGATGAGCCGGTGATCGCTTGAGCGTCGCCAGCGCCGCCGGCGCCAGCGCCGCCTCCGCTCCCACGCCGCTGCTCGAAGTCGACCACGTCAAGGTCTACTTCCCGATCAAGTCGGGGCTGCTGATCGACCGCACCGTCGGGCGGGTGCACGCCGTCGACGACGTGACCCTCACCCTTTACGAAGGTGAGACGCTGGGCATCGTGGGCGAGTCGGGCTGTGGCAAGACGACGCTGATTCGGACACTGATTCGCCTGCTCGCCCCCACCGAAGGGACGATCCGCTTCCGCGGGAGCGACATCACCAGCGCTCGGCGCAAACAGCTGACGCCGGTGCGACAGCAGATGCAGATGGTCTTCCAGGATCCTCAGGCATCGCTGAACCCGCGCAAGCGCGTCGCCCAGATCCTGGCGACGCCGCTCATCCTCAAGGGGGTCGCTCGCCGCGACGTCGAACCGCGCGTGCGCGAGCTCCTCAAGCGCGTCGGCCTTCATCCCGAGCATCTCAATCGCTTCCCCCACGAGTTCTCGGGCGGACAGCGCCAGCGCATTGGGATCGCGCGCGCACTAGCTGTGGAGCCACGGCTGATCCTGCTCGACGAGCCCGTCTCGGCGCTCGACGTCTCCATCCAGGCACAGGTGATCAACCTGCTCGAGGAGCTCCAGCAGCAGTTCGGGCTCAGCTACCTCTTCGTCGCCCACGACCTCTCGGTCGTCCGCCATGTGTCTGACCGGATCGCCGTGATGTACCTCGGCAAGGTGATGGAGCTCTCCCGGTCCCAGGAGCTCTACGCCAAGCCGCACCATCCCTACACCGCCGCGCTGCTGAGCGCGATCCCGATTCCCGATCCGCGCGAGAACCGCGCCCGCGAGCGCGAGGTTGTCGGCGGCGAGCCCCCGAGCGCGATCGACCCTCCGAGCGGCTGTCGCTTCCACACCCGCTGTCCGCGTGCCACAGACATCTGCCGCTCGATCGAGCCCCCACTCACCGAGTACGCCAACGGCCAGCTCGCGGCCTGTCACCACCCGCTCAACGTCGGCGCTGACGAGCTACGGACGGCGAGTCGCTCGGAGACCTCGCCGCACAGCGCGGGTCAAGAGCTGCCGGAGGCCGAGCCCGTGACGGCCAGCTGACCCCTGCCGAGACCGTGACCCATCATTTTCGGCGCAAGGTCAGCGGAAATGGTCGGTTCGTCGCATGCGAGCCCGGTGCGCTCGCGCAGTTGCGACCCGTGCCCACCTAGCGCGACGAAGCCCCATCGCCAGCCGCCAGCACTCGCTCCTCACCGCGACGCAGAACCCGCAGGGCAAGCGCGAGTGAGGCGAGCGCCGCAACCGTCGACAGCGCGATCTGTACGCTGACAACACCCTCCGGCGTCCAGTAGACGTCCTCGAGCTCGAGCAGCAGTGCCGACTCGTCGAGCGTGAGCGCCATGCCGGCGCCGAAGGGGACCGCCAGCCAGGCATCGAGATCCTCATCGCGGGAGACGACCGAGATGCCGCCAGCAATGAAACTGAGGACGATCCCGGGGACGAAGTGGTGAATGTGGCGCTCGCCCACGCGCAGGTTGCGAAACGGCCCCGCCTTGCCGCGGACGCGGATCAGACCGGTGCTCGCGCGCACTGCGCCGAAGGTCACGGTGAAGGAGGTCAGCAGGTTCAGCAGCGCGCTCTCGCGACGCGGCGTGGCCTGGTAGCCGGCGACCGCGACCTCGACGGCCTGGCGGGTCGCGATCGCCCCCGCGCCGAGGACGTCGTCGGTCTCCGTCGGTAGCGGCGCTCGCCCGCGGCGCCAGACGCGCGCCAGCTCCCCCGCCGCTACTCCGCCGGCGCTCGCGAGGGCGACCGCCCCGATCGCCGCCGTACGCCGATCCGGAACGCGCGACCGCGGCCGAGTGCGACCGCGAGCGCGAGCGCGACCCGGAACCCGACCCGTTCCGCGAGACACCGCGCTCAGCGCCATCGCTCGAGCAGGTCGCGGTCCGGCACGTCGCGCACGCGCCGCGCCGGCACGCCCATCACCAGCGCACGGCTGGGCACATCGTGTGTAACCACGGCCCCCGCTGCGACGAACGCCTCCTCGCCGACCTCGACCCCCGGACAGAGCACTGCGCCGCCGCCGATGCGACACGCGCGCAGCAGAACAGCGCCGCGCAGCGGCATCCCGGGTGGATGGCGACCCATCGTGTCGTCGTTTGTCAGCACGACGCCCGGCCCGAGGAAAACGTCGTCCTCGACCAGGCTGAAGGCCGTCACGTAGACGTGCGACTGGATGCGGACGCGTTCGCCGATCGTGACGTCGTTGTCGACCGCCGACCCGCGCCCGATCACCGTGCCCGCCCCCACAAACGCCCGCTCGCGCACCTGCGTCTGGTCGCCGACAATAACCCGGTCGCCCAGGCGCGTGCCGCCGTAGACCACGGCGCCGGCGCAAACGACCACCCCGTCGCCGATCACGAGCGGCCCGTCGCCGGAGCGCGCGGCGGCGCTCGAGCGTGGCGCGAGGCTCGGCCGCTTGCCGAGCACGGCCCCCGCCTCCAGTACGCATCCGTCGCCGAGGCGCGTCTCGTCACAGATCACGACGTGCGGTCCGACGACGAGGTCGGCTCCGAGCACGACGTCGTCACCCAGGACGAGCCCGGGCGCCTGCAGATCACCCGCCGCCATCGCGCCTTGAGCTCACAGGCGAGTGACGGTGGCGCCCTTACTGCGCACGGCGTCGCGAGTGATCCCGCGCAGGTCGACGACGACCGGCGCGCGGCTCACGACCTCGTTGTGGTCGACCGATGGGTGGGCAGTGACGATCACGGCGGCGTCGGCGCCCTCAAGTGCAGTTTGCAAGGTCTCTGAGTGCAATCCACCAGGCAGCTCGGGGACGTGGGGGTCGTGGTAGACGATCTCGGCGCCGCGCGCGCCCAGCAGCCCGATGATCTTGAGCGCCGGCGACTCGCGCACGTCACCGACCCCCGGCTTGTAGCCCACGCCGATGATGGCGACGCGAGAGCCGCGCACCGGCTTGGCCGCGTCGTTGAGAGCCTGCTCGATCTTGCTCACACAGTGATACGGCATCTGCTGATTGATCTTCCCGGCCAGCTCGATGAACTCGGTGACGAAGTCAAACTCCCGGGCTCGCCAGGACAAGTAGAACGGGTCCACCGGCAGGCAGTGCCCGCCCATTCCGGGACCGGGATCGAAGCGCATGAACCCATAGGGCTTGGTCGCCGCGGCATCGATCACCTCCCAGACGTCTATCTCCATGCGATCGGTGAGCATCGCCAGCTCGTTGACGAGCGCGATGTTGACGGAGCGGAAGATGTTCTCCAACAGCTTGGTCAGCTCGGCCGCCTCGGGCGAGGAGACGCGCACGATCTCATCGCACACGATCGAGTACACCTCCGCTGCGCGCTCCGTGCATGCTGCGGTCAGGCCGCCGACGACCTTGGGCGTCGTCTGCAGCGTGTGGTCGGTGCGTCCCGGGTCGACTCGTTCGGGAGAGAAGGCCACATGGAAGTCGCGTCCCGCCGCCAGCCCCGACTCCTCGAGCAACGGCACCAGGCGCTCGCGGGTGGTCCCCGGGTAGGTCGTCGACTCGAGCACCACGAGCTGACCTGGGCGCAGGACGCCGGCGACCACGCGGCCGGAGTCAAGCAGCGGGCCGAGCTCGGGCTCGCGGTTTGGCGTCAGCGGTGTGGGGACGCAGATCAGGATGGCGTCGACCCCGGCCAGGGCGCCGGCTCGCGTCGTCGGCTCGATCGCTCCCGCAACGGCGGCGAGGCGCTCGGACGGGACGTCCTCGATGTAGGACTCCCCGGCCGTGAGCGCCGCGGTGCGGCGCGAGTCGACGTCGAGCCCCACCACCTGCGAACCGGCCTCGGCAAAGGCCACGGCGAGCGGCAGGCCGACATAGCCGAGCCCCACGATTCCGATCCTCATCGTCGAGGCAGTGTAAGGGCAGCCACGACGCGCTCGCCCGCGTGCCCGTCGCCGTAGAGCGGCGGATGGTCTTGCGGGAGCGGGGCTTGCAGCGCCGCGCGCACCGTCTCTCGATCAAGCCCCACAAGCGTGTTCCAGCCCAGCGCGACCGTCTCCACCCACTCGGTGCTCTCGCGCAGCGTGAGACAGCGAACGCCCGCTAGATAGGCCTCCTTCTGCACGCCGCCCGAATCGGTGACGACCGCGCGGGCGTGACAGAGCAGGGCGCTGAAGTCCAGGTAGCCCAAAGGCGCGCACAGCACGATCGCAGCCGCTCCCAGCAGGCGGTCCAGCAGTTGCGCTGCCTCGAGCCGCTTGCGGGTGCGGGGGTGCAGCGGCAGCACGACCGGCCCCGGCAGGCTGCAGAGCAGCTCGACGAGCGCCGCAAGGCGCTCGGGATCATCGACCGTGCCCGCCCGGTGCGCCGTGGCCAGGAGGTATTCGCCCGGCACGACGCCCGCGCGCTCGAGCGCCTCCGTTCGCGCCAGGGCGCGGGGCCGCAGCAGCTCGGCGACGTCCACCATCACGTCGCCGACCAGCTCAACGGCTCCCGTCGCTCGCTCGGCGACGAGGTTGTCGACCGCGGTCTGCGACGAGCACAGCAACAGGCTGGCGAGATGGTCGGTGAGCACGCGGTTGAGCTCCTCGGGCATCGCGCGGTCAAAAGAGCGCATCCCGGCCTCGACGTGGGCGACGGCGAAGCCACCCTGCGCGCCGGCCAGACCCCCCGCTAGCGTCGAGTTGGTGTCGCCGTAGACGAGCACGACGTCCGGTCGCGAGTCCGCCAGGACCGGCTCGAGCGCGGCGAGCATGCGCGCTGTCTGGTGGGCGTTGGATCCGGAGCCCAGACCGAGCTGGCGGTCTGGCGCGGGGAGCGCGAGCTCCTCGAAGAAGACGCGCGAGAGCTCGTCGTCGTAGTGCTGACCGGTATGCACGAGCTCCTCCTCGGCGACAGCGCGCAGCTGGTGAGAGACCGCCGCCGCCTTGATGAACTGGGGACGGTTGCCGACGACGGTCAGGACGCGCACGGGTCCGCCACCCCCCCGACGATCGAGGTCAAGCGCGCGCCGCCAGGGCCCCGGCGATGTGCTCGCGCAGCGCGTCGGCGGCCTGGGCGGTGAGCGGTCCGGGCGCGGCCAGCTCGCGGGCCTCGAGCGCGGACGCGGGCATTACCTCGCGCAGCGTCGAGGCGATGAACGCCTCGTCGGCCGTCTCGAGGTCTTCCCGCGTGCAGGGGTGCTCACGTGCGCCTGTGAGCTCGATGACGTCGGCGCGGGTGATCGAGGCGAGGATGTGATCGTCGAGCGGAGGCGTCCGCAACTCTCCGCCACTGACCCAGAAGAACGACGCCGTTGGCGTCTCCAGCACGCGACCGTGGGGCGTGACCAGCAGCGCCTCGTCAAAGCCGGCCTGCTTGGCCCGCCGGGTGGCAAGCATGTTGGCGGCGTAGGAGAGCGACTTCACCCCATCGAGAACGCGCGTGGGCGAGTAGGTCACGCACCCGAGGCGAACCGTCGCGGGATGATCGGGGAGGAGCTCGAGCAGCAGGATCCGCCTGCCACCGCGAGTTATCACGAGGCGCATCAGGCCCTCGTGAGCGGGCGCGGCCGCCAGCAGGCTCGTGATCTCGGCCGCCACGGCGTCCAGATCGAGGGGAAGAAGAAGGTTGCTCGCCGAGCGCTCGAGGCGCTGCAGGTGACGATCGAGGGCGTACGGGCGCCCGTCGTAGACGCGGATGACCTCGAAGACGCCGTCGCCGCGCAGGAGACCTTCGTCGAGCACGGAGATCGCGGCCTCTGTCGCAGGCATCACGAGACCATCGAGGGAAGCGGGCAGACCCGCGTGGGAATCAGGCATGGAGCTCATGGCGACAGCTTAGGCCGGGTCGGCGCAGGCGCACGAGCACTAACCCTGCTAGCTCGTTGTGGGGGCTGCTCCCTGACCATGGACCGACAGGACAGCGCCTGATGTCGTACTTTCGCAGAGAGCGCGAGCGCTGCCAACGAGAACGGGAGAGCAGATGGACTACGAGACGCTTCGCTACGAGCTCCAGGACCACGTCGTAACGCTGATCTACAACCGGCCTGAGCAGCAAAACGCCGTCAACCGCGTCATGAACCGCGAGCTGCACCATGCCTGGGAGCACTTCCGAGACGACGACGACGCGTTCGTGCTCGTCATCACCGGTGCGGGTGAAACCACCTTCTGTGCCGGCTGGGATCTGCAAGACGCAGCCGATCTCGCTGAGCTGGGCGATTACGACGCCTATCGCGTCAACCTCTACAACTCGCCCGGGGAGTGCGGCTATACGCGCAAGGTCGACATCTTCAAGCCGGTGATCGCGGCCGTCAACGGTTACGCGTTCGCCGCGGGGCTCGAGACCGCCCTGCTCGCTGACATTAGGGTCGCCGCCGAGAACGCGGAGTTCGGGGCGCTCGAGCGGCGCTGGAACATCGTCGGTGGCGACGGCTTGACGGTGCGACTGCCGCTCGTCGTCGGCTTCGCGCGCGCGATGGAGTTGATCATCACGGGCCGGCGCATCGATACGACCGAGGCGCGCGAGATCGGGCTCGTGAATGAAGTGGTGCCACGCGGCAAATCGCTCGAGCGCGCGCAGGAGCTTGCCCACCAGATCGCGGCGCTACCGCAGGGCGGGATCCGCAGCGACAAGGAGAGCGTCCTGCGGGGCCTCGGGCACACGCTCGAGGAGCGCCTGCGTATCGAAGCTGAGCAGACAATCTCGATGTTCATGCGTCGCGACTCGCACACGATCGGCGCTGCCGCATTCAAGGCCGGCGACCTCAGCCCCAAATGGCCGCATCACGGCCTCTGACGGAGATGACGGACACGCTCGTGGTCCTCGATCGGGGACAGCCGACCGCCTTCTCACTGCAGGACATGCTCAAGTACCACGGGACAGGCTCTCCGGGCGGGGTTGCGCACGCATTCAAGGTCCTGGAGCGGGCTGCACCGTTATTGGATGCAGATCATCCGCTCGAGCGCCGCGAGGTCACGCTGCAGACGGCCTTCGCAGGCCCTGGCGCGAGAGACGCCTTTGAGTTGGTCACCCGCGCGGTGACCGAGGGCCGTTACGTCGTCGACTCCTCCCTGGCGCGTCCCGAGCGGGGCCGGGCACTGGAGCACTTCGTGTTCCGACTCGGTTATCGAAAGCGAGCCGTGACGCTGATCGTTCGGGAGGGATATGTGACGGACGAGTTCATCGTGCTGGCGCGCAAGCACGAGCGGAGCGGCGAGGACGATCGCCGTCTGACTCGCCTGAAGCTCGAGATGGCCGATCGCGTCATGTCCGCTGCGGCCGACGATGTGTACGACATAGCCGCGTCGAGCTGATCAGGGGCTATACCTTGACGACGTGGAGGGCGAGATGGGCGTGGGCGATCGGGTCGTAGTCGTCGTCTTGGGTGATGATTGGGAGTCCGTGTTCAACGGCGGTGGCGGCGATGAGCGCGTCAGTGAGTTTGATGGTTGCGCTGGGTGCCGACGGCGCGACAGTCCGCGACCAATCGTGCCCACGCAACCATCACGGCCCCGCTGAGCGCAATCGGGTCTGCGGTGCGCGCGAGGGCGAGCGTGTCGGCACGGCGTGCGCGGATCGCGTCGTCGCGAGCGCTGAGAACGCCGAGCTGTTCGCGTAGCTGCGCCCCCCCCAGCCAGCGGGTGCGGCGGCCATGGGGCACGATGTCGGCAACGGGCTCGCCGTGCACGGTCAGCGTGACGCGTTGGCCTGCCCGCACCGCGTCGATGACCCGGCCAGGGGGCCCTGGATTAGGCGGAACAGTGCGCGTTACGACCGAACGCCGGACGCCGACCACTCTGCCGACGGATAGTAGTCGACGACCACCTCATCCAACATTGCGCACCTGACCCCGGCTCGCAGTAGGCGCTGGCACCAAGCCCAGTCGCCCGGCAGCCCAAACAGAGCATCTGAGAGCTCGAGCTCGAAGAAGCGCAGGTCGGCGTGATAGAGGGCTCCCTGCATTTCGAACTTGCCGAACTCTGGAGGGAAAACGCCCATCCTTTCGTCGTCGCGGTCGCGGTGGTGCCAGAGGAACTGTCCGTACGACAGCTCGGCCTGCTCGCGGCGAGCCAGCTCGAGCAGTGCCGCGATGTGATGCTCGCGAAATGCGTCGTCGTCATCGAGCGGGGCGATCCAGCGACCCCGTGCCAGAGCCACTCCTTCGTTGTACGGCGGCACGCCAGCGACGAGGTACGCCGCCGCGGGGTCCTCGGGGTAAGGCCCACGCCGTTCGAGATTGACGTAGCGGATGCGGTGATCGCCGAAGGAGCGCACAACGTCTTCGGCTCCCCCGGGAGCCCGATCGCCTACCACGATCACCTCGAAGTTCTGGTGGGTCTGGCTCAGCACCGATGGCAACGAGCGCTGGGCCAGCGCTTCGTAGTTCTGCCAGGTCGGGATGACGACTGACACCAAGGGCTCCGGGTCGGAGTACGCCAGCTCGTAGCTCGGCGACTCGCGTGCACGGCGCAGCGCTTGACGCTGGACCGGCTCGCGGTCAAGGCTCAAGCGCAGGATCTCAAGTACACGGGCGTCGCGCTCCGCCAGCTCGGCCGAGAGCCCAGCCACCTCGGTGCTGAGCGACCGTACTGCGCTGCCAACCTCGGCGACCGCGGCTTGGACCCAGGTCACGTACTCCCGCGTCTCGCCAAGCGCGCGCTCGATCCCGGTTAGGCGTCCGCGCAGGCGCTCGATCGGCGAGCGGGGAAGCCTCACGGCTAGGCCGACTTGACGATACGCACGTATTCGTCGTAGTCGTAGAAGTAGTCCGCAGAGTCATACGGCATCGACGCGAGCGAGAGGCAGACGGCTCCAGCAGTGAAGTTAGTCAATTCGCGCCAGACCATCACCGGCAGGTAGAGACCGTATGAAGGCTGGCTCAAACGCACCGTCTGACGCTGGCATCCGTCGTCGAGGACGGCATCGAAGGCACCGTTCGCCGCGATCAGGAGCTGCTCGAGCCGTCGGTGCGCATGTCCCGCTCGCGCCGCACCAACCGGGACGTCACGCACGTAGTAGACGCGAGCGATGTCAAACGGCACATCGCTTGACCCCTCAATGACTGTGAGGTTCCCGCGCGGATCAGAAAAGACCGAGAGCGAGATGATTCGACACCCGTTCACCGAGACATGCGGAGTTGGCGGGAGCCCCGGCGACCCCGAGTCAGATGCGTTCAAGAGTCTGTCGGTCATCGCGAGCTGGCGCGCCTCGGCGACCGCGTTTCGTAGAGATGCAGCGACGTCGAGCGCAGCTGCGTCGGCGCCACAACGCGCCGCCTGCGCACTAGCTGGAAGCGCTCCGTCGCCAAGAGCTCGCGTTTGTGCTCGGGATGGGCGTAGATCAGCCGCACGCGCCGTGGACGGCGATCGAGCGATGCCAGCAGCTGGCCGAGAGCCCCGCGCAGGACCTCTCCGCCGAAAGGATTGTTCATGAACACGACAGTGACATCGTCGGGCAGCTCGAAGCTTGCCGCATCGGCGCACACGAGCCGGACGTTGCGGCGAGGGAGCCTGGGCGCGGCGGCCGCAAGGTTGCTCTCGGCGAGCGCGTGCAGCGCCGGAGCCAGCTCGACGCCGATGATCTTGCCGAATCCGTAGTCGGCCGCCGCCTGCAAGACGACGCGACCTTTCCCGGACCCGAGGTCCAGGAAAACATCGCTGCCATCAACTTCGCTCGGGTCGAGGATGCGGCGCAAGATCCGCCAGCTCGAGGGCTCATAGCGCACCCGGTCGACCGGGTTGAGATGAAGCTCCTCGAGCGAGTGACTTCCGCCGGTCGAGGTGCCCAGACGTCGCTCGTATCGGACCTCCTCGAGCGCTCGGCTGAGAGCGCGCTTCGGGATCAGGGCTGGCTGCGCGAGGTTGCGCACCGCGATTCTCGCCCGCTGCACTCGCGTTCCGACGGTCAGGGAATTCATCCGATCGTGAGCTCGTAGTGGTCATGCACTATCCCGCGGGCACCAAAGCTCTCCTTGTTGTGCACCAGGCCGGGGTTGAAGCCGTTGTCGGTGGTTGAGACTCCGAGGCTGAGGTACGGCTTGCTCGCAAACCTGCGCGCGATCAGCTCATCGCAGATGACGTCGAGTGCGCCGAGCCGGCGCCCCTCCTCGGTCGTCGCGATGTACTGCGTGTGTGCTACGCGCTCGGTCTCGTAGACAATCGTTCCCGCCAACAGCGTTCCGCCACGGCGCGCCTCGAAAAGCATGATGTGGTCTGGGAATCGCTCGGCTAGAAGCGCCATCTCGGGGCCGCTGTGCGCCGGACTGACGCCGTACTTGGTCCGCAGCAACTCTTCCTCGAGCGCCAGGAACGCCTCGTACTCGCCGCTCCGTTCGACGTTCACACCTTTCGATCGTGCCCGCTCGACCCGGGCGCCACGGCTGTCCGCGAAGCGCGCGGCCTGGGCGGGAACGATCACCGAGCACAGCTCGCGAGAGATCAACCTCGCGCCCGCGACATCGAACGCGTAGAGGTCCTCCTCGCACGGATACGTGTGGTAGATGTGCGGCGCCGGCTTGTAGACGAGTCGCGTGACGCCACGCTCACCGAGGTACTCGACGATCGCGCGAACGACCCTCAAAATCGCCGCAGCACTCAGGCGCCGGCGCGACAGCACGCCGCCGAACGTCAGGCCTGCGTGGCTGGTGACGACGCCGTTGTCCACGCTAGCCGGCATCACAGCAACGATGCCTCCGCGCTCTCGGACGATCAGCGAAGCGTCGGTGAAGCGGTCGCTGTGGTATTCCAGGTAACCGCGCCGAAAGAAGAAGTGCGAATTCCTGGCCTGTGCGATGAACTCGTCCCACGCAGCGCGATCGCTCGAGCTGTAGCTCGCGACATGAAGCCCGGCCTTGGCATGCTTTGCAATCGTGGGCGTCGAGTTCATAAGTATCCGCGCGGCGCACGACGAGCTGGCTGACGAGCTCGAGGCGGCCGCCATCCGAGTGTTGCGCGGTGGCCACTACGTGCTCGCAAACGAAGTGGAAGCCTTCGAGCGGGAGTTTGCCAGCTATTGCGAGTCGGGCCATGCAGCTGGCGTTGGCAGCGGGCTCGACGCGCTGAGGCTCGCGCTCGAGGCCCTCGGAGTCGGCGCCGGGGACGAGGTGATCGTGCCGGCCCACACTTTCATCGCGACCTGGCTGGCGGTGACGCAGTTGGGTGCGCGTCCGGTGCCGGTCGAGCCTGAGGAGGGAGGCTTCAACATCGACCCCCTGCGTGTGGAGGCTGCGGTCACCCCGCGCACGGCGGCCGTCGTTGTCGTGCACCTGTATGGCATGCCCGTCGATTGGGACCCGATCGCAGCGATCGCGCGACGACACGGCCTGGCGCTGGTCGAGGACGCTGCCCAAGCGCATGGTGCGCGTTACCAGGGCAGACGCGTCGGATCGCTGGGCGACATCGCGGCCTTCAGCTTCTACCCGAGCAAGAACCTCGGCGCGAGCGGTGATGGAGGTGCCGTGGTTTCGCGCTCCGAGTCGCTGATCGAGAGCGTGCGCGAGCTGCGCAACTACGGCTCGGCACGCAAGTATCACCACGATCGGCTTGGTTTGAACAGCCGCTTGGACGAACTGCAGGCCGCGCTTCTGCGTGTGAAGCTGGCTCACCTGGACGCCTGGAATGACCGGCGTCGTGGCCGCGCCGAGCAATACACGACCGCGCTGGATGGCCATCCCGTCGTCACGCCACCGGCGATCCCGGCCGGCGTCGAGTCCGTCTGGCACCAGTTCGTCTTGCGCTGCGCTGATCGCGAGCTGCTGCAGCAGGGTCTCGCGCGCCGCGGCGTTGAGACGCTGATCCATTATCCGATCCCTCCTCATCGCTCGGGCGCGTATGCAGGCGAGCAGTGGCCGCCCCTCCCACTCACCGAGCGCCTCGCGAACGAGGTGCTGAGCCTGCCGATCGGGCCCCATCTCGACGACGCCGGGGCCGAGGAGGTCCTGGTCGCCCTCCAGGATGCGATCACCAGTTCTCGCCAGTAGTAGTGGGCCGTGAAGGACTCGAACCTTCAACCTTGGGCTTAAGAGGCCCCTGCTCTGCCAGTTGAGCTAACGGCCCGGGCGCGGCGATTCTAGGGCTTGTGCGTGGAGGCCTTGCCGGAGGCCGTCGTCGGAGGCACGGTGGTTGTCGGGGTCGCCGCGCTCCCGTTAGCGCCGCCGCTGGCCTGCTTCTTTGCGGCGGCGAGCTCAGTGCGCAGCGCGGGACGATTGAATGGGGCCGACAACGCCAGCGCCTTCTGGGCGGCGAGGTCTCCCTTGCGTGTCTGCTTGGCGGCGTAGGCGAGGCGAGCGAGGAGGATGAACTGGGCGGCGTCGCCGGGCGAGGCCTGGGCGATCGCCTCCTGCGCCTTGACGGCCTGTGGAAGATCGTTGAGCGCGCTCTGGTAGATCGCCGACATCTCCTGCGCCAGCTCGAGGTCAAGGGGGGTGGGCTTAAGCGAGAGATAGTGCTGCCAGGCGGCCGATGCCTGCTGGAGCTGGGCGGCCGCGAAGGCGGAGTACCTGCCGGTGGAGGGGTTGAGCCCTGTCTGGCCCGCGGTCGCGGCGCTGTGGGCATAGTTGTCCCAGGCTGCGGCGTCCTGCGGCGCCGCCGCGGCTTGCGCCTGGGCGGTCGCGACGCTTTTGGCCAGCGAGGTCGTGTTGATGCTCGAGGAGCCGCCACCGCCGGTGAGGGCATTGAGCAGCCCGCCCTGGTTGGCACCGGTGCCGACGCCGAACAGCACGAGCCCGCCGCCCATCAGCAGCGCCAGGAACAGATAGATGAGCTGGACGGTGCGCCGCCGTCCGCGCCCGCGGAGATCAAAGAGCATGGCTAGGGATTCTCGTCGATGTCGGGCCCGGCCGCGCGCTCGCGCCGCTGGGCGCGACGGTCGACCAGGGCAGCGAACTGGATCGATCCCTCATACAGCGCCAGCAACGGGACCATCGAGATGATCATCGTGATCGGATCCACCGGCAGGATCGCCACCAGCACGGCGATCACGAGCAGCGCGTAGCGACGATTCTTCTTCAATTGCCGCGGGGTCACGATCCCCATGCGGGTCACCGCGAGGATCCCGATCGGCACCTGGAAGAAGACGCCGAGCCCCAACAGCACCAGCAGCTCGAAGGAGTAGTACTGCCTGGCCTGCACGAGGACGTCGAAGTTCTGGTTGTTGAAGCCCTGGAGGAAGTGAATCGCGGGCGGCAGCACGACGAAGTAGCCGAACGCGACTCCGCAGGCGAACAGCAACGGGACCGTGCACATGAGCGGGAAGGCGACCCGGCGCTCGCTCGGGCTGAACGCGGGCAGCACGAAGCCGTAGAGCTGCCACAGCACGAACGGCAGGGCCAGCAAGATCGCGGCATAGCCGGTGACCTTGATCGTCTCGGTCAGCGGCTCACCGACCCCGAGCGTGATCGGCTCCTTGCCCGAGACGTGCTTGGGGAGCGTGGCCGCGTAGCGCGTCAGCGAGAGCTGCGCACTGCGCGAGACCGACGCCGCCTGGCGGAGCTCGGCGCGCGCCGCGGCGTCGTGGCTGGTGGCCGCGAGCCGATCGAGCGCGGCTGCCGTCTGGCCGTTTGAGTCCGCGACCGCCCGCAGCGTCCCCGCCTCGGAGACCTGAAGCGACTGGAGCTGCTGCAGGCCTCCGGAGCCGCTGTTGTTCTTTGCACTCGAGATCGTCTGCTGCTCTAGCGGCTTGTTGACGATCTTGATGATCGCGTGGTTCTGCCAGAAGCAGAACGCGAAGGCCACTGCAATCGCTATCAGCGAGATGATCAGACGCGTGCGCAGCTCGTCGAGATGCTCGACGAGGGTCAGCCGATCCTCGTGGCCCACGGGGCGAATCGTGCGTATGGCGGTGGCCATTTCTCTAGGAGCCTAGTGCGCACACGCTAGACGGCCAACGCGGACCAGCGTCGCGGCTCCCGGCGGATCAGCGTCGAGGCGCCGGGCGGATCAGCGTCGAGGCGCCGGGCGGATCAGGCTCGAGGCGCCGGGCGGATCAGGCTCGACGCTGCCGGGCGGATCAGCGTCGAGGCGCCGGCCGGATCAGCGTCGAGGCGCCGGCCGGATCAGGCTCGAGGCGCCGGGCGGATCAGGCTCGACGCTCGGCTGGGTAAGGGTCAAGTTTTTGGTTGTGGCGGTCGATGAAGGGGCGAGCACCCAGGCCAGCGCAGATCATGGACCCCCGCCCCTCCGAATCCCCCGCCGTTCGCCGCCGCGTCACGCTTCCCAGCGGACGCAGCATCGAGGTGCTGCGCCTCGAGGACCCGCAGACCGCAGACAACGGCGTCGACGTCTGCCCCGGCTGCGGACGCGATCTCGTCCAGCCCGTCGACTGGGCGCAGGCCGGTCGCGACGAATGGCGCGTCGATCTCTACTGCCCCAACTGCGACTGGAACGAGCAGGCCGTCGTTCCCACGGCCGCGCTGGAGCGCCTGGACCAGGCGCTCGACGCCGGCACCGACGTGCTGCGGACCGACCTGCTCCGCCTGACCCAGGCCAACATGGAGGAGTACATCGAGCGCTTCGCGCGCGCGCTGCGCAAGGACCACATCACGCCGATGGACTTCTAGGGGCGAGGGGTGTGCGATGCAGACCCCAATAATTATGGTTTCGATCCCACACCCCCCTTGAGTCCGGCCCCTTGGCCCCCAGCCCTGGGCCACCGGCCGGTCCCCTTGTCCCCCGGCCCTGGACACCCCCCAGCCCTGGGCCACCGGCCGGTCCCCTCGCCCCCCGGCCCTGGACACCCCCCAGACCCCCTGCCCCGGGCCACAGGCGCCCAACGACCCGCGTCTAGGCGTAGCGCTCGACCACTCCGTCGGCGACGAGCGTGAGCGCGTCGCGCTGACGGGCGCCCAGCTCCGGCAGGGCTGCCTTCGCCTGCGCGACCGCGTCGAGCGCGTGCGAGCGCGCCGACCGCAGCGCTCCGCTCGCCTCGATCCGATCGCAGAGCGCCGCCGCCTGCGACGGGGTGCGGACGTCGCGCAGCGACACCGCGGCCAGCGCGGGGTCGCGCTCGCGGGCGAGGATCAGCGGCAGCGTGACGGTCCCGTCGAGCAGGTCGGTGCCGCGATGCTTGCCCGTCCGCTCGGCCGGTCCGGTTACATCGAGGACGTCGTCGAGCAGTTGGAAGGCGAGCCCGATGTGGCGCCCGAAGTCGCCCAGCGCGTCGGTCGCCAGGCCGCGCGCGAGCGCGCCCAGCCGGCACGCCGCCTCGAACAGGCGGCCCGTCTTGAGCTCGCAGCGCGCGAGGTAGCGGTCGACGTCGATCTCCGCCTTCCAGGCGTCCGCGCGCTGGAGCAGCTCGCCGCGAGCCAGAGCAGACGAGGCATCTGAGAGCACGCGGATCTGATCGGTCCGGCGATTGCGCGCCAACTCCGCAAACGCGCGCGAAAAGAGCAGGTCGCCGGTCGCGGTCGCCATCCGCCGGCCCGCGACCGCCACCACCGTCGGTCGGCCGCGGCGCAGCTCGGCCCCGTCGAGGACGTCGTCGTGCACGAGCGTCGCCGAGTGCACGAGCTCGACCGCCACGGCCGCGTTGAGGACCCCCTCGTAGCACGGCACCGGCAGCTCCGGGCCGGCTGCCAGCAGCACCAGCAGCGGGCGCAGCCGCTTGCCGCCGGCCGCGATCGTGGCGCCGGCGTGCTCGGCGAGCTCGGGGCCATGGCCGCCGGCGACCTCGACGAGGCGCCGCTCGACGCGCTCCAGCAGCGGCGCGACGTGATCGCCGCCGGCCTGCACGACCGCCTCGAGCGCGGGCACCGCCGAGGGCGTGCTAGCCATCACGCCTCGGCCACCTGTCCGACATGGATCGCGATGATGCCGCCCGCCGTGATCACCCAGCGCAGGCTCGTCAGCCCGGCGGCCGCCATCCGCGCGGCCAGCGCCTCGGGGCCGGGGAAGCGCCGCACCGAGTTGGGCAGGTACTCGTAGGCCTCGGGATCGCCCGCGAGCCGGCCGAGCAGCGGCACGACGCGATCGAACCAGGCGCCATAGAAAGTCGACAGCGGCGGCCGCTGCGGCGTCGTGATCTCGAGCACCACCACCCGACCGCCGGGCCGCACCACGCGCGCCATCTCGCCCAGCCCTCGATCGAGGTCGGCGAAGTTACGTGCCCCGAAGCCGACGGTTGCGGCGTCGAACTCGCCGGATGCGTAGGGGAGCTCGAGCGCGTTTGCCTGCTCGAAGCGGATCTCCGCGGCCTTCGCGCGCGCACGAGAGAGCATTTCCGTGGAGAAGTCGGCGCCCACGACCTCGCCGCCTGGGAGCACCCGGTGCGCGAGCTCGATCGCGAGATCGCCAGTGCCCGTGGCGACGTCGAGCACGCGATCGCCGGGGCCGACAGCGGCCAGCTCCGCCGCGCGCGCGCGCCAGCGGTGGTGAAGGCCTGCGGTCATGACGCCGTTCATGCGGTCATAGACGCCGGCGATGCGGTCGAACATCGCGCGCACCTGGCTCTCCTGCAGGGTGCCGGCGGGGGCAGCGTCGGCGGGCTGCGGTGCCCGCGTCGGCGTCGGCGAGGCCATCGCGGTGCGCTACTTGAGCTGGGAGAGGAAGGCGACGAGCGCCGAGAGCTTCTGCGGCGGGAGGTTGGCGAACGACGGCATCGGCGCCGTGGGGTTCTGCAGCGTGCGCTCGATCGCCTGGGCGGGGAGGCGCGCGCCGACGTTGGTCAGCGGCGGTCCTGGGCCGTCGTTGCCGTTGTCGCCGATCTTGTGACAGGCCAGGCAGCCCGACTGCGCGGTGACGAGCTTGCCCTGATTGAAGACCGCGGCCTGGGTTGGCGAAAGACTGGTCGGCGTGGGCATGTCGACGGAGTTCGGCGATCCCGCGTTGGCGCCCTGGTACGTCAAGAAGGCCATCGCCGCGACCGTGAGGATCATCGCCGCCATCGCCACCGGGCGTCGCTCGGGGCGCCGCTCGGCGCTGCGGTCATAGAACGGCAGCGTGAGCAGCAGCACCATCGCGAGCGTCGGAACGCCGACGGTGGCGAGCGGCGTGAGGATCGGCGGCTTGATCACGCGCAGAAGCTCGAAGAGGAAGAAGAAGTACCACTCCGGGCGCGGGACATACGTCGTCGTCGTCGGATCGGCCTTGGGACCGAGCTCGGCCCCGAGCACCAGCGACAGGGCGATGATCACCAGCATCACGACCACCGCCATCGCGCTGTCCTTGGCGACCGCGTAGGGGAAGAACGGCTTGCCCTGCGATTTCAGGATCGCGTACTCGCGCAGGTACTGCTCCTTCTCGGCCTGCTTCACGCCGCTGCCCGGTCCGTGCCGGCGGCGGTCACGCCGTCGCCTTGGTCAGCTCGGGATCCGCCTCGGCCTTCATCCAGGGTGGCGCGGTGGTGCCGAGCTTGGCGACGAGATAGAGGTGCGCGCCGATCAACGCGGCCAGCAGCCCTGGTATCAGCAGCATGTGGATCGCGTAGAAGCGCGAGAGCGTGGTGGCGCCGAAGTCGGGGCCGCCGCGCAGAAAGTCCGACAGGAAGGGCCCGATGATCGGGCCGCTGCCGTTGATGTTCACGCCCACGATCGTCGCCCAGTAAGAACGCTGATCGAAGGGCAGCAGGTAGCCTGTGAACGACATCGCCATCGTCAGGATCAGCAGCACGACGCCGATGATCCAGTTGAGCTCGCGGGGGTACTTGTAGGCGCCGAAGACGAAAGTTCGCGCCATGTGCAGGAAGACGAGCACCACCATCACCGATGAGCCCCACTTGTGCATGCCGCGCACGAACGCGCCGAGGAACGCCTCGTTGGTGATGTAGCGCACCGACTCGTAGGCGTGGTTCGCCGACGGGTCGTAGTACATCGCCAAGAAGACGCCAGTCGTCGCCTGCGAGACGAAGGCGATGAGGCTCGCCGAGCCGAGGGTGTAGAACCAGTTGGTCCCCTTGGGGACCTTGCGGAAAAGCAACCAGCGCGTGGCGCTCGAGAGCGAGGTGCGTTCGTCGATCCAATCGACGGCGCGGATCCCGCCCTCGGCGGCGACGTCGAGGGGCCCTGCCTTCTTGTCCTCCTCCCCGGGCCGGGGCGGCTTGGGCTGCAGGGCCGAGGGCCGCGGTGGTGTGGGGAGCTTGATCCTGGGCATCGTGCGTGGCCGGTCCTACTTCTTGGGCGCGGTGTCGAAGCGGGCGGGATAGAGGATCGGGCCGATGCCGTCGGTGAACTGAGCCGGGTCGCGGGGGCTGAAGGCATGGAGCTGGCCGTTGACCGAGAAGCGAGGACCGACCTCGAGCTCGCCGTTGCGCACGCGCGTGGCGAAGCGGTCCAGCGGACGCACCGGCGGGCCGCCAACGACCTTGCCGAGGAAGTCGTAGACGCCACCGTGGCAGGGGCAGATGAAGCGCTGCGCTGCGTCGACGTAGCGGACCGGACAGCCGAGGTGCATGCAGCGGCTCGAGAGCGCGACGTAGGAGCCGACGAAGGGCGGGTCGATCGAGGCGTTGTGCGCGCGGATGTAGGCGGTCGTCTTGCCTGCCTCTCCGATGCCGTAGGCCTGCGTGATGACCTTCGGCACATAGGTGTCGGGCGTGAACTGGTTCACCGAGCCGATCGACTCCCAATGTGCCTGCTGGCGCTCGAATACCGGTCCGAGCGCAAAGCCCAGCGCGGGCAAGCCGAAGGCGGCGGCGGCGATGCCTCCGGCGCCGTGCGCGACGCCCGTCATCAGACGTCGCCGCGTGACCGTCTCGCCCTCGAAGGCGCCGGGCATGTTGCGGTCCGCCGTGTACTGGGAAGGGCGGTCTTTGCGTCGATCGGGCATGGGAGAGACGCCGCAGCGGCGACCCACAACGATACCGGTGCGGGCCCCCCGACGGACGGGCCGGGACCCCGCGCGCCAGCCGTCCGCTCGCGTGCTCAGCGCGCCCGCAGCGGCTCGATCGCGCTTTCGGCAGCGCGCTGGAGCGCGTTCGCGGCGCCCGGGGAGCCGCCACGCGCGAGCGCCTTGGCGGCCACGTGGTCCGCGCTCGAGCCCCAGCCGATCGCGGCCGCGCCCGCGCGCCAGACGGCCTCCGCAAGGACTCCGTCTCCGGTCGCCTGGGCTTGGGCAGCGAGCGCGATCACGTCTGCCAGCTCAAGCACGCCGTCGATGTCGCCGAGCTCGGCGAGGCGCGCCAGCCCGAGCGCGTAGAGCCGGTCCCCCGCCAGCAGGGCGAGATCGGGATCCTCGGGCGCCAGCACGCGCCCGCGCCCGTAGTGCAGCTGAAAGCCCTCCCTGATCGCCTCGACCAGCAGCTCGTAGTCGTGCTCGTGACCGCGGGCGCGCGAGCCGGAGGCCGCCAAGGCCCCAAGCCCTTCTTCATTGAAATTGGCGTCCTCGAGCGCCGGCCCCGTGCGGGTCTCCGACACCGTCGCCGCCAGCAGGCCGTCGTCGGCGCGTACGAGCGCCGCGAGCTCCACCAGAGCCTCCCGGCTCATCGACACGCCACCTCGGCGAAGGCGTCGCGCGCGGCGGCCAACGTCTGCTCGACCTCCCGCTCGCCATGCGCCAGCGAGGGAAACCAGGCCTCGAACTGCGACGGCGGCGGGTAGACGCCGCGATCGAGCAGCGCACGACACCAGGCGGCGTATGCGTCCAGATCGCAGCCGCGCGCGCCGGCGTAGTCGACGACGGGCTCGGAATTGAAGTGGACGGTCAGCAGCCCGCAAACCGCGGCCACTCCCACCTTCACTCCCGCGTCCGCGGCGGCGGCTGCCAGCCCCGCCGCGAGCGCGGCGGTCGTCGCTGACAATTGATCGTAGGCGGCGGCGTCGAGCAGCTCGAGCGTGGCCCTGCCGGCGGCCACCGCCAGCGGGTTACCCGACAGCGTGCCCGCCTGGTAGACGTCACCGGCTGGCGCGATGTGCTCCATCAGGGCGCGCGATCCGCCGTAGGCCGCCGCAGGCAGCCCGCCGCCGATCACCTTCCCCAAGATCGTCAGGTCGGGGGTCACGCCGGCGCGCTCCTGCGCCCCGCCGCGGGCGACGCGGAAACCCGTGATCACCTCGTCGAAGACGAGCAGCGCACCGTTGCCGTCGGCGCTGGCCCGCAGCTGTTGCAAGAAGCCCTCCCGAGGCGGAACAACGCCCATGTTGGCCGGGATCGGCTCGGCCAGGATGGCGGCGAAGCGATGTGCGGCGCAGGCAGCGGTGAGAGCGTCGGGATCGTTCCAAGGGATCACGACCGTCGCCGCGGTGGCCGCCGCGGGCACGCCCGGGCTCGCCGGCAGCGCCGCGGCGGCGAGACCCGAGCCCGCCTGCGCGAGCAGACCGTCGACGTGACCGTGGTAGGCGCCGGCAAACTTCAGCAGCGCTTCGCGCCCGGTCACAGCGCGTGCGAGCCGCACGGCGCTCATCGTCGCCTCGGTTCCCGAGGACGTCATCCGCAGCATCTCGATCGAGGGGACGCGGCGGGCGACCTCCGCCGCCAGCTCTACTTCTTCGGCGGTCGGCGCGCCGAAGCTTGTTCCCCGCGCCGCGGCTTCGGACAGCGCCGCGAGCACGCGCGGGTGAGCGTGCCCGGCGATCAGCGGCCCCCAGGAGCAGACGTAGTCGACGTAGCGGTTGCCGTCGGCGTCCCACAAGGTGGCACCGTCGCCGCGCTCCACGAAGATCGGCTTGCGGCCGATCGCGCGCATCGCCCGCACCGGCGAGTTGACGCCCCCCGGGAGCAGCGCCAGTGCGCGCTCGTAGAGCTCAGCCGAGCGCGTCGTGCCTGGCAGGGTCGTAATGCGATCCGGGCGGATGCGGGACACCAGCATGCTCGCGCTCCCAGTCGCGGAACTCCGGCGTGAAGTAGAGCATGCGGATCTTCTTGAACTCCGTCGAGGAGTAGAGCGTCGAGCGCTCCTCGATACCGGTTTGCTCGGCGATCGCATCGAGCACGGCGTCGCACTCCTGCTTGGAGCGACCGTGGGCCATCGTGAATACCGAGTAGGGCCAGTCGGGATACGTTGGGCGCTCGTAGCAGTGCGAGATTCCGCGCACGGAGGCCATCCGCGGCCCAAGCTCGGCGATGCGCTCCGCGGGGACCTTCCAGACGCCCATGCCGTTGGCGGAGAAGCCCGCGCGGCGATGGAAGAGGATCGCCGCCACGCGCCGCAGCGCGCCGCGCTCGCGCAACGAGATCATCCGCTCGAGCAGCTCTGCATGGGAGATGCCGAGGCGCTCGGCGGCGGGCGCGTAGGGCTCGGGGACGATTGGCATGTCGCCCTGGGTCGCCTGCACGATGCGGACATCGAGCTCGTCGAGCGCGACTGGATCGAGGTCGCGTGGCGGCTCGGCGACACCGGCGCTCGAGAGCGACTCGGTGTCGCCCGTCATCTCGAGGTCCATGCGGATCTTGAAGAGCCGCAGCGTGGGAAGCTGGCGGATCGACTCGGCGGGCGCCTTCTGCGCCATCAGCTCGAGCGTCCCGTCGAGACCGAGCGGCGAGTCGGGCTCGACGGCGAGCGTGAACCAAAGATTGAACTCGTGATTACGCAGGTAGTTGTGCGTGACGCCGGGGTGGCTGTTGATGAAGGCCGCGGCGCGCTGAGGCTGTTCGGGATCGACGCGCGCGGCCACGAGCATCGAGCGGTAGCTGAGCGCCCGCGTATCGAAGATCGGCGTGACCTGGCGGATGATGCGCGCCTCGATCAGCTGCCCGACGCGCTCGAGGACCTCCTCCTCGGTCACGCCGGCGTCGCGCGCAACAGCCGCGAAGGGTCGCGGCTCGAGCGGAAAGGATCCCTGCATCAGGTTGAGCAGGCGGCGGTCGTGATCGTCGAGCGGGATCGCGGCGCCGTGCTTGCGCGATCGGAGCTTGGGCTGGGCTAGCGGAGCCATTGCGCAGCCTCGGCCGCGTAGTAGGTGATGACGAAGTCGGCGCCCGCGCGGCGGATGCCGGTGAGCGTCTCGAGCACCGCGGAGCGCTCGTCGAGCGCGCCGGCGGCTGCGGCGGCCTTGATCATCGCGTACTCGCCGCTGACCTGGTAGGCGCCGAGCGGCAGACGAGTTGCCTCCTTGACGCGGCGGATGATGTCGAGGCAGGGTCCGGCGGGCTTCACCATCACCATGTCCGCGCCTTCGTCGGCGTCGAGCAGCGCTTCGCGCACGGCCTCGTCGCCGTTGGCCGGATCCATCTGGTAGCCGTGGCGATCGCCGAAAGCGGGCGTCGATCCAGCGGCCTCGCGGAAGGGACCGTAGAACGCCGAGGCCGACTTGGCCGCGTAGGAGAGGATCGCGGTGTCAGCGAGCCCCTCCGCATCGAGCTCGGCGCGGATGGCGCCGACGCGGCCGTCCATCATGTCGCTGGGGGCGACGATGTCGGCGCCGGCGCGGGCTTGGGAGACCGCGACGCGGGCGAGCAGCTCGAGCGTGGCGTCGTTGTCGACGTCGCCGTCATCGCGCAGCAGGCCGCAGTGGCCGTGGTCGGTGTACTCGCACAAACAGAGGTCGCAGATCACGAGCATGTCTCCGACCGCCTGCTTGATCGCGCGCGTCGCGAGCTGAACGATGCCCTCATCGTCCCAGGCCCCCGAGCCTTCGGGGTCCTTGGTCTCGGGGATGCCGAAGAGCAGCACGGCCGGCAGCCCGAGCGCCTGGGCCTCAGCGGCACGCTCGACCGCGGCGGAGATCGAGTGGCGCTCCACGCCCGGCATCCCCGCGATCGGCTGCGACCCCTCGATGCCGGCGGCGACGAACAACGGCAGGATCAGGCGCCCGGGGCGCAGCTCGGTCTCGCGCACCAGTCCGCGCAGCGCGCCGGTGCGTCGCAATCGCCGCGGACGGGTCTGGGGGAAGGCCATGGCGCTCAGCCCAGCTTATCGCCGGATTGCGCCTAGCCCCGGGTCGCAGCCCGCCGCACGCCGATCCGCGCCAGCGCGACGAACACCAGCGTCAGCCCGAGCAGATGGGCGAGCGGGCCGACGACGCTGTCGCCGGTGTTGGTCAGGGTGGCGCTGAGTCCATCGAGCGCCGGGCGCACCGGGAAGACGGCGTCGAGCACCTTGACGACGTCGTAGACGCCACTGGACACGGTCCCGCTCGGGATCAGCGCAAGCACGGCGAGGGGAAGGATCAACGCGAACGCCAGCAGCGACGCGGCGCGCACGTCGCGGGCGAGCGCGCCGATCGCTACGCCCAGCGCTCCGAACGACAGCGCCGCGAGCACGAGCGCGAGCACCCACAGCGGCGCGCGCCCCCAGTCGATGCCGACAAAGGCGGCGAGGCCGAGCAGCATCGCCAGCCCGGCGAGACCGCCACAGGCCGCCGCCAGCAGGACCTTCTCGACGATCAGCTCGAGCCGGCGCACGAGGCCCCGCAGCAAGCGGGCGAGCGCGTTCTCCTCGCGCTCGAGCGCGAGCATGCCCGCACCCAGCAGCACGCAGATGAACTCGAGCGACACCGTCACCGCGACCGCGATCGCGAACGCGTCGCTCGAGCCGCGGGCGCCGCGCAGGATCGTCTCGTGGACCGCGATCGGCTGGCTGAGGGTGCCGATGACCTGGTTTGAGATGTTGAGGTTGTCAAGCGCGAGGCGGGCAAAGCTGAGGACCTGTTGCAGGCCCCCGCGCTCGGGCGAGCCCGGGGGCAGGATGGCCAGCGCGGCACTGAGGATCGTGGCCGAGCGCTGCAGCCCGAGCACGTTCACGTTGACGTTGAAGAGGTTGACGTTGCCGCCGGTCTCCAGCAGGTTGATCAAGCCGAGCGCGACCTGGCCGAACTTCGCCGCCAGCGCCGCGTTGGCGTCCGCCAACTCGGACTTGATCACCGACTGCACGAAGGAGCGCTTGAGCGGGTTCTCGGCGCTGTAGATCACCTCCACCATTGGGCGCTCGAGACCGGAGTTGAGCTTTGCGGCGATGTCTGGAGGGATGATCAGCGCGCCGAGCGCCCGCCCGGTCTGCACCGCCTGCACGGCCTGGGCGCGGGTGGAGAGGCGGATCGGGCTGATCCCCTGGTTGAGCTGGCTCTCATAGCTTGCGGCGTTGAGCGTCGCCGAGCCGATCTGGAAGTTGCCCTGTCCGGGTGCGACGAGATCCACGAGCGCAACCTTGGGCTTCGATGGCCCCGAGGAGATCGCGAAGCCGACGAGCACCGCGATCAGGATCGGGTAGGCGACTAACAGCGCCACGAGCAGCGGCGAGCGGCGCAGGATGCGCAGGTCTTTGAGCAGCAGCCAGCGCATTGATGCCCGTCCCCGCGCCCGGCTCAGTGTCCGCGTGAGTGCAGAAAGGCCACGAACGACGCCTCGAAGTCGCGCCCGCTGCCCGCGGTCTCGGCGAGCGCGCGCGGGGTCCCCTCCCACAACAGCTCGCCGTCGGCGATCACGAGCACCCTATCGGCGTAACGCTCGACCTCGATCACGTTGTGCGTGGCGTAGACGACCGTCGTCCCGGTCTTCGCGCGTGCGCCGATGAACTCCCACAGCAGCTCGCGCTGGCGGGGATCGAGCGACGCCGAGGGCTCGTCGAGCAGCAGCACAGGCGGGTCCGCGAGCAGGCCGATAGCGATGTTGACGCGCTGGCGATTGCCTCCCGACAGGCTCCCGACGGGGCTGGTGGCTCGCTCGCTGAGCCCGGTCTGATCGAGCATCCGCTGCACCGCCGACGCGGAATCGTCGACGCGCTGCAGCCGCGCAAAGAAGTCGAGGTTCTCCGTCACCGAGAGCTTGGAGTAGAGCGCGGGCTGCTGGGGAACCCAGCCGATCTGCTCACGACCCCGGCTGATCGTCCCCGCCGTCGGGACCAGCGTCCCGGCGAGGATCGAGAGCAGCGTCGTCTTGCCGGCTCCGTTGGGGCCGATCACGGCGAGCAGCTCGCCGGCGCGGACGCCGAATGACACCTCGCGCAGCGCCCAGCGGTCGCCGTAGCGCATCTGCACCCCCTCTACCGCGAGGACCGGGGCGGTGTCGGTGGTCTGGGCCGCAGCCAGGGCCATCTTTGCAGGCTATCGCCGGCCGGCGGGATCTTTCTCGGCGTCAGCTGGCGGATTGGCCTCGAGCGCGGGGAGAACCTCCGTCGGCGGTCCGTCGCGGACCGCTTCGCGGTCCGGTGGGTGGTCCGGTGGGCGGTCCGGTTCGTCCTCTCTGGTCGACAGCGTGCTCCCCCCACCGGCGATCGCCGCAGCGCTCGGCGTGTACCACGGCTCCAGCACGAGATGACGGCGCAGGTAGATGATCGTCTCGTGCAGCACGGCGGAGATTGGCAGCGCCAGCAGTGCGCCGACGATGCCGTAGATCTCGTCGCCGAGCAGCAGCGCGAGGATCACGACCAGCGGGTTCAGCCGCAGCGACTTGCCGAAGATGTTGGGCGCGACGATGTGACCCTCGACCTGCTGGAGGACGATGAACAGCAGCGTCACCCAAACTGCCGTCAAGGGGTTCTGGAAGAGCGCGACCAGCACGGGCGGGACGGCGCCCAGCACCGCGCCGACGTAGGGGATCAGCTCCATCACCGCGTAGAACGCGGCGAACGCGACGGCGTAGTGGCCGCCGTTGGGGAAGATGCCGACGATCCCGTAGATCCACAACCCGAGGCCTACGCTCACCGCCATCGTGACGCTGAAGAACAGCTGACCGCGCACGTAGGCAAAGACCGCGCGCTGGGCGCGCAGCGGGAGATCGTCGGCGGCCGTGCCGTCGCCGGCGGGCAGGAGCTTGCGGGCCATTCGCCCTATCGCCTCGCCGTAGATCAGCAGGTAGATCGAGACAACGAGGATGAGGAAGAGCTCGAACGCGGTGGTCGCGATCTTGGTCAGCAGGTTGCCGGTGAACGAGACGAGGCTGCCGGAGCCCTTGAGCAGCTTGTGCTGCAGCGTCTGCAGCGCGGTCTGCCCCTGGGACTCGATCTTGATGTTGATGCCGTTGTCGTTGAGGAACTTCTGAAAGCCGTCGAGCCGCTTGTTGGCCTGCTCGACGAGGTGGGGAACGTTTCGCTGCAGCGAGGAGATTTGGTTGGACACCGGGTTGGCCAGCAGCAATCCGACTCCCACCAGGCTCGCGAAGAAGCCCAGGTACACCATCGCCACCGCGATCCCGCGCGGAATGCGAAACCGGTGCAGCAGGCTGACGAGCGGGTTGAGCATGAGCGCGATGATCGAGGCGATCAAGAAGACCAGCAGCCCCGTCTTGGCTGCCCGCGCCAGCTCGAAGAGAGCGACGAGCGCGAGCGGCAGGACGACGAGCTGGACCCAGCGAGCAACCACCACGCGACTGACCGGCGGCGGCAGCGTCTGCTCGGGCGGCGGGGCGCTCAGCTCGTCGCTCGCGTCGCGCGGCGGCGGCTGGTCGGGGTCGTGCTCGGAGGAGTCGGTCACCGGCGGTCTCGTTCGCTGTGAGAGGGTAGGGGGCGCGGGGGCGGCAGCGGAGCAGCTGGCCTGCGAAACGCTCCAGCAGGGAAGATGCCGGGGATGGCTGAGACGCGCATCCTGTTCGTGGGAGACATCGTGGGGGGGATCGGGCGTCGCACGCTGCGGACACTGCTGCCCGAACTGCGCGAGCGCCACGCGCCCGACTTCATTGTTGTCAACGGCGAGAACGCCGCTGGGGGCGTGGGCATCACCCCGCGCAACGCCGACGAGCTCTTTGCTCTCGGCGTCGACGCGATCACGCTCGGCAACCACACCTACAAGCACCGCGAGGTCTACGAGTACCTCGACAACCAGGACAACATCGTGCGTCCGGCCAACTACCTCGCCGGCCAGCCTGGACACGGCTGGTGCGTAGTGGAGCGCGGCGGGGCGCGGCTGGCGGTGATCTCGCTCTCGGGCAACCTCTTCATGCGCGCGGGCAGGCCGGCGTTCGCGGAGGTCGACGCCGTGCTGGCGCGCTTGCGCGACAAGGCCGATCAGATACTCGTGGACATGCACGCCGAGGCGACGAGCGAGAAGATCGGGATGGGCTGGTACCTCGACGGCCGCGTGACGGCGGTCGTCGGGACACACACGCACGTCCCCACCGCCGATGCCCGCGTACTGCCGGGCGGCACCGCCTACATCACCGACGTGGGGATGACCGGACCGCGCGGTGGCGTGATCGGGGTCAAGCGCGAGCAGGCGCTGCAATCGCTGACGACGCAGATGCCGACGCGCTTTGAGACCTCCGAGGAGGACCCGTGGCTGATGGCGGTCCTGATCACGGCGACGGAGCCGCTTGCAGCCGCGGCGATCGAGCAGCTGCTGCTTGGCGCTCCGGGCGTTCACTGACCGTCGCTGCGACCGCCGCGGGCTCGGCGAACGGGGCGAGGATGCCCACGAACAGCAGCGGCAGGAACCACACCATGTAGAGGTAGAACCAGTGCGTGACGCCGAGCTGCAAGGCGATCAGCACCGCACCGGCCAACGCCGCGAGCGAGATCGCGTCGCGTCGGCGGGGGAAGACCGCGACCACGAGCGCGAGTCCCACCGCCAGCAGCTGGACGGTCGTCTGCAGCCAGTTGATCGACCCGTAGAGCCCCCATGGCGAGAACGGCGACGCGCGCGAGCTCTGAAAGCCGACCGTGCGCTCGTAGATCGTATGCCAGCTCGCTCCGAGCACCGGGACGAACGCGACGAAGGCGCAGATCGCGAAGGCGAAGGCGAACAGGCCGATGCGAGTGACGCGCTCGCGCCGGCGCCCACGGCGCGCGGGCGGCGGCTGCGCGCTGCGGAGGTCACCCCGATAGGCGATGAACAGCGGCGCCAGTCCCAGCGCCGCGAACTTCGTCAGGCCTGCCAGCGCCACGGTCGCACCGCGCGCCAGCGGCGATGAGCAGACGAGCAGGGCGGCGAGGACGAGCACGGCCACGAGCGAGTCGTTGGCGTTGGACTCGAGCACGAGCAGGGTCCAGGGACACGCCGCCCACGCATAGGCGAGCGCGAGCGCGACCGTTGGCCCGCGGATGCGCAGGCCGAGCAGGTAGAGGCCGGCCATCGCCAGCAGGTCGAAAACCACGGCCGCGAGGTGCGCCGCGGGGAGATCGTCCCAGCGCCCGCTCCATCCGAGCAGCTGCTGGAAGGGGAGGTAGGCCTCGTAGTTGACCGGGCCGTAGGTGTCCCCGTGCTGGTTGTCGGAGGGGAAGCTGCCGTACAGGGGGCCGCCGTCGGCGATCCGCTCGGCTCCGATCACACCCGCATAGCCGACGTCGATGACGTTCGAGTTCGTCACGTTGAGCCCGACGCGGAAGCCGATCAGGAAGACTAGGCCGACCGCCAGCCACCACGGCGAGACGGCGATGTAGAGCGGCTCGCGCGCCGTCTCGCCGGCGCCGGCGGCGATCGCGCGCGCGCGCGATCGCGCCACCAGCAGCAATCGCACGAGGAAGTACAGCAGCGCCGGATAGGCCAGCGGCACCGACAGGCCGATGTCGCCGTGGTTGAAGAACGCGAACGAGATCGACGGCGCCAGCAGCACGAGCAGGTCGAGGTGCAGCAGACGCCGCGGTCGCCGGCGGTCAAAGAAGGCCAAGAAGAACAGCGCACACATCGGCAGCCAGACGTAGACGGCGTTGGACTTGCGCCCGAAGGCCCCGGGGTACCCGCGGGCCATCGTCCAGGCCACCTGGAAGCCGGTCCACGCCTCGAGCACGCGCCCGTTGCGATCGTCGATCAGGACCTGGACGATCTCGTGGCCGCGACCGTCGTAGTAGGAGACCTGCCAGCGCTCGCCGGGCTTGAAGTACGCCTGGCTCGTGGTCTCGTTGTGGCGGTGGGCGCGGGCGGCGATGACCTTGGGAACGCGATCGGCGATCGCGATCACCTCCACCGCGCTGCGCTCAAAGCCGCGCGGGGGCACGTTCACCTGCGCCGGGCTGTGCAACGTGTTCGTGTCCGCCTGCGCCGCGGCAGGCAGAGCGGCGGCGGCGGCGGCGGCGAGAGCGAGCGAAGAGCACGCGGCGAACAGCGCCGCGGCCCTTCTCACGCCTTGAAGCTCCAGAGCTTGTTGCCGATGAAGTTGATCGGCATGGCGGCCGCCACCGACAGCGCCTGGCCGAGCAGGCTCGTCAGCCCAGCGCCGTCGACGAGCGCCTGCAGTACGCCGAACTGGAAGGCAAACGCCGCGAGGCTGATCGCGAAGAAGCGGGCGGCTTGGTGATGGGCACGCCCAGCGCGCGCGTCGAAGGTCCAGTGGCGGTTCCAGACGAAGTTGTTGGCCAGCGCAACGAGGAACGCGAGCACCGCCGCGATCCGGTAGTCGATCGACAGAACGTGCACGGCCACGGCGAAGACGCCGAGGTTGACCACGTAACCGCTGACGCCCACGAGCGCGAAGCGGATCAGCTGCAGCCAGTTCGCCGAATGACGCAGTCCGCGACGTACGCGCGTGTGCAGACGCGCGGCGACGACGGCCTCTTCCGGCGGCATCGCTGGAGAGTAGCGAGCGGTCATGGTGCCGTCGGCGCTGCGCTGAAGTGCTCGGCAACCATCGGAACGACATCGCGCAGCGTCCACTGGGGACGCGCCGCGCGGCTCTCCGGGCCGGTTCCGATCCACAGCAAGGGGGCCAGCGAATCGGAGCGGTGCAGCGATCCGTGCGCCCCCGCCCCGACGTGGTGGATCCCGCCCCAGTCGACGAACTCGAACCCGGGCACGGCGCCGAGCAGCAGGTCGCCCGCGGTCGCGGTGTTGACCGCCGCCCAGATGCGCGCCAGCGCATTGGGGTAGGCGATCGAGACCAGCGCGCCGTCGTCGGCGCGGCGCTCCAGCTCGAGTGCCTCCCAGGCGCCGTCGACACTCCAACTGTCACCCGCGACATCCACCAGCGGACCAACGGCGGCGAAGCGCAGCTCACCGCGCGGGCTCCACACCGCGACCTCTTCACCCTCCCGCCAGATCAAGTGATCGACGCCCTCGAGCTGCTGAGCGCGCTCGCGCGCGCGGGGTAATAGTTCCGCGCGGCGCTCGGGATCGAGGACGTAGACCATCGCAGAGCGTTGCGACGGGCAGACGGCGAGCGCGCCCTCCTTGCGTCGCCCCGCGTCGGGGCGCAGCACGCCGAGATCGTCGAAGGCCTCCGTGATCGCCACCGAGCGCTCGACCAGCGCGTGAGCGTGATCGGCAATCACGATCACTGCGTGATCCTCGAGGAAGGCGGCCGGACCACCCGCCGCGTGCATCACGCGTTCGAGCTGGCGATCGGCGATCGCCAGCGAGTGGACCTGGGCGTCCGGGCCGCGCTTGTGACTGTTTGTGTCGTTGTCGGGCAGTGAGAGCAAGAGGAAGTCAAAGAGGTCGTGCTCGACGAGGTACGCACCGACGCAGCCGGAGTGCTCGTCGCGTAGGCCTGGAAGGCCGAGTTGTGAGTGACACCCGGTACGCCGCGAGGCGAAGAGGTCGGCGTAGAAGAGCTCGCGCGGGCCCCACACGCCATGGCGCATCACGGTGCGTCCGACGAGCCGCACCAGCGGCGTCTCGTCGGTGACCTCGTGGCGGTGACGCCCGCGGTAGATCAGGTAGGTGGTCCCGGCGGTGCGAACCCCGATGTCATCGAGCAGCTCGAAGACCGTCGGGGTATCGGAGGAGAGGTGAGAGCGGTTGAGGTTGTAGACGAGATCCGTAAGCCCTCGAGTGATGCCCATCGCGCGCGAGGACTGAAAGCTCGAGCCGTAGTCGACGTAACGCTCCTCCTCGCGGAAGTACCAGTTCATCGCGGGGATGAGATGGCGGTCGGGACCGGCGCCGGTAGCGATCGTCGCCGCGCACACCGGCGTAACGGACGGGAACGCCGCTACGCAGTCGTCGACGTAGACGCCGTCGGCCATCAGGCGCGCGAGCGCGGGCGTGCGCCCGGTCGCCGCCGCGCGTTGCAACATCGCCGGATGGACGCCGTCGATGACCGCGAGGACGAGCTTCTTGGCGCTCACCGCAGGATGCGCAGTCCGGCGTACTTGCCGCCGTCGCCCCGCTGGCGCGATATGAGCATCCCCGCCAGCAGCAGCAGCACCGGGATCGCGATCGGCGGGATCAGGATGCTCACACCGGCGAGCACGAGCGCCGCGCCCTCGGCGAATAGCCACAACGCGGAGGCGGCGTCGTGGTCGAGCCGCGCGGCGGCACCGGCGAGGATCGAGCGGACGACCGCGTTGGCAAGCCCGGCACATACCAGGCCGCCCAGCAGCCCCGGCCACAAGCGGTAGCCATCGCCGCAGAGCGTGCCGGCGAACACGAGCGCGCCGAGCCCGACCGCCACCCCTGAAAGGGCCGCGGCATAAGCGCCGGTCTCCGCCCGCCTGCCGAGCCGCCGCGCCGCCACCGCGGTCGCCAGCAGCAGGACCGCCAGCAGCACGAGGAACCACGCCTCCTGCAGGAACGCGAGCTGGCGACCCCGAGCGGCGAAGTCGATGCCGTTCGCGCCCGACGCCAGAGCGCCGGCCAAAAGCATGGGAAGGAAGGGGCGCAGCCCGCACGCGGCGGCCAGGCCGGCGCCTTCGCAGATGTCGAAGAAGAGGCGCAGGGTGCGTTAGCGTGTTGGGCGACCATGACGATAGACGACGATCCCAGCGGATCGACGGACGCCATCGGACAGGACAAGAACGAGAGCGGACGGGTGAGCGGCGGGCGCTCGGTGCGCCGCGATCTCGAGCGCTACGCCGGGCTCTTCGCCGAGCGTACGAAGGTCATGAAGTCCTCGGCGATGCGCGACTTGATGGCGCTGACGGACCGCGCCGACGTGATCTCGCTCGCGGGTGGGCTGCCCGACACCTCGACGTTCCCGCCGGAGAGCTACGCGTCGTTGATGGGGCGCGTCGCGGCGCGCTGGTGTGCGCGCGCGCTGCAGTACGGGCCCACGGAGGGCTTTGCGGTCGCGCGTGATTGCATCGTGGAGGTGATGGCGGCCGAGGGGATGCGGGTCGACAGCGACGACATCCTCGTGACCACCGGCGGACAGCAGGTGATCGACCTCGTCTGCAAGACGCTGATCGATCCAGGCGACGTGATCATCGCCGAGGCACCGACGTATCCCGGCGCCGTGCCCGCCTTCTGCGCGTACCAGGCGGACGTCGTCCAGATCGAGATTGACGATCACGGGCTGCGCGTGGACAAGCTCGAGCAGGCGCTCGACGCGCTCGAGCGGGAGGGCAGACGGCCGAAGTTCTTCTACACCGTTCCCAGCTTCCAGAACCCTGCCGGCGTGTCGATGTCGCTCGAGCGTCGCGAACGACTCGTGCGCATCGCCAACGAGCGCGAGATCCTCGTGCTCGAGGACAACCCCTACGGACTGCTGCGCTACGACGGCGAGCCGCTGCCGACGCTGTACTCGCTCGACGACCACGATTTTGTCATCTACCTGGGGACCTTCTCAAAGATCCTCTCGCCCGGCATCCGCCTGGGCTGGGCGGCGGCGCCGGCGCCCGTGCTGGAGAAGCTCAATGTCGGCAAGCAGGCGGCGGACCTCTGCTCCTCCTCGATGACCCAGCACTTCGTCGCGGCCTACTTCGAGGAGCGCGGCGGCTGGCTGCGCTACGTCGATTCGCTGCGCGAGATCTATCGCCGCCGGCTCGAGGTGATGCTCGACGCGCTCGCCGAGCATCTGCCGAGTGAGGCCGAGTGGACCCGGCCGCAGGGCGGGATGTTCGTTTGGGCCACGCTGCCGGACTACATCGACACGACCGACCTGCTCGCGCGCGCGTTGCGTGAGAACGTCGCCTTCGTGCCAGGGCGAGCGGCCTACGCGGATGGCAAGCGAGGCGGCTCCTGCATGCGTTTGAACTTCTCCGGCGTGACGGAAGAGGAGATCCGCGAGGGCGTGCGCCGGATCGGCAAGGTCGTGCGCGAGCAGGTCGCGCTCTACGGCACGCTGACCGGTGAGCGACCGGCGGCTCCCGCTGTGCCAGCCCCTCCGGCAGCGACGGGTACGGAGTCGCCGCGGGAGTCCGCCGATCCGGGTCTGGCGAGCGTGCTGCCGCTTCGGCGGCGGTCGTGACGCGCGTCGCGGTGCTCAAGGGCGGGCGCTCGCTCGAGCGTCAAGTGTCGCGGCGCTCGGGGGCCCGCGTTGAGGACGCGCTCGAGCGCCGCGGGCACGAGGTGGTCGCGATTGACGCCGGTGCCGAGCTCGTCGAGCTTCTGCGCGAGACGGCGCCCGAGATCTGTTTCGTGGCACTGCACGGCCGCGACGGTGAGGACGGCACCGTCCAGGAGCTGCTCGAGATCCTCGCGCTCCCGTACACGGGATCCGGGGTGTCGGCGTGCGTGCGCTGCGCGGACAAGGTGCTCGCCAAGTACCTGATGCGCGACGCAGGGATACCGACTCCCGATTTCTATGCCTTCAGCGAGACGGCCTTCCAGGAGCTCGGAGCGGGCTCCGCGCTGCCGGCGATCGAGGAGCGTCTGGCGTACCCGATCGTCGTCAAGCCGGCGTCTCAGGGCTCCGCGCTGGGGATCAAGTTCGCCCGCACCGCGAGCGACGTCCCCTCGGCGCTGGTGGCGGCGTTCTCCTATGACTCCAAGGTGCTGCTCGAGCGTCACGTCGCAGGCCGCGATCTCGCCGTCTCGGTGCTGGAGGGCAGCGATGGGCCTGTCGCCCTGCCGATCGTCGAGGCGCGCCCACGCGAGGAGGACTTCTACGACTTCGAGGCACGCTATGAGATCGGCCGTACGGCGTTCATCTGCCCCGCCGAGCTCTCCGACGAGCTGACCGACCGCGCCCATGCGCTCGCGCTCGAAGTCTTCGCCCTCTTCGGCTGCAGTGGATTCGCTCGTATCGACCTGATGCTCTCCGAGCCGGACGGGGATCTGTTCGTGCTCGAGATCAACACGGTGCCGGGATTGACGGAGACCAGCCTCCTCCCCCAAGCCGCGGAAGCCGCCGGCATCTCCTTCGATGAGCTGATCGCGCGCATCCTCGACAGAGCAGCGATCCACGCGGTCGCGCACTGAGCCGGCGTGGCGACGTTCGGCCGGGTGCGGGGCGCGTCCGAGCCCCCTTCTTGTTGTTTAGGGGGCTCGGACGCGTCTCGGATCCCAGCCGAAACGCCTCCTAGGACTCGCCCTCGGCGAAGTCCTCCGGCGACACGCGGTCGAGGAACTCCTTGAACTTCTCGACCACGTCCTCGGTGTCCTCCACATCGTGCTCGAACTCGATCGCCGACTCGGCGATCACCTCCTCGGCAGCGAAGATCTGGGCGCCCGCCCGGACGGCGAGGGCGAGTGCGTCGCTGGGACGGGAGTCGATCTCGAACTCCCTGCCGTTGATCGACAGCGTGATCGAGGCGTAGAAGGTGTTCTCGCGCAGCTCGGTCACCGCGACGCGCGTGCAGCTGGCCTCGAGCTCACCAAGGACCTCGTTGAGCAGGTCGTGGGTCATCGGGCGCGGCGTCGAGGCCCCTTGGAGCTTCATCAGGATGGCCGCCGCCTCCGGATGACCGATCCAGATCGGGAGGAACTTGTTCGAGTTGACCGCCTTCAGCAGCACGATCGGCTGCTTGCCGACCATGTCGAAGCTCACCCCGTAGATCACCATCTCCTGCACGCTGGCGGTACCTTCCGTCGCCGATCGGATGGCCAAGTATAGGGTCGTCCGGGCGTGCTCCGGGCAGCGTGCTCAACGCACTGTCAGGTCGAGATCGCGCCAGCGCCGAGCTAGCGATATGCCCAGAAGAGGTGGCGGGTGCGGGTCTGCTCGCCCTCGACGAGGTAGGCGCGCGCTCGTTGCTCGAAGCGATGGTCGCTGACGGTTCTGCGCTCCTGGCGCTGACGCAGATGCTCCTCCCACGTCGGCACGACAAACGTCTCGACAAAGACCTCCGGGTCGGCCGCGTCGCGATAGAGCCCCCAGCGCTCGGCGCCGGTGCGGCGGCGGGAGCGCGCCACGTGCTGCATGATCTCCAGGAATTCCTGATGGTCGACGCTGGGGACGCGGTAGTCGACGGTCACGAGCACCGGCCCAGCCGAGGGATCTGGCTCGATCGGCAGCTGGAGCTCCGAGGAGGGATGAGGTGAGACATCGAGGTCGCCGTGGGGCAGCAGGCGGTAACGAAGCGCCCCCGGCAGCCCGATGATGAGGCCGGCGGCCACCCCGATCAGCGCCACGCGCGTGCCCGCTTGATCGGCCACCAGCCCCCACACGAACGCGCCCGCCGCCTGACCGCCGTGGAAGACGAGGATGTAGAGCGCCATACCGCGCGAGCGCACCCAGTTCGGCAGCACCGTCTGCGCGTTGCCGTTGAGCGATCCGAGCACCGCGATCCAGCCCATCCCCGCGGCGATCAGCGCGAAGGCGTCGACGATGACACCCGGCGACCAGGCCAGCATGAGACAGGCGGCAGCGAAGAGGGCGGTGGCGGCGGCGACGAGGAAGTCGAGCGACCAGCGCCGTCTGAGGCGTGTAAGCGCGACAGCTCCGAGTAGCGCGCCTACGCCGAAGTCGGCGAGCAGCAGTCCATACCCGCCCGAGCCGAGGTGCAGCTCGCGGTGGGCAACGACAGGCAGGAGCGCCCAGAGCGCGCTCGCGAAGCCGACGAACAGCGCCGCGCGGACGAGCACCGCGCGCAGACGGCGGGAGTGGCGCGCGTACCGTGCGCCGGCGCGGATCGCCGAGCGCAGGTGCTCGGCACCGAGCGCGCGAGCGGGGACCTCGCGGCGCCACCAGCGCAACGCGCCGAGCACGCCGAGGAACGAGGCCGCGTTGGCTGTGAACACGGCCCCGGCACTCGCGCCGGCCACGACCGCGCCGCCGATCGCGGGACCGACGGCGCGGGCGACGTTGATGTTCACGCTGCCGAGCGCCGCGGCCTGCGAAATCTCGTCGCGTTCGACGAGCTCGGGCTGGATCGCCTGCCAAGACGGTCCGGTCATGGCCTGTCCGAGACCGATCGCGAACGTGAGACCGAGGAGCATCCACGGCGTCGTGATGCCGGCCAGCGTGAGGGCGGCCAGCACCGCTGCGCTCACGAGCATGAACGACTGGCTGGCGAGCAGCAGTCGCCGGCGGTCGGCGATGTCGCCCACGGCGCCCGAGACGAGCGCGAGCGCCACGACCGGAAGGCTCATGGCGGTCTGAACGAGGGCGACCATGAGCGGCCCCGCGGCGAGCGACACCATCAGCCACTGGGCGCCGACCGTCTGCATCCAGGTGCCAATGTTGGAGGTGAACTGCGCCAGCCAGAGGACGAGGTAGTGACGGTGGCGAAACGGAGCCCACGGTGTGGGCGCTCGCTGCTCGCCTTGTCGTTGCTTTGGCGTGGGTGCGACGGCTGTGGAGTCGGTGCTCATCCCCCATAGGTGATAGCGCCCTACGGCTTTTGCGGGGGCGGGGGCGGCGGCGGGGGGCGGCG
>QHBW01000033.1 GCA_003244205.1 Solirubrobacterales bacterium | reverse complement strand
ATAGATACCCCCCACGCGAAAGCAGAAGTGAGCGTCCGTGGTAGTCCCATAGCGTCGCTTCGCGGCAGGAAAGGAAGGCGACGCCTGGCGTCGGGAGAGAATTGGGCTTTGCGTCCCGCCTCGCCGCCGAACCTGGTCGTTCTCGAAACCAGGTGCTTCGATCCTTCTTGCTCGTGCCAGGCCTTCGCGCCGGCCGGCGAGGCCCGGGTCAGCGGGACGATCGCGATCATCAGGACGACGTGGCCCATCGATCTGGATCAGGCGCCTGCGTAACCGGTGGCATCGGGCGCCCGATCCGCGCACCACAGCTCGCCCAGCGAGAGTGGTGTGCAGGCGACGGATCCCTCTGCCCTCAGCTGCAGTAGCTGCCCAGCGGCCGTTCGCGCGGAGCGTCCGATCGCCGCGGCCACCTCGACGGTCGCGAACGGCTGGCCTGCATGCCTGGAGAGGAACCCGGCGGCGTCAGTTGCCCGGCGGCGCTCGAGTGCCGGCGCGAGGTTTTGGAGGGCGATCTCGTAAGCCTCGCGGGGCTGGAATCCTGGCACGCTAACGGTCCGGCCGCCCGTCGAGAAGACGTAGCTGGGCGTCGAGTATCGGGTTCCCTGCTCGCCCTCCGATGTCTTCTCCAGGGCCAGCGCGACCGGGTCGGGCTGCCGAGCCTCGGCCCGGTCGCGGGCGAACGCGGCCGCGCTGGACGCCGCCATGAGGTCTTGCTCGAAGCGCATGATGTCCAGGCTGGCGACGTCGGCCGCAACGCGGCACAGCTCGACAGGGTCCTCGAGCGCTCGCAGCTCCGTGAACCAGGCGAAGCGCAGTCGGCGCAGCAGCCGTTCGCCAGCCTCGGACCCCTGCATCTCAGCGGCCTTCACCGCGCGCGCTCCCGCCCAGGTCCCCATCAGGCGCGGGCGCTCCTGCGCGCAGAACGGCATGCCGTGGCGCTCGTGGATCTTGCGGTAGCCCTTGGCCAGCCCCGCCGTGGTATAGCCCTGCTCGGCCGTGGTTGCGGCCGACTCGTGCACGCCGACCTGCACGTTGCGCCAGCGAAGCTGGCCGCCGTAGCGCTCCTCGAGCGTGATGCGCACCGGTTCCGCGCTGTAGCACCACGGACAGCCCGCGTCGGTGAAGTGGATCACGTCGACGAACGTCATCCAGCTTCGCGCACGGCCTTGGCGGTCTGCCGCGCGACCGTCAGCAAGGGGTCGTAGACCCCTGAGAACGGGGGGGCGTAGGAGAGGTCGAACAGCTCAAGGTCGCCGACCGCGACGCCCGTCCAGACGGCGACGGCCAGCACGTCGATCCGCTTGGCCGCGCCCTCGACGCCGACGATCTGGCCGCCGAGCAGACGCCCGCTCCCCGCCTCGGCCACGAGCTTGACCCAGATTGGTCCAGAGCCGGGGTAGTACCCCGCGCGCGTGCGGTCCTCGATCGTCGCGCACACCACGTCGATCCCGGCCTCGTGCGCCTCACGCTCGCAGACCCCGGTGCGCGCAACCTCGTAGCGACAGATCTTCGAGACGGCGGTGCCGATGACACCCGGGAATGCCAGATCGCCGCCCGTCACATTCACGCCGGCGATCCGGCCCTGCTTGTTGGCGTGCGTGCCCAGCTGGATGTTCACGGAACGCCGCAGGACGCGGTGCCAGCTCTCGGCGCAATCGCCGGCGGCGAAGACCCCGTTGATCCCCGGGCAGCGCTGCCGGTCGTCGACGCTCACCGCCCCGCTCTCGCCGAGCCTCAGGCCCGCCGCGGCGGCCAGCTCCGTGGCGGGCCTCACGCCAGTGGCGAGCACGACGTGGTCTGCGTGGAGCTCGCCCTCCGACGTCAGCACCGACCGCGCGCCGCCGCCCGCGTGGTGGCGAACCTCCTCGAGCGCCGTCGAGAGCAGCACGCGGATACCGACCCCCTCAGCGGCGTGCTGGACGCGGGCCGCCATCTCGGCGTCCAGGCCGCCCATCACCTGCTCGGCCTGATCGACGAGAACCACGTCCAGGCCACGCAGCACCAGTGCCTCGGCCATCTCCAAGCCGATGTATCCGGAGCCGATCACCACCGCGTGGCACGCGCCGGAAGCCTCCAGGCGCGCCCGGAAGCGCTGCGCCTCATCGACCGTTCGGACCGGCTCGCAGTGCTCCGCACCAGGCACCGGTGGCGGGACCGCGACGGCACCCGTCGCATATACGAGCTGGTCGAAGTGTTCGTCTCCCTCGGAGCCGCGATCGAGGTCGCGCACTGCGACGGTGCGGCCTTCGAGGTCGATCGCGGTCACCTCGGTTCGCGTTCGCACGTCGATGCCGGCCTGCCGGAACTCATCGGGGGTCCGGCTGATGAGCCGGTCGGCATCGTCGAACAGGCCGCCGACGAAGTACGGGATCCCGCAGGCCGAGTACGACGTGCGCGAGCCGCGCTCGAAAGCGACGATCTCAAGCTCGGGATCGCCTCGGCGTGCGGCCGCCGCCGCGCTCATGCCCGCCGCATCACCCCCGATGACGATCAGCCGGTCCGCCACGACGCTACCGCTCCAGCGTCAAGCCGAGCTGCATGAGGATCCCCAGCTCGTCCGAGCTGCCCCAGCGCTCGATCAACTTGCCGTCACGGAACTTCACAATCTCCACGCCACGCGCGGAAATGCGCCGCCCGCTTGCAGCGATGCCTTGAAACTCGCCTTGGTGCGTCCCGTTGATCGTGTAGGCCATTGCGACGTGCTCGTCGTCCGCGACGACCGTCACGGGCTCTAGCTTGAGGTCAGGGAAGGCCGCGCGCAGCGTGCTGAAGAAGTCTTTGAAGCCCTCGGGACCGCGCTCTTGACCGGGCGCGGGGTCATGGTCAACGGCGTCTTGGTCTACCACCTCGTCGAGTGTGTCGAGGTTGCCGGTGTTGACCATCTCCGCCATACGCTCCAGTGCCGCAATATTGGTCTCACTGTTCATCTAGGTGTTCCTTTCGCCGAGAATGAAGACTCGCACTTCTCTCTTCGCTCAATTGTACCGCTCGGTCCAATGTAGCGGCTCTCCACGAGGTGGGTACGGTCTTTGGGAGCGGCTAGGAACGCTTTATGCAGAAGCCAAAGACAAGGCGAGGCGAGGAACGGCGGGACGCCATCGTCCATGCTGCAGCGAAGCTGATCTACGAGCGCGGGTTGCGCGGCACGAGTCTCGAAGACATTCTTCGCGCCGCTGACGCGGGCAAAAGCCAGATGTATCACTACTTCTCGAGCAAAGACGACCTCGCCGCGGCCGTGCTCGAGCATCAACTCGCCCAGGTACTCGGACAGCAACAACAGTTCCGTCTGGAGACCTGGAGTGGCCTGCGCGCCTGGTTTGACGCCTTGCTCGAGGGCCAGAAGGCCCGTGAGCTCCGGGGTTGTCCCGTCGGGTCTCTCGCGGTCGAGATGAGCGCGACCAGCGAAGAGCTCAAGGCACGCGTCGCTGATGCCTTCCTGCGCTGGCAATCAACCCTCGAGCAGGCGTTCGAGAAGATGCGAAGCCGAGGCCTCATTGAGACGGATGCCACACCCGCGGAGCTCGCGCAAACCACGCTGGCCGCGATCCAGGGGGGCTACCTGCTATCCACCGCCGAGCAAGATCTCCAGCCGATGGCCCGATCCCTGAAGCTCGCATATACCCACCTGCGCTCGCTGATCCCGAAGCCCTCGCCGTGACTGACCGCGCTTTCGGCGCTCGCGGCCGGATTGAGCGACATCAGGCAGATGTGTTCACGACGGCGAGCTTCTGTGACGGGCGGGTCGCGCCGGACTCGATCTATGGCCTGTTGCATCGTGAGTGCTTCCGATTGTTCCCGGATGAGATGTTCGCTGACTTGTTCGCCGATTCGGGGCGCAATTG
>QHBW01000062.1 GCA_003244205.1 Solirubrobacterales bacterium | reverse complement strand
GCAGTGCCAGCGGTCGTAGCGTTCCTTTGCGCAATCTCGGCGTAACGCAGCACGCAAACGACGCGGGAGGACACAATATGGCTACTGGAACTGTGAAGTGGTTCAGCGACGAGAAGGGCTTCGGGTTCATCACGCCCGACGACCAGTCCAAGGATCTGTTCGTCCATCACTCGGCGATCGTCGGCGGGAGCTATCGCTCGCTCGCCGAGGGCGCGAAGGTTTCCTACGAGGCTGAGGCCGGCGACAAGGGTCCCAAGGCCGCCAACGTCCAGTTGGTCTAGCGACCCTGCTCGCCGGCCGCCCGTCACGGGTGGGCAGGCCCGAGCGCTGATCGACAACTGAACATGTCTCGAGCAGTGTCCCGCCGACAGGCCGGGGGTCGGGTCAGGAACGCGTCGAGAGGAGGTGTCTGGATGGGGAGGATGGGGTCGGCGCGGGGTGGCGGGCGGCAGCGGCTGGTCGTTACGGAGGCTGAGCGGCAGGTGGCTGACCTGTTGCCGATCGAGGCCGCCCCGGTCCTCGCCCACGCGGCTGTCGAGACGGTGCCCTTTTGGTTTCATACCTTCGCGCTGAACCGCGCTGAGGGCGTCTATACGCCGGGCGCCGCGCGCGATCATCGCTACCGTCTCTCCGCGCTTCCGGAGGACTTCGCCGGGATGAGCGTGCTCGATGTCGGCTGCTTCGACGGCTTCTACGCGTTCCTCGCCGAGCACCGGGGGGCCGAGAGGGTCGTGGCGGTGGACAACGAGCAGTACCGGCTCTGGGTCGCTTCGCGGTGGGGTGTTGAGCTGGAGGGCGGGGAGGGCTTCCGAGCCGTCCATCGGCTGCTCGGCTCTGCGGTTGAGTATCGACGGATGGACGCGTTCGCGCTCGACCGTCTTGAGGAGCGCTTTGACTTCGTGTACTGCTTCGGCATCCTGCACCGGGTCGAGAATCCACTCGGGCTGCTGCGCGTGCTGCGTGCGCGGACGGTGGATGGTGGCACGGTGCTGGTCGAGACCTACGGCGTCGGCCCGGAAGGTCGAAACGGCCCCGCGATCCATGTCTCCGAGCCCGGGGAGGTTTACGCCCGCGACGAGTTCGTCTACTGGGGGTTCGGGGACGCCGGCCTGCAGCGGCTTGCCCGGATTGCCGGCTTCTCGAGCGTCGAGTCGCTCGTCGACGTGGAGGTCGACGGCCACCCGCGGCTGATGGCCCGGCTGGTCGCCTAGAACGCTCCCGGACGGCGTTCTCACCAACTTCTTTACAAGACGGTTGCAGGCTCGTAACGAGCAAGCGCGCCCGGGTCGCGAGAGTTGTGGGAGTGCTTCCAGCGCTGTACGCCCACCGCCTCGGCCGCGCCTACGGCCCTGACTCGTCACTCGCGGCGCTCAGTCGCGCACTCCAGCAGCCGCTCGATGGCGTTGAGACGGACTGCTGCCTGACCGTCGATGGCGAGCTCGTGCTGCTGCACGACCAGCTGCTCGACCTCGGCACCACGGTGTCCGGCTGGGCGCATCAGCGCACCGCGGCGGAGATCCGCGCGGGGGTGGCTGCGCCACCGCGACGGCACACCAAGCGACGAGCGCCCGCCGCTGCTCGACGAGCTGCTCGACCTCGCGCCCGGCGCGACGCTCCAGCTCGAGGTCAAGGCGCACGCCGACCCAGCCCTCGCACGCCGGACTGCGCGAGCCGTCTGCGAGCGTCTTCGCGACCACCCGACGGGTGAGCGGACCGAGGTCATCAGCTTCTGGTCCGGTGCATGCGGGCTCGCCGCCGAGCCGGTCGCTTACTGGCTTCAGACCGGGGACGCCACCGGGCAGGCCCTGCCTCCTTCGAGGCTCGCTGGCCCGGCCGCTCGGTCCTTACGATGCCCCAGTCGGAGCAGCACAGCCGTGTAGGTGCTTGCGGAGTTGATCACAGGTCTCTACTGACCACCGCTCATTGGTCTGCAAGTCCGCGATCAGCACCTCGGCCCAGCGGACCGTCCGCTCGCTGTCAGGCTCGCCGAACAGCAAGGCATCTGCGGCCTCCAGCAGTTGCTCTCGCTCGGTGGCGTGCAGCTTGGTGGCTCCCCGGTGATCGATCGTCTCGAGCAGCGCCGTGTAGTGAGCGCCACGAGTAACCATGGACTCTGCGGTCATCATCGTGCACTCACGTTAGCGACCCCTTCGCACGCGCAGGCGGTCGATCTCGTCGACCAACAACAGGCTCGCGTCCGACGGTACCGGTCAGATTCGCTCTGCGCAACCGTAGCCCGGATCTCCCAGAGCGCCCCGACCGGGTCGGGACGCGCTCAAAGTCGGTGCGTGCGGCGGCGCGGTCGCCTGTGCCGCTCACCGGCGTCGTGCCAGCGACAGGTCGAGTCGCCGGCTATGGTCGGCTCCCGCGAACGAGGAGGGATGACTATGGCCTTTGAAGTCGGCGAGCGCGTCGTAGCCGAGTCTGAGTCAACGAACCGTGGACCGCGGCCGGGTGTCGTTGAGGAAGTTCTGCGCGGCGATCCGTCGCCTCGCTATCGGATCCGCAGGGATGACGGCCACGAGAGCATCTACACGCCCGCGAGCGGCGCCCTTCGAGCCGACTGACGCGACGCGGCCCGATGCACCCCCCCGGCGCGGCGAGCGGACGACCGAACCGCCCTTGTGCTCGTCGACGCGCCGCTCAATCCACCCCCTGCCCCCACGCCGTTTCACGCGCTACTCAAGACACCCGACAGCCTTCCCAACCTCGCCCCGCCCCGCCTGGACCACCCAACGCTCTGGGAATGCTGACTCCCCGAACTCCCCGAAGAAACTTCAGCCCGAACGCGGCTCGCGATGATCGATCAAATCCACGCGCACGCGACGCTGACGCTCATCGACGCTCAACGCCGTGACCTGCATCGGCGCCCCGGCCGCGACCTCAGGATGCGCAAAAACCCCAAACGCCTGCGGAACCCGATCCAGCACGACGGTGGCGAAGGCCATCTCCCCGCCGACCGCCCGCCAATGCACGTCAGCTCGCCACCCCCGACGCCGTCGACGAAATCCTCCCGGCAACTCATTGCGCTCCCCTTCATCGACAGTCCCAATCAGGGATCGCGAGAAGTTTCGTACCGAAAACCGGGTTAGGCGGCAGCTGCGCCTTCAGGCGTGTTGGTTTGTGTCCCAGCCCGCAGTGTAAACGCGGGTGGCGTCGCGCCGGCCGATCCAGGTCTCGAACGCCTTGAAGGACTCCGCGTCGATCAACTCCCGCCCCGCGCATCGTAGAGGCCGCCCGAATCTGCGTTGGGCTCGCGCCAACCGCTGTGGCCCTCGGCTACGGCCTGGGCTTGAGGCCGAGCAGGAGTGCCAGCTCCAGCCACTTCCAGTAGCAGTCGACGTCTTCGAAGCCAACCTCACGCAGCCAACCCAGTTGGCTCTCCACGTCCACGAGCCGGTTGGAGGCATCCTCCTCCCAGTCGGGCTCGAAGCCGAGCGCATCGTAGAAACGCCGGTGCAGGCGCTCGGTCGGAGAAGCGACGTGCTCGAGGTTCGCGAAGACCCCGCCGGGCTCGAGCCGGGCGAAGACCTCGCCATACAGCCAGCGTTTGCGTTCGTCCTCCAGATGGTGGATCGCGAAGCAGGACACGATCGCGTCAAAAGTACCGACGTCCGGCAGTGGCATGGCCAGATCGTGGTGGAGTAGCTCCACCCGCTTGTCGTCGACAAAGCGCTCTCTGGCTCGTGCAAGCATCGGATCGGAGATGTCGATCCCGACGCCGGTGCTCTCAGGCCGGTCGATGCGTAGCAATGCGAGAAGGCGCCCGTCTCCCGTCCCGAGATCGAGGATGCGCCGCACCGTGCCGGAGACGTGGTCAAGGAGGACTCGCTCGCCTTCGGTGCGGTGTGGGATAGCGTCGGCGCGCGAGAGGTAGCTGAGCGCGTGCTCGGTGGTGGTCCACTCGCTAACGGCGATGCCAGACATCGATGGCAGCGTAAGACCTCGCGTGCGGTCAAGTCGCGCCAACCCACCTCACGAGTGCCGTATTGCTCGTTGGCATCGGCAAGTCCTCGCATCGTGCGGGTTCGCCCGCCAGAACCTGCCGCTGATCGTTCAGGGCGGGGCACCGAACCCCAACCTCAGCGACGGGGCGCAATGCGACGCGACGCTCGGCAACGCCGTCCGCGTCTGGCGCTGCGGAGTGGGCATCGACGCGCGCGGCAAACTGATCTACGCGCCGTCGACGCGCAGACCCCCGAACGCTACCTCTCACCCGCCGACCGAGACTTCTTCGCCGTCTACCTGCGCTGAACGGGTGCCAAATTGGCGCCGGCAGAATGCGGGCGCGATAGCCGCCGGCAGAATACGGACGCCATAACGCCGCGGACGGCCAGCGCTCAGCGCAGAATGCCGGTATGGCCGAGCGAGTACCTTCCCGGCTGGGGCCAGACGCATAGCCCGTGGGGCCCTTGGCCGACGGGGAGCTTAGCCCGCAGACGGCCGCTGGCGGTATCGATCGCGTACACGACCGCGTCGTGGCGGCCACTGAGCCACAGCGTCCTCCCGTCGGCTGAAACCCCGCCCATGTCCGGGCTCGCGGGTTGCGGAAGCTTCCATGTGGCGACCACGCGGCGGCTGGCGAAGCTGATCACGCTGATCGATCCCGCTGAGCGGTTGGATACGTACAGCGATCGCGCGTCGCGGCTGGGGTAAAGCCCGTGTGCACCCGCCCCCGTGTGCATAAATCCGATGACCCGAAACCGGCCCGGGTCGAGCTCCCAGACCCCTCCCCCCGCCTGATCGGCGACATACAGCACCTTCCCGTCGGGCGAAAGCTTGACGTCCTGCGGGCTGCCCACGCCGTTGCCCAGCACCAGCGTCCGGCGCACCCGTCGATCGCGCAGATCAACCTCGATCATCCGACCCCCGAACTCGCAGCTCGCGTACGCGTAGCGGCCGTCAGCGGAGAAGTCCATGTGGTCGACTCCCGGGCAGGTCGGCAGCGACAGCGAAGCCTTCGGGCGCATCGTCGACGGATCGCGGAACGCGAGCTTGCGCAGGCGCTCGGAGACCACGATCGCGTAACGGCCGTCCGGAGTGAAGTACAGGTTGTAGGGATCCTCCACCGGGATCGGCGCGCGCGGCCTTCCGGTGCGGGGATCGATCGGCGTCAGGCTGTTGCCGACGTCATTGTCGACGTACAGCGTCTTCAGGTCATATGAGGGCGTTACATGCTGGGGCAGCTCGCCGGTCGAGAAATGCCGGACGATCTTGAACGTGCGCTGGCTGATCACATCGACCGTGTTGCTGGCGCTGTTGGGCACGTACACCAACGCCGGATCGCCGCGCACGACCGGACTGAGGTCACCGGCGGCGGCATACGCGTACACGTTGCTCGCCGCGCCCGAGGCGCTCGGCGACGCGGCCGCACCGGAGCCGGCTCGCGCTGCCGTGCGCGCCGGTGGCGAGCTCGGCCGCCGAGAGTCAGAACCGTCCGTGAGACTCCCGACCAGCACCGCGGCCCCGACGAGAAGCGCCGCGAGCAACGCCCGGCGCCTTCTTACCTGCGCGGCCCGCCGCCTTCTCATCTGCGTTGGGAGCACTGCTGCATTGTCCCTGAGAGGAGCGGTTGCTGCTCATGAATGTTGGCTGCGTCCACGACTGCCGGGACCGCTAGGCTCGCGGAGCCATTCGCCCATCGCCTTCACCAGCGCCGCGCCCCGCGCGGCGCGCCCGCGGCCGCGGCCGACGCCGGCTCGCCCTGCTCGTGGTTCTTGTTGCCGCGCTCATCCTGATTGTGACCCTCGCGCAGGGCGGCACGCGGTCCACGCACGTCGCGCCGCGGTCCACCCAGGCCGCGTCCAGACCGCCGAGCACCCACGGCGCTCACACACCGCCTTCCGGACCGCTGGGACTGGGATACCACCGCCTCGGCGTGCTCCCCGCCGCCGTGCAGGACCCCGCATTCGCGACGCTGGGCGGCGATCGCGTCGTCCTCCTGGGGGGATTGAATGCCGCCGACAGCTCGACGGCCGCGGTGACCGAGTTGAACGCCGGTCAAGTCCAGCGCAGCTCCCATCTCCCCCGCGTTCAGCACGACGCGCAGGCAGCGGCGCTCAGCGGCGCGGTGTACATCTTCGGCGGCGGCGATCTGCAGCAGTACAGACACATCCTGCGCTATGACCCGGCCAGCGGGGCGGTAACGGACGCCGGGCAGCTGCCGCAAGCCGCATCAGACGTCGCGGTCACCGCGATCGGCGACACCGCCTACATCGTCGGTGGCTTCAACGGCACCCAGTTCCTCGACACGATCCTCGCTTGGCAACCAGGCGGGCCGGTCCGGACAGTCGCGCACCTGCCGGCCGGTGTGCGCTACGCGGCGGTAGCCGCAAGCGACGGCCGCGTGATCATCGCGGGCGGCTCGCTGCCAAGCGGCGCCAGCAGCACGATCTACAGCCTCAATCCCGCCAGCGGTGCGGTCGCGCGCATCGGCCGTCTGCCCCGCCCGCTGACCCATGCGGCGGCGGCGACGCTCGGCTCGGAGGTGTACGTGGTCGGTGGCCGCGGCCAGGCGACCGGAACAGCGACCTCGGCCATCGACTCAGTCGATCCGAGCAACGGCGCCGTGCACCTCGTCGCGCGCCTGCCCCACGCCCTGTCCGACGCAGCCGTAATCGGAACCGGTCAATCGATCGTGATCGCCGGGGGTCGCTCGGACACCGCCACGCTCGACACAATCGGCGCGCTGGTACCGCACCGAGGCCACGCGGCCGGGGGCTGACCGGTACCCTCAGCCGGGTGCCCGAGCACCCGCCTGCCGAGCAAGGACATACTCCGCGACCGCTCGCACCTCAGCGTCGCTCAGCCAGCGCGGTGCCGGCATCTGCCGAACGAAACCGATCATGTCCGCTTCGCTCATATGGTAAGGAAGCAAATCGCCGCCCTGCCCGCGACGGGAGTTCTCCCCCCCCAGCGAGTGACAGCCACCACAGGACGCGGCGAACACCAACGCTCCGTTCGGCGGGGCAGTCGCCGCGCCACACCCGGCGAGGGCGACCACGAACGCGGCGCACAGCCCGGCGAACAGCATCGATAAGCTCACAGCGAGCCGGTGCACTCGTACACGTCACGGTTCATGCTAGCTACTTCCCCCGGATAAACCGGGAGTCGGTGACCGGGTGCGATCATCTGCGCGGCGGCGTGCTCGATTCTCGGGTTTCTCGTTCTCGTTCTCGTTCTCGTTCCCGGGCTCCCCGGCCCGGGGTTTCCGTGGTGGTGGGCCTCATCCGAGGGTGGTGTAGGTGTCGGCGTTGTAGGTGAGGGCCGCCCAGCCAACCCATATCTGGTGGCCTTCGTTGTCTTTGAGGCGTGATCGGTCCAGGCCGTAGCCGCGTTTGAGGTGGCTGATCCGGCCCTCGGCGCCGGTGCGGTAGCGCCGCCGCCGGCGGCGGGTGCGTTGGGAGCCGGGTTCTTGGTGGCCCGCGATGTGGACGGTGTCGGCCAGCTCCTCGAGCGCCTCGTTGGTCGCGGTCGTCGTGAACCCGCCGTCGACCATGATCTCCTTCAGCGTGACCTCGAGGTCGCGCAGTTGCTGCGCTGTCTCGGGCAGCAGCGTGTTCTCGGCCGGGTTCCCGATCTGGCTGGTCGGTGGCAGGATGAACCCACGTGCGCCCTTCTTGGTGTTGGGCGTGATCTCGCAGAGCTGGTCGACGTACCCGAACTCGTTGGGCTTGCCGAGCTTGCCCTTGCGGATCGGCCGCGCGTCTGGATCCCACAGCGACACCAGTCGGTTGGTGATCTTCTCGCCCGCGATCCGCTGGCGGATCTGCTCGGTGACCTTCTCGCAGCGATCGGCAAGTTCCTCCAGCCTCCGGGCAGCCCGGAGCTTGGTGCGAGCGCCACGCCCACGCGCGCGTCGGCGAGCAGCAGCGGCCAGCTTGCGTGCCTCCTTGATCGACTGCTCCAGCAGTTGCCCGGTCTCCTCGGTCAACTTGAGCACCTCCGCCTTCGCCTCCCCGGAGCGGCGGCGGATCGACCGCGTCAACGCCCGCAGCTTGCGACCCATCGACCGCGAGCGATCCCGCACCGCTGTGCGCTTCTCGCCAATCTTCAGCGCCAGCTTGCAACCCTCGCGAGCGAGCGCTCTCACGCCAGCGCCTGCCAGCCCCGCGTCGGTCGGGTACTTCACGTCGGCTTCCACAACGGTCGAGTCGATCCGCGCCGCCCGCGGGCGAAACCGCTTCTCCCGCCTGGCCTTTTGGATCAGCTCGCGCGTGATCTCGTGCACCACCTCGGCACCCAACCGGCGCGTCAGCTTGCGGACCGTCGACTCGTCCGGCACCCGCTCGGTCAACCCCAGCCGGCAGAACCGGCGCAGATGCAGCGAGTCCGACACCTCCCGCATCAACGTCTCGTACCCCCACCCAGAGCGGTGCTTGACGACCATCAACCGCACA
>QHBW01000075.1 GCA_003244205.1 Solirubrobacterales bacterium | reverse complement strand
CGGGCTGGCGTCCGAGATCGGGCGTGGCGGGACGCTGCGGCGGACGGACTGCACAACTTCACGCTCGACCCTTCCGAGTGGACGAGTGGGCTGCAATGCATCGCATCCGGGCACAAACGCCCACCCGTGGCTCTGAACGCCGCGAGGGGGCGCTTACGCACCGCCTCCCGTACAACCGCCTGCCTGACCTAACCGATACTCACGCGTGGAGGCAAAACCAGAGCCGACGCCCGGACTCGAACCGGGGACCCCTTCATTACGAGGCATCTGTGGCGGTTGTGGTGCGTTGCGGATGGCATCATTTCTGCTGCTCCTGTGTGGTTTCGACGGTGGGAGACGGGTCCGCGGTTTCGGGCTGTTCGGGGGTGTCCCGTTGCCCCAGGCTTGCCCCGCCCAGGTCGAGCGGAGCGCCGACGCCCTCGTCCACCAGGTGTGCGTACGTGCGCAGCAGCAGAGCGCCGCCGTCGGCGTGGCCTAGCCACGCGGCGACCTGACGCACCGAGCGCCCCCGTTGAAGCAGAAGCGACGCACACGTGTGGCGCAGGGTGTGAGGCGTGACCCACCCCATTCCGATCGGCTCGGCATAGCGCCGCAGCTCCCGCCGCACGTTGTGGTCGTCCAGTCGCGTATCGCGCAGCGACGCGAACACCGGGGCATCGTCATTTCCCCGGTAGGCGCGTGCCCGGAGCGCCAGCAGCGCGCTCGATGTCTCCGGGGCCAGCGGCACGGTCCGCGACGCGCGCGGAGTCTTGCCTTCCCGCACGTGCAGGCTCGGGCGGGCTCCGAGGTCGAGGTCCCCCCACGCCAGCGCAACAAGCTCGCCGATCCGCAGGCCCGTCTCGGCCAGCAGACGGAAAAACATGCGCCAGCCGCCCGGCCAGTGCCTCGGGGAGTCATCCGGGATCGCCGCCAGCAGCGGCGCCAGCTCGCTCTCCGCCAGCGCGCGCTGGCGCGATGGCGTCCGGCGCCCGGCGATGCGCAGGCCGGAGGCTGGGTTCGCTCGCAGGTCGCCGTCCTCGACCGCCTGCGCGAACATGGCGCGCAGCGGGGCGACATACCTGCGCACACTCGCCGGGGCCAGCTTACGGTTCGGAGCGCCGGGGGCACGGGATCGCCCGGACTCCAGGTGCTTGACGAAGCGGCGCACGTCCGCAGGCTCGATCTCGGCGAGCCGGTAGCGGGCGAAGAACGGGATCGCATGACGGGCGAGCGCGTCCCGGTACCCGTCGCGCGTCGAGTCCGCGAACCCGCGCGCCGTGCGGCCCGCGTAGCCGTCGATCCACCTCAGCGCGGGCGCTGCTCGTGGTGTACGCCCTCGCTGACGAGGTGTCGCAGTTGCGCTGCTACGGATCGGTGCTCGCGCTTGGCCAGCTCGGCGAGCGCCCGGGCTTCGTCGGGCGGGAACATCGCGCCGACGTTCACCTTACGTTGTGCGTTCCTCACCACGACGCCTAATCTATCACAGATTAGCGTGATTTGCAGGTATATTATAACATTCTAACACCCTCATGGCGGGGTCGAGCCTCGCGTCGGCGGCGCTCACGACGCCCCCTCCTCGCGGCGCCGGGCGGCCGGGCCCAGCGGATGGCCGGCACCGCCGCCGTCACTCGATCCCGTCGAGCATTCGTGCCGGCTTCACGCCGAGCGCCCGGGCGAGCCTGACGATCGTCGAGAGCCGCGGCTCGCGCGCGGCGCGTTCGAGCCGGCTGATCTCGGTCGGGTGCAGGTCGCAGTCGCGCCCGAGCGCTTCTTGGCTCAGCTTCCGGCGCTTGCGCAGACGCCGGAGGTTGCAGCCGAACTGCTCGTGGGGTTCCACGCTCCGATGCTCGCCGCGTTAGGCCAAAACCTCCAGAGCCAAAACCTCAAAGCGAGCCTTGAAACTAGCGTGCGGTCGGAGTAGCCTGCGCGCTCGAAGCCCTACGTTTTTGTAGGCATCCACGACGGGGATAGGAGACGAGCAATGAGCGCGGTGTCTGGCGGTGCCGCTCCCGTGGGCCGCGGGAGCTTCTGTACGTCCTGCGGCGAGCCGGCGGCTACAGCCGACAAGTTCTGCCGCGAGTGCGGCGCAGCGGCGGTCGGCGCGGCGGCCGAAGCTCAGGAACTGAGGATCGAACGGGAGGCGACTCCCGCGGGGCCGGCGCAGCCGCCGAGCAGCAGCGCGTTCCTTCAGGGCGGGGGCAACCCCGCTCAGCCCGCGACCGCTGAGACCAGTCATAGCTCCTGGATCACCTTTTGCCGCACGCACTGGCTCGCCCTAGAAGGCACCGGCCTGGTGGTTCTGTTCCTGCTCGCGATCGAGGGGCTCGGGATCGGGACGGTGGGCGGGCCATCGTCGGCCCAGATCTCGGTGAGCGTAATCCTGACGTTCGCGCTGAGCGCTGGCATCTGGCTGCAATCAATCTCGTGGATGCACTCGTCGCGGCGTCAGGTCGCGGCACGCGCGGTCGTGCTGCTCGCCGCATGCGACCTCATCATCATCGGCACGGTTGCCGGCCACGCCGGCTCGATCGTTGTGCAGATGATCGTGGCGCTCGCGGTCCTGAGCGGCGCTGTGATGGGCCTCGCAGCCGCCGTGGGCCGGCGAGCGACACGCCTGCTGCTCGTCATCGAACGGGTCATGCTCCGCCTCGGCGGCCGACTGCTCCTCACGGCGATTCTCGACGGGATCAAGATGGCCCTCGGCGCGGTCCACCTCAGCGGGGAGGCCGGCGCGCGTGCCAGCACCAAACTCGACGACGCCTTCAAGGATGCAGACGCGCGCCGCCAGGACTTCGAGGTACAGAAGAAAGCCCACGTGGCGGCGATCAAGAAGGCACGAGGTGACGTGTGGCACGACTAGGAGGGTCCCAGCGGCTCGCCGGGCAGGAGAAGGTCGGGCAGCAGGATCAGTCCTACGTGGACCGGCGCAGCCGCCGTGGCCGTTGGGTCGAGCTGGGCCTGGCCCCGCGTTGCGGGCCGGGGTACATCCCGCCTGCGCTCGCGCGCATCTGGCACCTACCGTGCTGACGACCAACGAGACGAGCATGATGGTGACGAGGGAGGTTGAGGTGTCGGCTGGCAACGCGACTCTTCGATCGCTCGCTCTTGCGATGTCCGCGAGCCTCGCGGTTGGACTGGCGGTGCTGGTCGCGGCGACGCCGGCAGCGGCTCGGCCGGCGCACGTCCGCGCGGGCGGCGTGGTTCATCCCACCCGCAACTGGTGTCCGACGAATCGAACCTGTTTCGCCCGGATCGGCTGGAGCGTCTACATGGCCGAGCGAGCTGTCGGCCACGGGCGAGCGAAGGACTGCGCCGGTGGCGGCGGTCCGTGCCGCATCAGCGAGCAGACCGTCATCCTCGATCGGCCTCGGCGCCTCTGCGGGCACCTTGAGTTCTCCCGGCTGCGGATGTTCGGCCACGTGTTCCACGCACGCGAGGCGCCACTTTGCGCCGTCTACTACTCGACGGCGATAGAAGCACGTGCTCAGGCCGCGCCCGGCTGCGGCAGCGTGCCGTACTCCGTCGTGAGGGGATACCTCACCGCGCGCGGCATCTCCTGCGGGCGCGCGCGCCGCGTGTTCCGCGCCGTCGAGCACGCCTACGAGAAGGATCGGCTGCCGCGCTCCGTCTACGCCACACCTTACTTCCACTGGAGCCGCGCGTTCACAGTCGCGACGGCGGTCGGGCGATTCAGTTGCCGCTACTCCCCGCACGGGCTCGCGGGCAGCGAGCACACGATGCGCTGCCGGCGCCGGACGGCGCGCGTGAGCTGGTACACCCTCCACGGCTGAGCCGAGCGACCGATCATCCGATGTGGATTGAGTAGTTCATCGTCCCTGGGAGACGGTGACCGGCCCGATCGGGACGGAAGGACCGCACGCCGCGCGCAGCAGGGATCGCAGCGCGCTCGTCTCGTATTCCCCGTCGGCGACGCGCACCGCCGGGGATCGCCGCTCGATCGCCTCCTCGACGCGGGGCTGGCAGCGGTCGGGCGGCAGCAGCCACGTCAGCGACGGGGGCGGGATGCGCGTCACGGCGGAGGCGGGCGTCCGCGCCAGCAGGCTCAGGCAGGCGCCGCTCAGGTAGCCGCTCATGCTCACGGTGCCCGTCGTGAGCGCCCAGCGGCTCGGCGGCGGGGCCGCTAGGCTTGCGTCGTAGACGCCCGTAAGCGGGAGCTGGCCGCGGGTGGGGCTCTGCCACGGTCCGAGCCCGAGCGCCTTGCTGGGCGGGGCGGGCATCGGCGCCCGGTCGAGCGACGCCGCCACCCTGGCGGCGTCTTGGGCGGCGCAGTGGGCCGGGTCGCCGCCGACGATCGCCGCGCCGAACGCCTGGACCGCGTCCTGGGCGGCGACGAGGTTCGTCTCGGCAGCCAGGGCCAGCCGAGCCCGAGACACGCCGCCGGGCGGCCGCCGGGCCGAGCCGGAGCCTCCCAGCGCGTAGCCCGCCAGCCCGGCGACGACGAGCGCGGCCGCGGCGATCGTCGCCGTGGCGATCCGGGCTCGGGTTGACGGATGGTCCATTCTCATCGGCGGTTCCTCCTAGTGATGGTGGTGGGGGACGCAGCGGCGCAGCGCGTAGGCGTGGAACAGCGCGAACGCGCCGTAGCCGTGCCGCACGTCGTGGACCGCGCGCCAGGCGTGGTAGGAGCACAGCGCGACCCTGGCGAGCCCGTGCGTGCCCGAGCCCCGGTGACTGGCTACGGACAGTTGTCCGCAGCCGGCGCTCGCGGCGACGAGCGCGCACGCGCAGGCGACGGCGGCGAGGTGGCGGGTCAGCACGAGCGCGCCTCGTCGGCCGCCGCGTCGAGTTCGGACTGCGAGAGGCGGCCGTGCGGCACGGCGCTGAGGGCGAGCCGCCCGGGGACCCCCGATCTCACAGGCCCGTAGGCGATGCGGTCCGCCGCGTCGCCCAGCTCGCGCCGCCGCAGCCGGTCGAGTTCGCGCTCGGCGAAGCAGCAGTTCGCGGCCAGGCCGTACGTGAGCCTCGGGCCGGCGCCGGCATGGTGCGGGTACTCGATCGCGAGCGGGTCGTAGTCCGGCCGCTCGAACGACTCGGCGGCCTCCGGGGAGAACTCGGACTCGCACACGCCGAGTCGGACCAGCTCCCGGTCGAGGTCGAACCCGAGCCGCCAGTCCTGGTCCGGGCCGGTGTCCTCCCCTGCGGCGCGGCGTGCCAGGCGGCACAGAGACACGAGCGAGCGCACGAGCAGCGCGTGGTGCCGGTCCTTGCGCAGGTCGCCGACCGTCAGCTCGCGGCACTCGATGAGCCTTCTGATGGCCGGCTCCGGCGAGCCGTTGAATCGAGTGTGGGCGTTGCGCGCCGCCAGCAGGGCGACTGCGACCCGGGGCTCAACGTCTACTTGTGCGGTCTCCATGTGCGTCCTCCTGTGGTTGGTGGGTCCCCGGTGGCCAAACAGCGCCGAGCGTGGGGCGGCCCGCGGGCCTCCGGGGCGGGGGAAGGGTCGGGTTCGGGCGCGCCCCCAGCGCTCGGCGCTGCGCGCTTCGGCACCGCTCGCAGCACCAGCGCGCGTCGCGTCTGCGCCCGAAGATCGGGGCGCCGCAGTGCAGACAGCGGCTCTCGACCCCCTGGACCGGGCTTTGAGCGGTTTCTCGGCTGCCATGCGATGCGGTGGGTTCCTGCGTGCCTCCCGAGGCGGCAGCGGCGCTCTCGCACCCCCGGGCGCGGCAGGACGACGAGCAGTAGCGAGCCTGAGAGCGACGCCCGGTGAGCGAGGCTCCGCACCACGAGCAGCGACGCTCACCCATCGCTCTGCCCCTCTTCGTCGTCCAGGGTCAGCTCGATGCCGGCGGCACGCTCGGCGGGGTCCTCGGGCGCGACGCCCTCCCACCGCTCCGGCACGGCGTCCGGCGCGGCCTCCTGCGCCGGACGCAGCTCGTCTAGCGCCGCCTCGACCTGCTCGTCGGTCGCGTAGACGCACTGCACGACCCGTGGCGCCGAGGGCGACGCCTCCTGCATCAGCCCGCGGCCCTTCGGCAGCGGGTCCTCGCCCACGTCCGGAACGCCGTCCTCGTCCACGCCGTCGAGCGTCATCAGCACCTCGGACTTCAGCGGACGGCCGAGCAGCAGCCGGCAGCGCAGGTTGTTGCGCAGCTCTCCCGCGAGCACCTTCGCATCGGGCCGCTGCGCGGCGGCGAGCAGGTGTACGCCGGGCGCTCGGCCGAGGCGGGCGATCGACCCGAGCGAGTCCGCCGCAGCGTCGCGTAGCGCCTTGCGGTCCTTGTCGCGGACGCCCGCACCGAGCAGGTCGAACGCCTCGTCCACCACGACCATGATCGGCCGCAGTCCCTCGACCTCGGACCAGTGCCGCCGCCCGCGCTCGCGCAGCAGCGCCTGGCGCTCGCGCATCTCCGCCTCGGCGTCGATCAACGCCTGCCAGCAATCGTCGAGGCCGAACGCCAGCCTCTCCACCCGATCTTCGAGCAGGCCGAACTCGGACTCCTTCGGGTCCAGCGCCCACACGCGGAAGCCGACGTGCGCGGCCTGCACGACCACGAGCAGGATGCTCGTGGTCTTGCCGACCCCGGTCGCCCCCGTGAACAGTGCGTGCGGCGCCTGCTTGAGGTCCCAGCCGATCCGGCGGCCGTCCTCGCCGACGCCCACCAGCAGCCACGTCCGGTCCTGCGGAAGCCGCTCGTCCCACGGCGCCGCGTCGGGCACCGGCTCAACCCACGCCGGGCGCCGCAGCCACATCAGCCGGCCGTCGTAGTCGATGCGGTCAAGCTCCCAGCCGGCCGCCTCGAACCTGTCCGCGACCTTCGGCTCGTCGGCGTGGACGAGCAACACGTGCGCCGGGACCAACACGGCCATCGCGCCGTCCGGGTAGGCGCGCACCGCCAGGTCGTCCCGCTCGCCCGCCTCGACCTCCCTGGCCGTCAGCTCCCGGACGCCGAGCACGCCACGGGCGACGGTGAGGACGCTCGCCTCCTGCGCGCGCAGGGATGTCAGGGCCGCGCGCCCGAACCTGCCGCGGTGCCGGCGCTGCGCCAGCAGCACGACGGTCGCGCCGAGCATCAGCAGCAGCCGGTCCGCGCCCGACGGCGCCGCGTCCACGGACGCCAGCGCCAGCGCGCCCCACGCGCCGAGCGACCACACTCCGGCCCGGCGGAGCTGCGCCCGCGTCGGCGCCCCGCCGACCGTCCGGACGAGGACCCGCGCGTACAGCGCCACCTCGGCCAGGCAGCCGACGAACGCGATCGAGGCGACCCCGGCGACCGGGATCAGCGCGTACGCCAGTAGGAAGGCGATCGAACTCCCCGGCCCGATCCAGCGACGCCACGCGAGCGCCTCGGCGACGCGGAGGGTGGCGGCCTCTGTGTCGCGCCTCATCGCTCGCCTCCGTCGCCTTCGGTCAGTGCGTGCGCGTCGCGCTCGGCGCGCCACCGCCGGTAGCGGCGCACGAACAGCCCGACCGGCTCCGACAGACCCCAGTAGACCCACAGCCCGAACCGCCACGGGGAGCGGAGCAGGACCGCGCACTTCAGCACCTCGAAGCTCCACCGCAGGCGGCGCCACCCGCTCGCCGCGAGCCAGTTATCACGGGCGGTGCGGAAGTTCGTCCCGAGCACGTACCGCTGCCCGCGGTCGGGTCCGCCGCCGCCGAAGCTCGTCAGCGCCGACTCGGCGGCGCCCCTGCGCAGCCCCTCTCCGACATCGGCGAACGGACCCTTGTCGCCGCTCATCGCACACCCCCCGCCGACGCGGCGCGGTGGCGACTATTGCCCCATCCCTTGCCCCACCACTTCTGAGCTGCGTCCCTCAGGATGGGCGAAAATCGTCCATATGCAGGGGGATCTTGTAGAGCCGACGCGCGGACTCGAACCGCGGACCCCTTCATTACGAGTGAAGTGCTCTACCAGCTGAGCTACGTCGGCGATTGTGGGCAGGTTGCCCTCCTGCGCCGGCGGGTTGGGCCCACCGGTCGCGATTGGGCAACTCGCAGCCCAAATTGGAAGGCTAGCGCCGCGCTGCTCTAAGGCGAGGCGAGCTGGGCCGCGCTCGGGGTCTGGTCCGAAACGGAGACGCCATGCGCGTGGGCGAGGCTCGAGACGCTGCCGACATCGCTGTTCGTCGAGGCGACCGCGGCCGGGTCGACGTGCCCGCCCTTGATGCTCGTGCCGAGCGCCGACAGCTTTGCCCCGAGCGCGTCGAGCGGCGTCAGCAACTTGGAGAGGATCGGGCTCGCCCGCGCGTCCATGATCGCGAGCTTGATCTCGTGGTAGGCGAACAGGCCAGCGAGCCCCGCCTTTACGAGCGCGAGCTTATGGTGCAGCAGGCCGCCGCGGATCAGCCTGCCTTGCTTGAAGGGCTTGTAGATGTAGCGATGAAAGGCGCCGAAGGCGAGCCCGGCGTGCAGAGCGAACTTCAGCGTCGGCACGTGCCCGACGTTTGGCGTGCTCGACGCCGAGCCCGAGGAGCTCGAGCTCGAGCTACTGCCGCAGCCCGCGACGGGGAGAGTCAGCGCCACGAGCAGCAGCGCCAGGGCCGCGAGGTTGCGACGTGGTCTCAGCATCCTCACGCACAATACCCCGCGGCGGGCCAGGCCGCGGACCGGTGCGCGCGGCGCGGGCCGCGGTCCGGCCTGCCGCGGTGCAGGCTGCGGATCGGCGCGTCTCAGCCCCGATCACAACCCCATCCCTCGCATCGGCCGCGCCGCCTCGACCGGCCGCCACTGCCCCGCCAGACCGACTGGGCGCGCGAAGCGCGCCAGCAGCTCGCGCTCGGCGCCAGGCACGCGCATCTCCACCTCCAGGAGATCGGCGGTCACCGTGACCATGTTGTAGGAGGGGTGGGCGTAGCCGCGCACGCGCCGGGTCGAGGCGGTCCCCGAGTGCACGAGGAACATCGCGCCGATCGGCCAGACATGCGGCACGTGGCGGTGGCCGCCGAGCACGATGTCGACTCGCAGGCTGCGCAGCAGCTCGAGCAGATCGCCGGCGTCCCAGACCTGGTTGCGATCCCGGCCGGTCGCGGGGATCGCGACGAGGTGGTGATGCATGACGAAGACGCGCAGCTCGGCCTCGCCGCTGAAGCCGTCGGCGATCCAGCCGTAGAGCTCGCGACCGACCTCGCCGTCGTCGATGTCTGGCTTTGAAGAGTCCACGCACACCACCTGGACCCGGCCCGTGTCCGCGACATCGATGACGCGGCGATGCGCGCGCGGGCCGAAGAGGTCCTCGAAGTGCAGGTAGCCGACGCTCATCGCGTCGTGATTGCCGGGCACGTACACGACCTCCGGGCAGCGCAGTCGGTCCAGCCGCTCGCGCGCGGACTCGAATTCCTCGCGGTATCCGTTCGCCGTCAGGTCGCCCGCGATCACCACCAGGTCCGGTGCGTCCGCGTTGACCTCGTCAACGGCGGTGTCGATCAGCGCCTGCTCGTAGCGGCCGTCGTTGACGTGGATGTCGGAGAGCTGGGCGATCCGCACGCCGCCCGCGCTCCTACCCGTCGCCTGGGGGCGGCAGCCCCCCGGAGAGCGCCTCGCGCTCGATCTCCAGCACCTTCGCCAGGCGTCGTGCATGGCGCTCGCTGCCAGGCTCGCCGCCCGTGTAGTGCGCACCCGCGTAGCGCTCCACGATCTCCGACGCCAGCGCCGCGCCGATCACGCGCGCTCCCATGCAGAGCACGTTGACGTCGTCGTGCTCGACACACTGGTGAGCCGAGTACTCGTCGTGCACCGTCGCGGCCCGGATCCCTGGGACCTTGGACGCCGCCACCGACACGCCCGCGCCCGAGCCGCAGCAGAGGACTCCGCGCTGCACCGCTCCGGAGATCACCTCGCCGGTGACGCGCAGCGCGATGTCGGGGTAGTCGACCGGGTCGGGGCTGCTGACGCCGAGGTCGAGGGGCTCGTGGCCGGCGGCGCGCACGGCCCCGAGCACGGCGTCTCGCAGGGGGACGCCGGCGTGGTCAAAAGCACAAGCGATCTTCATCGGCGCCTCACGCCCGCACCCCCGCCGTGTCCGACTGCCCGACTTCCTGGGCAGCGAGCATCGCCGCGCCGTGCACCCCCGCCTCGGGTCCCGAGCGCGCCAGCCGGATCTCCGTACTGGTCCCCACGCCAGGAAGGATGAAGCGTTGCGCAACTTCACGTGCGGGGTCGAGCAGCAGCTCGCGGGCGGTCGAGACGCCCCCGCCGATCGCGACCACCTCGGGGTCAAGGAAATTGACCGCCGTCGCGATGCCGAGCCCAAGTCGCTCTCCGAGCACAGCCAGCAGTCGTCGCGCCTCGGGGTCGCCAGCCTGCGCCGCCTCGACGACGTCGCGGCCACCGACCACCCGCTCGCGCGCGCGGCGGCCGAGCTCCCAGGAGCGGTTGCGTTGCGCCGAGCGCCGGGCGAGGCGGTCCAGCGCACGCCCGGACGCCAGCCATTCCAGTGAAGCGGGCTTGGGGAAGTGGTCACCGCCTCGCCTGGGCGGGCCGTCTGCGACGACGTCGGCGGCGATCACCATGTGGCCGATCTCCGCGGCAGCGCCGGTGGCCCCGCGGAACGGCCGTCCCCCGATGATGATGCCGCCACCCACCCCGGTCCCGACGGTGAACATCACCATCGAGTCAGGCACGGGCCCATCCCCGTGGTGGGCCTCGGCAAGCGCAGCGCAGGTCGCGTCGTTGTCGACGAAGACCGGCAGTCCCAGGCGCTCGGAGAGCAGATCGCGCACGGGCACATCGACGAGCGGGATGTTGACCGACGCGCGCGCGCGCCCCGTCGCCCAGTCGACCGTCGACGGTATCCCCAGCCCGATGGCCTCGGTCTGCTCGCCGCGCATCGAGGAGATCGCGTGCATTACCTGCTCCAGCAGCGCGTCGGTGGACTCGAGCACCGTTGGCTGCTCGCGATGCTCGGCCAGCTCGCCGTCACGCAGCAGCCCGACCGAGAGCTTCGTGCCGCCGAGGTCGACGCCGATGCACTCGTGGACCGGAACGCCGCTGACGGCCATTGGCCGCGATTGTAGGGTGGTCGGCCGTCCCGGCCCTGTGCCGTTGAAACTGCTCAAGAAGGAGACCCCGCCAAGTGTCCGATCTCATCCGCATCACCCGGTACGGCTTCGTCAACGCGTACCTGGTGCGCGAGGAGGATGGCTACACGCTGATCGACACCACGCTCCCACGCGGCGCGAAGAAGATCCTCGCCGCCGCCGCGAAGGGAGGCGCGCCGATCGTGCGGATCGCGCTCACCCACGCCCATGGCGACCACATCGGCTCGCTCGACGAGCTCGCCTCGGCGCTACCCGACGCCGAGGTGATCATCTCCGCGCGCGACGCCCGCCTGCTCGCCAAGGACATGACGCTCGACCCCGACGAGCCCGAGGACGAGCTCCGCGGCGGCTACCCCGGCGCGGCCACGAAGCCGACGCGGACCGTGCAGGCCGGCGATCGCGTGGGATCGCTGGAGGTCGTCCCCAGCCCGGGTCACACCCCCGGCCACGTCTCCTTCCTCGACACGCGCGACGGCACGCTGATCTGCGGCGACGCCTTCACCACCCTGGGAGGTGTCGCGACCTGCGCGAAGGCCAACTGGATCTTCCGGCTCGCGATGAAGGCCACCTGGCATCGCCCGACCGCGCTCGCCAGCGCCAAGAGGCTGCGCGAGCTCGATCCGGCGCGGCTCGCGACCGGCCACGGTCGCGTCGTCGAAGCACCCGCGGATGCGATGGACGCCGCGATCCGGCGCGCGAGCGCGAGCGCGAGCTGATGGGCTGGGGCGGTGTGGTCACCGCCGGGGGGGTGGGGTCACCGCCGGGGGGGTGTGGTCACCGCCGGGGGGGTGTGGTCACTTGACGACAACTATTGCCGTCAAGTCACCACAGTGGCGGCGTCGCGCCCCACCCTCCGCCTGGGCTCCACGGGCAGGCTGAGCGTCAGCAGCGCCGCGAGCGCGGCGAATACCAGCACCAGGTGCAGCGCCAGTGACAGACCCGCGTGATCGGCGATCACGCCGAGCACAGACGCGCCCACGCCGCCGACCCCGATCGAGAGACCCAGAGTCACCCCCGACGCCACGCCGATGCGCCCCGGCAGCAGCTCCTGACCCATCACCACGGTGACCGAGAAGGTCGCGATGATCACACCCCCGGCGAGGCCGACGAGCACGAACGCCGGCACCACACCGGCGGCAAGAAACCCGGCGACGAGCGGCACAGCCAAAGCCATCGAGCCAAGGAGGACGACGCGCCTGCCGACCCGGTCCGCCAGCCGCCCACCGACCAGCGTCCCGAGCGCGCCGCTGATCAGCATCACCGTGAGCGCCGCGTTGCCGATCGTCTTGCTCGTGTGCAGCTCGCGCACGAACCACAGCGGCACGAATGTGAGCAAGCCGAAGTAGAGCACCGAGCGACACGCCACCGCGCCGGCCAGTCGCGCAAACGGACCCCACTGGTCGGGCTCGGCATCCTCGCGGGCCCGCGCCGACAGCGCTTCGGGACGAAAGCTCCCCAGCCGCGCGAGCTCGCGCCAGACGACGAGCCCCATCGCGGCGGGAAGGACCGCCAGCGCCAGCGTCCCGGTCAGCCCGAAGACGAGCACCAGCGGCGTGACAAGCGCCGGTCCCACCGCGAAGCCGATGTTGCCGCCGACCGAGAACAGGCTCATTCCGGTGGCACGGCGGGCCCCTGACACGTAGCTCGCCGAGCGCGAGCCCTCGGGGTGAAACGCCGCCACTCCCAGACCCGACAGCACGACCACGGCAAAGGTGAGCGGATAGGAGGGCATCACGCCGGTCAGCGCGATCCCCACGCCTGCCGCGACGATCCCCAGCGGCATCAGCCAGGAGCGCGCGCGGCGGTCGGAGAGGTGTCCGAAGATCGGCTGGATGACCGAGCTCGACACCGTCGCCGCGAGCACGAGCGCCGAGGCCTGCGCGAGCGAGTACCCGCGGCTAGAGACGAGGAACGGCAACAGCGCCGGCACCGCGCCCTGGCAGGAGTCGGCCATCAGGTGCCCGAGCGAGAGCACCGTCATCCCGCGCCGGTCGAGCCGATCAACGCCGGCTGCCTGCGTCACGAGCTCCAGAGCTCCTCGAGACGGAAGGCCAGCGCTTCGCACGCGAGCTCCTCGGTGACGTTGACCGAGAGGCGCCGGCGCGTCTCCTCGACGAGCTCGACGGCGCGCCGCGCCACCCGCCCGTCGCGGTCCGCCGCGTCTGCCTGCAGCTCTGCGCGACGGTCCGCGTGGGCGACGAGCTCGGGGGCGCCGAACGCGATGCAGCCGAGGTCGCGATACCACAGCGCGATCAGCGCAAGTGCGAGGTCCAGCGTCTCGGTCTGCGCGCGCCGCCGCGCACGCCGCACGCGCTCTCCGTGCTCGGTCTCGAGCCGGCGGCGATCGCGGCGAGCGACCAGCTCGAGCGCGTCGTCGCGGCCGCGCTCGAGCTCGGCGACCGCGGGCTCACCGGCCATCCGCGCCAGCTCGAGCAGCTCGCGCCAGGGACGCTCGTCGACGCTGCCCGCCAGCGGCGCGCGCGCGAAGCGCTCGGCGAGCGCGCGCAGTCGGACACCCGCCGGCGCGGCCAGCCGCCGCGCGCGTTGCAGGTCGCCCAGGGCCAGCGCGGCGCACGCGGCCGCCAGCTCCGCGTCGACGCCGTCGCGCTCCAGCCGGGCGGCGATCTCCTGCGCCGGACGTGGGTCGAAGCGCACGGCCTGGCAGCGCGAGGCGATCGTCGGCCGGACGTCCCCGGGGCGCTCGGTCAGCAGCACCAGGTGGGCGTGACGCGGAGGCTCCTCGAGCGTCTTGAGCAGCCGGTTCGCGGCCTCCTCGTTCATCGTGTCCGCGCGCTCGATCACGAACACCCGCCGGCGCGCCTCAAACGGCGTATGCGGGGCCGCGGCCACGACCGGCTCGGCGATGTCGCCGGTCAGCAGGTCGTGCGCGCCGGAGGGCACCACCCAGGTGAGGTCGGGATGGGAGCCGCGCTGCACGCGGGCCAGCACCGAGGCGGGGTCCGGGGCCCCGTCGGCCAGCAGCGCCCCGGCAAACGCTCGCGCCGCGGTGCGCTTGCCAGATCCCGCCGGGCCGCAGAACAGGTAGGCGTGGGAGGGGCTCCCGCCGGGCGGCAGCGCGGCGCCGAGCACGGCGCGCGCGTGGGGATGGCTCTCGGTGCCGGGGAGGGTGACGGTCTCGTTCATTGAAGAAGAAGGCGATCGTACGCGAGCCACTCCAGCCGCTCGCGGTAGGGTCGAGAGCGCTTTGACCCGGGGCCGCCTGATCACGATCGAGGGCATCGACGGCGCGGGCAAGAGCACGCTGGCGATCGCGCTCGCGGCGCGTCTGCGCGAGCACGGCGTCGCGCCCGAGCTGCTGCGCGAGCCCGGCGGGGTCGAGGCCGCCGAGCGCGTGCGCGCGCTCGTGGCCGACCCCGCGCTGCGCATCGGCGCGCGCGCCGAGGCCCTGCTCTACGCCGCCGCTCGCGCCCAGCTCGTCGAAGAGCGCCTCGAGCCGCTGCTGGCCGCCGGTCGCTGGGTCCTGCTCGACCGCTTCATCGACTCCTCGCTCGCCTACCAGGGCGCGGGCCGGGGTCTCGGCGTCGCTGCGATCGCCGAGCTGAACCGCTTCGCCACCGCTTCAATGCGGGCCGATCGCACGCTGCTGCTGCGCATCGACCCTGCGCTCGGGCGCTCGCGTCAGGCCTGCCGCGGGGGACCGGTGGATCGGCTCGAGGGGGCGGGGGAGAACTTCTTCCAGGCGGTGGCCGCTGCCTACGACGAGCTTGCGAGAGCCGAGCCCGAGCGCATCCGCGTGCTCGACGCCGAATTGGACCCCGCAGCCCTGCTCGACAGCGCCGTCGCGGCGCTCGTGGACCTGCTCGCTCCCTAGCTGTCGTAGCCGTGCGGGTGCGCCTGATGCCAGGCCCAGGCGTCGGCGATGATCTGCTCGAGCTCTGGCTTGCGCGCGTGCCAACCCAGCTCGCGGGCGATCTTCTCGCTCGACGCCACGAGCATCGGTGGGTCGCCGGCGCGCCGCGGGGCGTCCACCGCCTCGATCCGGCGCCCCGTGACCGCGCGCGCGACCTCGATCACCTCGCGCACGGAGAAGCCGTTGCCGTTGCCGAGGTTGAAGATCCGGTGCTCGCCCGCCCTCGCCCCCTCGAGCGCCAGTACGTGAGCGTCAGCGAGGTCCTCGACGTGAATGTAGTCGCGCACCGCGGTGCCATCCTCGGTGGGGTAGTCGATGCCGTTGACCTTCACTTGGGAGCGCTGCCCCGCGGCGGCGGCGAGCACGAGCGGGATCAGGTGGGTCTCGGGCTCGTGGTGCTCGCCGAGCGCGCCGCTGGCCCCCGCCACGTTGAAGTAGCGCAGCGAGACCGCGCCGAGCCCCTGAGCCGCGCAGTGGTCGGCGATCATCGTGTCGACCGCGAGCTTGCTGGTGCCGTAGGGAGACTCCGGGCGGGTGGGCAGCTGCTCGTCCATCGGCACTCGCTCGGGCACGCCGTAGACGGCACAGGTGGAGGAGAAGACGAGCTTCGCGACGCCGGCGGAGCGCATCGCGTCGAGCAGGTTCAGCGTGCCGCCGACGTTGTGGCGCCAGTAGCGCTCGGGGTGGCGCACCGATTCGGCCACCAGCGCCAGCGCGGCGAAGTGCAGCACGGCGTCGAAGCCTGCGCGATCGAGGGTGTCGGCGATCCGCGGGGCATCGAGCAAGTCGGTTTCGACGAGCGTGGCCCCTTGCGGGATGGCCTCCCGATGGCCGCGCGCGAGCGAGTCGAGGATCACGACCTCGTGCCCGTCGGCCAGCAAGCGCGCGGACACGACGCTGCCGATATAGCCGGCTCCGCCGCTGACCAGGAGCTTCATCGGCCTCAGATCCCGGCTGAGAATAGGCTCGCGTTCATGGCCGGCGGTCTTAGCAGACGTACAATCGCGGCGATGAGCAGGGACTATCTCCGCGCGCCGCTCCGCCGACGCCGCGCCAGCGCGCGGTGACGCCCGCGCGCGCAGCCTTCGAGCTCGACGCCTTCGAGCACGTCCCGGCCGGTGGCGGACTGTCGCTGCTGCGCGTGGCCGGACGTTGGCTCGCCGATGACGACGAACCGCTCGCGTCCCCGGAGCTGATCATCGACGACGGGCGGCGAACACGGCGGCTGTCGGCGCTGCCCGACCGCCACGGCACGCCCGAGGCCGGACCCGATGCGCCGATCTGGCGCGGCGCTTTCTCGGTCCCGGCCGACGCGCTCGGCGCTCGCCGGCTCGCCTTCGCGCTGCAGGCCGGACCGGGCACGCTGGTCGATCTTCCGCGCCCCCGGGAGCTGCACCTGCGCGCCTCGCGCCGGCGTGGCGACGCCCCAGTCGCCGCACCGGTGCCGCCTTCAGTGTCGCGGCCACGCGCTGCGGCCGAGCCTCCAACCCGACAGCGTCGTGTCGCGATGCGCGAGCTGGAGGCCCGGCTTGCGGAGGAACAGCGGGCGCGCAACACCGCCGAGCGGCGTGCCGAGGAGGCGCTCGGCGCGCTCGCCGACGCCAAAGCCGCGGCGGCCGCCGCCGAGCGCGCCCGAGACGAGAGCGAGGCCGCCGCCGAGCGCGACCGCGCGGGACTGGCAGAGATGATGCAGCGCGCCGGCGATGCCGCGCGCGCCCGCGCCGCCGCCGAGCGTGAGGCGCAGGACGCACGCGAGGAGGTAACGCGTGCGCGCGAGCAGCTCGACCTCCAGCTCGAGCGCGAGCGCGAGGCGCGCGCCGCGGTCGATCAGGCGACAGACGAGGGCTCCCGTGCCATCGCCGCTGCCGAAGGCGCGGCCGCCCAGGCGGAGGCAGCGCGGCTGCGCGCCGCCGAGGAGCTGAGCGCTCAGGCCGACGCGCTCGCCGCCGCCCGCAGCGAGGCCGAGACCGCTCGCGCTGCCGCCGACGCGGCCGAGGCGCGTGCGCTGGCTGCCGTGGAGGCGCGGCGGGTAGCGGAGGAGCGCGCGCTGGATGCGGCACAGCGGGGGGAGAGCGCCGAGCGTTCGCGCGAGCAGGTTCTCGCCCGCGAAGCGGCGGCGCAGGAACGCGAGCAGCACGCGCAGTCCACCGCCGAAGCGGCGCGCGCGTCAGCCGATAGCGCCGAGCAGCGGGGCTTGGCCGCCGAGCAGCGTGCCGCTGAAGCCGAGCAGCTTGCGGCGGACGCCGAGGCGCGCGCGACCGCGCTCGAGGGGCGCGTGGACGAGCTCGTTCGCGCGCACGCCACCGCGCGCGAGCTCGCCGGGGGCACGGCGGGCGATGCCGTCCGCCTAGAGGCCGAGGTCGCCTCGCGTGAGCGCGAGCTCGAGGCGGCGCGTGCGCGCGCCGCGCAGCTGACCAGCGAGCTGACTGAGCTCGGACGCCAGGCCGCGACGGGCGAGGAGGCGCTGGATCGCGTTCGCTCCGAGAGCACGCTGCTGGCCTCAGAGCTCGAGCGCGAGCGCAGCGAAGGTGCGGCGCGCATCGCCGAGCTGTCCGACCAGGTTGAGGTGCTCGGATCGCGGGTGTCGCGCTCTGAGGCCGAGCTCACCGGGGCACAGGCAGAGCGCGCGCGATTGCTCGAGGAGGCCGAGCGCGAGGCAGCGACACTTCGCGAGCAGCTCTCCCACGCCACGGCTGAGGCTGAGACGGTGCGCAAGCGCGCACGAGCAGCCGAGACGCTGGCGGCCGGCGCGCAGGAGCAGGCGCACGCCGCCGCAGAGCGCGAGCTGGCCGAAGCGCATGCGGCGGCCACGGAGGCGCACGCCGCCGCAGAGCGCGAGCTGGCCGAAGCGCATGCGGCGGCCACGGAGGCGCGCGACGCTGCCGAGCGCGAGGTGGCCGAGGCGCGCGCTGCTGCTGACGCAGCGCGGGTCGTTGCGGAGCAAGGGGTCGCCGAGGCGCGGGCCGACGCCAGCGAAGCGAAGCTCGCGGCCGAGCGCGCGGTCGCCGAAGCCCAATCTGCGGCGGCAGCGAGCCGACGGGCTCTGGAACAGGAGCTGGCCGAGGCAAGCTCCAGTGTCACCGAGGCCCGGACCGCGATCGGAAATCAGCTGGAGGAGGCGCGCGCCGCGCTTGCGCAAGCAACGACGGAACGCGATCGGCTCGGCGCCCAGCTCGAGTCGGCACGGTTGGCGGCGCAGGCGTCCGCGACGGACACCGCGGCCCGACTCGAGCAGTTCAAAGCAGAGCTTGCCTCCGCGGTGCAAGAGCGCGAAACCGCCGCTCAGGATGTCCGCGCGGCCGAGTTCGAGCTGGCCGAGCTGCGCGCGAGTGCGGCTGAGGCCTTCGAGGCGCGCGACGCCGCTCGCGCAGAAGTCGCCGAGGCGCAGCGCGCCCGCGAGCTCGCCGTCCAAGAGCTCAATGCGGCCCGGGAGGGGCTCACGGGGGCGCAGCGCGCCCGCGAGGACGCCGTCCAAGAGCTCAATGCGGTCCGGGAGGAGTTCACGGGCGCCAACGATCGCCTCGAGGCGATCGACCGTGCCCGCCAGGAAGCTGAGAACCGGACGGAGGTGCTTCAGCGAGAGATCGAAGCCACACGCGAGCCGCTGCTGGCGGCCCGAGCGGAGGCCGAGCGTGAGCGTGAGGAGGCCCGCGAACGCGCCCAGGAGAACGCCGAGACGATCAGCCGTTTGCGCGCCGATCACCAGTCGGCGAGCGATCGCGCAACCGCGCTCGAGCACGATCTCAACCGCGCGAGCACGCGGCTGGAGACACTCGAGGCCGAACGCCTGTCCACGACCAGTCGCGCCGAGGCGCTGGACGCGCAGAGCGTGGAGGCGGCGCGGCGCATCGATACGCTGGAGCGCGAGCTGGAGCGCGGCTCCCGGCAGGCCACCGAGACCCAGCAGCAGGTCGCCGCCGCCCAGGCGGACGTGCTCGCCGCGGCCGAGCGTGCGGAGGTGGCGGAGGTCGCGCGGACAGAGCTGGCCGCACAACTGGAATCGTCCGAGGTCTCGCGGGTTGAGCTCGAGGCGGCGCAAGAGCGATCGACGATCGACCGAGCTGAGCTCGAGCGGCAGGTGGGCGAGCAGGGCGAGCGCGAGACCGAGCTGTCGGCAAGGGTGGCCGAGCTCGAGCGCGAGCGCGCCTCACTCGAGGAGTCGCTGGCCGTAGCTTCAGCGCGGGTCACCGAGCTCGAGGGCGTCGACGCCACCGCGGGAGAGCGCGTGGCCGAGCTTCAGGCCGAGCTGCAGGCACGAGAGGAGCGCCGTACAGCGGCTGCAGCAGAGGCGGCCACGCTCAGCCGCCGGATCGACGAGCTCGAGCGCGAGCTCGAGGAGGGACGCGACGCGCGCGACGCGCTCCAGGCGCGCTCCACCGAGGCTGAGGCGCGCGTTGAGGATCTGGAGGCCGAGCGAGCTGACGCGCTTGCCCGTTCCGAGGCGGCGGACGCCGTCCGGGTCGAGCTCGAGGCGCGGCTCGCGGCCCAGCGTGACGAGCTCGCCGCGGCACGTGAGGAGGTCTCGGCAGCGCAGGTGGAACTTTCGACCGCGCAGGCAGACGTCGAGGGGGCGCACGGGCAGGCTGCCGAGCTGGCGCAGCAGCTCGAGGCTCGCGAGGCCGAGCGCGCCACGGTCGAGACGGAGCGCGACCGCCTAGCGTCGCAGCTCGATTCCGAGCGAAGCGAACTCGAGGCTCGCGTAGCCAGGCAGCAAGCCGAGCTCGAGACGGAGCGCGCGCGCGCGGCCGAGCTGCAGGAGACGCGCGCAGAGCTCTCGGCGGCGCAGGTCACAATCGGTGAGGTCGAGGCCCTGCACAGCGACACCGAGGAACGTCACAACGCCCTCGAGGCTGAACGTAACCGGCTCGCGGCGCAACTCCAAGAGCGGCGCAGCGAGGTAGAGGGCGAGCTCACGGGTGAGCTGTCAGCAGCCCATCAGGAAACTCGGCCCGCGCGCGAGGCCGTGAAGGCCTCAGAGGGCGAGCTGGCGGCGCTGCGCGAGCGAGCAGATCGCCTTCAGCTGGAGCTCGAGACGCGGGCGGAAGCCCGCGAGGCGGCAGAGCGAATGGCCCAAGAGCTACTGCGTGAGCGCTCGCGACTGGAACACGATCTGATAATGGCGCACGAGCAGAGCGAGCGCGCGGCTGCGGCGCTCGAGGAGCGCAAGGCGACCATCGCGCTTGCGACAGCAGAGCTGGAAGCGGCGCGCACCGACGCGGAACGCGCCGGGGAGCTGGAGGCCGAGCTCCAGGACGCCCGCCGAGAGGCGGCCGAGACGGCGGCAGCGCTCGAGCACGCGCGCGAGGCCGTCACACGCCTGCGGGCCCAGGCGCAGGCGTCCGAGCAGCAGGGGGCTGCCGGCGACGAGGTCGTTACGGCGCTCGAGGCTGATCTGACCGAAGCGGTGGCCGCGCGCGACGAGCACGCCGCACTTGTCGCCGCGCTGGAGGCTGAGCTGACGGCAACGGGTGCGGCACGCGACGAGCAGGACGATCGGCTGCGCGAACTCGAACGCCAACTCGCTCGTCACGACGAGCTCGAGCGCAGCGTCCGGGAGCAGGCCGCCGCCCTCGATCAGACCCGCGAAGAGGTCGAGCGCGCCGCTTCGCAGGTGGAGCGCGCCGCTGCCGAGGCGCAGCAGGCCCGCGACGAGGCGCTCGAGGCAGCCCGCCAGCGCGACGAGGCGGAGCGCACCGCGGCGGAGCGAGCCGACGCGATCATGCGCCTCGAGGTCCTTCTTGCCGAACACGTGCAGGACGACGATGTGGCCGAGCACCTCACAAGCGAACGAGCTGGACTGCTGGCGGAGCTCGAGGACCTGCGCCGCTCACATGGCGCGCTCGAGCGGGCCGTGGTCGAGGAGCGCAGCACACGCGAGGCGCTTGCCGCCCGTATGGCGGAGCTCGAGCAGGCGCGCGACGAGGCGGCGAGGCAGGCCGCCCGCGATAGTCAGGAGCGCGCCGCGCTGGAGCGTCAACTGATCGAACTCGAGCGGCTGCGCAGCGCTGCTGAGGAGCGCGCGCAGGTCGCGTCGACTGCGCCGGCCGACCCGGAGGGCGAGACCAGCCCGGGCGCGCTCGCCCTGCCAACGCAGTCCGCCACCCAGGCTGCCCGCGTGCGTGAGCGCGCGCAACGCCGGCGGGCCTATCCGGTCTCCGAACGCGAGACACGACTGCGTGAGGTGGCCGCCAGCCGCACGCGGAGCCGGCCCGCGACCCGCAAGATCGTCTACGAGCAGGGGATTCCGGCGCGACCCAAGCACTCGCGCTGGCTGCCCGCCGAATGGATCGTCGGAACGTTGCTGCTGTTGATCGCGGTCGGCGTGATCGTGTTGGTGGTGCTCGGCGACCTCAGCATCAACGTGGCGCCGTAGCCCCCGGAGAGCGATTTTGGGCACCCGGCAGCGGCGTGCCCGTCGCAGTCGCAGACAGACCGGCCGGGGCGGCCTCGTACTCGATCGCCGCGGCGAGCAGCCGCGCCAGCCCGTTGCGCGGATCGAGCGCGAGCGCCCGCGCGGCGACGATGCGCGAGTTGCGCAGGTCGAGCCGCGTGAGCTCGATGCGAGCCAGCTCGATCCAAGCGGCCTCGCTGTAGGGCTCCCGCGCGACCGCCTGCAGCAGTAGCGAGCGCGCCTTGAGCTGGTCACCTCGGCGCTCGTCGATCGTCGCCTCGGCGCGCAGGCCGTCGGCCGAGAGAGGATTGAGCGTGGCGGCGAGGTCCGCCTCGGCGGCGGCGCTGTGCAGCTGCGCGGAGGTCGGCGCGAGCGGGAGGTCGGCGACAGCGTTCTGTGCCTTCGTCTGCGCCACCGCGGGAACCAGCGCAGAGACCGCGAACACCAGCAGCGTGAGCCAGACGGCCGCGAGCGCCGTCACCGCGAAAGCGTGGGAACGCTCGCCGGCGGGCCGTGACCCGGGTCGCGCGATCAGCACGCCAAGGGCCGCGAACGCGGGCACGCTGACGCCGGGGATGTCCCAGTCCCAGTCGTAGAGACCGTGCACGAGCCAGAGGATCGCGCCGGCGAAGAGCGCGGCGGCGAGACCACGCTCGGCGCTCCCCAGCGGCCGTCTGCGGACCTCACGGGCGGCGGCGACCAGCAGCGCGCCGAGCCCTCCGAGAGCGAGCAGGGCCCCGACGATGCCTGTCTCGGCGAGGAACTGGAGCGGAACGCTGTGGGGCTGGAGCACCTCGAGCTGATCGTGGCGGTAGAGCAGGTGCGTGACCGGGAACGAACCCGCGCCCCAGCCATCCAGGGGGTGGGCGGACCATGCGCCGACTGCTTCCTTCCACCAGACCCAGCGGTTGTTGGAGCTCGCCGAGATGAGCTGTGCCGGATTGCCGGCCTGGCCCCCCTGGACGGTGGTGAACTGGTGCCACTGGTGGGAAATCGTCCCGCCGAGTCCGCGCGACGACGCCGCGCTCGCGCCGACCGCGACGACGACGAGGCCGCTGGCAACGGCGAGCGCAAGGCGGCGACGCCCGCGAGCGCGATCAGGGCTCGGAGGTCGATCGGACTCGCGCGAGATGACGATCCGCGCAACGGCATAGAGCGTTCCCAGCGATAGCGCCAGGATTACGCCGAAGACCGCGCCATCGCCTTCGCGCAGGCCGAGCGCCACGTTGTTGTTGACCAGATGCGGGTTGGCGAAGGCGTCGAGCAGTGGCAGCACGCTCGCCAGCAGCGCAAGCATCAGCAGCCCGAGTGAACGCGCCCCGAGTCCGCCGAGTCGGGCGCTCACCACAACTCCGACCACCAGCGCCAGCGCCCCTCCGCGCGAGTAGGTCTGTGCGCCACATACGATCAGCAGCGCGAGCGCGCTCAGCGCGGCCGCCCGCCGCCGCCGAAGCAACGCCGGATCGGCTGCAAGCCGCAGCGCGATCGGCGCGGCCAGCGCGCACGTCAGCGCGAGCGCGTTCCAGTAGTCGAGCGGAGCCTGCAAGCGCGCAACGTTCGCGGTGTGATCGAGCGTGAACAGCCCGCTGACATGAAGGCCAGGGGCCACCTTTCCACCCAGCGCGTAGAGCGCGACTGCCAACGCAATCCCGAGGTAGCCGACGGCGAGTCGCGCGGCGGCACGCGGAGAGGCGCTGCCCGCAACGACGCCGAGCATCAACACGAGCAGGTACTCGAGCGCTCGGTTGAGCTCGATCCAGGTGCGGTCCGGAGCGACGCTCCAGGCGAGCGAGATCCCCGACCAGACGGCGAAGCCGGTGAGCGCAGCGATTCCCGCCCAGGCGAGCGGGGCGGCACGCGGGACGAGCCCGCGGCCGATCAGCACGCTCGCGGCGAGCCCGGCCGCGGCGGCAGCCAGTCCGGCCTGCAGCGGCCCCTCGTCGCTGGGCGCGGTGGCGCCGTGGGCGAACGCGGCAAAGGCGATCGCGGCAAGCAGGACGAGGAGGGGAACGCCGCCACGGCCCACGCTCGAGCGGGGCAGCTGTGCGCGCGCCCGGCGCGGAGGCGACTCCACGGCCTCGCTCCATCCGGCGGCCCGCGGCGATGACGGGTCCGAGACGGGCATGGGCGGGTATCGGTGAAGCTAGCATGCGCTGCCATGGCACCGATGCGAACGGGGAGGCGGCTGCTTGTAACGCTCTCGCTCGCGGGCGCCCTCGCAGGACTGGCGTTCGCAGGGCTCGCGCGCGCGGACAACTTCCAGTCGATCTTCCAGAACTACATCCACAACCAGGGCACGCTCACGCCGTGCGCGTTCTCTCCGGCCGCGCTCAAGCAGGCGCGCGGCCAGATCCCCAACGACCTCCAGCAGTACGCCCCCGACTTCCTTGCGGCGATCGACGCCGCGCTGGCGGCCCAGGCGCGGGGCGACTGCTCGCGGACGTCCGGTCACGGGGCGCCTGCTTCGACCCCACCCGCCGGCGGATCATCAACGCCCGCGGCTGGGAGTCCGTCTGCGGCGCATTCGTCCAAGCCGGCGCCGGCCACGCCAGCGCCGCCACTCGGCCCCGGCCTGCGCAACGGCATCGACAAGGGCATCCCCCCGGTGCCGGCACATCCCGCGAGATCGACCTCGACGCCGGCGGCGCTGCTGCTGCTCGGGGGGCTCGCCGCGGTCCTCGCACTGCTGGGTTTGGGATGGTTGCTGTTCGGGCGCCTGGGGTGGGGGTCGCGCTGGCTGACACCCGTCCGTCACGCGTGGTCGGAGGCCGGGTTCCGCGCGTCGGGAGCGTTCGCGGACTTCGGCGATTGGGTGCGCTTGGGGGGACGCTGAGCGGGGGCTGGCGCCCCGTTTCGCCGGTCGCGCGAGCGGGGGCGCAGAGGCCTGTTTCGCCGGCCGCGACCGAGCGCCGATTGCACCCTGTTTGCGGCGTTTTCGGTGCTGACCGTGGACGCTCAGCGACTACAATTGGAGTGTCACAAGGACCTCCTCCGCCGGACGCCAGAATGCTGCTGTCGGACCGCTCGGGACTGTCGTCGGGACGGGCAAGGTTCCGTCCGATCGGCGCGCCAAGCTGATCGACCCACCTCGCTGCAGGTCAATGCCCCGGGGCGGAGATCTGAGTCCGAGCCGGCCCTAGGAGAGCGTAGCCATGAGCGAGCACCCGCAGAGCTTCCCAACCACCGTCGAGACCAACCCCGCAGAGGGGCTTCGGATCGCCAGGCGATTCACCACGCCGGGTGTGCATCCGTTCGAGACGATCAAGTGGGAGACGCGGGACGCGCGCATCGGCCACGGCGACAAGATCGCCTTCGAGCAGCGCGAGGTCGAGTTCCCGGTGAGCTGGTCGCAAAACGCGACCAACATCGTCGCCCAGAAGTACTTCCGCGGCCAGCCTTCCTCACCGGAGCGTGAGCGGTCCGTCAAGCAGATGATCGGCCGGGTCGCCGGCACGATCGCAAGCTGGGGGATGGACCGTGGCTACTTCGCCGCGCCCGCGGACGCCGAGAGCTTCGAGGCCGAGCTGACGCACATCCTGCTCTACCAGATGGCCGCGTTCAACTCACCGGTGTGGTTCAACTGCGGTTGGCACCCCGAGGGCGACGCGCGCTGCCAGATGTCGGCCTGCTTCATCCTCTCCGTCGAGGACGAGATGGAGTCGATCCTCGAGTGGAACACCAAGGAGGGAATCATCTTCCGCGGGGGCTCTGGCTCGGGCATCAACCTGTCGAAGATTCGCGGGTCGATGGAGCCGCTCAGCAAGGGCGGCATGGCCTCGGGCCCCGTGTCCTTCATGCGCGGCGCCGACGCCTGGGCGGGGAGCATCAAGTCGGGCGGGGGCACTCGTCGCGCCGCCAAGATGGTCGTGCTCGACGTCGATCATCCCGACATCCGCGACTTCATCTGGTGCAAGGCGCGCGAGGAGGACAAGGCAGCTGCGCTGCGCGACGCCGGCTTCGACATGTCGATCGATGGCGACGGCTTCAAGTCGATCCAGTACCAGAATGCCAACAACTCCGTGCGCGTGACCGACGAGTTCATGCGTGCCGTCGAAGAGGGCGGCGAGTGGCGTCTGATCGCCCGCAGCACCGGCGAGCCGATCGGAGACCCGGTGCAAGCGCGCGAGCTGATGCGCGAGATCGCCGAGGCCGCGTGGCGCTGCGCCGACCCGGGCGTGCAGTACGACACGACGATCAACCAGTGGCACACCTGCCCCAACTCGGGGCGCATCAATGCGTCTAATCCGTGCTTCCCGGCGGATGCACGCGTGCACACTACGCTCGGCCTGCTGAGCATCGATGAGCTCGTCTCCCGCGGCGAGACCGGCGAGGATGTCCGCGTCTACACCCATCGCGCTACCGCGGAGGATCCCGGGGCCGGAGTCGTCGCGACACGACCTGTTGCGTTCATGCGCAACGGCGTCAAGCCGATCGTGCGGCTGCGCTTCGCCGACGGCCGCGAACTGCGCTGCACTCCCAATCATCGCGTATGGACGTTGAACCGTGGATACGTGCCCGCGGAGGAGTTGGCGGGCACCGATCGCGTGTTGCTCAACGATTCTCTGACCCCTGCCTCGGGCGCCAGCTGGGCGCTGCCTGTGAAGATCTCGGCGCTCGCGAAGTCGTTCGCCCGTGGCAGCACGGTCACTAATCAGAAGCTACCCGAGCGCTGGAGCGAAGGGCTCGGAGAACTCACCGGACATCTGATCGGGGATGGATGCCTCACCGACAGTCAGACCCAGTGGGTCTACGCCGGAGACGACCTCGATGACGGCTTGGCGGACGCGCATGAGGGTTTGCTCGGCGAGCTCGTCGGCGGTATCTCACGCCAGCAGATGGGCAACGGAACGGTGCAGCTGCGCGCCGGAAGCGAGGCTGTTCGCCAGCTATTTCGCGGACTGGGCGTGACCTCGGCGCGTGCACACGAGAAGCGCGTTCCACGTGCGATCTTTGCGGCTCCCACCGAGGTGCAGGCCGCCTTCCTGCGGGGACTCTTCGGCGCCGACGGATGCGTCTCGCGGGTTGAGAGCGGCGGCAAGGCGCACCGCTACGTCGGTCTCGGCAGCCGCAGCGAAGCTCTCTTGAAGGACGCGCAGAAGCTGCTCTCGGCAGCGGGAATCCGCGGGCGCATCTATCGCATCGCCGAGAGCCGCGATGCGTCCTTCTCCTATACGCGTACGGACGGCACGACCGTCGAGTACGCGTCTCGTCAGGGATTCGACCTGCGCATCACCGGGAGCGATTTGTCGCGCTTCGCCGAGACGATCGGCTTTTCCACACCACGCAAGCAGGCCGCCGTCGAGGCGATCGTGCGTGAGTGCGCGCTGTATCAGACCAAGCCGGGTACGACGCTCGTCGCGCGTGAGGACGATGGTCAGGAGGCTGTCTACAACCTCACCGAGCCGCTGCATCACTCCTACATCGTCGACGGCGTTGTCGTCGCCAACTGCTCGGAGTACATGCACGTCGACGATTCGGCCTGCAACCTCGCCTCGATCAACCTGATGAAGTTCCGTCGCTCCGACGGGAGCTTCGATGTGGAGGCTTTCGAGCACACGGTCGACACCGTCTTCCTCGCTCAGGAGATCATCGTCGGCGCCTCGAGCTACCCGACGGAGGAGATCACGCGTAACGCCAACGCGTTTCGCCAGCTCGGCCTCGGCTACGCGAACCTCGGCGCCTACCTGATGTCAAACGGTCAGCCCTATGACTCCGATGACGGTCGCGCCACGGCAGCGTCGATCACCGCGCTGATGACCGGCAGGGCCTATCTCGGCTCCGCGCGGATCGCGCAAGCGATGGGTCCGTATGACCGCTACGCCGACAACCGCGAGCCCCACAACGCCGTCATGCGGATGCACCGCGACTCCGCCTATGCGCTGCCGGACGAGGCGTGCACCGATGAACGGCTGCTGAGCGCTGCGCGCAGCACATGGGACGAGGTCGTCGAGGAGGGCGAGCGTCATGGCTACCGCAACGCGCAGGCAACCGTGCTCGCCCCCACCGGGACGATCTCCTTCCTGATGGACTGTGACACGACCGGGCTGGAGCCCGACTTCTCGCTGGTGAAGTTCAAGGAGCTCGTCGGCGGCGGTCAGATGACGATCGTCAACCGGACGGTGCCGCTGGCGCTTCAGACGCTGGGCTACGCCGACGAACAGGTCGAGCAGATCGAGGCATACATCAACGAGCAGGGGACGATCATCGGCGCGCCGGGGCTCGCCGACGACCACCTGCCGGTGTTCGACGTCGCGGTCGGTGAGCGGGCGATCTCCCATACCGGCCACATCCGCATGATGGGCGCAATCCAGCCATTCATCTCAGGTGCCTTGAGTAAGACGGTGAACCTCCCCCAGACAGCCGCGGTCGAGGACATCGCGGATGCCTACCGCTTCGCCTGGCGCTGCGGCGTGAAGGCACTCGCGATCTATCGCGACGGCTCAAAGACGGCCCAGGCGCTGCGTACCGATGCCCAACAGGGCGCGCCGTCGCCGGTGGACGTCGACGCGGCGGTCGCCGCGGCGCTCGCCGAGGTGGGACCGAAGCGCAAGCGGATGCCGCGCGAGCGTCAGTCGATCACGCACAAGTTCTCGATCGGCGGTCACGAGGGCTACATCACGGCCGGCATGTACGAGGACGGCACGATCGGAGAGATCTTCCTCACCGACATCGGCAAGGAAGGCTCGACGCTGCGGGGGATGATGAACTCCTTCGCGACCGCGATCTCGATCGCGCTGCAGTACGGCGTGCCGCTCGAGACGCTGGTGCAGAAGTTCTCCTACATGCGCTTCGAGCCCGAGGGGATCACGCAGAACCCCGAGATCCCGTTCGCCAAGTCGATGCCCGACTACATCATGCGCTGGCTGGCCTCGCGCTTCCTGGACACCGACACGCAGGAGGAGCTGGGGATCATGACCCCGGAGGTCCGCGCCCGCCAGGCCGCTCAGGACGCGGCTAGCTCGCTGCTGGGTGACACCGCGGGTCCGTCGGAGCCCGAGGGCGCCGGCGATGCTGGCGAGGCCGGCGGTCCAACGAGCTCGGGCAACGGTGGCAACGGTCAGTCGACCAAGGCACAGCAGGGTGCCGGAGCGCCCGCGAGCTCAGCGCTGACGGACACGCCCCCCGTGCTCCCCGCGCGCATCTCAGGCCTAGACCTCGGTCCGGCGTGCAGCCAGTGTGGCGGCATGATGCAGCGCACCGGCTCCTGTTACACCTGCGGGAGCTGCGGGTTCAACACGGGCTGCGGGTAGACGCAGTCGGGCGGCGGCCGCGGCCGCTCAGGCCAGCATCCGCCCACCGTCGACCGGCAGGACCACACCGGTGACGAAGACCGCCTCGTCGGAGACCAAGTAGGTGGCCGCGGCGGCGACGTCGCTGCCCTCGGTCAGGCGTCCGAGCGGGATCGTCGCGCGAATCGCCTGCTCGAGCTGGCCGCCCTCGTCCTCGCCGAGGATCTCGGTCATCATCTGCGTGGCCGCCAGTGCGGGCGCGATCGCGTTGACCCTGACACCCGATGAGGCGTATTCGGCGGCGAGGCTATAGGTCAGGTTAATGACCGCGGCCTTGCTCGCGTTGTACCACGCAGCCCCTGGGCGCGGGCGCAGGCCGGCGTTTGAGGCGATGTTCACGATCGTGCCCCGGCTCTGCTGCAGATGCGCGAGCGCGTGACGAGTCGTGTGAAAGATCCCGCGGACGTTGACCGCCATGATGCGGTCGATCTGCTCCGCTGGCGTGTCGATCGCGGGGGCGGCCTTCTGGGCGATGCCGGCGTTGTTGACGACGGTGTCAATGCCTCCCCAGTGCCCGACCACGCTCGCAATCGCCGCCCCGACGGAGGCGTCGTCGCTGACGTCGGCGCGCAGGGCAAGTGAGTCGGGTCCCAGCGCTGCGGCCGTCGCGGTCGCAGCGGCCTCGCTGATGTCGAGCAGCGCGACGCGAGCGCCCTCGTGGGCAAAGCGCTCCGCGATCGCCCTCCCGAACCCCGCGCCCGCGCCGGTGACGACGGCGCGCTTGCCCTCCAGGCGCATCTAGCTCGCCTCCCCTGTGGCGTCTGCGAAGAGCTGCTCGGCGATCGTCGCCTTGTCGAAGTAGATGCGCTCGCAGGCGATCCGTTCGCTGCCGGCCTCGAAGAGGAACAGCGCACACATCCGACAGCGGAAGCTGCGTCCGGTCGGCGGGACGCCCATGAGCTCGCCCTGCATGCTGCCGAGCAGATCGAACTCGACGACGATCGCGTCCTCGGCGCTGTGCATGACGACGTTCTCGTTGCGCTGATCGGGGAACGAGCTGCGCGAGCTGCGGTAGTAGTCCGCAACCTCTGCCGGACCGTCATGGACCTGGCCGGTGGCGACGATCTCGTAGCGCGGGTGGTCGAATGTCTCAAGCGTGGCGTCGAAGTCGTGATCGTTCTCGCTCTGCATGTGTGCGCGCACGATCGCCTCGCGGCGCTCGCGCAACATCTCGGTTGTCTGGGGCATCTGCGAGCTCCTCGCGTCGTAGCGGCCGAGCAGTAGGCAGACTAAACGTTAGGTCGTGACCGTCGCCAGGCGCCTTAACAACGGGCGTTGAGGGCGTTATGCGCAGGTGAGAAGATGCGCTCGGCGGGGCGACCGAGCGGCGCTCCATGGCCTCGTGGACCCGCAGTGAAGGAGAGACATGGCCGACAAAGCGATGGATGTGTATCTGAACGACCACCTGGCCGGCGCGATGCTTGGCAGCGATCTCGCCGAGCAACTGCGGGACCGCAACGAGGGCAACCCGCTGGGCGAGACCATGGGGTCAATCGCCGCAGAGATCGAATCCGACCGCCAGACCTTGATCGACCTGATGGAGCGGATGGGTACTTCGAAGAATCCGGTCAAACAGGTCACCACCTGGCTCGCTGAGAAGGCAAGCCGACCGAAGTTCAGCGGCATGACGTCCGGTGAACCCGAACTCGGCACCTTCCTTGCGCTCGAGAGCCTCTCGCTCGGGGTGGAGGGGAAGGCGAGCCTGTGGGAGGCGCTCAAGGAGGTTGCGGGCGAGTACGCTCAGCTGGCGTCGATGGACCTCGACGATCTGCGCGAGCGCGCCGCAGCTCAGCGTCGCACGCTGGAGCGCGAACGCCTGGCGGCCGCTAGGCGTGCGCTGCGCGAGCAGCCCGCGTCGTAGCCGAGTTCGCTCGTCGTAGCGTCACCGCACGCGCCAGGTCTTTGCCAACGCGGTCCTGCCGTTGGGTGAGAAACGCACCGCGGTCGGCTTCTGCGCGCTCGTGAGCGCAAAGCCGACGCACACGCTGCGGGTTTCGCCTGCGCTGATCGCGTTGAGGGGGTCGCGCAAGGGTGTTTGGCAGCTGCCCTGGGGCACGTACTGCGGCCCGGCGGCGCCCGCCGCCGAAAGCAGCGAGATGTCGCTGGTAGCGGCGCTGTCGTAGACGCCGGGGCCCTGGTTGCGTACGCGCAGGACGACGCCTGCGGCGTGTGTCCCCGGGAGCAGCGCCGCACCTGAGCTGCGCAAGGGATCAAGCACAGCCGAGACGGTGACGAGCAGCGTTGTACCCCCGGCGCTGACGCGCACCGTCGAGCCCAAGCGAGGTGCCTGTCGGTGCTGCACGCCGGCCCGACCCTGACCGTTCGCAGAGCCGCCCGACTGAACCCCGCTACCTGCAGATCCACCGCCCGAGCCGCACGCCTGCGCGAGTCCCACCCCGAGCACGAGCACCGCGATCGCGCTAGCCGCATCCAGCCGCTGCACCTGCCCAACCCTAGCGCGCGAAAGGCCAGCCAGTGTCGGGATCGAGCGGCGATCACACTACGCTGGAGCGGTGGGCGAGAGCACCGCCGCTCGGGATTTCCTGCCCGCCGCTGGGCGCGCTCCACTTGGGCTCTACGACCTCGCGGTGGCGGCCGGGATGCGCGAGCGCACGTTCCGCCGATCGCTAGTTGCGCAGGTGCTCGAGGGACGCCAGGGCCTCGATGTGGTGGACGTCGGCTGCGGCACCGGGACGTTGGCGATCGCGCTCGCGGCGGGCGGAGCTCGCGTGACGGGGATCGATCCCGATCCGCGGGCGCTCGCTCGTGCTGGCGCCAAGCCGGGGTCTCCCGCCGTCGAGTGGTTGAAGGGACACGCGGACGCCATCCCCCTGGCCGACGCGAGCGTCGATCGCGTGGTCCTCTCGCTCGTGCTCCACCACCTCTCGGAGGCGGACAAGCACGTGGCGCTCGTGGAGGCGGCGCGGGTGCTGCGTTCCGACGGAGTCATCCACGTCGCCGAGTGGACCAAGCCTGGCGATCCGCTGATGGCGCTGGCGTTCCGCGGTCTGCAGCTCGTCGATGGAGCAGCGACGACCGCGTCGATGGGCCGGGGCGAGCTGCCGGGGATGCTCGCGCAAGCCGGCTTCACCGCGATCGTCGAGCGAGACCGCCTGCGCACCACTTTCGGCCGCCTGGCGCTGGTCTGCGCCCGGTGCGCTTAGGAAGGTCTCGTGATCAACGCCAGCGGGCCGGTGGCAAGATCGCGTGGCGGGGCCGGGGGTGTGCGATGAAGAGCCAAATATTTATCGACGACATCGCACACCCCTCTCGCGCGCTCGCCCGGAGGTGACCCCCCTGCCACTCCCGGCCTAAGCTGGCAGCATGCGAAAAGCACGCGCGCTCGCCGCCAAGACGACTCGCGCAGCCAAGCTCCTGGCCCGCGACAGGCGCATCCCGAAATGGCTCAGATGGGTCGTCGGTCTGTCGCTACTGCCGATCCCGGGACCGTTCGATGAAGCCGTCCTTCTCGTCGTCGCGCCGCTCCTGTTCATCTTCTACCGGGAACCGATGCGCGACGCCTGGCAACGCGCCGAAGCCGGCGAATTTCGCTAGGCGAGTTTCGCTAATCCGCACACCAGATACCGCCGCGTGACGACAACGCGCCTGCCGCCGCTCGTCGTCATGAGCACCCTGACCCTGTGACGGCCGGCATGCAGCACCGGCAAGCCGATGCGGACCAGGCGCCGACCGTGCACACGCCGAGCGACGCGGCCATCGATCTTCACGACCGCGCGCACGATCCGTGAGTGTCGGGGCACCGGCAGGCGGACGAACAGCCCGTGCGGGCGTGAGCAGCGCCTGCGGCTGCCGCCGACCCCCTTTGCGGGCTGGACGGCGGCCGGGCAGCTCGCCATCACGTAGCAGGCCAGTGGCGGCTCGGCGGGGAGCTTGGTCGATGGCGAGGTTTCATCGTCGATCAGCGCCTGGAGCCCGGCGCCGGGGCCGGTGATCGGGCTGACCCCCGGCATGAGCGGCGTCAGACATACAGTCGCGGGGATGCGCTGGGGGTCGGCCGGCCCCGGATGATCGAGAGCATCGATCGCGATGTTGTAGGCGACGTTGTCATAGGTCCCGATGCCCAGATGCTCGACGACATCTGTGGGGCACACGTCCTGGACAGCGATGTTGGCGATCTGACCGCCGCCCCCGTGCAGCGAGGAAGTGCCGCTGCTGTCGCTGTTGGGCTGCACCTCCTCGTCGAAGTGCGTATAGACGTCGGTGTAGGAGATCCCAGGGAAGGTCTCTTGATAGCTGTTGAGCGCCTTGATGAAGTTGGACTTGTTGGACTGCTGCCAGTCGGCGGCGCTGCAGCCGGACCCGCATGCCAGGCCGGCGACGGCTGTGCCGTGGTTCGTCGGCGCGAAGCCGATCATGTCGTCGACCATCGCGCGCGTGTCTGGCCAGAAGCGCAGCGCCCAGCGCGGGACCATCCCACCCTGGCTGTGACCGATGATCGCGATGCGGCGCCCGGCACGCCGGTGCAGCGTGCGAATCGCGTTGGCCACATACTCACCCGCCACCTGGATGTCGCCGTTTGCGTGCTGGGGCAGGGTCACGGCGCACCATGGGATCCCGAGCGCTTTGAACTGGGGCTCGTAGTTCCAGGAGTAGTTGTCCACCGGGGTGGCGCCGGTACCGGGCACGAGCAGGACCGGCGCGCGCGCTGCATTGTCGACGCCGGGGGAGCAGCTCAGAGACGCGTCGAGCGCCGCCTGGGAGACATCGAACGCCGGCCCAGGGCGATCAACCGGCGCATACGTGACCGCCGAAGCGACGCCCGGGGCGACCGCTGCCACGACCAGCGCGAGCGCGGCCAACGACCATGACACCAGGAGCCGGCGCATTGGCTCCAGCTTAGGCGCTCAGAGCCCGTACTCCTCCGTGAACTTCAGCCACAGCTCGCTGCGGGTCGGAAAGGGCGCCACGGCGTGCGCGAGGAGAGACAGCGGGACCTCGCCCACCACAGCAATTGTGGCCGCTTGGACGAAGTCGCAGACCTCCGCCCCCATGAACGTGGCCCCCACGAGCACGTCGCGCTCCTGGTCCACCACGAAGCGCGTCTTCCCGGGAGCGTTGCGTCCGACGAAGCTCGCCCCGGCCGTCCCAGAGGTCTCCACGTCGATCACGCGCGTGGAGATCCCCGCCTCCTCGGCCGACGCCGCCGTGTGCCCAACCGCGGCGACCTGCGGGTCGGTGAACACCACGCGCGGAGAGCGCAGCCCGTCGAGTCGCAGCTCGACGGGCCTGCCGAGAATGTCATCTACCGCCAGGCGGGCCTGGTACTTGCCCATGTGGGTCAGCAGCGCGCGACCGTTGACGTCGCCGACAGCGTAGAGCCCGTCATGGCCAGGGACGCGCATGCGCTCATCGACCTCGATCGAGCGTCCCGCCTGCAGTCCAACGGTCTCCAGCCCGAGATCGCCGGTGTGGGGCCGGCGCCCGACGGCGACGAGCACCCGGTCGGCGCGAGCTTCGACGCCGCTCTGAAGCGTGACGACAACCTCGTCTCCCTCGCGCGCCACCGCACTCGCCTGCTCGCCGACGTGAACGGCGATGCCAAGCTCGGCGAATGTCTCAGCGATCTGCTCGCAGACGAAGGGCTCCTCGCGCGCGACGAGCCGGTGCAATCCCTCGACGACCGTGACCTCCGAGCCCAGCGAGCGCCACGCCTGGGCCATCTCGACCCCGACGACCCCGCCGCCGATGATCACCAGCCGTCGAGGAATCTCGCGCGTCGTGGTGAGCTCGCGGTTCGACCAGGCTCCCACCTCCTTCAGTCCCGGAATCGGCGGCATCGACGCGCCACTCCCCACCGCCACGATGATCGCGTCACGCGCCAGCAGCGTGTCGCCATCGACCTCCACCCGCCGCTCGCCCGCGAGCCGGCCGTGACCCCGGATCAGCTCGATCCCACGCTCCTTCAGCCACGGAAGCTGGGCTGCGTCGTCGAGGTTGTGGATGACCTCGTCGCGCCGCTCGAGCACGGCCTCGGCGTCGAGCCCGTCCTGGACGCGGATGCCCGGCACGCGCTGGGCCTCGCGCAAGAGCTCCTGCGGGCGCAGCAGCGCCTTGGAGGGCATGCAGGCATAGAAGGAGCACTCGCCGCCGACGAGCTCCTGCTCGATCAGCGCGACTCGCTTGGAGCCCCGCTCGACGAGGCGACCAGCGGCGACCTCTCCCGCCGGGCCGGCGCCGATCACGATCACGTCGAATTCGCGGTCGGCCATAGCCTTCATTGTCGCTGCTACAGCCGCCCGATGTCGACACCCGTCAAGCTGTCGGCGAGCGTTCCCCACCAAGGAGCTGACGATGAAGATCCTGTACACCGCCGAGGCAACGGCGACCGGAGGGCGAGCGGGTCACGCCAGGACCACCGACGGCAAGCTCGACGTCGAGCTTGAGGCGCCGACGGAGATGGGCGGCTCGGGCGAGGGCACCAACCCCGAACAGCTCTTCGCAGCTGGCTATGGCGCCTGCTTTCAGAGCGCGATGGCCGTAATAGGACGTCGCATGGACGTTGACGTCAGCGACTCCACAGTAACCACGAAGGTCGGTATCGGGCCCAACGAGAACCGCGGCTTCAGCCTCGAGGTCGTGCTCGAGGTGGCGATCCCCGGAGTCGACCGCGCCCTCGCCGAGGAGCTGGTCGCCAAGGCGCACGAGGTCTGCCCCTATTCCAATGCCACGCGGGGGAACATCCCGGTCGAGCTCGCGGTCGTCTGAGCAACCCGAGCGCCAGGCTCACACCAGCGGCACGAAGCGCACCGCGCCAACCGCCGTGCGCGTCAGGCCCGCGGGTCCGCGGTGCACCAAGATCAGCTCCTGCTCAAAGCGCCCGACCGGCGCGATCATTCGTCCCTCGACGGCGAGCTGGTCCTCCAGCGTCGCGAGCTCCTCGATCGTCGAGGCCGCCGCGGCCACGTTGATGACGTCGTAGGGCGCCTCGTCGGGATGGCCGCGCCCCCCGTCGCCCTCGAGCAGGGTGACATTGTCGATCCCTGCGGCCGCGAGGCTCGCGGCGGCCGCTCGCACCAGCTCGGGGTGGCGCTCGACCCCCCACACCCATCCCGCCAAGCGGCTGAGGACGGCAGCGTGGTAGCCGGATCCCGTGCCGATGTCGAGCACCCGCTCGCCCGCTTGCACCTCCAGCAGCTCGCACATGCGTGCGACGAGCATCGGTTGGGAGATCGTCTGCCCAACGCCGATCGGCAGCGGCCGATCGTGCCAGGCTGCGCCGCTCAGCTCAGGCGGGACGAAGAGCTCGCGGGGGACGCTCACCACCGCGGCAACCACGCGCTCGTCGAGTACGGTGCGCGCGAGTCGGCGCGCAAAACGCTGGCGCGAATCAAAGCTCACGCGGGCCTCGGGAAGGTGACGCCGCTGCTCACAGCTCGCTAGGATCGCCGAGATGGCCGAAGGAATGCCGACCCAGGCGCTGATGGGGCTCCGCGCCGCGATCGGAGTGGGCGCTTGGACGATGCCGAAGCTGGCCGGTCGCATGTTCGGGCTCGACCCCGACGGCAACCCCCAATCTCCCTATCTCGCGCGCCTCTTCGGAGCTCGCGACGTCGCGCTTGCGACGGGCCTGAACCTCTCCAGCGGCGAGGCGCGCTCGCTTTGGCTGCGCATCGGCATCGCCTGCGACCTCGCCGACGCGGCCGCTGGCGCGCTCGGTGGCCGGCGCGGCTACCTGGACCCGTTCCCCACCTTCCTGGTGACCGCCACTGCCCTGGGCGCGGCCGGTCTCGGGGTGGCGGCGTTGCGCGCCGAAGCCTCCTGACTGCCGAGCACGCCTCCACGCCGGGCTCGGCGCCCGCGGAGACGCCACCTCCCTCTGAGGCGCCGCCAGCTACCGCGCTGCTCAGCGTCATCATCCCGATGTACAACGAGGCCGGGCTGCTCGACACCGTGCTCGATCGAATTCGGGATGCCCCCTGCCCGATCGCGCGGGAGCTGATCCTCGTCGACGACGGCTCGACCGACCGCTCGCTGCAGATCGCCCGTTCGCGCGCCGCGGAGCTCGACCTCGAGGTCGTCGCCTGCCCGCATCGGGGCAAGGGGTCAGCGGTGAGGGCTGGGATCCGCGCCGCGCATGGCGACTTCATCTGTGTCCAGGACGCCGATCTCGAGTACGACCCCGCCGACCTCGCCCAGCTCGTAGTCCCGCTGATCGAGAATTCCGCCGACGTCGTCTACGGCAGTCGCTTCCGGCGTGAGGCCCCGCAGGTCCACCGTACCTTTCACTATCTCGTCAACCGCGTCCTCACCGACCTCTCGAACCTGCTCTCCGGCATCTACCTGTCCGACATGGAGACGTGTTACAAGGTCTTCCGCGCCGATCTGCTCAAGTCGATGCGCCTGCGCTCCGAGCGCTTCGGCTTCGAGGTCGAGAGCACCGCTTACATCGCCAAAGTGGGCGTGCGGATCTACGAGCTTCCGATCTCCTACACCCCCCGCACGCGGCTCGCCGGCAAGAAGATCGGCTGGCGCGATGGCCTCGCCGCGTTCGCTCACCTCGTCCGCTTCAACCTACTGACGACGCGCAGCGAGGCGTTCCACGCGCTGCCGGAGCGCTACCGCGCAGACGGCTGAGCGACGACCGTAACCGCGCGCGCCTCGCGCGGGGCCAGCCTTCCTGCGGCGGCGACCGCCCACAGCAGCGAGATCCAGATCCCGGTGGCGAGGCCGACGTGGATGAAGACGAGCTCTCCAGGGACGTGCAACGCGTACTGCACCAGCCCCACCGCTCCCTGGAGCGCGAGCAGCCCAGCGGTCACAAGCAGCGAGCGCTCCAGCAAGCGGTCGGACTGCTGGCGGCGGCGCACGAGCAGAAGGACGCACACGACGGCAACGCCGAGGGCCAAGCCGATCTCGCCGTGGCGGTGGATCGTCCAGTCATAGGTGCCCCCGCCGTCGAATGTCAGCCGCGTGATCTTCTGACCGGGGTTGCCACCTGCGTGGGGGCCGGCGGCCGTGGCGGCGGTCCCCGCGAAGATCGCGAGCGCCCCAAGCGGCAGCAGCGCGCGAACCGCCCAGGCTGAGAGCGCGTCGTGCTGGCGTGCACGCTGGCCCGGCGCGTGGCGCGCGCGCCACGCCAGCGCGGCGGCGGCGACCACGATCAACATCGAGAGTGCGAAGTGCGCCATCACGAAACCCGGGGCGAGCTTGTTGCGCACGGTGAATCCCCCCAGCACCGCCTGCGCCACGACGCCGAGCGGGAGCAGCGTCGCGAGCGCCGCTAGGTCGCGGCGGAACGGGCGGCGGCGGAACGCCAGCACCGCGACGAGGATGGCAACGATCCCAACCAGCCCGGAGAGCAGCCGGTTGCCGTACTCGATCAGCGCGTGGGTCTCCAGCGGCGCGACGGCGCGCCCGTAGCACTTGGGCCAATCGGGGCATCCGAGCCCCGATCCCGTCAGCCGCACGGCCGCGCCGGTGAGCACGATCAGGCCGAGCGCGACGAGCGCGATCAGCGCGACGCGGGCGAAGCGATCGGGGCTGATCCCCTTGGCGCTGAAGGGCTCGCGCGCGAGACGCAGCAGCCGGCTCAGGCGCGTGGAGTGGCGCTGGGGGGCGGGCATGGGGTCATTTTGGCGGAAAGCGGCTGGCTCAGCGCTCCCCGACGCCGAGGGCCGGCCAGGTAGCCTAGCCGCGCATGTCCGGCTACGTCGCCATCGAGGTTGCGGACGTCGAAAAGACCTTTCGCCTGCCGCGCCAGCAGATTCACACGCTCAAAGAGCTCGTTCTCCATCCGCTGAGGCGCACCGAGCACGACGAGCTGCACGCGCTTGAAGGCATCAGCTTCACCGTGGAGGCGGGGGAGTTCTTCGGCATCGTCGGTCGCAACGGCTCGGGCAAGAGCACACTGCTCAAATGCCTCGCGGGGATCTATCACGCCGACAGCGGCAGGATCCGAATCGCCGGGCGGCTTGCCCCGTTCATCGAGCTCGGTGTCGGCTTCAACCCAGATCTCACGGCGCGAGACAACGTGATCATCAGCGCGGTCATGATGGGCCTCACTCCACGCCAGGCGCGTCACCGCTTCGACGAGATCATCGACTTCGCTGAGCTGCGCGAGTTCCTCGATCTCAAGCTGAAGAACTACTCGTCGGGGATGCAGGTCCGGCTCGCCTTCGCGGTGATGGTGCAATCCGACAGCGACATCCTCCTGATCGACGAAGTTCTCGCGGTCGGCGATGCCGCCTTCCAGCAGAAGTGCCTCGACGTCTTCTACCGCCTGCGCGAGGAGGGCAGGACGATCGTCCTGGTGACTCACGACATGGCCACCGCCCAGCGATTCTGCCACCGCGCGATGCTGCTCGAGCGGGGCAAGATCGACCTCTCGGGCGACCCCGCACATGTCGCTCGCCGCTATCTCGAGCTGAACTTCGACCATCACCCCGAGGCGACACCCCCGTCGACGGCGCTCCCCGACACCGATGCAAGCGATTCCCCCGACGCCGAGGGACGGCTCGAACGCGCGCGCATCCTCGACGTCTGGGTGGAGGACGACGCCGGTCACCGCGTCGACTCGCTCGGCGATGGACAGCGCATCCACCTGCATGCCCTGGTGGAGGCCTGCGCACCGTTGGAGCCGCCCCGAATTCTGCTCTGGATCGAGAGCCCTGAGGGCACGCGCGTCTTCGGTGCCGACAGCGCCGTCGAGTCTCCCCTGGCATCCGGGGAGCAAGTCCACATGCACGTCGACTTGGCAAACCCGCTGGCCCATAATCACTACAGCATCGGATGCTCGCTGACACCTGACGGCAGTCAAAACGACATCTTGGCCATCGAACCGAAGGCCGCGAGCTTCATGGTCTACTCCACGGCGGTGCATCACGGCCTCGTGCTGATCGACCACAACGTCGAGCTGCGTCGCCAGCCCGCCCCCTCAGAGGTCGCGAGCGGATGAGCGCCGTCGCTGCGCCGCCGCCGTCGCAAGCCCCGCTGGCCGCGCCGCCACCCGCACGCGACATCACCGGTCCCTCAGCCCTTGGGGGCGGAGCCCGTCGCTTCGCGAACCTCACCTGGATGATCGCCTCGACGGACTTCAGGCTGACGTACTTCGGTTCCGTCCTTGGGTACGTCTGGTCTCTGATGCGCCCTGTGCTCACGTTCGGCGTGATGTTCCTGGTGTTCAGCCGTGCACTGAAGCTCGGTCACGGCATCCGCGACTATCCCGTGCTGCTGCTGTTGAACATCATGCTGATCACGTACTTCCAGGAGGCCACCGGAGCTTCGGTGACCGCCGTACTGAACCGCGAGAGCCTCGTCCGCAAGATGCACTTCCCCCGCATGGTGATCCCATTGGCCACGGTGCTGACCGCGGCGTTCAACGCTGTGCTCAACCTCTTTGCGGTGTTCATCTTCCTGGTCGCATACGGCGTGAATCCGCGATGGTCCTGGCTGGGTCTACCGCTGTTGCTCGTGCTGCTCACGGCGTTTACCTGTGGCGTGTCGATGCTGCTGTCCTCGCTCTATGTGCGATTTCGCGACGTCGGCCAGATCTGGTCGGTCATCTCGCAGGTGCTCTTTTACGGCTCGCTGGTCTTCTTCACGATCGAGCGCATTCCGGGGATCGGTCTGCGCAGGCTGGTGTTGATGAACCCGATCGCTGCGACGCTCCAACAGGCTCGACACTGGATCGTGGACTCACACGCGCCATCGACCGCGCAGGCGATGGGCGGGGGCTTGTGGTGGATGCTGCCACTCGGGATCGGCGCCCTAGTGTGTGTGATCGGCCTCTTGGTCTTCAACCACGAGGCGCCCCGGATCGCCGAGCGGTTGTGAGGTGGGGTCGCCTCCGTCGAACAATGGAAACAGGGGCGTGGCCTCCTCGACGTCGTCGTCATCCGCGGTAGCGCCAGCCGGAAACGACGCTCGCACCTGGACGAATTCGGGGTGATAGTAAGGGTCGCGCGGCACGCGGGCTTCCCACCGGTACTTGAAGCGGGCGAGCTCGTCGAGCAGAGCAGGGGACGTCGGTCGTTCGGGCGAGGCGAGGGTGAACTCAGCAGCCGGCGCGAAGACGACGCGCAGGCCCTGCTCTCCGGCGCGCAGGCAATAGTCGGAAATCGCCATGGTGGGGTCACCGCCTGTCAGGCCCCCGAGCCGCTCATAGAGCGCGCGGCGTGTGATCACGACACCGTCGACTGCGAGATAGTTGGACGCTACCGCCAGTCGCATGATGTAGCCGGCGGAGTCTGCGGGAGCGCCGCGATGCACGGCCAAGGGCAGCCCCTTACCGATGACGACGCCGCCGTGCAGGATCGTGGCGTCCGACTTGACAACTTTGGCGCCGACGGCGCCGATCTCATCCTGTCGCGAGTAGCCCACCAGCTCACGCAGCCAATCGGCGCTGCGCGGAGCGCATAGGTCGCTCATCAGCAGCAGGTGGCGGCCTCGAGCGCTCCTGGCGCCGGCGCCGAGCATCGCTGCCGGTCCCAGCGAGGCGTCCGTCTCCACGAATCGCGGGCGTGTCGTCGTGCCATCGCCGATCACCTCCTCCCAGCGCGCAGCCTGCTCGCTCGCGACCACGCAGACGACGTCGAAGGGAAGCCCAGCCTGCGCGGCCATGGCGACAAGACAACGCCGCAACTCCGCGATCCCGTCAGCGTCGAGGGCGTCTTCACGAAGCGCAATGACAACGGAGACGTCCTCGTCGGGACTGACACGGTGCATTGTCCGATAGAGACCCCAGCTCGTCGTGCGTTCGACGGAGGCGTCGATGCCGGCCCGTGCCAGGTGGTCGTCGAGCGCCCGCTGCGCAGCCTCGTATGCGTAGAGCTTGGAGTGGGGATTCAGCGCGACCGAGGAGCCATGGACGCGCCAGTGGTAGACGAGCTTCGGCACGTGACCGATGCGTTGCGCGTGCTCGCTGCAGCGCAACATGAGGTCGTAGTCCTGAGACCCGTCGTACTCGCTGCGCAAACCTCCGACGCGTTCGACCAGCGCCCGCGAGAAGACGCCCAAGTGGCCCGTGTACATCGCGCCAAGAAGCAGCTCGGGGGACCAGTCTGGCTTGAACTCCGGTACCAAGCGGGCACCGTCGGGCAGGATCCGGTCCTCGTCGGTGTACAACACATCGGTGCCGGGGTGCGCTTGTAGGTGCTCGACCACGTACTTCAAGGCATCCGGGGCCAGGACGTCGTCGTGATCGAAGAACGCAACGAATTCCCCCCGCGCGAGTTGCAGCGCCGCGTTGGTGGCGGCGGAGATGCCGCCCGATTGTTCGTGTTGCACGAGGGAGATGCGGTCATCTCGACTTGCGTGATCGCGCAGCAGCGCGGGGACGCGAGGATCCGCGCTGGCATCGTCGAGCAGGCACAGCTCCCAGTTCGAGTAGGTCTGAGCCAAGACAGACCGGATCGCTTGGTCCAGGAAGCGGGGCGGTGGATCGTGGACGGGCATGAGCACGGAGATCAGCGGATTGCGCATCGCCGAGGCGTTGGCGTCAGCCCCAGCGAGAACCTGCTCTCCTCCGACGGGAGCGGCGGCGGCCCGGGCCTCGGTGACCGGGACGTGAATCGTCGGGTCACCCCAGGCGACGTTCAGGCTCTCGGGAGGATCGTCGACCGATTCCGTCTCCAGGACGATCAGGGCGTCCTGCGGTGAAGCGGGGAGCTCGAGCGTCATCCGCACCCAACGCCGGTGTGCAACGGTCTTGCTGGGTGTGAGCTCAAGCGTGCTCGTGCTCATACGCTCCCCGTCGGCAGTCATCAGAGTGACCGCGAAGCGCGCTACAGGCGCCCCGCGGGACCACGCCTCAGGGCGCACAGCAACATCCGTGGAGAAGACAGATCCCGCGGGCAGCTTCAGCCGGTAGGCAACCCGCGAGGGCGGATGTTGCTCGAGCGGCAAGCGACGCTGGCCGGCAATGCTGAGCGGCTCGGCCCAGCGGACCGGGTAGCGCGCCGGCTCAGAGCTGTACGCCTCGCTCCACTCCAGGCTGGCAAGTGGCACCCCGACGCGCTGCTGCTGGATGCGGAGGTCGCTCCTGCGGCGGCGTGCGCTTCGGCGGTAGCCGGCGATCCGTCGCAGTGGCTCGGTCAAGCGCCACGAGCGCCCGGAGCGGATCACAGCCAGGGTGACTTCGCGCTCCGAGAGGGTTTGCTGGAGCTCACCGACACGCTGCTGCCGCGCGCCCTCCGACGCCTGGAGCACGGCGATGCGCTCGCGTTGCTGCTCGAGTGCCCCGAGGCGCTCCTCAGTCACCCGCCAGAGATCCAGGCGCTCGCGCTCGAGCGCCCGCATCTGCGCCGAGACTGCCTCGTTATCGGCAAGATCGCGAAACCATGCCAGCGGGCCCGTCAGCACAGCGCGTTCGCAGAGCAGCCCGAGCCCGTGAAATCCGGGCAGCTCCGCGTAGGCGACGTCCCGCTGCGTCTCGGCGAGCAGATCGTCGATCGCAGCCCGCACACCGTTGCGCGGACCCCCTTCGCGCAGCGCCTTGAGCTCATCGGCCAGCAGACCTCCCTGCTCGACTGTGCCGCGGTCGCCGGGAAGCAGGCCTCGACGACCATGCGGATGGCGGTACTGCGGCGGGATCGCCTCGATATCGGCGTAGCCATCGCGATGTCCCCACGGCCATCCGACATCATGAAAGAGCACGATCGGGAAGCGGTCAGCTGGCGCCAGCTCGTCGATCAGGTTGAGCTCGCTGTGGACGACGTACCAGTTGTGATCGCCGTCGAGCAGGATCGCATCCGCGTCGGGGATCAGCCGCGGTAGGGCATCCACACTCGGTTCCCAATGGCACACGAGCGTCCCGCCACAGCGCCGGACGAGGTCCTCGTGATCAAATTGCCGAACGACGTCGACGAGATGGACAGTGCTACGGCGGTCGCGCGCGTAGCGCAGCAGCTTTGCCGTGTTCTTGCCGTCCGCCGCGCCAACCTGGACGACGACGTGGGGCTCGAGTTCGGTCAGAACCCGCTCGATGATCGGCCACAGTTTGTGCATCTGCTCCCTTGCTGGGCCGGCGATCCTAGCGGCCGTCTTCTGTCACGCCGGCCAGCGGCGCAGCGCCCGCTGACAAGGGCGCTGCGAACCTCTCGCCCCGCTTGGTCATCGCCCCCCACACGCGCTCGATTTGCTCCTCCCACCGCACGGCGCGCACATCTTGGAGCGCCGAACGCGACAGCCGGCGACGTAGGTGCGGATCGTCGATCAGGCGTCCGATCTGCGCCGCGACGAGACTCGCGGCCGGGGGAGCCACCAGCGCGTTGTGCTCGTGGCGCAGCAGCCACGCGGTGTGCGGGTTGACATTCGACACCGGCACGACGCCGGAGGCCATGAACTCGAAGGGTTGATAGCTGGGATGGTGCGTGAGCATGAACACGAGGCCGATGTCGCATGTGCGATACAGCTCGGCCACCGAATCGAGGTCGGGGAGCACGCCGAGGTTTCGAACAACATGCGCCATCCCGAACTGTCCTGGGTTCCATTCCTCCCCTGCTGCGACGATCTCCACCCGCTCGCCGTAGGCGTGCTTGACCGCCGCTAGCGTCGCCATCCCGAGCCCGAATGCGTTGCGCGCGCTCGATGGCCGTGCATAGAAGAAAATCCGGGTGGGTGCTGACCCCTCGCCACGCGGCTCTGACGGTGGGTGATAGCGGTCGGTGTCCACAGCGGGGATGAACGCCACAGCAGGGTTGCCGTGCGCCCGGTACACCTCGGCCAGCCCCGGCGTGTTGACGATCCCAGGGAATCCCATTGACCACGTCAGCTCGGCGAGGGCGGATGCCGACCCGGCCGGGTAGAAGGCGGGCTCGTAGTCCTGGACGAAGTAGAACTTCGCCCGTGCGCGCCCAAAGCGAAGCAGCGGATAGGCGCTCGTCCAAAGCGTTGCAATGGCCGCATCGCAATCGCGCAGGTGCTCGTGCTTGCGACCCCCTCTCAGCGCCGGCGGAGTCACCTCGGCGCCGGCGAGCGACGGGAACGCCGCCGCGATCTTGCGCGCGATCGGATCGACCGCATCGGGCGCGGCGTCGTAGATGCAGAACCGGCTCTCCACGCCGTGCTCGCGCGCCAGGTGGTCGGCAAAGCGCAAGATCGTGTGCACGCCGGCGAAGTAGGGATGATGAAAGAACGGCAAGAACCACTGGATCGAGCGGATGTCGAACGTGTCGAGCGCCTCGTAGCGGGCGAGCAGCTGCGCGTTGGTCTGAAGCTCGGCGGGAGTCATGTCGTAGAAGGGCTCCATGCCCAGCTCGTCGGACTCGGAGACCTCGAGGTCGCGGTCCCGCAGGTTGCGCCGACGCCGCCGCGCACGGAAGTACGCGTAACCGATCTCCGTCGGTCCCTGCTTGACGATCTTCCAGATGTAGCGGGCGCGCTTGCGATCCATGCGCGGGCTCATTGCGCAACCTCCTCACCTCGGCGTCGCAGCGTGCAGTCGGTCCTGGTCAGCGAGAGCGCCGGATGGTAGAAGGGATCGCCGATCGTGCGAAACCCTCCATAGGAGACTCGGGAGCGCTCGAAGTCACCGGGATCGATGTGTCTCCCGCGGCTGCGTGACTCGTCATGGAGCAGTTGGGTGTGCGGTACGCAGAGCGAGCGCCAGCCGCGCTCGGTCAGCCGCAGACAGAGGTCGACGTCATTGCCCGCCACCACGAAACGCTCATCGAATCCGCCCACGGCCTCGAACTTTCGCCGCTCGACCATCATGCAGGCCGCGGTCACCGCCAGCCAGTTGCGTGTCCCGTCGAGCGGGGATCCAAAGGCTGTCGTCGCATCCACGGCGAGGCCGGCGAACGGGTGCCCCGCGTAACCGTGGAGTCCGAGGGCCGCGCCGACGTGCTGCACCGTGCCGTCTGGGTAGAGCATCATCGGCGCGACGGCGCCGACATCCGCTCGCTGGGCCTCCTCGGCAAGTACCTCGATCCAGTCGGGCTCGATCACCTCGGTGTCGTTGTTGAGGAAGACGAGCATCTCGCCGGCACCCTCGGCGGCGGCGGCATTGTTGAGGGCGGCGAAATTAAAAGGGCGTGGATCGCTGCGCACGAGCACGCGCGGGTCGGAGGCGAGCTTATTGAGCAGCGGTGGGACCGCCGGGTCGGTGCTGCCGTTGTCGATCAACCGCAGGGTCATGCGCTCATAGCTGGTCAGCTCGAGCACCGAGAGCGCGGCGCGCGACAGCAACTCGGCGTGATCGCGAAAGGCGACGACGACATCGACCCGCGGCTCGCTTCGCAAGGGTCGTCTGATCCTTCGCCGTCCTCTCGAAGCCGGCTCCACCGCAAAAGTACCGCTGCCACGATCGGCCAGCACTGAGGTGACTACAGCGTGATTGGCGTCGCGGCTCGGGCGTGGTGTCGCCTTGACGTGGACGAGGATCTGCGGGATGTGGGCGTGTCCGGCGCCGTCGGGACCCGCGAGCCGAAGCACCAGCTCATAGCGGCCGGCGCTGCCGTGCACCAAGCAGGACGCGAACGGAGCGGCGAGGTCACGGCGAAGGGCAAACAGCCCCGGATCGTCGTCGCGGGCGAGCATCAGATCCGGTGACGGTCC
>QHBW01000091.1 GCA_003244205.1 Solirubrobacterales bacterium | reverse complement strand
CCCGGGATTCGCGACGAGGTCTTCCTCGCCGGCGCGCGGATCGAGCGGATGTACGGCTTCGGGCCGCTGCCGGGCTGCGCCTCGATGATCACGCTCGTGACGCACGGAAGCACGTGCTGCGTGGCGGCAAACGTCGACCCGGCGGCGGTGACCGACGCCGAGCGCTTTGAGCGCTGCCTGGAGGCGGGGTTTGCAGAGGTCTTGGCGCTTCATCCGGGCTCCGCGGCGCCGGTTTGCCGGAGCTGAGAGGCTAAAGCGATGACATCCGACGCATTTGAGCTCGACGGGACGCGCGGAACGCTGTTCGTCCATCGCTGGCCAAACCCTGACGCGCGCTATCTCGCGCTGATCGCGCATGGCTACGGCGAGCACGCTGGCCGCTATGAGCATGTCGCGCAGAAGCTCGTATCCAGCGGCGCCGACGTCTATGCGCCGGATCATCATGGCCACGGCCAGTCAGCGGGCGAGCGGGCGCTCGTCGATGACCTCGAGCGCGGCGTCGACGATCTGCATTTGGTCGCAGAACGCGCGCGTGAGGAGCATCCCGGGCTACCCACCGTCCTGATCGGCCACTCGATGGGCGGCTTGATCGCGGCGCGCTATGGCCAGCGTTTCGGCGACGAGCTGACGGCGCTCGTGCTGTCGGCCCCGGCTGTCGGCGGCAACCCCGATCTCGAGGGGCTGCTGGGGCTCGACCCGATCCCCGATGTTCCGATTGACCCCCAGGTCCTCTCGCGCGACCCGGCCGTCGGACGCGCCTATGCCGAAGATCCGCTGGTCTGGCACGGCCCCTTCAAGCGGGCGACGCTCGAGGCGCTGGTCGCCGCGATCAGTGCGGTCGCAGGCGGCGCCAGCCTGGGAGCGCTGCCGACCTTGTGGATCCACGGCGAAAAGGATGCGCTAGTCCCGCTCGTGCACGCACGCCCCGCGGTCGAGCGCATCCGCGGCCAGCAGCTCGAGCAGCACGTTTACCCGGGCGCCCGCCACGAGATCTTCAACGAGACCAACCGCGATGAAGTGATCGCCGACATGATCGCCTTCATCGAGCGCCAGCTCGCAAGCGCGGCGCGGGGATCCGGCGCCGGCCCCTCGTGAAGGGACCGCCGCCGGGACCGCGGGCCACTCAGCTCCCGCCCGCCATCGCCTCCGCGGGCGACGGCTCGATCGCCGCCGTCCGCGCGGGCGCCGCGCTGAGTCGGGCGGGCACGCGACGCCCGTACAGATACCAGTAGGCCCCGGCGACAAAGACGCCGGCGCCAATGGCGTTGCCCAGCCCCGCGAACGCCCNGTTGCGCACTGCGTCGCCCCAGCCGATACCCGGCACGTGAGCGAAGATCGCCGCGGGAATGAAGAACATGTTCGCGACAACGTCGTCGAAGCCCATCGCCACGAACGCCATGATGGGAAAGAAGATCGCGAGGATCTTGCCGCCGACGTCATCGGCTGCCAGGGGCATCCATACCGCCAAGCACACCAGCCAGTTGCAGCCGATCGCGCGTAGGAGGATCTGCCAGTCGGTCTCCTTGTGGCCCTTGAGGGTGGCGATCGCCGTCAGTCGCTTGAGCGCGGCGGACTCTCGTCCACATCCGCCGCGTGCGCGCCAAGCTCGGCCACGATCACGCCGCCCGCATCACGACGGTACGCAGCGTCGGCTATCGCTTCGACCCGGATGGGCCGAGATGAGGGGGCCGCTGCCGGGGTGGTGCTGCTCAGGCGGTGGCGAGGGCGCGGTCGGCGCCAACGGCGCGCCGTAGAAACGGCTCGACCAGGCGCCCCACAGCGTCGGGGTCGTCCACGAACGGCCAGTGGCCGCTGTCCTTGAGAACGGCGATCTCGGCGTTCGGGAACGCCTCGCGCTGACGGGCAGCCATCGTCACGGGTATGTATGGATCGTGCGCGCCCCACACCACGAGCGCCGGACGATCCAGCGGGCGTAGGCCATCGGCCTGCCTTCTGCCGAGCGCGTCCGGGTCGTCGGTCGACCGGTACAGGCGCAGGATGGCGCGCCTCGTCTCGGCGTCCATGTCGTCATACATGCGGTCGACGAACGCCCGCGGCAGGCCGCGCGGGTTACCGTGACGCAGCGCTGTGCGCAGTCCGCTGCGGGTCGTTGCGCCCTGGAAGGCCTCCCCGGCTAGTGCGGTGCGCCAGATGCGCGCGAGGTAGTGCCAGCGATAGCCGACCAGCGCGCCGGTGTTGATCAGTACGGCGCTGGCCAGCCGATCGGGGTTGCGCACCCCCCATTCCAGGCCCCACGGCCCCCCGAAATCGTGTAGCACCAGATGGGCGCGCTCGACCCCAAGCTCGTTGAGCGCGGACTGCAGGAAGCTTGCGTAGCCCTCGACGGTGTAGCTGAAGTCGTCGGGCTTGTCCGCCTTGCCGAAGCCTGGCATGTCGAGCGCAACCGCCCGCACGAATGGGGCAATGCGGGACAACATGTCATCCCAATCGCGCCGCGACCCCGGGTTGCCGTGGACGAGCACGACGGCTTCGGCAGACTCCGGCGGACCGGAAGTCGACACTGGCACCGTCACGCCGTCGACGCGCAGACGGGTCTGCGCGACGACGGCCGGAGGCGGCGGGCCGTCGGCGTGTATCCCGGCCGGTCGGTCGACAGCGGGAGCTGCACGGCGCGTCGCGTTGACGCGAATCGCGCGACCGACCAGCCTCGCGAACTCGGCGTCGGTGGGGCGGATCGAACGTGATCCAAATGCGTGGAATCGCACGGCTGTCGTCTCGTCCTTGGCGGCCGCGGCGTTCACGATTCGCTCCAATGCGGTGAAGCGTCGCCCCGTCGCGTAGTCCGACGTCATCAGGAAGTGCCCCAGGAGCTGGCGGCGATGGCGCTTGTCATATCGCGCCAGGGCTGCATCTACCCGCGTGTTCGAGACCGTTCCGTCGAGCGCTCCCGCCAGCTCCTCGGCGAGCCATTCCCCCGACTGAAACGCGAACCCACAGCCAACCCCCCAAAGTGGATCGGCGGCCATCGCGGCATCGCCGACGAAAGCGAGGCCGGGCTGGCCGGCCGGACGCATCGTGTTCGGCATCTCGACCTTGCCCATGATCTTCGAGATCCGCTCACCGTTGGCCAGGTCGGGCGCGCTGGGCAGGCCCTTGAAGTAGCCCTCGAAGTTCGCCTCGAGGTCCCGTTTGAACCAGGACAGGCGATCCTTGGTCTGGAAGGTCGCCATCAGCGTGATGTCGTCGTCCTGCGGGAAGGCGTAGGCGATATCCGGGTCGAGAAACCAGAACAGCGTCCGCTCGCCGGAGACCAGCGGCAGGTTGCGGTAGTAGGCGAAATAGCCAAAGCGGTCGTGCGACTTCACTCGCGCCCGCACGCCAGCCATCCTGGCGACGTGCGAATCGCGTCCGTCCGCCCCAACGATCACCCGCGCCGTGATGTCCTCTGAGCGGCGCTCACGATCAACGGCTCGGACCCCCTCCGGCCGTGCCTTCGACCCAAGCAGCGCGGTAACCGTCCGACCCAGCATCAGCTCGACGCCAGAAGTCTCGGTCGCAAGCTCGCGCAACATCGGGTCGAGCTTCTGGCGCCGGATGTCATAGCCGTAGCGCGGATGCCGATAGCCATCTCCGAGCGCCGGTCTGATCCACCCGTATTGGCTCCATGCCTCGATGCCGTTGCGAACTCCGCCCGCCGCCTCGATCCGCTCCGCCAGCCCGAGGCGCTCGATCGTCGGCGTCGCGCTCGCCTGAATGAAGTGCGTGCACATCGACTTGTAGGACTCCGGGTCGGGCCGCCGCTCCAACAATGCGACGCGCGCCCCGGCGCGCCCGAGCAACGTCGCCGCCGTGCAGCCAGCGATGCTCGCCCCCACCACGACGACGTGTGGTTAATCAGCACATCTTCAAGCTGCACTCTTACATCGACCCGGCGTTTCACCGCTACGTCCTTCTCTCAGTCCTGAACGACCTCCGACGCCAAGCGCACGGCTCCGGCATGGTCCACATAACAAAGACCCGCTTCGAGCAGACGCCGGTACCAGTTCCACCTCTCGCCGAGCAGCGGCGGATCGTCGCGGCGATCGAGGAGCAGCTCTCGCGACTCGACGCCGCCAACGCGTCACTCCACTGGGCAAGGCGACAGGTCGAACTTCTACGCTCGGCAGAGCTTGAGGCCGCCACGACTGGTCACCGGTCAGTGGAGCTCGGTGCGCTCGTCGCTGGTCTGCGCTACGGAACGTCCATCAAGTGTGCGTATGACGCCCACGGCGCGCCGGTCCTACGAATCCCGAATGTCCAGGGCGGCTACATCGACTGCTCGGATCTGAAGTTCGCTACCGATCCGAGCGCTGATCTATCGTCGCTTGCCGTCGAGGATGGCGACTTGCTTTTTGTACGCACGAATGGGAGCCGTGATCTCATCGGGCGGGTCGCGTCGGTACACGGCACCGAGGGTATGGCGTTCGCGTCGTACTTGATCAGGGCTCGTCTGGACCGCTCGCGCCTGGACCCTAGGTTCGCGGTCATAGCCCTCTCAAGCCCGACGTCGCGGGCCCACATCGAGTCGAAGGCGGCTACAACCGCTGGGCAGTACAACCTGAACCTGGCAGCACTCCGCTCCCTTCCAGTGCCCTTACCCACAATCGACGAGCAGCGACAGATCGTTGCCGCGGTGGACCAGCGGCTCTCGGTAGCTGGCGCTTTGAGCGCGGCGACCGAGCGCGCACTCGCGCGGAGCGCTGCCCTCCGTCGCTCAATCCTCGACCGCGCCTTCACCGGCCAGCTTGTCCCCCCGGACCCCTCCGACGAACCGGCATCGCTGCTGCTCGAGCGCATCGCCGCCGAGCGGCTATCGCAGCCGAAGGCGCCTGTACGCCGACGGACAGCTGCCCGGGCCTGACGACCGCAGCGGAGAATACGATCACTTGGCGAAGACCCAGGTGGTGACCACGATAAGCAACGGCCGATTTGAGATTCCCCGCTACACCGTCGCGGAAGCGGCGCGCTTCCTCGGCGTGCCTACGTCGACGCTTGCAACCTGGGCGAAGGGCTATGTCCGCCATCCACCGGGCAGACCGGCTGTGATCGGCGCTGCGATCGTGACGGGCTTCAAGGCGGAACCGGGGTACGCGTCGATCCCGTTCGTGGGCCTCGCCGAGGCGATGGTGCTCGCGGCGTTCCGGCGCGCGGGTGTCAGCCTGCAGCACGTCCGTCGAGCCGTAGCGATCATCGAGAACGAGATCGGCCTCGAGCATGCGCTTGCGTCGCGGCGGCTGTACGCGGATGGCGCCGTGATCCTCTACGACTACGCCGAAGCGGCGCGCGACGACCATCTCACCGGGCTCACGGAGGTCGTGTCGCGTCAGCGTGTCTTCGCGCCGGTAGTCGAGGAGTATCTGAAGCGGATCGAGTACGGCCGCGACGACTGGGCGGCGCGCGTCGTGTCGCCGGCGACGACTCGTCCGGTGGTGATCGCCGACCCGGAGCGATCGTTCGGACAGCCGATCTTCATCAACGGTGGAGTCCGGGTCGAGGATGTGCTCGACCGCTGGCGGGCCGGCGAGCCGCTAGCCGAGGTGGCGGGGGACTTCGGCGTGCCTCCCGAGGACGTCGAGGACATCCTCCGTGTCGCACTCCCGACAGCCGCCTGAATTCTTCGTCGATCGCAGTCTCGGCCGCCACCAGGTCGCCGACGCGCTCCGCAGCAGCGGCTGGGTCCTCCGTACGCACCACGAGGCCTACGGCGACCGCGACGAGACGGTGAGCGACGTCGAATGGCTCGAGCTCTGCGGACGCCAGCAACTTCCCGTACTCACGAAGGATCGACGGCTCCGCTACCGCCCCGCGGAGATCGACGCGATCAGGCAGTTCGGCGTGCGGGCCTTCGTGCTGACCGCCGGAAGCCTGCGAGCAGCCGAGCAGGCAGCTCGCTTCGAGCACAGCCGGGACCGCATCGAGGAGGCCTGCGCCGCCCGAGGGCCGTTCGTGTACGCCGTGCACGCCCAGCGGATCGTGAGAATCTTCCCGGCATGACGTCCAACGGCCTCGTCCAGCGCCTCTGGAGCTACTGCAACGTCCTGCGCGACGACGGGCTCTCCTACGGCGACTACGTCGAGCAGCTGACGTACCTCCTGTTCCTGAAGATGGCCGACGAGCAGACCAAGCCACCGTTCGACCGGCCAGTGTTCATCCCTGACGGGCTCGACTGGCCAAGCCTGCTTGCGCGCGACGGCGACGACCTCGAGGTCCACTACCGCCATTTGCTCGAGGAGTCCGGCCGCGGCAGCGGGATGCTTGGCGTGGTGTTCCGCAAGGCGCAGAACCGGATCCAGGACCCGGCGAAGCTGCGGCGGCTGATCGTCGACCTGATCGACCGCGAGCAGTGGATGACGTTGGACGCCGACGTCAAGGGCGACGCCTACGAAGGGCTGCTGCAGAAGAACGCGGAAGACGTCAAGACCGGCGCCGGCCAATACTTCACGCCGAGGCCGCTGATCCGGGCGATCGTCGACGTCATGCGACCCGAGCCGGGGATGACGATCTGCGACCCGGCGTGCGGCACCGGCGGGTTCCTGCTCGCCGCGCACGAGTACATCTCCCGCAACACCCCATACCTGGACCCCGACGAGAAGCGACGGCTGCGCTTCGACGCGCTGCGCGGCTGTGAGATCGTCGACAACACCGCGCGGCTGTGTGTGATGAACCTGCTCCTGCACGGGATCGGGGCCGAGGACGCCGAGAGCCCGATCGTCGTCAGCGACTCGCTGCAGGGCGACCCGGGCGACCGCTACGAGATGGTGCTCACGAACCCGCCGTTCGGCAAGAAGTCTTCGATGACGATCGTCAACGTCGAAGGTCAGACCGAACGTGAGGACCTCGTGATTGTCCGCGACGACTTCTGGGCCACCACGTCGAACAAGCAGCTCAACTTCGTCCAGCACGTCAAGACGCTGCTCGCGATCAACGGGCGTGCCGCGGTCGTCGTCCCGGACAACGTGCTCTTCGAAGGCGGCGCCGGTGAGACTGTCAGGCGCAAGCTGCTGCACGAATGCGACGTCCACACCCTGCTGCGCCTGCCTACCGGGCTCTTCTACGCGCAGGGCGTCAAGGCGAACGTCCTGTTCTTCGACCGCAAGCCCGCGTCGGAAACGCCGTGGACGACGACGCTTTGGGTCTACGACCTACGGACGAACGTGCACTTCACGCTCAAGCAGAACCCGCTGGGCTATGAGGACCTCGAGGACTTCGTCGAGGCGTACGCGGGCGACCACCGATCACAGCGGCGCGAGCGGGAGCGTTTCAAGCCGTTCGGGTACGACGAGCTGCTGGCACGCGACAAGGTCAGCCTCGATCTGACGTGGCTACGGGACGAGTCGCTCGAGGACTCCGCCAATCTGCCGCCGCCGGACGTGCTGGCACAAGAGATCGTGGAGGAGCTCGAGGCGGCAATCAGCGAGTTCGCGCAGATCGCGGAGAGTTTGCGGCCGGTCGAGGGTGGTTGAGGGTGAGCCGCTTCCGCGCGCGGTGGTTCGGCGGCCGCCGGCATTGCTACCACGGCAGTCACCAGTGGAGCGACGCACTCAAACCGGATCGCGCCGCCGCGCAGCTTCCCGCGATGCTGCCATCTGTGAAGACGTTCTCGGCGACGTATTCGTCGCGATCCTCGAGGATCTCCGCCCCGCCCTCCGGATCCTCGACGTAGCTATCGCTCGCCGGATCAGACAGCTCCGGCTCGATCCGCTGGCGGTGCTGCTCGAAAGCATCCGAGATGTACTTTTAGGAAGATCAGACCGAGGACGAGGTGCTTGTACGCGGCGGACTCGACCGAGCCGCGGAGCTTGTTCGCCGCCTCGAAGAGCGCCGCGCCGTTCGGGCTGTCGCTGTCTCGTGCGGCAATGGGCGATGAACCGTACCCCGGCAAGCCCGTCCTGTCAGCCCGACGGAGAGCTCGTGCCCGAGTTGCTTTCAGTGTGGGCTCGCGGCCGCAACCGCCACAGCGACCGCCGCAAGCCCCACAAGTACGGCGGCCCACAACCAAAACTCGCTGGCGATACGCGACGGGAGCAGCACGCGGATACCGGCGACCACGATCCCGACGCCGCAAACGGCCCCGCCGGCGATCGCCCATCTGTTGCTCAGAATCACGAGCGAGAGCACAAGCGCCATTGCCAGGCCGACGATGACCAGCGCAGCGCCGATCAGGATCCGGACGTTGCGCCGCCGCTTTTCACGCCACTCCTCGAGGTCGCGCAGACGCTCGTCTGCCTTCCGGCCTGCTCGATCGCTTGTAGCCTCGGCGAGCTTTCTGTTCAGGCCCTGCCGCTCGGATTCCCACTCGGCTTGCCGTTGGCGCTGAACTTCATCGGCGGCCTGCTGATCCTGGACTCTCGCGGCTTCGACCTCGCCGGTGCGCGCGTCTGCCGCAGCGCGCGCCTCTTCAGCTCTAGCGCCGCGTTGCTCGCTTGCGGCGATCGCCTCCTCCATCTCGCGCGCCTTGGCGCTGTACGCGGCTTTGACGGCGTCCTCGACGGTCTCCTCGTTCTCGGTGGCGACTGCAGTTTCGATCTCGCGCACCTTGGCGGTGTCCGTGAGCACGGCCACTGCCATTTCCGGTGAGGCATCCTCGTAGTGATCCATGCGGCCCACGACCTCCCGCAGGATCGCCGGATCGACCGCTCGGCGGTAACCCACGAATGGGGAAGTAAGGAGATCGACGACCGTCCTGTCGAAGTCATCGGTGCGCGGGGTGAGCGCGCGAATGATCTGCACCCACGCTGAAGGCGAGACGCAGAAAGGCAGCTCAGGAACCGCATCTCCGTTGTCTGGAACGCGAGCCGCGAAGCGCGGCAGCTTGCCGTCGTAGGTCAGGAACCAGTAGCGCGCATTCGACACCCGGATCTTGCCGTCTCCTCGGAGCTGTTCGACGAGAAGCCTGCATTTCGCGTCGTGCTCGAGGACGATCCACTCACGCTGCTTGGGCCAGCGTTCACTGTTGAGCAGCGAGGAGTACAAGCGAATCCGCTCCTCCTGGTTGTCCACTCTGTCGCACCCGTCGGCAATCACCTTGATGCCATACCTGTCGAGCTCGGCCTCGAAGTGCTCCAGGCGGTCGAAGACATCCTTTGGACTCGTCTTCTTCTGGTTGTAGGCCTGCCAGAACAAGCGATTGAAGCCCTTTTCGCCACTCAGACGTAGCATCATCTCGCCCAGCTCAGGCCGAACGAATGCCTTCTGATCATCTATCTCACGCCGCGCCCGCGCGATGCTCGTTCGCAGCTCGTCGACGCTCCATGGTGTGATCGCAAGCTCGAAACTGACATCGCGACAGAGCTGCATGAGGCGCCGCGAGGAGTACACCTCCTCCGGTGGCGCGGCACCAAGCACCGCGTACATGAAGTTCGTGTCCAGGTACATCCGGCCACCCTTCATCTGCTCCTGCACGAGTTGTTTGGCGTCGGGGTCGATCGTTAGTACGCACATGTAGAAGCTCGTGTTCAGTAGCCCAGCAAGGAAGCGACGTTGGTCGGGCGTCGGATGCCGAATGAGCAGCGGGAGGGCCTGCTCGCGCAGCGCGCACAGCGCCTCGTCACGCTCGGGCAACTGCTCGAAACCACGGGCATCGACCTGCTCAAAGAAGCCACGGGCACGGTCTTCCTCGGGGTAGAGCATCATCGCCGCCTCCGCGCCGTGGCGGATGATGATTCCGTGCAGCCACTCGCGCAGATCCTGCTTCAGCAGCTCCATGTCGGCGGCGCTCACGCTCGGGCTCATCTGTCGAACTGCGAGCTCCCACTCCCGGAACGCGCGCTCCTCGATCTGGTCGAACTCGCGAGCCCTGGCACTCAGGTCGGTGGCAGCCTGACCTGTGAGCTCAAACGCCTTGCCCGTCTTCACGATCAGGTCTCGCTCGATCAGCGCGTCGAGCGCGGGGCGCAGTTCCTCGATCTCGACCTCGACGCTCCAGAGATCGGCAAATCCCTGTTTGCAAGCGAAGATCGAGTCGAAGCGCCCGCCATTAATCACGGCCGCAGCGAGAACGAGGTCTTGCAGCACCGCCCGCAGGTCCACGCCGCCGCGCTCGAACGGGCGGTACTGCGCTAGTCGCCGAACGCTCGGGCCAGCAGTTGTAGCCATGCAACGAAGATACGCGCCGGACTGGTCGACATCGGTGACGCCGTCGCTTGCCCATGAACGGTACACGAACGGTACATGTCGCGTCTGTTCTCGGCTCTTGTCTCAAACAAAACGCCCGCCTGAGCTGGGCTTTTCCTAATCGGGGAGACAGGATTTGAACCTGCGACCGCCCGGCCCCCAGCCGGGTGCGCTACCAGACTGCGCCACTCCCCGTGGTTGCGATCGATTCTACGGGCCCGTCAGGAATTCGCGAGCCGGCATACGTCTCTCCTCGGCGAGATTGCGAAGTGCAACGTCGTTTGTGCAAACTGTCATCGTCGCCGAACCGCTCGACGGGGAGGCTTCATGCGCGCGGTGGTAGCTCAACGGTAGAGCCTCGCCCTTCCAAGGCGATGATGCGGGTTCGATTCCCGTCCGCCGCTCTCT
>QHBW01000071.1 GCA_003244205.1 Solirubrobacterales bacterium | reverse complement strand
ACGTCCTGCGACGGCCACACGCGGCCCTGAACGAGCTCGGCGCCGAGGGCCAATGCCTCGGCGCCAGCGGCCAACCAGCCGGGCGTTGGAACGCAATCGGCATCGGTGAAGGCCAGCAGCCCACCGCGCGCTTCGGCGACGCCCGCGTTGCGCGCCGATGCCGGTCCGCCACCGTCGGCTGAGATCACGCGCGCCCCCAGGTCGTGCGCGATCGCTGCGGTCTCGTCGCGCGAGCCATCGTCGACGACGATCACTTCGTACGCGGGCGCCCCCTCCTGCCGGGCCACCGCCTCCAGTGCCCGGGGCAACGTCTCGGCCGCATCGCGCGCGGGGATCACCACGCTGATCGCAGGAGCAGAATCCATGGCTGCCCTTCTTATACGTTTCCGTTGCGGTAACGCCAGCCCGGCCACGGTGTTCTCCAGCCGATGGCCGCCCCAGCCGATCTCCTCGAGCAACTAGCTGCCGCGACCAGTCCCGACGCCAACGTTCCCAGCCGGCGCGCGCTGGTGATCGTCAACCCTTACGCCTCGACGGTCTCCGATCGTCTCCGCAACCTCGTCGTCTATGCGCTGCGCGGGCGCTACGACGTCGAAGTCGACGACACCCAGGGGCGCGGGCACGCGACAGAGATCTGCCGTGAGGCCGCCCACGAGGGCTATGACCTCGTCATCGCCTTCGGGGGCGACGGCACCGTCAGCGAGGCAGCCGCCGGTCTGGCGGGGTCCCCCACCCCCCTGACCTGTCTCCCAGGTGGAGCGACAAATGTGTACTGCCGCATGCTCGGGATCCCCAATGAGATCGTCGACGCAACCGAGCACCTGCTCCGCCTTGCCGACGTCTGGGCGCCGCGCGCGGTCGATCTCGGTGTCGTCAACGGGCGTCATTTCCTCTTCTCTGCCGGGCTCGGCCTCGACGCCAACGTCGTCGAGCGCGTCGACGCCCATCCGCGACTCAAGACGCGCTTAGGCCCCTATTACTTCACCTACCACGCCGTCCGCGTCTTCACTCGTCGCTATGTGGTCCACCCACCGCGGCTGAAAGTGACGCTCCCGGGCGGCGCCGCGCTCAGTGGCGTGACAACGATCGTGCAAAACCACGCTCCCTACAGCTACTTCGGTCGGCGGCCGCTGCACATTGCCGAGGGCGCCACGCTGCAGAGCCGAACGCTGGCCGGCGCGGTGCTCAGGCGCGCGCGGCCTACGGACATGCCCGGGATCGCGCGCCGCATCCTCGGGAAGCGCTCGCGCGCGCTCGACCACAGAGCGCTCGAGGGCTTCTCCAACGTGCACCGCTTGGAGGTGCGCTCCCTCGACGAGCGGGCGCTGCCGTTGCAGGTGGACGGCGACTACCTCGGTGGCGTCGCGTCGGCCACCTTTGAGGTGGCGCCGGGCGCGTTGCTGGTCGTGGCTTGAGCCACGCTATGCCCCCGGCGTCACCCGGTAGGCATCGAATACGCCGTCGATGTGTCGCAGCCGATTGACGGTCGCGCTCAGCAGCTGCGTATCGCCTACCTCGACGACAAAGCGGTTACGCACCATTTGGTCGCTGACGGCGCAACGCGCCTCCAGGATGTTGATCCCGCTCTCGGCGAGCGTGCGCGAGAGGTCCTCGAGCAGGCGGTGGCGGTCCCAGCCGTCGATGTGGAGCTCCACGCGGAACGCCGTTTCGCCCTCGCCGGCCCACGAAACCGTGGTGAAGCGCTCGGCGTCCTTGCGCAGCGCGGTCACGTTGGGGCAGTCCTCGCGGTGAATGGTGATGCCACGTCCCAGCGAGATGTAGCCGACGATCGGATCGCCGGGGACCGGACGGCAGCATTTGGCGAGGCGCAGCAGGACGTCGTCGATCCCCTCCACCTCGATTCCGTACTGCCGCGAAGATGTTGTGGGACGCCGCGTGGGGCGCTTGGATGGCCGCAGCAGGTCGGTTGCGGCCGTCTGTTCGCCCTCCGCCGCCTCGCCCTGCTTGAGCCGCTGGAGGATCTTGTTGACGACGATCTTCGACGAGACCTTGGCGCCGCCCAGGGCGATGTAGAAGTCGGCGGCGTTGCGAAAGCCCATCTCGCGGATGACATGGGCGAGCAGCGGCGAACCTACGACCTTTTGTGACGGCAACCCCTGCTTCTTGAGCTGCTCGTGGAGCAACTCGCGGCCGTGGTGCTCTGAGTCCTGGCGTGCCTCGGCCTTGAACCAAGCCTTGATCTTGTTGCGCGCGCGGGTCGTCTTCACCAGCGCCAGCCAATCGCGCGAGGGGCCGCGCTCGCGCTTTGAGGTGAGCACCTCGACGATGTCGCCGGACTTCAGCTCGTAATGAAGCGGGACGATCTTGCCGTTCACCTTCGCGCCCACGCAGCGGTGGCCCACATCGGTGTGTACCTCGTAGGCGAAGTCCAGCGGGGTAGCGCCGGCGGCCAGCGACTTCACCTCGCCCCGGGGGGTGAAGACAAAGACTTCGTCCTCGAAGAGGTCGACCTTGAGGGTCTCCATGAACTCGCGCGGGTCGGAGAGGTCCTGCTGCCAGTCGAGCAGCCGCCGCAGCCAGCGCAGCTTCTCGTCGGAGTCGGCGAGGCTCTCGCCGCCCTTCCCCGTCGGCTTCGCTCCCGCCGTCTGCTTGTAGATCCAATGCGCGGCGACGCCGTACTCCGCCATGTCGTGCATGTCGCGGGTGCGAATCTGGATCTCGAGCGGGCGGCCCTCGGGACCGATGACCGTGGTGTGCAGTGACTGGTACATATTGAACTTGGGCATCGCGATCAGGTCCTTGAAGCGACCGGGGAGCGGCTTCCACAGTGAGTGGATGACACCAACCGCGCCATAGCAGTCCTTCACCGAGTCGACGATCACACGCATGGCGGTGAGGTCGTAGATCTCGTTGAACTCGCGCCCCTTCTTGGTCATCTTCGAGTAGATCGAGTAGAAGTGCTTTGCGCGTCCGGCGATCTCGGCCTCGATGCCAAGTGCCACCAGCTCCTTGAGCAGGTACTCACCAGCCTTGCCCACGTAGCGCTCGCGCTCCTCGCGCTGCTGGTTCACCAGTCCCTTGATCTCTCGGTACTTGCGCGGATGCAGCGTGGCGAATGCGAGGTCCTCCAACTCCCACTTGATCGCGTGGATCCCGAGACGGTGGGCGATCGGCGCGAAGATGTCGAGGGTTTCCTTGGCCTTCTCGATCTGCTTCTGCTTGGCCATCGCCTCGATCGTGCGCATGTTGTGGAGGCGATCCGCGAGCTTGATCAGCACCACGCGGATGTCCGAGGCCATCGCCACCATCATCTTGCGGTAGTTCTCGGCCTGGGCCTCATCGCGCGACTGGAAGGTGATGCCAGTCAGCTTTGTGACGCCGTCGACCAACGTCGCGACCTCGTCACCGAAACGCTTACGCACCTCATCGAGGGAGGCCGACGTGTCCTCGACGGTGTCGTGCAGGAGTGCGGCGCAGAGGGTCTCGGTGTCGAGGCGCAAGCCGGCACAGATCTTCGCGACTCCGACGGGGTGGACGATGAAGTCCTCGCCCGACTTGCGCCGCTGCTCGGCGTGGTGCTCACAGGCAAAGACGAATGCCGCCTCCACCTGGTCGCGGTCGATCTGCATGGCGGACTCGCCGGCATGCTCCTCGATGATCGCGAAGAGGTCCCCCAGTAGCTGGCGCTCGGGCTCCGTGAGCTGCGAGCCGCCGGCAGGCTTGGAAGCGTGGTCGAGGGCGCCCACGGCGGCGCGGGCGGCGACCATCGCGCCTCCGGCAGAGCCGCCTCGGCGGCGTGCGCCGTTCGATCGGCGCGAGCTCGGCGCCTGCTTGCGCGCCTTTACGCTGCCTGTGCTGTCGGCTCGCTTAGCCATCCCAGCCCCTTCCGCAGCCGCGCCTGGCTTGCGCGGAACGTCGCTGATGCTCGGAGATCGCGATGACCTGGGGCGGGCGAAAGCGCGACGTTGCCATCGGCGGTCGTGGCGAGATCGAGCTCTTCGAGCACGGCAAGCAGACGACCGCCTCGCGCGGGCGACGGTGGGCGGCCTGGCTGCGCGCCACGCAACAGCGCCTCGAGCTGCGCCCCGCCAACCCGACCCTCGCCGCGCAGGCCACGGTAGAGCGCGGCGAGCGGAGCGCGAAGGTCGTACTCCCGATACAGCACATGGCGGCTCAAGCGTAGCTCAGCCTCACCCCAGGCCAGGTGGCAGAACGACCCAAGCGGACCGCTTCGCATACGCGCGTCCTCGTCGGCGAGCGCCGGCGGGTCAAGCGCAACCAGATGTGTAAAAGGCGTCGCGAGCTCGGGCTGGTGCTCGAGCGCCGCATGGCTCGCGAGACTGAACCCTCCAACCCTCCCGGCCAGCGCGTCCGCACGCCATTGCGCGTCGGCAGCCAGCACGAGCACCGACTCGCCGCTCGCCGCGAGGTCTCCGAGGGTGCCCGCGAGACCGTGGCCGCGCCGGTCGCAGACGACGCGTGAGGACCCTCGCGATCCCACGGGCAGCTGAGGCGACACGGGCAGCTGAGGCAGCACCGCCGACGCGGACGCCCCGCGAGCAATTGCGGCGTCGCGCTCGGCCAGTGCCGCCGTGAGGTAGTCGTCGGGTTCGCCCAGAATCTCGAGCGCAGCCGGCTCGCATCTCACTGCCCCTTGGAGCACCAGGCGCGCCTCCTCGGCGCCGCCCCAGCGGTGGCGCTCGAGCAGGACCACGGCGTCGACCGGGACTCCTGACGGGACAGAAGGCCGCGCTCCCTGTCCGAAGCAGACGACGCGCGAGCGCAACCCCCCGGCCTCGAGCGTCAGGCGAGCATGACGCCCCTCCCCCATCGCCGTTGGCTCTGACAGCGTGGCGCCGGGGACCAGCAGCCGTGGGGCGGGGTTGCCCGCGCCGAAGGGCTCAAGCGCTTCGAGCTCTTCGGCGAGCGCGAGCCCCAGCTCGTCACCGCTGGCGATTCCGTCGATCCGGACCTCGGGAACCAGCTGCTCAGGGCGCAAGGCCGATTGGGCGTGGGATGCGAGCGCCTCGCGGAACGCAGCGATGCGGTCGCGTTCGATCTCGAACCCCGCCGCCGCGCGGTGGCCGCCGTAGCGGGTCAGGACGCCGGCGGCCGCCTCCAGTCCGGCGAGGAGGTCGTAGCCGGGAATACTGCGAGCCGAGCCCACTCCGCGTTCGCCGTCTACCGCGATCGCCGCCACCGGACGGTGGTGACGCTCGGCGAGCCGTCCGGCGACGATCCCCACGACACCACGGTGCCAGTCCTCCCCCGC
>QHBW01000038.1 GCA_003244205.1 Solirubrobacterales bacterium | reverse complement strand
ACGGGAGGCGGCGGGAGCACCACCGGCGGCAGCAATGCCACAGGCGCTGGCAGCACGGGCGCTACCAGCACGGGCGGCGACTCCACGGGCGCTGGCGGCATGACCCTGGCGAGGGCGCCAACAGCCTCAGCGGCCCGGGCAGCCACTCCAGCGTCAGTCGCGATAACACACCTCAGCCAGCAGACCCTTCCCTTCACCGGCCTGGACATCCGCATCCTGGTGCTGGTAGGTGTTCTAATGCTCCTGCTGGGCTTCGGGCTCAGGACGAAAACCCGCGCGCCGCAAGTAACAGAAAACCCGTCGTCGGGCGCGTAGAAGACGGCTGGCCTGTGACCAGGGCCGCATGCCTGGCTGAGATGCGGAATACGGCGAAGCAGCTACCCGCGTCGGGCACGAAAACGTGCGAGGCCGGCACCTTGTCAAGAGACCGCCCATCCCTCGGACTTGCCGATGCGCTACGAATGCGGCCTCGCTGTGGCTTGGGGAACGGGCAGGCTGCCCTACCCGGTAAGAGCCGCGCGGCCTGCTCTGACGCAGGCAGGCGAACCGGCGCGATACCCGACGGGGACCCGGGCTAGAGCTTCTCCAACTCCTGTTCGGTTGCCTCGGCGCGCTGGTCGTGCAATGCGCCAGCGCGACGCCTATCATCCGCGCGGCGCTCGAGCGCCTCGGCCTCGTGTTTGTCACGCGCCGCCAAGTCTCGCTCGGCTCGCGCAGCGTCCTCGTATCGGTCCGCCTCGCTCGCGTGAGCGGCGGCGGATTGTCGAGCCGCCTCGGCCTCATCGCTCAACTGTGGAGCGGTGACGAAATGACCCTCTGCCTGCTGGCGATGCCCCTCGAGATTCGTGGTCAGCCGCTCGCGCTTCAGATCGCGCCCGCGGGCGCGGCGCTGTGCGATGTAGATGCCGAGGGCGGCCACGACAAGGACGACAACAACGACAAGGACGACCAGCACTCCTGTGGACATCGCTCCTCCAAACCCGAATTGACAACGGTGGGGTACCCGGACGCGGGGCGGACTACGCGCCGTCTTGGCTGCCCATTGGCAGTGAAGGTCCCACTCAGTGGGCCGGGCTAGGTTCCAGGGACCTCTCCTCTCCCTATGGCAACGTCATGGGATAGGAGATACAGAGGTCGTTTCGTGCGCCTCGACCCCGAAACCCCGAACAACGAGGCGACCTGCGGGTTGGCCTCCACAGGACTTCCCGGCCCTCGACCGACGCTCGATGCGCGGCGTGTCACTCTCGCGTGGAGACCGTTACTCTCGCAGTGTCACCTTGCAAGCTGACGAGTCGTGATAGTCGCACGGTGGCGGTCGGTAATACTGACAGTGACAAAGCGACCACAACTAAGGGACACTTCCCAACGAGGACGCCGCCCGAAAGCTGGTCTACCTCGCGATCACAAACGCCGTGCCCGCCTGGACCAAGACCCGGAACTGGACAGCGGCGCTACTCGCGTTCAAGATTCACTTCGAAGACCGACTACCTGACTAACCAACACCCACCCCGCCTACACAGAAAAACGCACACCCTCTCTCGGGTCGGTGGGGCATGCCTTTTGACCGGTCCGCGGGTCTTGGTCCTCGTAGACATGAGACTCCTTTTCGCTCATGCCTACACAGAGGATCGGACACTTCCCGTTTGCCGCTTGGTTGCCGAGGACCGGATCCCAGCGAGTGGCCGGTGGCGTGGAACTGCGACCTCGGCAGATAGGATGTGGTTGAGTGTGCGACGTGGTTTGGAGAGTACGCCTTTGCGTGGGTGCTGCTGTCTTGGTGTTCGTGTTGATGGCCGGAACGGTTGCGGCCGAGGCGTCGTTCAGCGCGCAGGGCAGCGTCGAGCAGGTCTACGTGACCGGTCTGGGGCCGGGCGCGCAGACGTCGCTCCTAGACCCGGCTGGCCGCACGATCGCCACGCAGCGAGCCGACGCGCTGGGCGGCCTTCTGTTTCGCAACGTGAGGCCGGGAAGTGGCTACCGCGTCTCCCAGGGGGGAGCGACGTCGGGGCCGCTGACGGTGCTCTCGACCCGATCGGCCCCGCCTAGCACGGACATCTACAACCAGGTGATCCCGTCGCGCGGCTACGGCTATCTGACGACCCGCGATGGAATAAAGCTGGCCATCGACGTGCACCCGCCGCAGGACGTGACGAACGCGCTGCCTTTGCCGAGCGGCGTTCATTTGCCGCAGATCCCGGTCGGAGCGCCATATCCGACCTTGATCGAGTACTCGGGCTATGGGTACGCGGACCCGGCCGGCCCGCAGAACGGGATCGCTGTGATCGCCAACCTGATGGGGTTCGCGGTGGTCGACGTCAACATGCGTGGTACCGGCTGCTCGGGCGGCGCGTTCGACTTCTTCGAGCCGCTTCAGAGCCTCGACGGGTACGACGTGGTCGAGACGGTCGCGCACCAGCCTTGGGTTGCGCATCAGAAGGTCGGGATGATGGGCATTTCCTACGGCGGGATCAGCCAGCTCTTCACCGCGCAGACCGAGCCGCCGAGCCTGGCTGCGATCTCGCCGCTCTCGGTGATCGACGCGACGCAGACGACCCTCTATCCGGGCGGCATTCTGAACACGGGATTCGCGGTGGGCTGGGCCAAGGAGCGAGTTCACGACGCCCTGCCGGCGGGGCCCAATGCCGGACAGAGCTGGGCTTACCAGCAGATCCAGCAGGGCGACCAGACGTGCAAGGACAACCAGGTCCTGCACGGGGAGTCCGCGGATCTGCTGGCGAAGATCCGCGCCAACGACCACTACCAGCCAGCGGTCGCCGATCCGCTGGCGCCGGTCACGTTCGTCAAGAAGATCAATGTCCCGGTGTACATGGCCTGCCAGTTCACCGACGAGCAGACGGGCGGTCACTGCCCGACCCTGGCCGAGCAGTTTGCCGGCACCAACCGCAAGTGGTTCACGTTCACGAATGGCACCCACGTCGACTCGCTTGATCCGGAGACGCTCAACCGCTGGTACGACTTCCTCGAGCTCTTTGTCGCCCAGCAGGCGCCGATCCTCAACTCCGCCGCGATCCAAGCCGGCGCGCCGCTGATCTACCAGGCGGCGATGGGGATCAATGGGGTCACGCTGCCGCCCGACCCGATCCAGCAGCAGCCGACCTACGCGGGGGCACTGGCGGCGTTCGAGCAGCTCCAGCCCATCCGCATCCTGTTCGATAACGGCGCCGGCGGCTCGAATCCCGGCGAGCCGAAGCCCGGCTTCGAGCAGTCCTTCCCAAGCTTCCCGATCCCGGGCACCACCGCCCGCTCCTGGTATCTCTCGGCCAGTGGCGCGCTCGGCGACACGCCACCCGCTAGAGCGGGGGCCAACTCGTTCAGCTGGAACGCCCATGCCCGGCCGCTGACCGACTTCACCGGCGACACGGCAGCCGGCTCCGGAGGACTGTGGACCGCGACACCGCCATACAAGTGGCTGCAGAACCCAGCCGGGAGCGCGGTGTCCTACCTGACCAGCCCACTGAGCGACAACACGACCGTCATCGGCGCCGGTGCAGTACGCGTCTGGGTCCGTTCCTCGAGCCCGAATGTCGATCTCCAGGCCACGATCAGCGAGGTCAGGCCCGACGGCAAGGAGACCTTCGTGCAGAATGGCTGGTTGCGAGCCAACGAGCGTAAGCTCGATGCCCCCAAGAGCACGCCGCTCGAGCCCGTCTTGAGCCTTCGAGCCGCCGACGTATCGCCTCTGCCGCCCAACCAATTCGTCAGGGCCACGATCCCGCTTTACTACGAGGCGCACGCATACCGGGCCGGATCGCGCATCCGCGTGACGATCACCGCCCCCAACGGCGACCAGCCAATCTGGTCGTTCAGCGAGACGCAGCCGACGGGGCCCGCGACGGTCTCGATCGCCTCCTCCAAGCTCATGCCATCGAGCCTCCTGCTCCCGGTGGTGCCGGGCGTGAACGTTCCGGCCGGGCTGCCGTCCTGTCCCGGCCTCAGGGGCGAACCCTGCCGGGACTACCAGCCCTTCGTGAACCAACCCGCGAGCCTAACCGTGCGCTGCACCCACCCACGGCGATTGAGCTTCACCCTGCACCATCGCGTCGGCCAGCGGATCGTGAAGGCAACGATCTATGTCAACGGCCACCTCCGGGTTGTGCGCCGCGCCCACAACCTCAAGCGGCTTACGCTGAACCGACTCCCGCAGGGCGTCTTCACAGTGCGAATCGTCTCCTACCAGAGCGACGGCGCCGTGATCACCAGCGTGCGCCACTACCGCGGGTGCTTCAAGACCGCCACCCACACCCAGGTCAAACGGCCTCACGACACTCAAATGGATCGCTAAGAGAGCACGCCAACTTCGGCTCAGCCGCACCGCTCCACCCGCCGGTTAGCGTGAGCTGGGCGCTGGCGAGATTGCGAGCGCGTGGTATGCAGCTGCGTTCAGGGTCGGACCGCGCCGGCAGGACGGGCCGTGCCTATGCAAACGGCGCGGTCGGATGCTCCATCTCGCGCTGAGGCTCCTCGTCCCAAGCGGGCACGAGATCCGCGGCGACGGTGGCTTCCGCTCGCCGAGGCGTTGCAGAAGGGGCCGGCGGCCCGACGCACTGGCGTCCCGCGTTCGTGACGGGTGTGCGCTCGCGGCGTCTGCGCTTTGCCTGCGGTGCGCTCGAGTCGGGGCGCGGGTGACGAGCGGTTGGCGCCTGCTTCGTCGTAGGACTTGGGCATCTCGTGCTTGCGGACTCCCTTCCTGTGATCCGCGGCGAGCTCGAGGTGGCCCCGGCAGCGGAGGGATGAGCACGCTCGAGGTCGATCGGTGACTACGGGCGTCGAACCCGAGCCGCGGGGATTCGTCCGTCGTCGGCGCGCGACCAGTGAGCGCGGAGTACGGCTGCCGTGCGGTCGGGCTCGATGCGGTGCGGCGGGTCGAAGTGGTGGCGATCGTTGAACACCTCGAGCGTGAGGTTCGGGAAGATCGCGCTCGCGCGCTGCGCCATGCGACCGTAGTAGTCGGGGTTGCTCTTGCCGCCGAGCACGAACAGGACGGGCTGCTCGAATGAGCGCAGCCTGTCGAGGTCGAGCTTGGAGGTCCTGAATGTCGTGATGAATGTGCGCAATCCGCCCGGGCGGGTGGCCATCCATGGCGGCGGGGGGCCTGGCGGGGAAGGCGGCGGCTGCACGCCGGGGGCGAGCTGGTTGGCGACGAACGCGCGCATCATCTGCTCAGGAGGGAGGGTCGCGAGCTCGTCGAACTCGCTCCAGACCGCCTGCTCCTCGGGACTGAGCGCGTCGTTTCCCATCCACGCCGGCTCGAGCAGCGCGAGGCTCGCGAGTCGGTCCGGGTGCTCGGCGGCGAATGCGACGCTCGAAGCGCCGCCGCCGGAGTACCGGACCAGATGGAAGTGCTCGAACCCGGCATCGTCGGCGGCGCGCAGGATGCCGTCGATCTCGTGCCCGAGCGTGTAGTCGGGCGGCGGCGCCGGCCCGGCGTACATCTCGAGCTCCTTCGCTACCGCGAGGACGTCGTCACCCAGCGCCGGGAGGAGCGCGGCGTACGCGAGCTCGGCGGGCATCACGCCGCCCGGAAGGAGGATCACGTGCGTCGCCGCGATGACGAGCCTACACGCGACCCGCGGCACAGGATTCTCGTGTCACGGCGCACGCGCCTAGTTGGCCCGAGCCGTCCGTCACGAAGCGAGCCGAGCCCCGTGGTGCCAGCGCGACGCGGCGGCTGTCGTAGCCGCAACTGCGTGCTCGGGTCCGCGGAAACGAGGCGCCCCGCGCCCCGCAGCGGGCGGGTACGACACCGACGCCGTCACAGCTCTCAGCCGCTGGCCGCGCTGGACCGGCTCACCGCGGTCATAGAGCTGCCGCTCGATCGCGACACGCTCACGCCCGAGATGAAGCTGGCGGCGATCCGGGAGATCTTGGACCGCTGTGTCCACACCGTCCGTGTCGCTGACTCACCTCCGCGGGCATTGAAGGAGGTTGTCCGAGATCTCGTAGAAGTTTGGGTGGCGGTCCTCCCGCCTCGTCCGCTCCGGTTGGGAGCGTTCGTGGTCGCCAAACCAAGTCCGAGAGGACAGGAGGACCGCCATGAAGAAGGTATCCGGCTCGAAGGTCGCCACGGCCGCGGGGGCGTCGGAGTTGCAGCTGCCTGCGGAGATTTAGGAGGCGCTTGGTGCTCGGTGCCGAGAAAACCGCGACCGTCAGGCGACCCGCCAGCCCGTTACCGTCTGACCATCAACCCGTGAGGATCGCCACCGAAGTTCCACGACGATCCGGACAACCTCCAGAGTTGTGCCGCCTACCGGTACGTGCTAGCGGCGGGGGCCTCAGCTTGGCCCCTGCTTAATCGGCGCCTCTTCGCCCTGGTCGTCGACCCAATCATCGAGGCGCTTCCACCACTCGTTGAGCCAGTCCGTCTGCGCCTGCTCCCCCCGGGGCCGATCTGCCGCTGGGACCAGCCACATCCGGGTCTTGAGCGTGCGGCCGATCGGCGTCTCGCGCCACAGCTCGCGGGGGAAGGCCGCGAGTCCGAGCCCGGTATGGGCGGCGAAGATGACGTCCGCGTCCGGCTTAGCCTGCAGCGCCGCCAGCGCCCCGGCGGGATGCGGCGGAAGCATGTGGGTCATCTGCTCGGCGGCCGCGGCCTGGCGCCGCTGACCGTTTCGGCGCAGGTGCTGCAGTGCGCGGCGGCGACGCTCGGCGGTGAAGTTGCCGCCCTCCGGAAACAGCACCAGCACCCCGCGCGGCCCAAGTTCGCCGGTGACGAGTTTGATCTGCGCCTCGCAGTCCGCGGCGGCCGAGGTGTCGAGAACGGCGTGCGGCATGCGATGGCCGATCAGGTCCACGCACGGATCGATCGTCAGTGTCTCCTTGAACACCACGCTCGGTGCGCGGTCGTAGCGGGTGAGCAACTGGTCGACGAGCAGCACGGTGTCGCCCGGGCCGGCGTGGCGACTGAAGAACAGCAGCGGCTTCTCGTCGGTAAGCGCCCGCTCGGCCTCGGGCGAGGGATCGGCGACGATCTCGATGTCCAGCAGCGTGAGGACGCGCTGGGCGAGCCCGTGGACAAACCAGCGCAGCAACCGCAGATGCAGCCGCTGCGAGCGGCGCGACGCGATCCGCGCGCCAAAGCCGGTGACCAACCACAGCCCTCCGCAGGCCAGCAGGACCAACAGCTCGCGAGCCAGGTAGGCGATCACCAGCTTGGTGGCCAGAAGCGGCTGGGGCCGGCCGGTAAGCGCCGCGGCCACCGCCGCCACGGCCAGCAACAGCGGGCTGACGAGCAGGCCCACCACCGACACCACTAGCCAGGTGACGACCGCCAGGGGTCGGCGAATCGCGGTCGGGGCCATCACCGGGCCCGCAGGTAGGTCAGTGACGCCTCATAGGAGAGGTCGATCTGCTGGCTGACCGACCGCGCGATTCGTCGCAGCCGGATCTGCCCGGAAAGGTCGTTGTATGCCGGTGCCGCGGAGCCACCGGTTGGCAGCACATGCAACTGCACGCCGTCGGGGAGGGACTGGAGGTCATGCGCGAACCGGTGGCGGCGCGCCACCTCGAAGACCACCAGTCCGACCTCCCACGGCCACCTCGGTGGCTGCAGCGGTTTCTCCAGCCGGCCGACCTGCAGTACGTAGATCTCACGGGCGCCCAGGGCGACCGCGCGAGCTACCGGGATCGAGTTGACGATCCCGCCGTCGATGAAGTGCTCACCGTCGATCTCGACCGGGGGAAGGATGCCGGGCACCGCGCACGAGGCGAGCACGACCTCAGCCAGTTCGCCGCTGTCGAACCAGTGCTCCGCGGCGCGCTCGATCGACGCCGCCACACACTGAAACGGCACCACCAGATCCTCGACTCGCCGGCAGGGCAGCGCCGCCACGAGGCGCCCTCGGAAAGCCTCCAGCGATTCGAGATGCGTCCCGGAGCGAACCAACGTCGTGACCCGCCGCAGGACGCTGGTGGCAGAGAGCGCCGATAGGTCGGTTTCCTGCCAGAGGCGGCTGATTCGCTCCACCCCCTCCGCGGTCGGGTCAGCCGCAAACAGAGCGCCGTTGACCGCTCCGATCGAGGTCCCCAGCACCAGCCCAGGCGAGATCTCGCACTCGGAGAGCGCGCGGAGCATGCCCACCTCGTGCGCGCCGAGGATCCCCCCGCCTCCCAGCACAAACGCGACTGCGGCGGGATCTTCCGTGACGTCCATCTTGTCGTGCTACCCGGTGAGGGCTGGTCGGTAAGCCCCGGCGCTCGCTCCGCGCTCGTCAGCCTGTCGCTCGGGGAAGACCCACCGCAGCCATTCGCGCAACAGAGGGTCAACGGAACCCGGCAGGGCCTCCGAGTCGTTGGCATGCGTGGCGACCTCGACGACAGTCTGCTTGCATGGGCTCTAACAGCCCGGTGTCGCTGAGAGCCTCTCGCGCCCGTGGCCCCCGGAGGCGGTTCACCGATTAGGTCCTGGTCGAAGACAACGAGAAGCTTTCCCGCGCGGTGAGCCGGGGCCTTCGTGCCGAGGCTACGCCGTCGACGTCGCGAGTGACGAAGCGCAGGCGCTGGAGCATGCCGCGGTCTGGGAGAGGTTGTCCGGAAGTTCGTAGAAGTTTGAGGCGGTCCTCCCGGCCCGTCCGCTCCGGTTGGGAGCCTTCGTGGTCGCCAAACCAAGTCCGAGAGGACAGGAGCCGCTATGAAGACGGTATCCGGACCGCAGGTCGTCACGACCGCGGAGGCATCGGAGTGCCGCTCCCTGCGGAGATTCAGGACGCGCTCGGCGAGCTCGTCGGGGCAGCGAGGGAGGGGCTGCTCGCGCTGAGCTTAGGTCTCGGCCTCGGCGTTGTGCATCAGTTGATGGAGCGTGAGGTCGATCAGGTCGTCGAACCGAAGGGCAAGCACAATCCGGACCGGACCGCGAAGCGTTCACGGCCACGAGCGCGGGTCGATGACGCTCGGCGGCCGGCGCGTGCCGGTCCGTCGTCCGCGGATGCGGACCGCTGATGACGAGCACGAGCTGCCGGTCACCAGCTACGAGTACTTCGCTGACCGTGACCCGCTCACCCGCGCGGTGATGGACCGGACGCTGGCGTCTCGACCCGCAAGTTCGTCGTGGTCGGCGAGCCGGTCGGCGAGGAGGTCGAGACCTCTGCTTTCGATTGGCGGGCGTCCGTTGGCTCCGACGGCGATCTCACCTCCTTTGCCCAAAACTCTTGATTCGCCGGCTCGCTGATCGTCGCGAGACGCTCGCGTGCGTTCCGGTCCGGCAGTGTGCGGCGAGCGCGGACCTGGCCTTTCGACACGCCTCCATCCGCGGAATACGGCAGCGGTCGCGTGCGACCTCTTGGCTCTCCAGCTTGTCGATTCAGACAGCCAGCAGTACGGCGGCCATCCGGTCCGAGTGGACGACGGAGGAGCGGGCATAGATCGACGATTGAGATTCGTTCCTTCATCACCAATTACGCATGCGGTCCCGGACAAAAAGAAGGACTGAGGCAGGCGCCCGTGTTGTGGGCGGGTTGACAGGGTGGGATTTCAGTGTCACTGTAGGTGATATGAACATGGGTGCGCAGACGCGGAGGCGTCCTTATCGGATGGTGGCGCGGGCGCAGGCGGCGCGGGCTACGGCCAGTCGGGTGCTAGATGAGGCCTTGACGCTGTTTACCGAGAAGCCGTATGAGGACGTCTCGCTGGAGGAAGTCGCAGAGCGGGCGCGGGTGACCAAACGGACGGTGCTTCGCCGGTTCGGTTCCAAGGACGCGCTGTTCGTTGAGGCGATTAACCAAGCGATTGGCGAGATGGCGCGCCACCTGGACGCCGCGCCCGTCGGCGATGTCGCCGGGGCAGTGAGCAACATTGTGGAGCACTACGAGCGCTGGGGCGCAAACCGCCTGCGGCTGCTGTCCCAGGAAGGCCGTATCCCGATCGTGGCCGAGCATGTCGAAGGTGGCCGCCACTACCACTGGTCGTGGGTGGAACGGACGTTTGCGCCGTTGCTCGATGGTCGCCGTGGCGCGGCGCGGAAGCGGCGGGTCGCCGCCTTGGTGGTGCTCACCGACGTTTACACGTGGAAGCTCCTGCGCAGCGATCTGGGGCTCAGTCGTGGCGAAACCGAGCGCACGCTCGTCGAATCGATCAACAACCTAGAAGGAGACTCCTGATGGCGCGTTTCCTTGTCTACACCTCGCCGGCCCGTGGGCACCTGTATCCGGTCGTCGACACGCTTCTCGATTTGCGGCAGCGCGGCCATGAGGTTCACGTGCGGACGCTCGCCTCGGAGATAGGCACGCTGCGAACCGTCGGCCTGCACGCCGCGGCAATCGATCCTGCGATCGAGGCGGTTTCGCTGGAGGACTGGCGTGGGAGCACTCCGGAGGAGTCACTCGGGGGGGTGTTTCAAACGTTTCACGCACGCTCCGAGCACGAGGTGCCCGACCTGCAGAGCGCGATCGCGGATGTCGAACCCGACTGCCTAGTGGTCGACGTCACGACACCGGGCGCCGCAGCGGTGGCGGAGGCCGGGACAATCCCCTGGGCGCAGTGGATTCCTTTCTTCCAGCACGTCGCGCTCGCCCCGAACACCTCGCCCGAGCTGACCCTCATTCCGTACACGATCGCCCCGCCCGGATTGGAGGTCCTCAACGCCCCGCGACGCCGCCTCGATCTGGAGCCGCTGCTCTACCCGCTCGATGCGTGGCGTGCGCCGCTCTACCTCTACTACACCGCCGAGCCATTTGAGGCCGAAGGGCTCAACTTCCCGGCCTCGTTCCGGCTCGTCGGCCCAGGCCTGTGGGAACCAGCAGCAGAAGCACCGGACTGGCTCGACAACGCCGATCAGCCACTCGTGCTGGTCACCGCCTCAAGCGAGTTCCAACGCGACCACGCGCTCATCGAAACACGATCCCAGCAGCATCACGACAGCACCGAATGCGACGATCGAGCGGTGGCTACCGCACGCGGCGCTGACCGAACGCGCCGCCTGCGTCGTATGCCACGGCGGAATGGGCATCACCCAACGAGCCCTCGCAGCCGGAACGCCCGTCTGCGTCGTACCGTTCGGACGCGACCAATTCGAGGCCGCAAGCCGGGTCACCGCTACCCGCTCCGGCACCCAAGTAATGCCCGACGCGCTAACGCCGGAGACCCTCCGCGCGGCGATCAAGCAGGCAATGACCCTACGCCCAGGGGCGCAGCAAGTCGCCTCCGGCTTCAGGCGCGCCGGGGGCGCCCCAGCGGCCGCAAACGCCCTCGAAACGCTGCTCGCCCGGGAAGGCCGCCCGACAACACCCAGCATAGGCGCGGTCCCGGCTAGCCAAGAAAGCGTCGCATCGCGATGATCCTCTACACCTGCGCAGCCCAAAAACATGGGGCTACCGGTCCGCTCATCAAACACCCCTGCGGAGTTGCCGCGAAAGCCCTCGACGACGCCGGACAGCCCTACGAGATCAAGGTCGTCGGGGGTTTCAAAAAGCTGCCGTTCAGCCGTCGTGGAAAGCGACAAGAAATCGAGCAACTCACCGGCCAACAAGACGTTCCGGTTCTAGTGCTCGACGACGGCACCGCCATCGCCGGGACAGCAGCCATCGAAGCCTGGGCGAAAGGACACTAGCCATGTCGAAAGAGGGTGTCGATCACGTCAGAGGAATCTTCGAGGAGTTCAATCGGCGTGGTCTGGAAGCCGGTTTCGAGGGGTATCACCCCGATTTCGTTTACCACCCGCGCGAGGACGAGCCCGATGTCAGCGTGCACACCGGCCGTGACTCCTTCGAGGGCCTGATTCGCGGGTGGTATGAGGCGTTTCCCGAGATTACCTTCGACGTCAAGGAGCTGACCGACGCTGGGGAGGATCTCGTCGTGTGCTCGACCGTCCTGCATGCGCGTGGCGGCGCCAGCGGGGTCGAGGTAAACGACTCCTACGTCTTCGTCTACCAGATGCGCGAAGGACTCCCCATCGAAGGCTGGGAGTACCGCACGACCGACGAGGCCTTGGAGGCCATTCGCGCGCATGCTCCGGGCCCTACCACTCAAACGAGTGCGATGTCACCATAGCCGCCACCAACGCCGGCAAGTAGACGCCGGCCCCGCCTTGAGCCGGGCCTTCGGCTCACTCTCGAATCGGACGAGCAGCCGGCGCCTCAGCCCAAGGTCGGTCGCTCTTCCTTTCGAGCAAGAGCATCACTCTCCCGACGATGGACACACGGTATGCCGAGTGTTCAAACGGTGGGCAAGCACCACGCAGGTGCCGCGTGCTGCTTTGATGCGAAGCAGCACGGCACGCTCTCATGACGTCGCGCTCGCGAGCGTCCCGACGGTTGTCTTCAACGTAACCGCTTGGGACGAGCGACGAGCGCCTCGACGGCCAGTTGGCGCACGTTCTTGCCGCCCGCTCCCGCCTGAGAAAGCAGGGGCGTGAAAGTCGCCCTCGTCGGTGCTTCGATAGATCCTGCGGGAGCCCGAGCGCACCTTCGAGACCGACGCGATCGGGCTGCTCTCCCGCCGACCCGTCAACGTCGCGACCGTCCACCACATCGGCAAGGAGTCCAACAAGATCGAGGAAGTCGCGTCGGGGATGGTGACCGAGATCGACCACGCACTCACCGAGTACCACGACCCCGAGCAAGGCACGCTCTGGCAGCTTGTCGTCCGCGTGCTCCGAGAGCTGCCCGTCCAGCAGGCCGTTGCCGGCGCCGAAGTATCGGAGCGAACCGTCAAGCAAGCCCGCGCCGGCAAGCTCACCGGCAAGACCGCACGAACCGTCGAGGCTCGCTCCAAGCTCACCGACTACACGGTCAAGCATGCCCGCTCACAGCTCCGAACCGCCGGCATCCGACCGCCGATCGACCACGAGGCGCTGCTCGCCACGTACCTCGAACGGCTAAACGGATCGGAGCCCACGCCGCCAGACCGCGACACGCAGATCACCACCGAAACGCCCATCTGCCCAGGGTGCGATCAACCCATCGTCAAGCGCGGACGCCGCGGCCCGACACCGGCACTCCGACAAGTGTCGCAAGCGAGCAACGCGCTTAGAGCGAACGGCTGCTAGATGACCACGACCGCGCTGCCTCGTGCATCAGCCAGGCCCCGATCACGATGCCAAGCATAAAGGCGACCAGGATTAGGCCGACCACGGCACCACCGCTGACCAGGACCGTGACAAGCACGCTCAGGCCGAGGCCAAACGGATCTTTGATTGAGATTCGTTCATCCATCACCAATTCCGCATGCGGTCCCGGACAAAGAAGAAGGACTGCGGCAGGCGATGGCGACCATCCGACGATCTCTGCTCGTTATGTGATCGGAGGGAAAAGAAGAGCAGTGGCCGGCGAGGCAGATGTCCGGGGTTTCGGCATCGAGCCGTCTGAAAACGACCCCCTATCTCCTATCCCTATGGCAACGTCATCGCCACATACTTCGTTTCCACGTACTCCTCGATCCCTTCCACACCACCCTCGCGCCCGAAGCCTGACTGCTTCACGCCGCCGAAGGGCGCGGCGGCGTTTGACACCATCCCCTGGTTGAGCCCGACCATGCCGGTCTCGAGGCGTTCGCAGACGCGGAACGCGCGGCCGAGGTCGCGGGTGTAGACGTAGGCGACAAGGCCGTACTCGGTGCGGTTGGCCCAGTCGAGTGCTTCCTCCTCGTCGGAGAACCCGACCACCGGGGCGACGGGGCCGAAGATCTCCTCTGACAGCAGGCGCGACTCAGCTGACACGTTGGCGAGCACCGTGGGCTCATAGAAATAGCCCGGCCCGTCCACCACAGCTCCACCCACGACCGCCTCTGCTCCGCGCCCGACCGCGTCCGTCACCAGCTCGTCGACCTTCCCACGCTGGTCGTTGTCGATCAGCGGACCCACCTCGACGCCATCCTCGGTACCGCGGCCGACCTTCATCGCTCCGATTCGTGCCGCGAGCTTCTGGGTGAACTCCTCGGCGACACCCGTGGCGACGTGGAAGCGGTTGGCGGCCGTGCACGCCTCTCCCACGTTGCGCATCTTCGCCAGCACCGCTCCCTCGACGGCGGCGTCAATGTCGGCGTCATCAAACACCAAAAAAGGGGCATTCCCACCAAGCTCCATCGAGACCCGCAACAGCTGCTCGGAGGCCTGCTTCATCAGCTCGCGGCCCACCTCGGTCGAGCCGGTGAACGACAGCTTGCGCGCGCGGCGATCGGCGATCAGCGGCCCCATCAGCTTGCCCGAGCTCTTCGCCGTCAAGATGTTGAGGACGCCATCGGGGAGACCGGCGCGCTGGAGGATGTCGGCCAGCGCCAGCATCGACAGCGGCGTCTGCTGCGCGGGCTTGACGACCATCGTGCAACCTGCCGCGATCGCAGGAGCGATCTTGCGCGTACCCATGGCGAGCGGAAAGTTCCAGGGGGTGATGAAGAGACATGGCCCGACGGGCTGGCGCATCACCAGCATGCGGCCCTGCCCGTTGGGCGGGATCGCGTAGCGGCCGGCGATTCGCACGGCCTCCTCGGAGAACCAGCGCAGGAACTCGGCCCCGTAGGTGACCTCGGCTTTGGACTCGGCCACGCTCTTGCCCATCTCCAGCGTCATCAGCAGCGCGAGCTCGTCGGCGCGGTCGCTGATCTCCTGCCAGGCACGCCGCAAGATCTCTCCGCGCTCGCGCGGCGGGTGATCACCCCAGGCGAACTGCGCTTCGGTCGCGGCCGAGAGCGCCGCGTCGCCGTCGGCCGGCGTCGCGTCGGCGATTTCAACGAGCGTCTCACCGGTGGAGGGATCCTCCACGGCCAGCGTCTCGCCGCCGCCGCCGTCGTGCCACTCGCCTCCGATCAGCAACTGCTTGGGGACGGCGTCGATGACCTTCTGCTCGGAGGTGGGGATGCTCATGTGTGACTCCTTGTCGTTCGCGGGGACCCCTCGTCGTTGGCGAGGCGCTTAGGTGGCGACCGTCTCGGCGCCGAGCTGCTCGGAGAGCGCCACGTCGACGGAGTAGTCGATCGGCACCACGATCAGCGAGGGGCGCTCAAGCGTGAGCGCGTGCTCGAGGTGACGCCCAATGTCGTCTGCGGACTCGCAGCGCAGGCCGGCACAGCCGAAGCTCTCGGCGAGCGCGACGAAGTCGGGGTTGGTGAAGTCGACACCGAAGTGATGACCGAACCGTTTGTCCTGCTTCCAGACGATCGAGCCGTACTGGCAGTTCTCCCACACGACGTTCACCACCGGCGTTCCCAGGCGCACGGCGGTCTCGAGCTCTTGACAGTTCATCAGGAAGCCGCCATCGCCCGCCACCGTCACCACATTGCGCTCGGGGTGAACGAGCTTGGCTGCGATCGCGCACGGTAGGGCGAAGCCCATGCCCGCCAGCCCGTTGGCGATCAATACCGTGTTGGGCTCATAGGCGGGGAACATGCGCCCGATCCAGAGCTTGTGCAGTCCGACGTCGGAGATCAGGATGTCATCCCGGGCAAGTGCCGCCCGCAGCTCCCAGAGCACGCGCGGCGGCTGAGCGGGGAAGCTGTCATCGTCGCGACCGGCCTCGAAGCGACCGCGCACCAGCTCCGTCAGTCGCCTGCTGTCTTGCGGCACGGTGAAGGGGACGTCGCGGCACTCCTCCGCTAGGCGCAGGAGGACGTGGTACATGTCACCGATCAGGTCAACCTCGGTCATGAAGTGCTCGTCTACCTCGGGTGAGACGGTGTCGATGCAGACGATCGTCTTGTCGGCATGGGGATTCCAGTGCGATGGAGCATGCTCGACGAGGTCATAGCCGACTGTGATCACGACATCGGCCTGCTCGAAGCCGGCGAGCGCATAGTCGCGATCCTGGAGCCCGACGGTGCCGAGCGCCATCGGGTCGTCGTCGTCGATCAGGCCCTTGCCCATGAACGTCTCCGCGACCGGGATGCCGGTCGAGCGCGCAAACTCGCGCAGCGCCGGCGCCGCCCCCACGCGCGCCACGCCGTTGCCCGCCAGCACGACCGGTCGCAGCGCCCGGCGGATCGTCTCGGCGCCCTTGAGCAGCTCCGGGGCCGAGGGCTCAGGCCGGCGCAGCGTGCGCCGGACCGGCAGCGGGCCGGCGTCGAGCATCGCGCCCATGACGTCCTCGGGCAGCTCGATGTGAGTCGATCCTGGCTTCTGCGCCTCCGCCACCTTGAACGCCTTGCGCACGACCTCGGGAATGATCCTCGGGCTGGTGAGGCTGGCGTTCCACTTCGTGATCGGGCGCATCACGTCGACGAGGTCGATGTACTGGTGGGACTCCTTGTGCATGCGCTCGAGGTCGCCCTGACCGGTGAGGGCGACGAGCGGAGCCCGGTCGAGGAAGGCATCGGCCACCGCGGTGACCAAGTTCAGCGCGCCCGGCCCCAACGTTCCCAGGCAGACACCGGCACGCCCGGTGAGGCGGCCGTACATGTCGGCCATGTACGCGGCGGCCTGCTCGTGGCGAACGGGAACGAAGCGCACCGATGAACGCGACAGCGACTCGTTGAGATCAAGCGTCTCCTCGCCGGGAATGCCGAAGACGTACTGCACCCCCTCGGCCTCGAGGCACTCCACGAAGACATCGGAGGCTCTGCGCTCGGCCATCAGCCGGTGTATACCCGCGACAACGACTCCGCGACGCAGACCGGCTTGTCGCCGCCCTCGCGCTCGAACGTCAGCTCGACCATGATCTGGGCGCCTCCCGGGATGTCCTCGACGGACCCCAGCTTGGCGCGCATCCGAACCTTGTCGCCGACAGGCAGCGGGGCCGGGAAGCGCACGCGGTTAAAGCCGTAGTTGAGCCCGAAGGCAAAGCCTTCGATCGAGAACATGCGGTAGGAGAACATCGCCGACAGCGACAGCGTGTAATCGCCATGGGCGATCGTGCCGCCGAACGGGGTCTCCTTGGCGCGCTCGACGTCGAGATGGATCCACTGGTCGTCGCCAGTGACCTCGGCGAAGGCGTTGATCGCCTCCTGGGTGACCTCGTGCCAGTCAGACACACCGAGCTCCTCGCCGACCTTCGCCTTGACCTCATCCAGTCCCGTGAGCTTGAGCATTGATCAAAAGCCTCGCTTGTCGTTTGTCCGTGTCGGCGCAGCCTAATGACCGCAAAGCGCGGCGCGCCGTAGGCTGGCGACCATGGCCGGCCCGCTGCTCGTCGTCGATACCCCCTCGCTGCTCTACCGCTCCTTTTTCGCGCTGCCCGAGACGATCACCGACGCTGACGGCATGCCCGTCAACGCGCTGCTGGGAGCCGTCAACCGATTGCTGCTGGTGATCGCCGCCGAGCGCCCGCGCGCCGTCGTGCACTGCTTCGGCCCCGACGCCGCGCCCTACCGTGTCAGGCTCTACCCGGCCTATCACGCCAAGCGACCAGCAATGCCCGCTGGGTTGCGCCGGCAGTGGGATATCGCGGCAGACTTCTTCAATGCCTTTGGCTGGTACGTGACCGACCACGCCGAGGTCGAAGCCGACGACCTGCTGTTCTCCTACGGGCTGGCGGAGGCGACCGCCGGCGGGCACGCGCTGCTGCTGACCGGCGACCGTGACCTCTACGGCGCGGTGCGCGACGGTGTCAGCGTGCTGTATCTCAAGACCGGCGCCGACGGACCCGAGCCGGTGGACGCCAATGAGGTGCGCAGGCGCTACGGCGTCGATCCAGCGCTCGTGGCGCAGTTCATCGCGTTGCGCGGCGATCCCTCCGACGGCCTCCCCGGCGCGCCCGGGATCGGGGCCAAGACGGCAGCTGACCTGCTCCGGCGCCACGGATCGATCGAGCAGGCGATCGCCCGCTCGCTGCGCGAGCGCCCGCGCGTCGGGGCGGCGCTGCGCGAGCACGCCGATGAGCTGCGCGCGTTCGTCGAGATCGCGACGCTGCAGGAGGTAGCGGTGGAGCTGCCCGCAGACCGCGAGACCAACCGCGCCGGAGGGGCAGCCGCGGCGCGGGCGCGAGGGATGGAGCGGCTGGCGAAGCGCCTGGAGGCTGGCTAGGTCGCGGACGCGATCTGCGCCGTGCAGTAAGCGCAGCGCGAGGCGGCGGCGGGAATCTCTGAGAGGCACTCGGGGCACGTCCGCGCCTCGGGATCGTGACCCCGCTGACGACGTGCCAGCAGCGCGTTGACCGGGCGCACGACGAAGAAGAAAACCGCCGCAGCGACGGAGACGAAGGCGACCAAGGCATTGAGGAACGCGCCGTAGCGGAAGATGCTGCCGTTGACGGTGAACGTCAGGCTCGAGAAGTCGTGCTTGCCGATGATCGCGGCGATGATCGGGGTCACCAGATCGGCCACGAGCGCCGTTACAACGGCGCCGAAGGCCACGCCGATCACGATGCCCACGGCGAGATCGACGACGTTGCCGCGCAGCAGGAACGTCCTGAAGTCCTTCAGCACGACGACACGTTCGCCGGCTGGCGGTACGATCCTGCGCGCCTAGGGAGTGAACTTCACCGTCATCACGTCGCCGTCGGCGACGGCATAGTCGCGCCCTTCGAGCCGCAGCGTCCCGCGCTCGCGCGCGCCGGCGTAGCCGCCCGCCTCGATGAGCTCCTGCCAGCGCACGATCTCAGCGCGCACGAAGCCGCGCTGGATGTCGGAATGGATGCTGCCCGCGGCCTGCCACGCCGTCGTTCCCCTGCGCACGTGCCACGACTGGGCGGGCTTGTCCTCGCCGGCGGTGAAGAATGCGAGCTGCTCGAGCAACCCAAACGCCCCCGCGATCACCCGGCGCAGCCCCGACTCTCCGGCGCCGAGCTCGGCTCGCATCGCGGCCGCCTCTGCATCGTCGAGCTCGGAGAGCTCGGCTTCGACCCTCGCCGAGACGGCGATCACCCCGGCGCCGACGGCGGCGGCGTGGGCGGCGATCTGCGTGGGAACCAGCTCGGGATCGGCCTCGTCGACGTTGGCCACGAGCAGCACCGGCTTGGCCGTCAGCGGGCGGAGATCGCGCAGTGCATTGGGCGCTTGTGCTGGCGGCTCCACGGTGCTCGCCGGCCGTCCCTCGCCCAGGGCGTCGCGCAGCTGCTGCAGCCAGGCCTGCTCGGCGACCGCGGCTCGGTCCCCCGAGCGCGCCTTGCGCAGGACCCGCTCGAGCCGGCGCTCGGCCTGCTCGAGATCGGCGTAGAGCAGCTCAGTCTCGATCGTCTCGATGTCGGCGAGCGGGTCGACGCGGCCATCGGGGTGCACGACGCCGTCGTCGTGGTGTGCACGCACGACGTGCAGGAGCGCGTCGGTCTCGCGAATGTGCGCCAAAAACTGGTTGCCGAGCCCCTCGCCACGGTGGGCGCCCGCCACGAGCCCGGCGATGTCGTGGACGTCGAGGGTGTCGTAGATGACGTCGGAGGAGCGGACCGTCGCAGCCACGCTGTCGAGGCGATCGTCGGCGACCGGGACCACAGCGACGTTGGGCTCGATCGTCGTAAAGGGGTAGTTGGCGGCCTGGGCGCCGGCGCGCGTGAGGGCGTTGAAGAGCGACGACTTGCCCGCGTTGGGCATGCCCACGATCCCGACCTTCATCGCCGCGCAGCCGCGAGCAGACGGCCCAGCGCGGCGCCGGCGAGGACGTCTGAAGGGTAATGCACGCCCAGCGCCACGCGGCTGAGCGCGAGTGCGCCGGCGAGCGCATTGAGCGGTCCACGCGGCAGCCCCAAGCGGCTGTACAGGCGTGCCCCGGCAAAACCGGTGGCGGCGTGTGCAGAGGGGAAGCTCAGCTGCGTCGGCGTGTCCACCAGTGCTGGCAGATCTGCCTCGATGGGACGCCGGCGGCGGACGCTGAACTTCACCGCGGTGTTGAGGACGTAGACCCCGAAGACCGTCGCCGTCGCCGTCAGCCACTCGCGCCGCCGCGCCGGGCGGGCGAGCGCCCCGGCGCTGCCGATCGCCAGCCAGACCGCGCCGTGCTCGCCGAGGCGCGAGAACGTGGCCAGCGCGCGCCCGGCGCCCGGGACGGCGCCCGTGGCGCGGCGTGCGCCACGCAGCGTGGCGCGATCGATCCGAGCCAGGGAGGCGAGCACGCCGCCCATCAGCGTCTCCGGGGCTTCCTCAGAAGCCGATCTTGTGCTCGTCGGAGTCGACGCGCACGTACTCGATCCGGCCGAGGTCCACGAGCGCGGCGCCCTCCGCGTCGGCGAGCTCATACCAGCGCGCGTCGTTGGCCTCGAGCGCCTTGCGCAGCTTGCCGAGCTCGGTGGGCGTCACGCGGACGGCCAGCACCTGGCCGCCGTGGAAACCGATCGAGATGCGCTGCGGGGTATCGACGGCCATCAGCGCCGCGGCTCGTCGTGTGCGCCCGCCGGCTCGACTAGCTCCGTGAGCACAGCGCCGGTCGCTGCCGGATGCAGGAAGGCGACGCGCGACCCGCGGATGCCGATGCGCGGACGCTCGTCGATCGTCCGCATGCCCGCCTCCTGCAGCGCAGCCAGGGCGGCGTCGATGTCTGGCACCTGGTAGGCGACGTGGTGGATTCCGGGCCCCTTGCGGGCAAGGAAGCGCCCGACCGGCGTCTCCTCGCCCAGCGGCCGCAGGAGCTCTACGTGGTTCTCGCCGAGGTCAAGCAGGACCGCCTCCACGCCCTGCTCCTCGACGACCTCGCGATAGGACTGCGCCATCGCGAAGCGGCCTTCGTAGAGCGCGAGTGCGGCGTCGAGATCCTCGACGGCGATGCCGATGTGATCGATGCGGCCGAACACGGCCGGAAGTCTAGATGGGGGTCAGCCCAGGAGCCGGCGCGGGAGCTCTGCGAAGAAGCTTGCCGCGAAGCCGAGGTCGCGGACGTCGATGCGCTCGTCGGCCGCATGGACGAGCGGGGCGGCCTGCTGCAGCGTCATGTGCCGCTGGGGGAAGAAGCCGTAGGCGACGCAGTCGGGGAAGGCGGCGCGGAAGTGGCTGGAGTCGCTGAATCCAGGAAGGATCGTCGGCACGATCTCGGCGCCCGGATCCTGCTCGGCGACCCACGCTCCGATCGCGTTCATCAGCTCCGACTTCATCGCGGAAGCGTTGCCCGGCACGCGCTCGGAGAACTCGATCTGGTAGCTGTCGGACCCCTCGGGGCCGAGCAGCTCCTCGAGGCGCGTCCGCGCTTCGCGCTCGCCCATCCCCGGAGGCACGCGGCAGTCCACCTGCACTTGCGCGCGCGAGGGGATGACGTTGATCTTCTCCGACGCCACCACCTTTGTGGGCACGAAGGAGACCCCAAGCATCGGCTCGAGCAAGATCGCCAGCTTCGGGTCGACGTCGCGCATGCGTGCGAGCGCGCCCTGCGGGTCGTCGTCGGACTCGCCGAGCGCGCGCAGGAATGCGCGCGGCTCGGCGGCGAGGTCGAAGCCCGCGCGCGTGCGGCCGAGGCGCTCGATCAGCGGCGCGAGCTTGACTAGCGCATTGTCGCCGGTGCCGGGAATCGACGCGTGGCCGGCGACGCCCGACGTCGTCAGGGTGAAGCGGAAGATGCCCTTTTCGGCGCAGCAGACGCCGTAGAGGCGGCGGTCGCGGTAGGGGATGACCTCGCCCGCGCCTTCGTTGACGAGGTAGTCGCAGCGCACCTTGTCGGGGTGCTCGCGCGTCAGCCACTGCGCCCCCAGCTCGCCCCCGGTCTCCTCGTCGGCGACGGCTACGAGCAGCAGCTCGCCGCGGGGGGGGCGCCATCCCGAGCGCGCTAGCGTGGCCGCGCCGACGGCCTCCGCGGCGGTCTGGCTCTTCATGTCGAGCGCCCCCCGCCCCCAGACGAAGCCCTCGGCGAGGTCTCCGGACCAGGGGTCGTGGCTCCAGTCGGCGGCAGCTGCGAGAACGGTGTCGACGTGCGAGAGCAGGCACAGGCGCGGGCCCGGCTCGAGGCCCGGGAGTCGGCCGAGCAGGTTGGGGCGGTCGGGCTCGGCGCCGAGCAGCTCACAGCTGAGCCCGGCGTCCTCGAGGTACCCCTTCAACAACTCCTGCGCGGATCGCTCGGCACCGGGCGGGTTGACGGTGTTGCAACGGATCAGTCGCTGCAACAGGTCGGTGGTCTCGGCCTGGAGGTCCGCCGCTGGGATCGGGGTGGCGGGCGAAGGCACGCTGGCGGACAGCCTAGGGATACTGGTGCAGCATGGAACGGCTGTTCGGCTCCGACGATGAGGCGCGTCCGGCGCGCGCGAGCGATTCCGGCCGACGGGCGCCGCTTGCTGTGCGCATGCGCCCGGCGACGCTCGACGAGTTCATCGGACAGGAGCACCTGCTCGGCCCGGCGGCGCCGCTGCGCAGCGCGATCGAGCAGGGACGGCCGCACTCGATGATCCTCTACGGGCCACCCGGCACCGGCAAGACGACGCTCGCGCGCATCGTCGCCAGCGGGGCCAGGGCCGCGTTCGAGGAGCTGTCGGCCGTGCAGGTGGGAAGGGCCGAGGTGCGCGGCGTGCTCGAGCGCGCGGCGCACCGCCGCGACACGAGCGGCGAACCGACGATCTTCTTCCTCGACGAGATCCATCGCTTCAACAAGGCGCAGCAGGACGCGCTGCTGCCGGCGGTCGAGGAGGGCCTCGTGACGCTGATCGGCGCGACCACCGAGAACCCCTACTTCGAGGTCAACGGGGCGCTGCTCTCGCGCACCGTGATCTACGAGCTCGAGCCGCTCGCCGACGGGCAGATCGAAGCGCTCGTGCGGCGCGCGGCCGAACGCGAGCTGGCGGGTGTGAGCGTCGAGCCCGATGCGATCGCCTACCTGGCCGAGCGCGCCGCGGGGGACGCGCGGGCTGCGCTCGCGGCGCTCGAGCTGGCGGCGCAGACCGCGGGCGAAGGCGCCGTCGTCGACGTCGAGCGCGCCGAGGCGGCGCTGCAGCGCCCCGCAATCGGCTACGACAAGGACGGCGACCGCCACTACGACGCGATCTCCGCGTGGATCAAGGCAACGCGAGCCTCGGACCCCGACGCCTCGATGTACTACCTCGCGGTCATGCTCGAGGGCGGCGAGGACCCGCGCTTCATCGCCAGGCGGATGATCGTGCTGGCCTCCGAGGACATCGGCAACGCGGACCCGCAGGCGCTCTCGGTCGCGACCGCCGCGGCGGCGGCCGTCGATCACGTCGGGGTGCCCGAGTGCCAGTTCAACCTTGCGCAGGCTGCGATCTACCTGTCGCTGGCGCCGAAGTCCGATGCCGTCAAGCGGGCGCTCGGCGTCGTTCGCGGCCACATCCGCGAGCACGGCGCCTCGATGCCGCCCGCAGCGCTGCGATCGGGATCCTACCCCGGTGCCGGCTCGCTGGGGCGAGGCGTCGACTACGACTCTCCCCACGCGCACCCGGGGCACGTCAGCCCGCAGGAGGTCATGCCGCCTGGCCTCGAGGGAGCGCGCTTCTATGAGCCCGACGAGGCCGAGAGCGAGCTGGCGGCGCGGCTCGAGCAGATCCGCCGTGCGCGCGGGGGGTCGTAGGCGGGGGCGACCGCGGGTCGGGCGGTCGCGGGTCGGGCGGTCGCGGGTCGGGGTCGGGCGCGGGTCGGACGGTCGCGGGTCGGGCGGTCGCGGGTCGGGGTCGGGCCGCAGTACGATCGAGGAGGGGTGTGCGATGAAGACCCAAATAATTGCCGTGGAGATCGCACACCCCGGGGGCCGCCGCATCGCTTCGCCACGGGCAGGGGGCATCCGCCCGCCGTCGAAGGGCCCTGGCGCGGTCGCTTGCCGTCTTAGCCGGACGTTTACATCTTGCGGCCATCCTGCTGCGAACGTCTGTTCTGCCAATGACAAGAATCATCGACACCGGAGCGCTGCTCGCCCAGACCCACGTGCTCCCGTCCGGGACCCGGGTGCGCTTGCGCCTGCCCCAAAGCGCTGACCGCGAGCGGATGATGGAGCTCGTCGGGCCCGTCACCGATCCCTTGTTGGCGCGCCGCATCGTGCGCCACGATCCGACCACGCAGATCGTGATCTGCGCCACGATCGCCGACGCCGGGCGCGACCGCGTGATCGGCGTCGCCAGCGCCTCAATCGACGGTAACGGGCCACATGCGGTCGGCGTCGACCCGGCGTTCGGTCACGAGCTCACGCAGCTGCTCGGCGGAGCACTGGCCGACCGGAGGCGCATGCGCCGGCGGCGGCGCGCGGCCTGAAGCGCAGACCGAGATAATCGCGTCGGTGAGCGGCGTGACTGATGTGGAGGCCGGGAAGGCGCGCGAGCTGATCTGCGTGAACCCGGCCAGCGGGGAGCGCATCGGCGCGGTCGCCGCATCCACCGCCGCCGACGTCGCGCGCGCCGTCAGCGACGTGGCCGACGTCCAGACGCTCTGGCGCCAGCTGCCACTGCCCGCACGCGCCCGCCAGCTGCGGCGCGCCGCGCGCACGCTGCTGGATCTCGGATCCGAGGCCAGCGACCTGATCGCCCGCGAGCAGGGGCGCCCCGTGACCGAGGCCTGGACCGGCGAGGTCGTCCCGGCGGTGCGGGCGATGCGCTGGATGTCGACCGCGGGACGGCGCGAGCTGACGTCGCGGCGCGTGCGGGGCAATCCTCCCTGGCCGCTGCCGCTGCGAAGCACGCTGGCGGTGGAGCCACTCGCCGTCGTGATCTCAGAGCTGGACATCGGCTCGCCGTGGCGCGCGGCCGCAGAACGTGCCGGCGCAGCACTGATCGCCGGCGCCGGCGTCGTGCTGGCGCCCTCACCGCGCTGCGCCCTCGTCGGCGACTGGTTCGGACAGACGATGTCGCGCGCTGGCGTGCCCGAGGGTCTAATCCGCGTCGTCCAGGGCTTCGACCCGGGTGCCTCGACGCTCGCGGCCGCCGGCGCCGATCGACTGCTCGGGCCTGCTCCGCTGACCGGCGGGCACCGCGGCGCCGCCGACGCCGCCGCTCCACGGGCGGGAGCGGCGATGCTAGTGCTCGACGACGCCGACGTGGACCTCGCCTTGGCGGCGGCGAGCTGGGGGGCGTTCGCCCACGCCGGTCAGGGGCCGTTCGCGATCCGGCGAGTGTTCCTCGCCAGCAAGCTCGGCGAGCGTTTCGTCGAGGGCTTGGCTTGGCGAGCCACGCAGCTGCGCATCGGCGATCCCCAGCGCTGGGACACCGAGGTGGGACCACTGGCGGACCGCGAGGCCCTCGGGTCGCTGCAGGCGGAGCTCGACGCGGCGCTGCAGGCGGGGGCTACGCGGCACTGCGGCGGCGCAGTCGAGGTGACCGGCCTCGGCGGTGCTTTCTGCGCGCCGGTCGTCCTCAGCGGCTCAGACATCGAGCGAAGCGTCCCCGGGCCGGCGGTCGCGGTCACGATCCTGCCAAGCGAGGCCGACGCGCTCGCCGAGGCCGCGGCCGGCGGTCCGTGGAGCGCGCTGTCGGTGTGGGCGGGCGACGTTGCGAAAGCGGCACGTGTCGCTGCCGACGTGCCCACCGGCAGCGTCTGGATCAACGCGCATGACCCCTCGCTCGACCCCGCGGCGCTCACGCTCGCGCTGAACGCCGGCGTGCGGCGGCGCCCGCTCGGCGTCGGCGTCGGGCGCGACGCGCGCTGGTACCCGTATGCGGACACCGTCGGTCCGGGAGCCCGCGCCGTGGCCAGGCTGCTGTACGGCCGCGAGTCCGAGCGCACGCGCATCGCGGTGAACGATCGCAGCCCGCTGATGCGAGCGGCGCGGCGCGCCCTGAGATCGCGTGGCCGTTAGGCTGAGCACGCAATGACGACGACGGCCCCGATGGCGATGGAGCAGATCGGCTACGGCGACCTCTACGCGCGCTGGGAGCGGGGGAACTGGCGCGCGAGCGAGATCGACTTCACCGAGGACGCGCGCCAGTGGCGCGAGGAGCTGACGGACTTCGAGCGCACGGCGGCGATCTGGAACTACGCGCTGTTCTTCTGGGGCGAGGACGCGGTCGCCGACAACCTGTCTCCCTACATCGACGCCGCGCCGCTGGAGGAGCAGAAGTACTTCCTCGCCACCCAGCAGGTCGACGAGGCGCGCCACGCGGTCTTCTTCAAGCGCTTCATGCACGAGGTCTGCGGGCTCGGAGACGGGTCCATCGGCGGGGCGCTCGCGGCGATCCGCCCGCAGCTCACGTGGGGGTTCAGCAAGGTCTTCGACCGCCTCGACACGATGGCCGACGAGCTGCGCGGCGACCGCTCCGCGCCCAAGCTAGCCGCGGCCGTCTGCCTCTACCACATCATCATCGAGGCGACGATGGCCCAGCCCGGGCAGCACTTCATCGCGAGCTACCTCGAGCAGCGAGACCTGCTGCCGGGCTTCCGCGCGGGGATCGAGAACGTCTCGGCCGACGAGCAGCGACACATCGGCTTCGGCGTCAAGCTGCTCTCCGACCTCGGCGCCGCAGATCCGCGTTGCCGCGACGCCGTCGCCGACACGCTGCGCGAGGTCATCCCGTGGTCGACGGCGGTGCTCGTGCCACCGAACTGGGACGAGCGCTACATCACGGTCTTCGGATGGACGATGAAGGAGCTCTTCGTCGCGGGCGTGCTCTCACAGGAGGCGAAGCTGCGCATGGCCGGGATGGCGTTGGACGAGCTCCCCGGGCCGGCGCCGGTCCCTGTCGACCTCCCACCCGAGGAGCGCGCCGAGCGCGGTATCGCGCTGCTGAAGGCGGGGGTCATCGGCGAGAAGCTCGGTCCGCCGGCGCGCGACCCCGAGACGGTGGCGCTCGTGATGGACACGGTGCGCCGCGGCGTCGATCCTCGCTACAAGCTGTCGGAGCCGCTGACGCTGCAGTGGGACTTCACCGACCTCGACCAGCCGTGGCACGTGCGCATCGACAACGGCTCCACGCGCGCCGAAGCGGGCACCGCGCCCGACGCCAAGCTGACGCTGCGCGTGCGCTTTGAGGACTGGGTCGACGTGCTCGGCGGCCGCGTGACGCCGCCGAAGCTGATGCTGACCGGCCGCCTGCGCCCGCGCGGGAGCCTGCGCGTACTGGCACAGCTGCCGAAGATTTTCGCCGCGCGCGCGTAGCTCGCGACTACCCTTTCAGCATGCCCGCACAGGCCTACGCCGGCAAGGAGTGCGTGTGCCAGCTGCGCCGCGGCATCTGCGACCAGAGCTGCGTCGCCGGCATGCTGGAGACACCCTTCTACATCGCGTGCCTGCGACTTTCACGCAGCCGCTGCGTCGTCGTCGGCGGCGGCGAGGTCGGGCTGGAGAAGGTCGAGGGCCTGCTGGCCTGCGACGCCCGCGTCGAGCTGATCGCTCCGAGCGCGGTGCCCGAGCTGCAGGAGCACGCGCGCGAGGGATCGATCGCCTGGCAAGCGCGCGAGTACCGCCCCGAGGACCTCGACGCGGCGCTGCTCGTGATCGCCGCAACCGACGACTCCGAGCTCAACATCCGCGTCTGGGAGGACGCTGAGCGTCGGGCGATGCTCGTCAACGTCGTCGATGTCCCTCCACTTTGCTCCTTCATTCTGCCGGCGATCGTGCGCCAGGGGCCGCTGGCGATCGCGATCTCGACGGCCGGGGCCTCGCCAGCGCTGGCCAAGCGCATGAAGCGCGAGGTCGCCGAGCTCTTCGGCGAGGAGTACGCGCGCCTGGCGGTGCTGCTCAACGACGTGCGCGGGTGGGCCAAGGGCACGCTGCCGAGCTATCAGGAGCGTCGTGCTTTCTTCGAATCGATCGTCAACGGAGAGCCCGACCCGATCGCGCTGCTGCGCGCCGGCGACGTCGTCGGCGTGCGCGAAGTGATCGCCGCGGCCCAGCGCCGCCATCAGCACAGCGGCGCGGGCGCCGCGGCCTAGCGCCGCCATCTCGATGGGCTCGCTCAGCCACCTCGATGCGGACGGTCGCGCGCGCATGGTGGACGTGGGTTCCAAGCCCGTGACCGCGCGCCGCGCCGTCGCTGCGGCGACCGTCCGGATGAGCGCGGCGACCGCCGCCGTCGTCGCAGCGAGGGACGGTCCCAAGGGTGACGTCATCGGCCCCGCGCGGATCGCCGGGGTGCAGGCTGCCAAGCGCACCGGCGAGCTGATCCCGCTGTGTCATCCGCTGGCGCTGGACTTCGTCGGCGTCGAAGCCGAAGTCGATGCCGACGCCGGCGAGGTGCGCCTCGTCGCCGAGGCACGCGCCACGGCGCGCACCGGCGTGGAGATGGAGGCGCTGACCGCCGTGGCGGTCGCCGCCCTGACTGTCTACGACATGGTCAAGGGGATCGATAGAGGGATCGAGATCGGCGACATCGTGCTGCTCGAGAAGCAGGGTGGACGCGCCGACTGGCGACGCGACGAATAGGGTCCCGGTCGGTGGACGCGTCCGGGCGGCAACGCCGTCACCGTGCGCACACTCATGCGGCTCGTCGACTTCCTCCCAGTTCTCTACCTCGTCGGCCTGGTCGTGCTGCTCAGCACGGGCACTCGCCAGCAGCGCCTCGGCGACCTGCTCGCCGGCACCACCGTGATCCGCCGCTAGTGCGGGCCGCGATCCTGACGATCTCCACCTCGGTGTCGCGCAGCGAGGCCGAGGACCGCTCGGGTCCGCTGTTGGCCGAGGCGGCGCGCGCAGCCGGCGCGGAAGTGGTCGCCAAGGAGGTAGTGCCCGACGACCGTGACCGGATCGAGTCGGCGTTGCGCGCCCAGGTGGCCGCTGGCGTCCCGCTGATCCTCACTACGGGAGGCACAGGCCTCACGCCCGACGACGTCACACCCGAGGCCACGCGCGCGGTGATCGAGCGCGACGCCCCGGGTTTCGCCGAAGCACTGCGCGCCGAGGCGCTGCGCCACACGCCGATGGGACTGCTCTCCCGCGGTGTCTCGGGGGTTGCGGGGCGCAGCCTGATCGTCAACTTCCCCGGCAGCCCGCGCGCCATCGATCAGCTCTTCGGGGTGCTCGCGCCAACGCTCGCTCACGTCGTCGAGACGCTCGCGCGCGAGCCGCGATCGGGCCGCGGACATCGACAGGGCCACGGCGCTTGAGCGCCGCCGAGACGGTCCCCGCGATCGAGCTCAGCGGCCTCGGGCGCCGCTACGGCGAGCGCACGGCGCTGCGCGATCTCTCGCTGAAGCTGCCCGCAGGCGCGACGTTGGCGGTGCTCGGGGCAAACGGCGCCGGCAAGACGACGCTGCTGCGCATCCTCGCCGGGCTGCTGCGACCGCACGACGGGCGCGCCCGTGTGCTCGGCCTCGACCTCCCGCGCGAGGCGCCGCTGCTGCGAGGACGGGTAGGCCTGCTCGGCAACGAGCCGCTGCTCTACCGCGATCTCTCGGCGCGCGAGAACCTGCGCTTCCACGCCGGGCTTCATCGCGTGGACCCGGCGCAAGCTGAAGCGCTGCTGGGGCAGGTGGGCATGGACACACGCGCGGATGAGCCGCTGCGCGCGCTGTCGCGGGGCATGGTGCAGCGCGTGGCGGTCTGCCGCGCTGTCCTGCACGACCCTGAGTTACTGCTGCTGGACGAGCCGCTCGCCCACCTCGACCCAGCGGCGGCGGACGCTGCCGAGCCGCTGATCGGTCCGGGCTCCGCGCGCCGAGTTGACAGCGCCCCGCGCACCCGCGTCGCGGTCAGCCACGACCCGGGGGCGGCGATTGCGGACGCGCAGCTGGTCCTCGGCCTGCGTGCCGGCGTGCGCATGCTGTTGGGCCCCGCGGACGCGATCAGCGCCGAGCAGATCGAGGGGCTCTACCGATGAGCGCTGTCTCCACGCTGGTGCGCAAGGATCTGCTGCTCGAGCTGCGCAAGCGCGAGTCGGTCCCCGCGATGGCGCTCTTCTCGCTCTCGGCGTTCGTCCTCTTTCACTTCGGGATCAACCGCTCGAGCGTCGACGGCGATCTCGCGGCGGGTCTGCTGTGGGTCACCCTGCTGCTGGCCTCGCTGCTCGGCGTTGGGCGGCTGTTCGTCGCCGAGCGCGACGAAGAGGGATTTGACGCCATCCGGCTGGCCCCCGTCGATGCCAGCGCGCTGCTGGCGGCGAAGTCGCTGTCGCTGCTCGCCTTCCTGGCGATCGTCGAAGTGGTGGCGATCCCAGGGTTCGCGATCCTGCTGCTGGGGCCCGCGCTGCTGCCGGCACTGCCCGGCCTGCTGGCGGTCCTGGCGCTCGCCGACATCGGCATCGCGGTCGTCGGCACGCTTGCCTCGGCGCTGGCCGTTCAGACCCGCGCGCGCGAGCTGATCGTCGCGCTGATGGGGCTGCCGCTGCTCGTGCCGGTGGCGCTGGGAGCGGCACGCGCGAGCGCGCCGCTGCTGCAGGCCGGCGGCCCCGGTGCGCTTCCAGGCCGCTGGCTGGGGCTGCTCGGGCTCTATGATCTCGTGTTCGCGCTGGTCGCCTACGCGGTCTTCGATTACCTCCTCGACGACTAGCGCACCGCATGTACGGCAAGGCACTCAAGCCACTCTCGCTGGCCACCGTGGCGACACTGTCGGCGGCGTACGCGCTCGCCTTCTTCTACGCGCCCAATGACGCCGACCAGGGGTTCGTGCAGAAGATCTTCTATCTCCACGTGCCGCTGGCGATCGTCGCGCTCGGTGGGTTCATCGCCGGAGCGCTGATGGCGATCGGCTACCTGCGCAGCGGTGACAGGCGCTGGGACATGCGCTCCTACGTCGCCATTCACCTGTCCCTGATCTTCGCGGTCGGCGCGCTCGTCACCGGGTCAATCTGGGCACGTGCTTCTTGGGGTCACTGGTGGGTCTGGAGCGAGCCCACGCTCGTCTCCTTCTTGATCGTCTTCCTGCTCTACGCCTGCTATCAGCCGCTGCGCTTCGCGATCGAGGATCCCGAGCGTCAGGCGCGCTACGCCGCGGTGTTCGCGGTCGTTGCGGGTGCCTTCGTACCGCTCAACTTCCTCGCCGTGCGGATGGCGACGCCGCTCGTGCATCCGCGGCTGCTGGGCGCGACCGGGAGCCTGCCGGGGGCGATGGAGCTGACGTTCGTGATCGCGCTCGCGGGCATGGCGCTGCTGTGGACGACGCTGTGGAAGTACGAGATGGCCTCGAAGGCCGCCTCGATGCAGTTGCGCAGCCTGCGGCGCAAGCTCGCCGCACGCGTCGAGGGCGTCTCGCTGGGTGGGCCGGACGGAGCCGACGCCCAGACGCGCTCGGCCGCGCCGCACTCCCCGACTCCCGTCCGGGCGCCGGCCGAGCCCGTCGAGCTGTAGGAGCGCCGCCTTGCCCGCCCTTCCCCTCCACGCAGCCGGCAAGTACGTCGCCGCCGCGTATCTCGTGTTCCTCGCGCTGCTGCTCATCTACGTCGCGGTCATGGCGAGCAAGCTCAGCCGCGTCGAGCGCGAGATCGGTGAGCTCTCCGAGCTCGCGGAGCGCGGCGAGCTGGGGCGGGGGGAGCTGGGCGAGCGAACGGTCGCGGAACCGTGAGCGAGCTGCTCGCACTCGGGGTCTCGCACCGCACCGCGCCGGTGGCGTTGCGCGAACGAGTGGCCCTTCCGGAGTCCCATGCCGACGCCTTTCGCGCCGAGCTGCTCGCCGAGCCCGAGATCCACGAGGCGGTGACGATCTCCACCTGCAACCGCGCCGAGGTCTATGTCGTCGTCGGCGATCCGGTCGAAGCGGAGACGGTCGTCCTCGGGATGCTCGCCCGTCATGCCGACATCCGCCCGACCGAGCTGGTCGACGTGATGTACACGCACCGCAACTGCGAGGTCGCTCGCCACCTCTACCGCGTGACCGCGGGGCTCGAGTCGATGATCGTGGGCGAGGCCGAGGTCCAGGGTCAGGTCAAGCGTGCTTATGATCGGGCGCTCGCGACGGGAACTACGGGGCCGCTCACGAACCGGCTGTTCCGCGCGGCTCTGCAGACGGGCAAGCGCGTCCGCTCGGAGACGGCAATCGGTACCGGAAGCGCGAGTGTCTCCTCGGTGGCAGTCGAGCTGGCGCGCCAGACGCTGGGTGACCTGCGCGATCGCCAGGTGGTGCTCGTCGGCGCCGGCGACACGAGCGAGCTGACGGCGCACGCGCTGGCCAACCAGGGCGTCCACACGCTGTTCGTCGCCAATCGCCGGCGCGAACGGGCGCTGGCGCTGGCCGAGCGCTTCGGCGGGCGCGCGGTCAGCTTCGACGAGCTCCCACAGGCACTGGGCGCCGCGGACATCGTCGTCTCCTCCACGTCTTCTCCGCACGCGATCCTCACCCACGCCGAGGTCGCCGAGGTGATGGCTGGGCGACCGGACCGGCCCCTGCTGGCGATCGACATCGCCGTGCCCCGCGATGTCGAGCACTCCTGTGCAGAGATCGAGGGGGTCACGGTGCGCGACATCGACGACCTCCAGGCGGTGGTCAAGCGCAACCACGCGGTGCGCCGCGGCGAGATGCGCAGCGCCCAGGCGATCGTCGAGGAGGAGATCCAGCGTTTCGCGACGTGGCTGGGCTCGCTCGAGGTCTTACCCACGATCGCCGCCCTGCGCGCTCGCGGCGAGCACATCGTCGCCGATGTGCTCGCCGACAACGAATCTCGCTGGGAGTCGTTGTCGACAGCCGACCGCGAGCGCGTCGAACTCGTGGCGCGCGCGGTTGCTCAGCGCTTGCTGCACGAGCCGACGATCCGCATGAAGCGGGCCGATGACCGCCTCCACGCGCGCATGCAGGTCCTGCGTGAGCTGTTCGCGCTCGAGGATCCGCTGCCCGACGACGAGCAGACGGGTTCGGTGGGCGCCGAGGTCCATGCGCTGCCGCAGCGGCGCGCCGGGAAGCGCGCCGAACGCGGCCGCAGCTCTTGAAGCTGCGGCTGGGGACGCGCGCAAGCGCACTCGCCCAGGCTCAGGCGACCGCGGTGGCCGTTTCACTACGCCAGCGAGGCGTCGACGTGGAGCTGGTGGCGGTTCGCGTCGCGGGGGACCGGGGGGCGCCGCCGGGTGACAAGGCTCGCTGGGTGGCCGACCTCGACGCGATGCTGCTCGCGGGAGAGCTCGATGCCGCCGTGCATTCGGCCAAGGACGTCCCGACCCTCCTTGCCGAGGGGGTCGCGATCGCCTGTGTGCCGGTCCGCGCGGACCCGCGTGACGTCCTCTGCGGAGCCGATTCGATTGGCGCGCTCGCTGCGGGGGCACGCGTGGGCACGAGCAGCCTGCGGCGTGCCGCCCAGCTGCGAGCGCTGCGCGAGGATCTCGAGCTGGTCGGGGTCCGTGGCAACGTCGACACCCGTCTGCGCAAGCTCGACGAAGGCGTGTGCGACGCGCTGGTGCTCGCGTTCGCAGGGCTCCAGCGGCTCGGGCGCACGACGGCCGCCGGTGCGCTGCTCGAGCCGTCGGTGCTGCTGCCGGCGGCCGGGCAGGGGACGCTGGCAGTGACGGCTCCGGCGGATCGCGGCGAGGTGGCTGAGGCGCTGGCGGCGCTCGAGGATCGCGCCGCGCGCGACACCCTCACCGCCGAGCGCACGCTCGTGCACGCACTCGGCGCCGGCTGCCACACGCCAGTGGGCGGGCTCGCTGAGACCGCCGATGACGAAGGCGGCGGTCAGCTGACGGCCGACGAAGGGGGCGGTCAGCTGCGCCTGCGCGGGTTCGCCGGGCTGCCAGATGGGTCGGACTGGGTGCGCGACGAGCTGACGGGGCCGAGAGCCGATCCCGAAGCGCTCGGACGCGCGCTGGCGCAGCGCATGCTGGCGGCCGGAGCCGGGGAGCTGGTACGCCAAGCCGAGCAGGCCGAGGTGACAGGGTGAGTGTGCGCACCGGCGCCGCTGGGGCCACGCCGGGCCGGGTGGCGCTCGTCGGAGCGGGTCCGGGTGCGCGCGGTCTGATGACCGCTCGCGCGCTCGAGCTGATCGCGGCCGCCGACGTCATCGTCCACGATCGGCTCCTGCCCGACGGCGCGCTCGATGAGGCCCGCGAAGAGGCGGAGCTGATCTACGCCGGCAAGGTCGGGGGCGGTCCCTCGACGCCGCAAGGCGAGATCCTCGACGTCCTGATCGAGCGCGCGCGCCAGGGGGCGATGGTCGTGAGGCTGAAGGGTGGCGATCCCTTCGTCTTCGGCAGAGGCGGCGAGGAGGCGCTCGCGCTGCGCGCCGCGGGGATCGACTTCGAGGTCGTCCCCGGCGTGACCGCCGGCGTGGCGGGCCCCGCCTATGCAGGCATCCCGATCACTCATCGCGGGCGCGCGAGCGCGGTCGCGTTCGTCACCGCCCACGAGGACCCGGACAAGCCCGAGTCTTCGCTGGACTGGTCGGCCCTCGCGGCCTTCCCGGGCACCCTCGTGCTCTACATGGGCACGCGCCGGCTCGAGGCGATCGCGGAACGCCTGCTCGCGGCGGGCCGCCCCGGGTCCGAGCCGGCCGCGGTGATCGAGCGCGGCAGCTTCCCCGATCAGCGCGTCGTGTATGCCACGCTCGCGACGGCGTCCCGGCGGGCGGTCGAGGCGGACATCGGGGCGCCGGCGATCACCGTCGTGGGCCCGGTGGCGAGCCTCGGCGAGGAGCTAACGTGGTTCGCGGCGGGGCCGCTGGCGGGACGGACGGTCGCCGTCACGCGCGTGCGCGCGGAGGCGAGCGCCCTCGCGCGCGAGCTGCAGGCGCTGGGGGCTCGGGTAGTTCAGGCTCCAGCCATCCGGGTCACCCCGCTGGCGGGACCTGCGCCCGATCTCGCGGCCTACGACCTGGTGTGCCTGACGAGTCCAAACGGCGTGCGGTACCTGTGGCAGCGCGTGCGCGCGGCAGGCGGCGACGCGCGCAGCTTCGCGGGAACGACGCTGGCGGCGATCGGGGCCGGCACGGCACGCGCGCTGGCTGAGCACGGGCTCGAGGCCGATGTCGTGCCCGCGCGCTCCGTCGCCGAGGGGCTGGTCGAGGCGCTGGTCGATCACCCGATCCGCCGCGCCCTGGTGGCACGGGCGAGCGAGGCGCGCGACGTGCTGCCCGATGCGCTGCGCGAGCGGGGAGCAGAAGTCGAAGTGGTGACGCTCTATGAGACGAAGGCGCAGGCGCTCGGACCCGCCGAGCTCGAGGCCGCGCGCACGGCCGACTACGTCACGTTCACATCGTCCTCAACCGTGCGCTATCTGCTCGAGGCAGCAGGCGAGACCGGCTTCGAGCCTTCGCCCGACGCGCGGATCGTCTCCATCGGCCCTGTCACGAGCGAGACACTGCGCGAGCGCGGCCTCGTCGTTCATGTGGAGGCCGAGCGCCACGACATCAAGGGGCTCGTGGCCGCCATCGTGGGCGACGCGCAGGGCGACTGAGACGCCGGACCGGGGCTGCGCCTGGGTCGGAGGAGGCGAGGGGTCTTAGGCTGCGGTCGAGGAGTTGGACGTGATCTGGGCACGCAGTAGCCGTTGCTCGATCGCGTCGGCTGCTGCGGTCGCGCCGCCAGCGCTTCTGAAGGCTGACGCGATCCGCTCGGCACCGGGTCTACACGCGATCGCCTGGCGCACCTTGGCTCGTAGCCGCTGCGGGTGCAGCCGCCGCGCGGGTAGGCGTGAGCCTGCGCCTGATACCTCGACGCGCCTGGCGACCTCGAGCTGGTCGCGTCCGAACGGCACCGCGCACACCGGCACGCCACTGGCGAGTGCCTTCTGTGTTGCGCCCATGCCGCCGTGCGTGACCGCGCACACTGCCCGCTCGAGCACCGGCCCGTGGGGGACGAACCGCTCCACCTGCGCGTTGGCCGGGACCTCGACGCTCTGGGGGTCTTGGGCGGGTAGCGTCGCCACCACGTGCACGTCCTCGTCGCTCAGCGCCTCAAGCGCGCAGTGCACCAGCCGTGCGTCGTTCTGAAACTCCGAGGAGGTGGTGACGAGCACAATCGGGCGCTCGATCCGGTCAAGCCAGTCCGGTGGCGTGCTGGGCGGCTCCCATGCGCAGGGCCCGACCATCACGATGTTTTCGGGCCAGTGCGGGCTCGGGTACTCGAACGGCTCGGCCGTCAGGTACAGCACCAGCGGCGTGCTCTCATACAGCTCCATTGGACCGCTCAGCGGCGCGAGCCCGGCCTGCGCCCGGATCTGGTTGACCGCCGGCACGAACGCGCGGGCGTAGCCGGTGGTGAGAACAGGACGCAGGATCGCGTCGCGTAGTCGCCCCAGGGGCCCGCGCGCCGGCGCGAGCCCGGGGCCGAACGGCAGCACGTCCGGCGAGGAGAGCGGAAGCGGGAAGGGACACCACGTCGCCCACGGCAGCCCGGACGCTTCCGCCACTGCCTGCGCGCCCCAGGTGTTGACGTCGACGAGTACCGCGTCGGGCGCGCTTTGCTCGATCGCCGCTTGCGTCGCCGGCACGTCGACTTCGGCGCGGCGCGCGAACGTCCGCAGCGCGCGCTTGAGCGCCCCCTGGGGCGTGCGCGCCAGGTAATCGTCGTGGCCGCCCTCGACGACCGGATCGAGCGACTCGCAATCGAACCCGCGCGAGCGCATCAGCTCGACCTCTGAGGACAGGGTGCGCAAGGCGATCTGGTGCCCCCGCGAGCGCAGTTCATCGAGGATCGGCGTCAGCGGGTAAAGGTGCCCGCGAGCGGGCGAGGTGTAGGCGAGGATCCGGGCCATGGTTTCACTGCCCCCTTTCTGTCAGTGGTTTCAGCAGCTCGTGCAGCGCGAGCTCAGTCTGGTTTCGGCTGAGGCCGCACTGGCGGCGCAGAAGCATCCAGGTGTAGACGTCGCATATGGCGACCAGCTGAGCCAGGCGTCGTGCCCGCTCAGCAGCGCTCAGGCCAGCGAGCGCGGACGCGAACACCGCCTCACACCAACCGCGGTGCATCCGTCGGCCCTCAGCCGCGATTCCGCGCAGAGCCGGCGAGCGGGCCTCCTCGGCCAGCATCCGCAGCACATGGTCCCCGGTTCGCTCGTAGTGCTCGATCAACGCGCGGACGGCGCCGCCCACGTCACCTGGGGGCACCCCACGCTCCTCGCGCACCCTCTCTGACTCGCGCTCCGCGGCCGCCTCCAGCAGCCCCCCGCGGCCGCCGAATCGCCGGATCACCGTCTGCACGGTCACCCCGGCACGGAGCGCCACCGCGTCGAGCGAGATGCTCGGCGTCGGCTGCTCGAAGAACACCTCAACCGCCGCGTCGAGGATCCGCTCCCCGGTACGTGCCGTCGCCTGAGCACGCGCCACCATCCGGTACGGGCGCCGCTGTACAACATTCACCTAAGTCAGACTAACATCAAAGTCGGCGTCTGTCAAGATCCAACGCCGCGGCCCGAGTGTGCCTCGCTCGCGTCGCGTGTCTCGGCGCCGCCCAAGCCGAGTCCCCGCTTCGCGCGGGATTCGGGAACACTGCCGCAAGTGAGCGAGCGTTATGTCCCGGCGGCCGGTCGGCCCGTCCTGACGCCGTTGTTCGATGCAGTCAACGCCGTCACGATGCGCCAGCGGCATTGGCGGCCCCTACTGGTTGAGCACGCCCGGGCTGCGGGCGCCAGACAGATTCTTGATTTGGGCTGCGGAACCGGTGCCATGGCAATCGCACTCGCGCACGATCTACCAGCTGCGAAGGTGATGGGGATCGACGGGGACCCAGCAGTACTGCGCCGCGCGCGTGCCAAAGCCGCCAAGGTTGGAGTCGAGATCGAGCTACACGAGGCGTTGGCTGACGCGATTCCGCTTGCCGCGGTTCGCGACCCATCGCACGGATGGGGTCACAACCTACGACCGCCTCTCGAGCGATGTCCGTACAGCGCTTGCCCGCAACGCGGCCGGGACGATGGCGGAGCTCGACGCCGGCACCGGCGAGGAACTGGCCGTAGAGGTGGTGGCGAGCATAGAGATGCCTGTTCTGCTGCTCGAGGGTGCCCTCAGCCAGAAGGTTTTCCGCAACAGCTCGACAAGGCTGGCTAGGAGGCTGCCCCACGCGCACGTCCAAGTCCTCCCGGGGGCGAGCCACATGATGCAGTTCGACGCGCCGACGGACTATGAGCGCGCGGTCCTCAGCGTCGCCGGCTGAGGGATCCTTGGCCACCCACTCGGTGGAAGCTCTCCGAGGCCTGGTGAGCCGATCGTCCTCCCAGTTCAGCAAACGTCGTCTCGCGTTCGCGGCGCTCGGTGTGGTGTTCGCAGTGGGTGGGGCTGGAGCCCGCGCTGACGTGTGTCCCCAGCCGTGCGATTCGTTCGTGACGGGCACTCCCGTTAGCGATCCGCGAGTCGACCATGTCGTCATCGATGGTGTGAAGGTCGACGTCCTGCTGCCGGCCGGATACGTCGGATCCCGCCGTTCCTACCCGGTGCTGTACCTGCTCAACTCCGCGCTCGCCGACCAGGACGAATATCTGACCGCGACCGACCTGGTGCGCTTCACGGCCCAGCTGCCCGGCGCTCAGCAGGCGATCGTGGTGTTGCCATTCGGAGGGCTGTTCGGGTTCTACTCGGACTGGCGCGACGGCTCGTATCGCTGGGAGCACTTCGACATCGACACGCTGATCCCCTATGTCGATGCTCACTACCGCACCCGCGCCGACCGCGCGCACCGTGCGGTGGCCGGGTTCTCGATGGGTGGATTCGGGGCGATCAGCTACGCGGCGCGCCACCCCGAGCTGTTCACCGTGGCCGGATCATTTTCCGGGCAGGTCGATCCCGCGATCCCGCGAATGGAGACCTTCCTGCCCGGCTTCATGCTGTTCATCGACAGCGTCTGCGGTCAGACCTATCAGCCACTCGGGCTTTGGGGCAACCCAGCCACCGACGCGGTCTGGTGGCGAGATCACGACCCAACCGATCTGGCTGGAAACCTGAGCGGCGTGTCGCTGTACTTCGCTTCTGGCAACGGCGTCCCATGTCAGCCTGACGAGCTCCAAGAGAACCCGCTCGCGACCTACCTCGAGAGCCTCGGCTACGAACAGGCACAGAACTTCGACGCCGCCCTAACCACGGCCGGAGTCGCGCACACGGCCGACCTCTACGGCTGCGGCACCCACGTCTACCGTTTCGTCCAGCGCGACATCCACCGCTTCTGGCCCCAGATGCTCGCCGCGTTTGGATCAGCCTCCCCGTCCTCATTCGACTACCGTCGCGCCGATCCTCACAGCTCGGCCTGGGGCTGGACGTTCACCGCCGACCCGCGTCGAGCCGCAGAGTTCCTCGACATCACGCACGCCTCCCCGGCAGGGCTCACGCTCAGAGGGTCAGGAACCGAGACCGTGACCACACCGCCGCTCTGGGACCCCGGCCAGGCGGTCGACGTGCACGGCGGCTCCCCAACCCACGTGCGAGCCGACTCCGCAGGGCGGGTCACCTTCACGGTCGGCCTCGGAGCGCCACACCGCAAGCAGCAGTACACGCTCGCCCAGCAGCTAAGCCCCGAACTGTTCGTTACACGCACGATCCGCTTCGACCGGGCGGGCGGATCGCGCTCGAGCAAAAGCAAGTCTGGCTGTCAGCCATTCCACCACCCGCATCACCAGACGACGACTCGCGCACCAACGCAATCTCGCGGCCGGCACGACCTCAAGCCCCGCCGCTGTAAGACACCGCACCGCCGCCACCATTGAGGCAGTCAGCCTTACCGTCATCTTGCGCGTCCCGCGGGAGCGCCACGGGCCAGCCGTATTGTCTTGGCGGGTGAGCGGCACGATCAACCGATCGCGCCGCTTCCAGCCGTGAGTGGCGTGCCGCGGACCGTTGCTGGCTTCGACTGGCCGCGCAAGCGCCCGGCTCTGACTGACTAGCCTCGCTGTGAACGCTCTCCAATCGCGATCGGAGGCGCGACAGCCACGCCGCCGACGCTGGCTCTCGCTGCGAAAATTCATCAGGACCGTCTCAGTGCCGAGGATGGGCACCCGATACCCGGAGGTTCGTCAGCTGCGATCACGACCTCACCCCCTATGCCGGCTCCCCAGGGCAGAAAGCCACGCGCCCTCACTTGCGCGGAAGGCGAGCATTAGTCCGTCGGGAGGACCTTGGTGAGATCGCCTGCCGACCAGCCGCACAGCAGGCCCCCGGGAGAGGCGATGAATGTCCTGCGCGACGGCTACCTGCCGGTGCGCTCGCGGTGCTTGCACCCCGGCCAGCAGCAGGGCCGGCGCTGGCCTTCCTCCAGTTCCTCCCGGGTCCGCCGGATGCGGCGCTCTCGGGTTCTCGCCTGCTTGGCATCCTCGACCCAGCAGATGAACTCGTTGCGGGCCAAGGGCGTGATGTCCTTCCAGGCATCGAGTGCCGTGGCGTTGGCGATCAGCGCCTTACGCAGATCCGCGGGCAACTCATGCACCACCCCACCGGGCACTTTGCGGGCGCTCACAGGCCCATGGTAGTCAGCCGGGGGGCAAGCCAGCCGGGCTCACCACCCGCTTGTGGGACGCCCTCCACCCGCACGCTGCCTCGGAGATGCAGCTGCTTTCGCGGGCCAACGAGCATCCCGACGACGAGAGCCGGGCCGACCCGGTTCGCGCGGGCACCCGGTGCTCTATTGCGTTCGCCGGAGGGTTGCCTGGATCTCGGAGATGAGCAGGTACAGGTCGAGGACGTCGGGGTCGTCGGGCTCGAACGGATGGAAGCCGAGCTGCTCCCACCAGCCGCGGGCACTGGTGTTCAGGACGGTCACGACAACCGCGCGGCACGCCGCTTTCTCGTTCAGCTCGACGGCCGTCGCCAGGACGTGCGCGGTCAGCGCCGTCCCGATTCCGAGGTTGGCGTGGCGGCGGTCGACCGCGAGGCGACCGAGCAGCAGGGCTGGGACAGGATCGGGTGCGCCTGTCGAGAGGGCATCGGGCGCGGCCGAGCGGTCGATTCCAGTCATTGCGACGCTCGCGTACGCGACGACGACGTCGTTCCTGTCGGCGATGACCCAAGTAGCGGCGGTGTCGCGGCGGCGGTTCTGACCTGCGTAATGGCGCAGCCATTCGTCGAGCACGGGTTCGCCGCTGCTGTCGAACTGCTCTCGGCGGTGTCGCCGCGCGTCCAGCTGCGCTGGGCGGCGGAGCTCAGTCAAGCCAGCTGAAGCTGCGTTTGCGACGCAGCGTCTGTGCGAGCCGCTTGTTGACCTCCGCCGGCCGTTCGAGCGCTTCGCTGAACGCAGCAGCAGCGTCTGGGGAGAGCCGGATGCTGGATCGTTCAGCGAGGATCTCCTCGGCGCGGGATGCGGCTGCCTGGACCACGAAGGCGGACGCGTTTAGGTGCGCCGCGGCGGCGGCGCGTTCGAGTAGCGCCTTGTCGCCCGGCCCGACTCTGATCTGTAGGCGTTCTTCCTTCAGCGTTGCCATGTGCTCACAATGGCAGTACATGAAATGGATTGTCAAGCCGGTCCACTCATAGGAGGACACATGGAATCGGTACTGCTGGACGCCGCTGGACATCGCCGCTCACCGCGAGTCGGCCGACCAGATCGGCCGACTCCGCCAGCCCGGCCCCGCCGAAGTCGACGACCAAAGCCAAGACACCTCGGGTGGCGAAAGGCAGGGCCGGCACCCGAGCCCGGGTGGGTCTTGGTCTGTGGCGATTTGCTGGACCGGGCCGATGTTTGACGCTGTGCTTCGGGTGCCCTTCTGGCGGTGTCAGGAGCTGCCAGGGGGTCCGCCGAGTAAAGCGGCGGAGATCAGCAGGTAGGCGGCGACGCCGACGACGAGGCTGGCGAAGCCGCGTCCGAGTTGGCGCTGCGGTACGCGTCCGGCTAGAGCGACGCCGGCGAGCGCGCCGGCGACGCACGCGGCGGTCATCGTCGCAGTGACGGTCAGGTCGAGCCCGCGGCCGGCGAGCAGATGGGTGGCGAGTCCCATCACGGAGGTGGTGGTGATGATGGCCAGAGAGGTGCCGACGGCGAGTCGCATCGAGAGGGTGAGGAAGATGGCCAGGGTCGGGACGATGAGGAAGCCACCGCCGACGCCAAAGAAGCCCGTCATTGCGCCGATCAGGAGTCCGGCGGAGAGGTCTCGTCCAAGGCGCAGCGGCGGGCACGCGGCCTGACCGCTCGGGCGACCGGTGTCGCCCTCAGTATTGGCTTTGCGCCAAGTCGCGGCGGCCGCAGCGAGCATGATCACCGCGAACGCCACGATGAGCGCACTGCCGCTGATTGCGTTGCCGAGCGCGGTGCCGGCAATGACGCCGGGCAGCGCGGCGGAGGTGAACGCTACGGCGTGCCGCCAGCAGATGCGTCCCTCGCGGGCGTGGCCGAGGCCGCCCGCGATCGCCCCCGCGGTCACGACCACCAGCGAGGCGGTGGTGGCCTGTTGGACGCTCTGGCCGAGGACGTAGACCAGAACCGGAACAGCCAGGACCGAGCCGCCGCCCCCCAGCATGCCGACAGCGACGCCGATGGCGAGCCCGAAAGGAATGGCGGTGAGCGCCATGCGCCTCTATTTCTCGGCGGTGGCGGCGGGCTCGGGCTCCTCGATCGGCCAACCGTGCTCTGTCCACGTCCCGACGCCGCCGTCGGCGACGTGGATGACGTGCTGGGCGCCCTGGCGCAGCAACAGCGAGGCGGCGAGCGCGCTGCGCTGGCCAGAGGAGCAGATGACCGCGACCGGTTGATCGGGATCGACTCCCTTCGGAACGTCATAGATGTCGTGGTAAGGGGTATGCACGGCGCCTGGGATGTGGCCCTGCTGCCACTCGCTGTCCTCTCGCACGTCGAGGATCTGCACGTCGTTGAGGCGCTCGTGGAGAGCTCGGACGTCGATGCGCTGCACAGATTCGGTCGGGCGTTTCTCCTCGCGCCAGCTGGTCATTCCGCCTGCGAGGTAGCCCGCGAGGTTGCGGATCCCAACCGCCGCGGCGAGGTGCGCGGCGCGGACCGCGTCCTCGTCGTCGCGGCCGATCAGTACCACATCCTGATCGCGGGATGCGATCCAGGCGAGCTTGGTGCCGAACCCGGCGCGCACGGCGGGGTTGCACACGGCCCCGGGGATGTGTGCATCGTCGAACTGCAGGTCGGTGCGCACGTCGACCAGCAGCGCGCCCTCTGCCTGTTCGCGTTCGACCTGGCGCGGTGTGAGTGAGCCTACGTGCACCTCGCCGGTGACCAGTGAGCCGCGGTTGAGCGCGACGATCGCCCGGAAGTTCGGTGGCTGCGGGCCGAGCGTCGAAGTCGTCTCCTGAACGAAGGCGTCCTCGTCGTCGAGCTGCAGTAGTTCGTTGTGGGCTCGCTCGTAGGCGATCGTCGAGCAGACCTTCATGTCCATCCCCGGCCCTCCGCACAGCGAACCGCCGAGATGGCCCGGCCAGACCTCACACTCACCCGGCAACGTGAGCAGCTTGTCGCGAAGGGAGTGGAAGATCCCGTGCGCGCCCTGCTGCTTGTCGACCGCGAGGTCGGGCCGGGCGATGTCCCCGACGAACAGAGTGTCGCCGGTCAGCACCGCCCACGGCTCCGGTCCGCGAGCGGTGTCGATCAACGCGAAGGCGGTGTGCTCTGGCCTGTGCCCCGGGGTATGCAGGGCGCGGAGTCGCACGCCGCCGAGCTCGAGCTCGAAGCCGTCGTCGAACGGCTCGTGGTCGTAGTCTGGCTCCGCGGAGCGGTGGATGTGGACGGTCGCGCCCGTGGCCGCCGCGAGGCGTCCGTGCCCCGACACGTGGTCCGCGTGATCGTGGGTCTCCAGGATGTGTTCGATCCGCACGCCCATGTAGCGCGCGAGCGAGAGGTACTCCTCGATCTCGAGCTTGGGGTCAACGACCGCCGCGATGCCCGCGTCCTCGTCGCCGATGAGATAGGAGGCGCAGCCGAGATCGTCATGGGTGAGCTGGCGAAAGATCATGCGCCACCGGAAGCGCCGGTCATTGGCTAGCGGCTCCCTGCAGAATCTGGTCGAGCTCTGAAAGTTGGCGGCGAAGGCCGCCGCACACCTGCTCACAGAGCTCGAACACACTCTCATCCGCGATCACGTAGACCGCGGATGTGCCGCGCTTGGTGCGGCTTACCATCCCGGCGCTCAGCAGCACTCCAAGATGCTTGGAGACGTTCTGTTGCGAAGCGCCGATGGCGTCCTGCAGCTCCCCGACCGACGCCTCGCCGTCCCGCAGGCAATCCAGGAGCTTGATGCGCATCGGCTCCCCCAGGACGCGGAAGCGCCCCGCGATCAGCTCCACCAGCGGGTCTGGGAGGGGATGAGGAAAAGATCTGATCTCGGCCATGACAGGCACACTAGCACAACGGTACAGTTGTACGTTGTTGCCACTGTTTCTCCAAGCGCTGCCGCTCGGGATCAGAGAATTACCCGCTTAACGCGAACTGCGTCAGCCGGCATCCGTCGCTTCTATCTCACGGTGCGAAGCCGTTGGGGAGATGTCCTGGATCGTGCCCGAGCTGTATGGGCATGGCGGTCATGCTGCCCCATTCCGTCCATGAGCCGTCGTAGTTGCTGCCGTCGGGGTGGCCGAGCAGCTCGTGCAGCACGAACCATGGGTGGGCGCTGCGCTCTCCGATGCGGCAGTACGCAACGATCGGCGCCTCGGGCGAGACTTTGTGGACGGCGTAGAGGAGTGGCGCAGGAGTGGTCGGACGAGGTACGATCGCATTAGTTTCTGAAAACGGATGAGGAGCTACTCATGCATGCGGTCGTGGTGACGGTCACGCTCTCGGGTCAAGCCGATCCGACGGTGCTGCGCGAGCAGGTGGTGCCGCGGGTTTCGCAGATGCCGGGCTTTGTCGCCGGATACTGGACACGCAAGGACAACTCTGGGGTATCTATGGTCGTCTACGAGTCCGAGGAGGACGCAAGCGGTGCCAGCGAGCGGGTGCCGTCAATGTTGCCGGACGATGTAACGCTCGAGAGCAACGAAGTACGCGAGGTGGTCGCGCACGCGTGATCTCTTCGTAGTACTAATGAGTGCTCGTCAGGACGCCCAGTGCGAATTGCTGGTTGTCTTTGGACTCGCGTCATGACGGTGGACCGCTCGATCCTCGGACCAAGAGATTGCCCCGGTGCCGCCCGTGGACGGTTCCGCAGGGATCCTAAGCAAGCACAGGCGGCGTTACCTGCCCAAACCCACGAAGGAGAAGCACGGCGCAACGAGCAAGCAGACTGCTGAGATTGAGCAGATCCGGCACTCTCACGGCTGAGACTGCGTGTAGGTGTTGGTGTCGGGCAGAATGTCGTCATGGAGCGCACCGTCTTCGAGGCCGCTGGTGGCGGTCAGGCATTTCTCGATCTTGCCCGCGCGTGGCACCAGCGATGCCTGCAGGATCCGGTGGTCAGTCACGCGTTCTCACACCCGGGTCAACATCCGCAACACGTGGAGAGATTGGCGGCCTACTGGGCCGAAGCACTCGGCGGTCCAACCGTCTACTCCGAGACCATGGGCGATCACAGTCACGTGCTGCGCCTGCACTCGGGCAACGGCGAACACGAGGAGATGGACACGCGTGCGCAGAAATGCTTCGCGCTTGCCCTCGATGACGCCGGCCTACCGCACGATCAGCGGCTGCGCTCCACGCTGACGGATTGGTTCCGCTGGGCAACCACCGCAATGGCCGCCCATCCGAGATCGGCCGACGAAGTGCCGTCAGCGCTGAGCATGCCGCGCTGGTCGTGGCACGGCCCCGTGGTGGCCTGACCGACCGTCCCTGCTCCCGCGGACAGCGGGGGCGCGATCAACCGACCCGGCCGGATCGCGGCGTCCCCGAGACGATCGGCCCATCCGATCTGGTGGGAGAGGGCCGGGGGGTGTCGGTCTCACTGGGGCGCTCGCGGGTGGTGTCGGCTCCCGTGTCGCGTGCGTGGGTGGTTGCGTGCGGCGGCGAACAGTGCGGCGACGTCCGGCTCCATGTAGTAGTCGGTGCCGCCGTCACCGCGGCCGTCGGTTGCGATCGGAAGGACGCGGCCCAGGTGGCGGCTGTAGCGCCCCGGCCAGGCGAGGATGCCGGCAACGCCGTGGGCGCCCTTCTCGAGCCCGAGGCGCTTCGCGATGTTCTCACCGCCGAAGCGCTCTCCTGGCGCGTCGGCGAGCAGGTCGAAGAGCTCGCTCGCGGGCGGTGCGAGCTTGCCATACAGCCAGCCCGCCTGATCGGCATCTTCTGCCGACCAGGCACGAGCCTCACCGTGGTGACGCGACCCCCGTGGGCCGCGACCTCCACGTCCCCAGGACCGGGATGGGATCCCAGGCTCGGCCGCCAAGAAGGCCGCAAACCAGGAGTAGAACTCCGGCACACGCTCCTCCGGAACGGCGACTGTGACCTCCTTGTCGGCCATCAGACCTCGGTAGTCCCAGCAGCTTGCTCCGTTGCGCCGCGGCGCTCTGCGCCCTCGCGGTGCTCGGCGCATCGGCTCCCGTGGACGCCTCGGTGCGGCCTGCCGTATCGGCCCCTACGACCTCGGCCGTGGCGCCCGGCGAGAAACCGACCGAAGAACGCATGGAACTCTGCGACCCGATCCTCGGGGACATCGACCGTGACCCGCTGGTAGGTGGTTGTTGTTGGGCTTTCGTTTGACTTCATATCAACTCCTTACTTGTTCACGCTAGCCAGCATAGCACAAGTAATACATAAGTACAATGGTGTCTGGGTAACGTCCCAGCGCGGGTCCGGCCACCCCCCTGGCGCTAGATTCGCCCGGCAGTGGCGCCAGTCATCACCTTCCTGTCCGACTACGGGTATGCCGACGAGTTCGTCGGCGTCTGTCACGGCGTGATCGCCCGCATCTGTCCACAGGCTCGAGTTATCGACATCACTCACGGCCTTGATCGTCACGCGGTCCAACACGCAGCGGTGATCCTGCGCAACGCGCTGCGATTCATGCCCGTCGGCGTGCACCTCGCCGTCGTCGATCCCGACGTCGGCGCCGAGCGCCGCGCCGTGGCGCTGGGACTCGGCGACGAGCGCGTCTTGGTCGGTCCCGACAACGGCCTGCTCGCGCTCGCCGCGGCCGACGGTGGCGGTGTCGCGCAGGCGATCGACATCGGCCGCTCGCGCTATCGCCTCGAGCCGGTCTCCGCCACCTTCCACGGCCGTGACCTGTTCGCTCCGGTCGCCGCCCAGCTCGCCGCCGGCGCCGAGCTGGCCGAGGCCGGAGACCCGATCGAGCCCGCGGAGCTCGCCACGCTCGATCTCCCCCAACCGACACTCGGCAGCGAGGAGATCGTGGCGCACGTGCTCGCGCTCGACCGCTTCGGCAACCTGACGCTCAACGTCTCTCACGACGAGCTCGCCGAAGCGGCGCTGCGTCTCGGGCGCCCGCTGGTCGTCGCGGCGGGCGGTCATTCGCGTGCCGCCCACTTCGCCCACACCTTCGCCGATGTCGCGGCCGGCGAGCTGCTCGTCTACGAGGATGCCTCGCGCACGCTCGCCGTCGCGGTCAATCGCGGCAGCGCCGCCGAGCAGCTCTCCGTAACGGTGGGCGACGAGCTGCGCCTGCGCCCAGCGTGAGCTCTCCGCTCGGCCTCCCCCACCGCCATCAGAGGTGCACCGCTTCGACGAACGCGATCGCGCGCGCGCTGGCCGCCGCCGGCGCCCCGCACGGCACGCTCGTGACCGCCGATGAACAGCTCGCCGGCCGCGGCCGCCAGGGGCGGCGCTGGCACGCACCGGCTGGACAGGCCCTGCTGATGAGCCTGGTCGTGCGCGATCCCCCACCCATGCTCGCGTTCGCGGCCGCCGTGGCCGTGGCGGAGATCGTGGGGGCGGACGCTGCGATCAAGTGGCCCAATGACGTTTTCTCCAAGGGACGCAAGGTCGCCGGGATCCTGATCGAGGCCCGGCCTCAGCAGGCCTGGGCGGTGCTGGGAATCGGCCTCAATGTGGCCGTGGAGATCGACCAGCTGCCCTCCGAGCTGCGGGCGAGCGCGGGGACTTTGGGCCTGGGCCCGGAGTCAATCGAGCCCACCCTGTGCGAGCTGCTGGTGGAGCTCGAGCGGTGGCTCGCCATGCCCGCGCGCGCGGTGCGCGACGCGTGGAGCGCCCGCGACGCGCTGGCGGGGCAGAAGGTGGGCTGGGGCGGCGGCGAGGGCATCGCGAGCGGGATCGACGACAGCGG
>QHBW01000019.1 GCA_003244205.1 Solirubrobacterales bacterium | reverse complement strand
ATGCACTCGTCGCAGATGTAGACCCCGGGACCCGCGATCAGCTTCTTGACCTGGCGCTGGCTCTTGCCGCAGAAGGAGCAGAGCAGTTGTTCGTTGGAATCCGTGGGCCGTGCCATCTCTCTCCCCTCGCGAGGCAGCGCTCGCTCCGAGCTAGTGCTCGGAGATCACGCGATCGATGATGCCGTAGTCCTTTGCCTCGTCGGAGGACATGAAGTAGTCGCGCTCGGTATCGCCCTTCACGTCTTCGACAGGCTTGCCGGTGTGATGGGCGATGATCTCGTCGAGGCGGCGCCGGATATCGATGATCTCGCGTGCGTGGATCTCGATGTCTGTCGCCTGACCCTGGAAGCTCGATGACACCTGGTGGATGAGGATCTTGGCGTTGGGGAGCGCCATGCGCTTACCGTCGGCACCGCCGCCCAGCAGCAGCGCGCTCATCGACATCGCGATCCCGACGCAGATCGTCTGGACGTCAGGCTTGATGAACTGCATCGTGTCGTAGATCGCGAGGCCCGCGTACACCGATCCGCCCGGGGAATTGATGTAGATCGAGATGTCCTTGTCGGGATCCTCGGACTCGAGGTGCAGCAGTTGCGCGACGATCAGGTTCGCGATCTGATCGTCGATCGGCGTACCCAGGAAGACGATCCGCTCGTTGAGCAGTCGGCTGTAGATGTCGAAGGCGCGCTCCCCGCGGGAGGTCTGCTCAACGACCATGGGTACCAGGGGGCTCATGGCTTGGCTCTTGTTTGCCTTCCTCGGCTCGTTTCCTGCTTGGACGAGCGATCGCGCCGCGGGCTGGGCGAGTCTAGCAACGGCTGGGGGCCGGCCAGAGGGGCTTTGAAGGCCCCCGATCGCCCCTTTCAGGGGCTACTGGCCAGGGGTCCAGAGACGCCCGCTGGCGCCCTTCTCAGCGCTCTCGGCCTTGTCCGGCGTCCACAGCTTGTCGCGCGCCTTGGCCTGTTCCACGGGGATCGGCTTGGCCGACTCGGCGATCAGATCAACGGCCTGGCGCGCAGCCAGCTCGCGACGCAGCGGCTCTAGGCGCCCGCCGTCGCGGAGCTGACGCAGAAGCTTGGCGGGCGTGGTCTTCTCGTGCTCGGCGGAGTGTGCGAGCGCTTCCTCGAGCTCCTCCTCGCTGGGAACGATCTGCTCGGCCTCGACGGTCGCAGCGATAACCGCCTCGCGACGAAGCGCCAGCTCGGCGTCAGGCTTGGCCTCGGCGACGATCTCTTCCTCGCTCTTGTTCGAGATCCTCAGATAGGCCTCCTTGGAGATCCCCTGGCGCTCCAGCGAGCTGACCAGCTGCTCCCAGAGCTCCTCGGCGCGGGCGGCGACGAGCCCGTCAGGAACGTCGATCTTCGCGTTCGCGACCGCCGCGTCGAGCGCGGCCTCACGGAACTGGGTAGCAATTTCGCGCTCGTCGGCCTCGAGCAGGCGCCCGCGAATGTCCTCGCGCAGCTCCTCGAGGCTGTCGAAGCCGGCACTGTCGGCAGCGAAGTCATCGTCGAGCTCGGGCAACTGCTTGGCCTGGACCGCCTTGACTGTGACCGCAAAGCTCGCGGTCTTGCCGGCCAGCTCCTCGCGGCCGTAGTCCTTGGGGAAGTCGACGGTGAGCGTGCGCTGCTCCCCCGCAGCGGCTCCTTCCAGTTGCTCCTCGAAGCCCGGAATCAACCGCCCGCCACCGAGCTCGGCGAGCTGGTCGCGTCCCTCGCCTCCACTGAACGGCTCGCCCTCGATGCTTCCCTCGTAGTCGATGACGACGAAGTCGCCGCGCGCCGCGGGGCGCTCGACGGTCTCCAGCGTGCCCGACTGCTCACGCAGATCAGCGAGTTGGGCGTCGATCGCGGCATCCTCAACGGCCGGCTCGCGCCGACCGACCTCGAGCCGCCGGTAGTCGCCGAGGCGCGCGGTCGGGCGCACGGCGATCTCGATCGAGAAGCTAAACGCCTCGCCCTCTGCGGGCAGCTCGCCGAGATCGAGCTTGGGGTCTCCCACCGTGATGATCCCGGCGGCGTCGATCGCGCTCACATACCAGCTCGGCAGCGCACCACGCAGCGCCTCGTCGAGCACGGCCTCGCGGCCTATGCGGCGGATGACCACCGGCGGGGGGACCTTGCCGCGACGAAACCCTGGCACGCGCAATTGGCGCCCGAGGCGCTGGGCGGTCTGGTTGAGACGCCGCTGCACCTCGGCGGGCTGCACCTCGGCGTGTACCCGCACGCGCGACTCCGGGAGCTCGGTGACCTCGGCGCTGACGGCTGGCATCGCCGGCGCAACGATAGCGTCAGGGTCTGTGGGTTCCCGGCTGCTTGGACGCCTCGTCACCGGCCCCCTGGCCTTCCTGGCGGCCGGGGTCATCGACTGGCTCGTCTTGCTCGCTCGCTACGTCGCCGCGCGGCTACGCGGGCGCGATCCGTGGGGATGATCGCGGTCCATCCGCTCGTGCTCCGCTGGACTGCTGCGGCTGGACGCTGCGCTCAGATGGCGCGGACGTTGACGGCCTTGGGGCCCTTGTCTCCCTGCTCGGCGTCGTAGGAGACCTTCGATCCCTCGGCGAGGGAGCGATACCCGTCGGCGACGATGCCGCTGTGATGGACGAAGAGGTCCTTGCTGCCCTCGTCGGGAGTGATGAAGCCGAAGCCCTTCTCGTCGCTGAACCACTTGACGGTTCCTGTGGCCATTCTCTTGTCCCTCCACGCGGTGATGGTCGTGTGCTGCGAGCGCGGAGGATGCTTCTCCAGCCCCGTCTGCGAGCGCTGCACCTACCTTGCCCGGGCTGTTTCGCCCGGTCGGACGGCGCGCAAGCTAGCAGGTCGTTCGGCCCGCGGCAGGCCGGTGGCGCGCACCACCAGAATGGCAACATCATCGCGCAGGTTGGCCTCGTCGCCGACGCCCGCGATCTGCTGAAGGTGGTCTGCGATCGCCTCGGCGCCGGCCCCAGCACTCGCCGTCAGCGGCGCTGAAAGCCCCTCGGGCTGGCGGACGCGCGCGCGATCCGCCTCGGTCACTCCATCGGTGTAGAGCACGAGGCTGTCGCCAGGACTCAACTCGACCATGCACTGCTCGAGGCGGGGGTCGTCGAAGACCCCGATGATCGTCCCCGCCTCCCCCAGCGGCTCGCAGGAGCCAGCCGCCCGCAGCAGCAGCGGCGCAGGGTGTCCGGCCAGCGACAGCGTCGCTCTGGGCGGCGTCGATGAGAGATCGATCTCGATGCAAACTAGCGTCGCGAAGCGGAGTTCGGGCTCACGGCGCCATCGCAGCATCGCCGCGTTGAGCCGCAGCAACGCCTCGCGCGGACCGACGCGCTCGGCCGCCGCCGCGCGCAGCGTGTACCGCACCATCGCTGTGAGGGCGGCGGCTGGCGCGCCCTTGCCGCAGACGTCGCCGACCACGACGAGCCAACGCGCGGGTGCCGTGGAGAAGACGTCGTAGAAGTCCCCGCCGACCTCGTTGCCCTCGCCGGTCGCGGCGTGATAACGCGCCGCCAGCTCGAGCCCCTCGATCCTTGGCAGCTGGGGCGGCAGCAGGCTCGACTGAAGCGTCGACGCAAGTTGGCTGCGCTCGCGATAGAGCCGAGCATTGTCGAGCGCCATTCCCGCTCGCCTCGCTAGCTCCTCCGCGACGTGCAGCTCTTCGTGGCCCAGACGCCGCTCGCTCTCGGCGACCACGAGAGTCAGCGCGGCAAGGCGACGTCCGCGCGCACCTAACGGCACGACGATCGCCGATTGCATCTGCAGCGCGCGCAGCGCAGCGAGATGCTCCTCGTCGGCGGCGCTGGCCTGCAGGAGGTCCTCGGGGATCTCGCGGTAGAGCTCGGAGGGGCCGCCACGCAGCACCGCCGCTGGACCGGTGGGGGCGTCGGGGGAGGGAGGCCAGCGGCGGCGCAGCTCGTCGGCCAGCTCGAGCTTGCCGGGGTCGCGGTGGGTGGTGACGACGTTGCGGATCTCGCCCCCTTCCAGCGTGTCGATCGCGCACCAGTCAGCGAGGTTCGGCACAACCAGCTGGGCGAACCCGCGCATCGTCTCCTCGACATCGAGCGAGCTGTCGAGCACGACGCTGGCCTGGGCGAGGAAGTCACTTGCCCGACGGCGGCGGACAGCGTCGTCGTAGAGGCGGGCGTTGGAGACCGCAAGCGCCGCACGCGCAGCCAGCTCCTCGATCAGGGTGAAATCCGACTCGGAGTAGCGGGGGGCATCCCGCATGCGCAGGACCGAAAGAGCACCGAGCATCTCCCCGCGAGCCCGCAGCGGCGCCACGATCGCCGATCGGTAGCCATGATCGAGCATGAAGGCAAGGTGCTCGTCGCCGCTCGAGAAGCTCGCAAGCGTCGCTCGATCCATGTCGCCCAGCAGCTCGGCTCGTCCGGTACGCAGGACGCGCGCGACTGGGTGAGGACCCTCGGGGTCGAGCGGCTGCTCCACGCGCAGGCGCGCGAGACCCTCGGCAGTCCCGCTGTCGTGCGCGACGACCGCCGCGCCGCGAATCCGTCCCTCCTCGTCGACCAGGTCGATCACGCAGAGCTGAGCGTGCTCGGGCACCGGGAGGCGCGCCAGGCGTCGCAGCGACTCGCTCGGGTCGAGCGTTGTGTCGAGCAGCGAGCCGGCGTCCAGGAGCAGCTGCTCGCGCTCCACACTCAAGCTCAGCCGCGTGCGTTCGGCGTCGGCGCGTGCGCGCATCGCCCCTAGCAGGACGGCGAGTGCGCCACCGGAGGCGACGACAGCAAGGGCGGCGAAATGGCGGGCCGAGAGGAACGAGTGGCTCGCCAAGCCGAACGGGAGCCAGAGCACCAGTGTGAGCGCGCCGACGGCCGCGATCTGCCGCGCCGAGAGCCGCACGGCCGCGATTAGCGGACCCACGATCAACAGACCGATGGGAAACCCGCTCACGACAGCGGCGAGGATCCCCGTCAGGAGCGTCGCCGCGAGCGCCGCACCCAACCAGCGACGCTGCTCCGAGCGCCTGGCGATCATGCGGCGTCCATCGGCGCAGCCTAATGCGCGCGCGCAGAAAAAAGTTGCGCGCACCTGTTTAGGAGCGCTGGCACGGGGTATGAGCAGCAAAGCCCCCATATGACGACGCCGTACCCACCCGTCCGGCGCGTCGTCAACACCCCGGAGAGCGGGTCCCGCATGCATGCTGGGGCCCGCTTTTCCGCTGTGGCGGCAAGCCGCGCTTGGAGGTGGGGGCGGAGCCAAGGCACCGGAGGCCGAGGCTAGCGCCACCAGTGAGCGCTGAAGTCAGTCCACGAGCCGGTATCCCACACCCCAGACGTTTACGAGGAGGCGCTGGGCGTCGCCCTCGAGCTTGCGGCGCAGCCGGCACGCATGCGAGTCGAGCGTGCGCGTGCGAACGCCCGAGCGAAAGCCCCAGACATCGCGAAGCAGCTCTTCCTTGGTGAAGACTCGAGTCGGGTTGGAGGCGAGGTGCACGAGCAGGCGGTATTCCTTCTGGGCCAGGTCGAGCTCGCGCCCGGCAACGGTGACCCGTCGACTGACGCGGTCGATCACCAGCGACCCCACGCGCATCGGTCCCTCGCCTCGGTGCAGCTGTGAGCGCCGCAGCAGGGCGCGGACGCGGGCGACAAGCTCGGGGTAGGAGAAAGGCTTGTGCAGGTAGTCGTCAGCGCCACGGTCATACGCGCGGATGCGGTCGAGCTCCTCGTCGGAGCGCGACAGCAGCAGCAGCGGCGTAGCGGGGTCGATGGCCGCCGGCGCGCGCGCGCCGCGAACCTCATCGACAAGTCGCAGCGTGGCGCCGTTGAGGTCGCAGACGGCTACGTCGGGGCCACATTGCAGACGCGCGATGGCGCCCTCCGTGTCGGCGGCATCGAGGACCTCGAAGCCGTCGGCGAGCAGGTTGTCGCAAACGAAACGCCGGGTGATCTCGTCCTCGTCGGCGACGAGGACCGTTGGGGGTGTCGCGGCGGTCGGGGTCATGGCTCCTCTTGGACGGATGATCAGTGCAGCTCTCTCGTCCCCGATCACCCGTCCGTTGGAACGAGGGGATCACGGCCGCTTGGATCGCGGTCAGGTTCGGTCGCGCAGGCGGCGCGCGATCGGCAACACGAACCAGAGCGTGCTCACAAACGCAAAGGCAACGGCGCCCAGCAGCACCGCAGGTCCGTGGGAGATCAGCATCGACGCCGCGAGCACGATCGAGCAGCCAATCGCGCAGACGAGGCTTGCCAGTCCCGCGATCGCCATCCGATGCCCGATGGCGATCGTGTGCTCCAAGTCATGGCTGCGAAAGCGCAGACGGTGATAGGCCCCCGGGCCGATCAGCAGCCCGGATGTCGCCGCCGCAAGCAGCATCGCCGCTAGGTAGAGCGCGTGCCCGAAGCGTCCCACCTGGGGAAGCGCTGCTAGAAGGGGACCGTCAGCAAGAACGCGAACAGCACTTGGACCCCGGGAACAGCCACGCGCATCTCCTCGAGCAGCTCCGTGAGCTGGCGGTGCAGGCGCGCGTGCTCGTCCTCATTGGCAAGCCCCTCCCGCGCGAGGGCGCTGTCGGTCATCGGCTCCGCCGCTTCGCGGTCTCACCCAACGGCGAGCCCACGCTGGGGGCGTCAGCCGGATCCTCGGTCAGCAGATCCACCACCGCGAGCTCGAGCCGACGGCGCACCTTCTCGTCGGCGAGCTCCGGCTCTCCGCCGACGGCAGCGAGCGCGGGCCCGATCGTCCAACCCGACTGGAAGCGATCGATCACCCGCGGATCGATATAGGCGTTGCGCGCGACGGTCGGGGTGTTGCCAAGGTAGGCAGCGACCGTTCGCACGGCCTGGGAGACCGTGCGTTTGCGGGCGCTGGCCGATGCCGGAACGGGAACTGTGGGCGCCCCCAGAGCGACGGCCGCGAGCACCGTCGCGTTCCAGGTGCGGAAGTCCTTGGCCGAAAAGTCGCCTCCTGTGCTCAGCTTGAGGTACTCGTTGACGGTCTCGGCGCGGATCTCCACCCAGCGGCGACCGTCTCGATAGACCAGCAGAGGATCGTGCTGGTGCGCTCGCCGACGCCTGAGCCCGTGCACGACCGCTACGACATCGGCATCGCGGATCGCCTGGATCCGCCGCTTGCCGCCCTTGGCGGTGTAGTCGAAGATCGCTTCCCCACCCTCGATGCGCACTTGCTCGCGACGAATCGTAGTCAGTCCGTAGCTCTCGAGCGCATCGTCAGAGCCCACCCGGAAGTAGCCGAGGTCGAGCAACCGGATCGCGCACGCCAGCACCCGCTCGCGAGCGAGGCCATCGTCGCGCAGCTCGTGTCTGACCCGCCGGCGCAGACGGGGAAGGGCGGCGGCGAAGGCGAGCATCGAGTCGAACTTCTCACGATCGCGGCGCGCGCGCCACGCGTCGTGGTAGCGGTACTGCTTGCGCCCGGCGATGTCCAAGCCGGTGGCCTGGAGATGTCCCCGCGGATCGGGACAGATCCACACATCCCGCCACGCCGGGGGGATCGCCAGTGCACGGATGTGCGCCAGAGTCCGCTCGTCTGCAATCCGGCGGTCGGCGCTGTCGAGATAGACAAATCCGCGCCCGCGCTTGCGGCGGGTCAGACCCGGCTGCGAGCAGTCCGCGCGACGCAGCCTCGGCACGCGCTGCCGTTACCCGCCACGGCCCTTCACCAAGCCACAAGTCGGTCGTTTAGCACGGGGCAGAGCCGGAAAGTCCTCCTTGCGTAGGCAAAGTCATGACCGACCTTAGGAGGTAAAGGAAATGGCCGGTATTGGAAGGCAAGCGGGTGGCGTTTCTTGCTACCGACGGCGTCGAGCAGTCCGAGTTGACCGAGCCGTGGAAGGCCGTCGAGCAAGCGGGCGGGACGCCGCGGCTGATCTCGCTGGAAGCGGGCGAGATTCAGGGCTTTGAACACCTCGACAAGGGTGAGCGCTTCGCCGTTGACGAAACCGTCGCCAACGCGTCAGCCGAGGACTACGACGGGCTCGTGCTCCCCGGTGGCGTGGCCAACCCAGACCGCCTGCGCACCGACAAGGATGCCATCTCCTTCGTGCGCGCGTTCTTTGAGCAGGCAAAGCCGGCGGCGGCTATCTGCCACGGTCCTTGGACGCTCGTGGAAGCGGACGTGGTCCGCGGGCGCACGCTGACGTCGTGGCCGAGCCTCAAGACAGACTTGCGCAACGCCGGCGCCACGTGGGTGGACGAGGAGGTCCACGTAGACGAGGGTCTCGTGACGAGCCGGAAGCCCGACGACTTGGAGGCCTTCTGCGCGAAGGTCGTCGAGGAGATCGCGGAGGGTGAGCACGCGGCACAGCGCGAGAGCGTGAGCACTGGCTGATGATCGTCAGGTCCCGATGCAGTTGATCGATGTCGAGCTCGAACACGCCCCGGCGGCAAGCGAGCACGCGCGTCGTGAGCTGCGCATGATCGACGCTGCGCTTTCGCCGCCACAGGCGGCCGACGTACGGCTCCTCTGCAGCGAGCTGATCGCCGACGCCGTCGCTGGGGCTGGGGCTGGGACCGGCGACGGCAGTGGTGGGCTGCGGCTCGTGGTACAGATGGATCGCAGCCGGCTGCGCCTCGAGGTCTTCAGCCGCAGCGCTGCGGGGGCCTCGTCGGCGGCGCTGACGGCACGGGCGGCGCCGGGCGCCGCCGGCTGGGGCCTCGCTGTCGTCGACCGGATCGCCGACAGCTGGGGGATGACGCGGCGGCGCGACGGCTGGCGCTCGGCCTGGTGTGAGCTCGACCGTGCCGGTAACGGACACGGCGGGCGAGGCGTGGAGTAGACGTTCGCCCTGACCCCTGCTGCGGGCGACGGCGCCAAAACGCCGCCGCCGCCACCAGCTAACTACTCGTCGCGGAGGCTGTCCTTGACCTTGTCGGCGGCGTTGCCGACCTTGTCCTTGACGGACCCAGCGGCGCGATCGACCTTGCCCTCGTTCTGGAGGTCCTTGTCGTCGGTTAGCTTGCCGGCTGCTTCCTTCACGCGACCCTTGGCCTCGTCGACCGATCCTCTGTCATCAGTCATCTCGATGTCCTCTCTGTCGGGGTGATCGACCTAGCGGGTACCCAGGGCTGGCGCCGGTCAAGCGGGTGAGCAATTTCTTCATTCAATCCGTTCTGGGGCGGCAGGCGGAGTGCGATTGAGCGCCGCCCAGAGCGGGCAGGGAGAGTGAATGTCCACGATCACCGTTTCCCCGCGCTTAGAGGTTCCCGACGCGCCCCCGCGCCCCGATCAACCGGTCCCTGGGCTCCCAGACACGCCCGAGCGCCCGCCGCAGCCAAGCGAGCCCTCGCGCGCGCCCGAGCCCGTCGGTCCCGATGTTCCCGCGCCGCCTGCGCCCGAGCCGCGCGACCCCGGGCCGCCGGCGATCCCCGACCCGATCTGAGCCGCCTGGCAGGTTGGGAGGTCGTTGGCTCTAGGCTTCCTCGCCGCCGAACTTCTGTTCGAGGTCCTTCATGACATCGGGGTCGCGCAAGGTGGTGACGTCACCGACCTCGCGGCCCTCGGCGATGTCGCGTAGCAGCCGACGCATGATCTTGCCCGACCGCGTCTTGGGGAGATCGGCGGCCCAGACAAGGCGCTTGGGGCGTGCGAACTTGCCGATGCGCGTGCCGACGTGCTCGCGAATCTCCGTCATCAGCTCGTCGCCGCCGTCGCTGGTGGCACCCTCGAGCGTGACGAATGCACACACCGCCTGGCCGGTGTCCTCGTCGTTTTGGCCGATCGCCGCTGCCTCGGCGACACGCGGGTGTGACACGATCGCCGACTCGATCTCGGCCGTGGACATGCGATGTCCCGAGACGTTGATGACATCGTCGATGCGCCCGATCACCCAGAAGTCACCGTCCTTGTCGAGACGGGCGGCATCACCGACGAGATACGTCTCCGAGCCGAAGCGCTCGAAGTAGGTCTCCTTGAAGCGCTCCTCCTCGCGGTAGAGGGTCCGCAGCATGCCCGGCCACGGACGGGTGAGAACGAGCAGTCCCTGTCCCTCCTCGATGGGCTTACCGTCACGCTCGTCGACCACCTCGGCCGCGATCCCGGGCAGCGGTCGCATCGCCGACCCGGGCTTCGTGGAGGTGATCCCAGGCAGCGGGCTGATCATGATGTGGCCGGTCTCCGTCTGCCACCAGGTGTCGACGATCGGGCAGCGCTCGCCGCCGATCACCTTGCGGTACCACAGCCATGCCTTTGGATTGATCGGCTCCCCCACGCTGCCCAGCAGCCGCAGCGAAGAGAGGTCGTGCTTCCCCGGAAGGTCCGCGCCCCACTTCATGAACGCCCGGATCGCAGTAGGCGCCGTGTAGAGGATCGTCGCCTTGTAGCGCTCGGCGATCTCCCACCAGATGTCCTTGGATGGGTAGTCGGGACCCCCCTCCCACATCACCGACGTGAGGCCGTTGAGCAACGGGCCGTAGACGATGTAGCTGTGACCGGTGACCCAGCCGACGTCCGCTGCACACCAGTAAGTGTCCGAGTCCGGCTTGACGTCAAAGACGTGCTTGGTCGTGTAGGCCGCGCCGGTGAGATAACCGCCGGTCGTGTGCAGGATCCCCTTGGGCTTCGCCGTCGAGCCGGACGTGTAGAGAATGAAGAGCGGGTGCTCGGCATCGAGCGGCTCTGCGGGGCACTCGTCGTCCACAGAGGCAATCGCCTCGTGGTACCAGATGTCGCGACCCTCGGTCATCGGGGCGTCGTCGTCGGTGTTGCGGATCACGATGATCGTCTCGACTGATGGGACGTCGCCGATCAGATCGTCGATCGGCTCCTTGATCGGCGCCGCCTTACCTTTGCGGCGCGCGCGATTGACCGTGATCAGCGCCTTGGCCTCCGAGAACTCCATGCGCTCTTTGACCGACTCCGGCGAGAACCCGCCGAAGACGACGTTGTGGGGAGCTCCAATCCGCGCGCACGCGAGCATTGCTACGACGACCTCCGGGATCATCGGCAGGTAGATCCCAACGACGTCGCCGGCGCTGATGCCACGGTCCTTGAGGACGTTGGCGAGCTTCTGGACGTCGCAGTGCAGCTCGGCGTAGGTGACGTCGCGCTCCTCGCCGCCCTCGCCGCGCCAGTGATAGGCCACGCGATCGCCGCGACCCGCCTCGACGTGACGATCGAGGCAGTTGTATGACGCGTTGAGCCTGCCTCCCAAGAACCACTTGTAGAAGGGTGGATTTGAGTCGTCGAGCACCGTCTCCCAGCGCTGGGCCCAGTCGAGCGCCTCAGCCTGGCACTCCCACCACGCGAGCGGGTCGCGCTCGGCTTCCTCATAAACGGACGGGTCGCTCCAGATCGCGGCGGCCTTGAACTGCTCCGGCGGATCGAAGCTCTCGATCTCGCTCTGCTGCTCGAGCTCCCGGGCGAGGTCGCTCTCCAGCCCCTCGATCGCCGAGCCGTCCTCGCTCGCTGCGCCGCTGTCGCGAGTCTCGTTCGCTGTTCCGTCCGTCATTTGGCCTCTCCCCTCTCGGATCTCCTGCTGTAGCGATCCACTCTTCTGGATTGCAGCGTACCCGTGGCGAGAAATGCGCAAAACGCCCCCTAAGAAGGCTATCTTTCTCCGCCATCGCCGACGGTGTCCCGACCCCGCCGCGGATGCCAGCGGTCTGACGCGTCGCACGACGATCCTGCTCGACCTCAACACCGTCGTCTCAGAGCTGGACTCGATGGCGACGTCTGTCCCGATCGATGCACCCTGGACGACCCCGCGGGCCGCGGCGCTGGACAGCCAATCGCTGGAGACATGGCTGGAGTCAAAGACCCAGAACCCGCGTCTGCTGGTGCTGGCCTCGGTCGCTACGCGCGCGATTTTCGGCGCCGAGCCGCGCGAGGTCTCGCTGCTGTTCACGCTCTTCTACGTTGCTGCCGCCGGCGACGAGAAGACCCCGGGCACCTTCGAGCGGCTGTTCAACACGCGCAACGGCGCACAGATGTTCCGCTTCGTCGGCGGCTCGCAAACGATCCCGCTGCGGATGGCGAGCGCGCTCGGCCCGCGCGTGCTGCTCAACCAGCCGGTGCGCTCGGTCACGCAAACCGCCGCGGGCGTGCGGGTCGCGACCGACTCGAGCACCGTCAGCGCAGCGCGCGCAATCGTCGCCGTCCCCCCCACGCTGGCCGTGAGGATCGTCTATGACCCGCCGCTTCCGCCACTACGCGACCAGCTCACCCAGCGCGTCTTTCAGGGGTCGCTGATCAAGGCCGAGGCGGTCTACGACACGCCGTTCTGGCGCGCCCAGGGCTACACCGGTACGTCGATCGCCGACACCACGCCAGCCAACACGACCTTCGACAACAGCCGCCGGAAGGATCGCCCGGGGTACTCTTCGGCTTCGTCGGCGGCGACGCCGGGCGGCCTTCCAGCCGCTCTCCGACGGCAACCGACGCCAGGCGGTGCTCAAGAACTTCGCCACCTACCTCGGTTCCCAGGCGCTCACCCCGCGTGACTACTTCGAGATGAACTGGACGCTCGAGCCCTATACGCGGGGATGTCCAGTCGGTTTCTATGGCCCGGGAACGATGGTCGCCCACGGCTCGGCGATTCGCACGGCGGTGGACCGGAGCCACTGGGCCGGCACCGAGACGGCGACGTACTGGAACGGTTACATGGATGGCGCGGTGCGCTCGGGGGAGCGGGCGGCGCCCGAGGTGCTAGCGCAGCTGTGAAAAGCGCCGCGGCCGCTTTTGTGGCGGTCGGCGGCGCCCGATTCGATCAGCGGCTGGGTGGCTGGTGGCGCGGCGATCAGCCCTGCTCGAGCGGCGCCATCGTCAGGCGCGCGTCGCGCAGCTGCTCCCAGTAGTGCTCGGCCAGCTCCTGGGCACCGGCCCAGACGATCGCCTGGCCGCTGTTGTGAATCGCGTCGGCGATCGAGTAACCGCGGCCCACGTCGACTCCCGGAATGAAGCGCGCGAGTGTGTGGGCGACGTGGTCGAAGGTGTTGTGGTTGTCATCGCGGACGATGACTCGCCAGTGGTCGCCAATCCCCGAGCCGGGGCCGGAAGTGCGGCGCTCCTCGATCGTCGCAGGCACGGCGGCGAGCTTAGCGCCGATCGGTGAAGCTTTCATTGGCGGCGCCAGCTTGCTGGTCCCAATAGCGCCGCAGTCCCAGGTAGAGCTGCTCGGCCGGCGCGGCCTGCTGGAAGACCGCCGCGGTGCCCGCGTCGCAGCCCTCGGCGATCTGCTCGCGCAAGCGGCGCTCGAAGTCGCCCGGCTCGAGGGCGCGAGCCTCGGGGCCCCAGCGAGCCAGCCATCCGCGCAGCGCCTCGAGCTGCGCGGGGACATCCTCCACGAGGCCGAAATGGGTGAGCCCGAGGCTGGCCGGGGCGTGGCGCTCGATCGTGCGCAGCGAGCGCTCCCACGCCTCGAGGTCGATGTCCGGCGGCGGCGTCGGCGCGAGCGTGTAGTCGCACGGCGGGATCCGCACCCCAGCCGTGTCGCCCACGAAGGCACGCCCCGAGTCGCGATGGAAGAAGCAAACGTGGTGGCGGGCATGGCCAGGCGTCGCCTCGACAACACAGCCGTGGATGGTCTCGCCGCCACGCAGGATGCTCAGGCGTTCGGCGGGGATCGGCACGACCGCGCCCCAGAGGCGGTCGAAGTCCGCGCCGTAGAGCCGCCGCGCACTCGCGACCAGGCGCTCCGGATCGGCCAGGTGGGAGGCACCCGCCTCGTGCACATAGATCTCCAGCGCCGGCCAGCGGCGCGCGAGCGCTCCGGCCGCGCCGGCGTGATCGAAGTGGATGTGGGTGAGCAGCAGAGCGCGCGGCTCGAAGCCCGCAAGCGCGGCGATCAGGGTCTCGGAGCTCGACTCCGGGCCCGGGTCGATCAGGACGTCGTCGACCCGCCAGCAGCAGATCACGCGTTCGCGGCCGAGGTGCATCACATCGATGGGCTCGATCTCCGCCATGGGCCGCCAGCCTACAATTCACCAAGATGGCCAAAGAGCAGACCGGCGAGGCCGGGGTTCGCGGCGAGGGCGGGGCTGGCGAGGTCCCCAGCAGACTGGCGCCCGCGCCCCACCGCCTGGCTGAGGCCGACCGGCCGTGGATGATGCGCACCTACGCGGGGCACTCGACAGCGCGCAGGTCAAACGAGCTCTACCGCGGCAACATCGCCAAGGGCCAGACGGGCCTCTCGATCGCCTTCGACCTGCCGACGCAGACCGGCTACGACGCCGACCACGAGCTCGCGCGCGGCGAGGTCGGCAAGGTCGGGGTGCCGATCGCCCACAAGGGCGAGATGCGCGCGCTGCTGGATGGCATCCCGCTGGACCGCATGAACACGTCGATGACGATCAACGCGACAGCCGCCTGGCTGTTGGCGCTCTACATCGTGACCGCCGAGGAGACCGGAGTCGACCCTGTCGTGCTCCAGGGCACGACGCAGAACGACATCATCAAGGAGTACCTCTCGCGCGGCACCTACGCCTTCCCGCCGGCGCCCTCGATGCGGCTGATCGCCGACATGGTCGCCTACACCGTCGAGCACGTTCCCAAGTGGAACCCGGTCAACATCTGCTCCTATCACCTGCAGGAGGCCGGGGCCACCCCGGTACAGGAGATCGCCTTCTCGATGGCGACCGCGATCGCCGTGCTCGACGAGGTCCGCCCAAGGGTGGCCGACGAGGTCATGCCCAAGGTCTTCTCGCGGATCTCCTTTTTTGTCAACGCCGGCGTGCGCTTCATCGAGGAGCACGCAAAGCTGCGCGCGATGACCGAGCTCTGGGACGAGCTCGGACGCGAGCGCTACGGCGTGCAGGACGCCAAGGCGCGGCGCTTTCGCTACGGCGTCCAGGTCAACTCGCTCGGGCTCACCGAGGCCCAGCCGGAGAACAACGTCCAGCGCATCGTGCTCGAAGCCCTGGCCGTCACGCTCGGGCGCAACGCGCGCGCGCGCGCCGTGCAGCTGCCGGCCTGGAACGAAGCGCTCGGGCTGCCCCGTCCGTGGGACCAGCAGTGGTCGCTGCGCATCCAGCAAGTGCTCGCCTACGAGACCGACGTGCTCGAGTACCCCGACATCTTCGGGGGTTCGACGGTGATGGAGGGACTGGTGAACGAGCTGCTCGAAGGCGCCCGCGCCGAGCTCGCCGTGGTCGCCGAGCACGGTGGCGCCGTCGAGGCCGTCCCCTACATGAAAGCGGCGCTGGTGGACTCCCACCGCGCTCGCGTGCGCCGGATCGAGTCCGGCGAGATGGTGGTCGTCGGCCAGAACCGCTTCACCGAGACCGAGGACTCGCCGCTGACCGCCGACGCCGAGGGCGGCATCCTGGTCGTCGATCCCGGCGTCGAGCTGGAGGCCCAGGAGGCGCTCGAGCAGTGGCGCTCAGAGCGTGACGAATCGGCGGTCGCCGAGGCGCTGGCCGAGCTGCGGCGCGTGGCCGCGTCGGATTCAGAGTCCGAGAACATCATGCCCGCGACGATCACGGCGGCCCGCGCCGGGGTCACGACAGGCGAGTGGGCTGGGGCGCTGCGCGAGGTCTTCCGCGATTACCGTGCCCCCACCGGGGTGAGCGACGCGGCCGCAGGGATCGACGACGAAGGTCTCGAGCAGCTGCGCGAAGAGGTCGCCGAGGTCTCTGAGCGCCTCGGGCGCCGGCTGAAGATCCTCGTCGGCAAGCCCGGGCTCGACGGTCATTCCAACGGCGCCGAGCAGATCGCCGTGCGCGCGCGCGACGCCGGCATGGACGTCGTTTACGAGGGCATCCGCCTGACGCCCTCGCAGATCGCCGCCTCGGCCGTGCAGGAGGGCGTCCACGTGGTCGGTCTCTCGATCCTTTCGGGCTCGCACCGCGAGCTGATCCCCGCCGTGATCGAGGAGTTGCGCGCAGCCGGCGACGGCGACGTTCCCGTCGTGGTCGGCGGGATCATCCCCGAGGCCGACGTCGCATCGCTGCGCGCGGCCGGCGTAGCCGCGATCTATACGCCCAAGGACTTCGACCTCTCGCGCATCATGCACGACATCGTGCGCCTGGTCAACGAGCGCGTCGCCCGGCACAACGGGTCCGCCAGCTGACTAATCGCCGCGCGCGACCCTTGCCGCGAGCCTGGGCGCGAACAGTGAGACGAACTCCGTCTGCCTTTCAACGGCAGCTCCGGTCGCGCCTCGAGCATCGCGATGCCAGCATCCGGCAAGCGTGCCCGGGTGTGCCCGGAGACGAGCACGGTGTCGCCGGTCGCTCTGGTCGCGGAGTCGACCCGCGCAGCGACGTTGACCGCGTCGCCGATCACCGAGAACTCGAGTCGTCCGGCGCCGCCGACGTTGCCGGCGATCACGGCGCCGGAGCTGAGGCCGATGCCGGTCGAGAGCTCCGCAGCAAGCGTGCTGGCGACCGCCTGCTCGATCTCGAGCGCGGCCGCCAACGCCCGCTCGACATGGTCGGCCTGGCGGCGCGGGCGAACCAGCCAGAGCTTCTGTGTCCCGTGACCGACGAAGACTGCGCCGATGACGCTGCGGGCGATCAGGCGTCCAGGTCTCATGTGCTCTGCCTCCTGTGATTGCGTATGCAACCAGCTTGCTACCTGTTGGAGGGCGCGGGCAAGCGAGGATCGCCCTGCGTCGTCGTAGGCTTGCCAGGTGAGCGACCCCGAGGCGCAGGCTGAGAGCATCGCCGCCGATGGTGAGCGACTCGGCGCGCGCCTGCGCGAGGGCGACCTCAGCGTCGCGCCGAGGGTGCTCAACCTGGTGGAAGGCGACGGCGAGCGCGACCGCGAGCAGACGGCGGCGCTGCTGCGGGCGGTCGCTCCCGCGGCGCTCGGCGGCGAAGCGCGAGCCCATGTCGTCGGCGTGACCGGTCCGCCAGGGTCAGGGAAGTCCTCGCTGCTCTCCGAGCTGGCCGCGGCCTGGCGAGCGCGCGAGCGCTCGGTGGCTGTGCTCGCCGTCGACCCGAGCTCGCGGCGCTCCGGGGGGGCGCTGTTGGGGGACCGCGCCAGGATCGCCCACGATCCCCGCGACCAGGGCGTCTTCATTCGCTCCACAGCCGCCGGTGAGCGACTGGGCGGTCTGGCCCCGGCGACGCGCGCCGGCTCGGCGGCGCTGGCGGCCGCCTTCGACGTCGTCGTGATCGAAACGGTTGGCGTCGGTCAGTCAGAAACCGAGGTCGCCGACGTCGCCGACAGCGTTGTCGTCGTCGTCCAGCCGGGCTCGGGCGATGTACTGCAGTTCCTAAAGGCCGGGATCATGGAGATCCCCGACGTGCTCGTTGTCACTAAGGCCGATCTCGGATCTGTCGCCCAGCGGGCGCTGCGCGACCTCGAGGCGGCGCTCGGCGCGCTCGGGGCCAGCGAAGTGCCTGTTTTGGCGGTGTCCTCGATCGCGCCAGCGATGGGCATCGACGAGCTGATCGAGGCGATCGACCACCACCGGGAGCGCAGCGACGTGGCCGCGCGGCGGCTCACAGCTCGGCGACGCCACGCGCTCGCCGACTTCGTCTGGGAGCACGGGGCCGCCGGCTTGCGCGAGCTCGGCGGCCGTCGCGCGGCCGAGAGAGTGCTTGCCGCGCAGGACCCGGGGCTCGACGTGCCGGCCCTGGCGCAGGCCCTGTCGGCAGCAGCAACCGGAGCGCGCGACGGCGAGGTGCGCTCGTGAGGAGCGCGCTTAGGGACCTAGCGATCATGGTCGGCGCGTTCATCGCGGCAACGCTGCTCGCCGAGGCGCTTGGCGCGATCAATCTCGGGACCGCGCTCGCGTTTGGACAGATCGCCTTCCTGATCGCGGCCGCATTCGTGATCCTGCGCCGCTGAGGTGCGCGGGCTGCGGCCCACCGAGAGAAATGAGGCGCTTTTTGCGCACCTTTGAGCGCATCTCCACGGTGACTCCGAGGATATTGGCGCTAGCTTCCGGCCAAGATCGTCCGCGCAGGGGAAAACGCGAAGTAGGGAGCAGTGAGCAACGTGCACAGGGGGGTAGGGAAGAACGTTGGCGATGACGCCAACGCGCCAGGCTGGCTAACACGTCCGGCGCCTCGAGCGCTCGTGACGAGTCGCGTGACATGCCCGTTCCCGCCGGCATCCCATTCTCGTGAGGTCGTCGGCGGCGATGGCTGGTAGATCGCGAGCCGAGGGGCAGACGGTGGACCGGCTGCTGTCCGCCAAGCACGAAGCGCCACTGCGACGGCCGCCGCACCCCGACGTCGCCTTCCAGCAGTTTGTCGATGCGCACCGCCACCTGCTCGTCGATTGGATGGCGCGCAGGATGACCGTCGAGCTCGTCGGGCCGGATGCCGGGCAGGTCGACCCCGGCGACGTCCTAAGCAGGGCGATGGAGCGCCTTTGGCTGCGCTTTGAACATCTCCCCCAGGACCCCGGGCTGCGCAAGGCGTGGGTCGAGCGGGCGATCCGTCTCGCGGCGCTGGATGCCATTCGCTTCCAGTTCGGTCGTCACCGCGTCAAGTCATCAGCTCGCCGTCCGCCAACGCCGAGCTCGCGCGAGACCGTGGCATTCGTACGGGCGTTCAGCGTTGACTTCGCCGCGACACCGTCGCTTCGGGAGCGCGAGGGGCTGGCCGCCGAGGCCGGCCAAGCAGTCCAGCGGCTCGCCGCCGGCACGCGCAACCGCTATGACGACGTACTGACCCGCGCCGCCGTCGTCGGCGCGATGGCAACCCTCACGAGTCCGGAGCAGCGCGTGCTTCGGCTGACGCTCGAGGGCCACGAGCCCCACGAGATCGTCCGTGCCACAGGTTGGCGCTCTGAGGACGTCCGCGAACACCTCACCAACGCCCGCTGGCTTGTGAGGAGGTATGTCGATCACGCCGACGCCGATCGGTTGCCGGCGCGACACCGACGAGACCTTCACCTCTATCTCGACGGCAAGCTGCGTGGCCGCGCGCGGACGCGGGAGAGCCGACATCTTCGGGCGTGCGCGGCGTGTCAACGCGCCGCCGATCTCTATCGCCTCAGTGATCGGCAGCTCGCGGTGGTGCTCGTGCTCCCCGGCCTGATCGAGCGCGGCGCCCACCTCCCGGGGGGTGTCACCGGTGTCGCTGCCTCATCGCAGGGAGCAACCAGCGGCAGCGGAGCAAACGGATCCCTGGGCATGGGAATGAAGGGTGGCGGCGGACTCGGCTCGAAGCTCGCTGGGATTGTCCCTGGCGGCAAGATCGCTGTGCTGTCGAGCGCCGCGATCATTGGCACGGGCTCGGCGGTCGCCGGCGCTCTCGCAGCCTCCCAACCCCGTCTTCCAAGGGTGGCTGCAGCGGGCTTGCGTTCCTCATCGTTCCAGACCCCCGCCGCCGCCCCGTTGTCCGCTGCTCACGCCTCTGGCGGTCCAGCAGGCAAAGTAGGCCGGAGAGCTCGACCCCAGCGTCATCTCACGCATCGACAGGCACCGCAGCAGACGCTCCGCCGCCACGCCCTCTCTGCGAGTGCCAGCGTAGTTGCTCGCGCCCAACGCGCGTCGGCGAGCTCAGGGAGTAGCACACACCAGGTGGTGTCAGCCGCGCCAGCGTCATCCGTCGCGTCGAGTGGCGGCGGGCTGAGCGGCGGTGGCACGTCGAGTGCCGGTAGCGGCGCTCCCGGCGGCGGTCTCACCTTGGGGGGTCACTGAGCGATGAGCATCCGCGGCCGTCGCAGGCATGCCCAGAGGGGCCTGACCACTGGCAAATACGCCCCAGCGCACGAACTCCAAAGGAGAACCCACACCATGCCCCGCATCTCCAAGCCATCTCCCGCCACGATCATCGCGCTGATCGCGCTCTTTGTCGCGCTCGGCGGACCTAGCCAAGCCGCCCAACTCGCGACCGACCTCACCACGGCGAGCCACCACACGCTCCGTGGACCCCGCGGACCCCGCGGACCCCGCGGACCTCGCGGACCACGGGGCCCAGCCGGGCCCAAGGGCACCGTTGGTCCCGCGATCGTGCGCACCGGCTCTATGACTGCCCCCGGTGTTGTCCCTGGCGATCTGCGCGGCACCGTCTCCTGCCTGCCCGGCGAGCTTGCCACGGGCGGCGGCGCGGCGGCGTCGGGGCCGGTCGTCGACGACAGCCCCACCCAGCGTGGCGTGGGCCCCGCCACGGCCTGGGAAGGCGAAGCACAGAATCCCAACGGCACCATCAGCGCCGGCGGCGTCTACGTCCTCTGCGTCCCCGCCTCATAGCTCATGTGTCTCTCTGGAACGCTAAACGGCTTGCGGCGCGCTGTCGTTCTCGCCACTGTGACATTGGCGCTGAGCGCTCCGAGCGGCGCCTGGGCGGCGCACACAGTCACCGTGCATGAATGCGGGCAGAACGCCAACAACGCGTTCGCGCCCATCGGCAACGCCCCGACGCAGTTTGAGAGCTTCTGCCCCGGATCCCCTGGAGTCCTATTCGCCGGCGTGGTGGGACCATACGCCGCTCAGACATTCGGCGGCTATGAGGTCAGCGCCCCGGTGGGAACGAGCTTTCTCTACCTAACGCTCAATGCCGACACCAGCGTCGGTGACGGGAGCGACGGCTCGCAGTTCATCGTCGACGGCGTGAACACCGCATCGCAGTTCGAGCGGCTCTTCGTCTGCGGCTATAGCCAAATTGCGTGTTCCGCCGACCAGATCCACGTGACACCCAGCTCGCTGCTCGAGTTCCACGTCATCCTGTACTGCGCACGGTGGTCGGGGTGTCCAAGCAGCCCAGGGCCCTCGCTACACATCGACGACGCGACGCTCGTGATCGAGGATGAGAACCCGCCTGCGATCGCCTCCAAGGCAGGGCCGGTCTGGACCCAAGGCATCTGGCACCACGCCACGGACATTCTCGGCGGCGCCATCGGCAACGGCGCGGAAGGGATCGGCAACGTCACCGCGACCCTCGACGGCGTGGCGACCCCGGTAAACCCGTCCTGCGACTACACGCAGCTGCGTGTCTGTCCCGATGCCACGCTCAGCACGCCGCTCAACGGAGCCACCGACGGCAGCCACCACCTCACCATCAACGCAACGACCGCCCCTGGGATCACCGCCACCCTGTACGACGACCCCAACTACCTGGTCGACTCAAACCCGCCCACCGCGCCGCTCAACGTCACACTCGACTCGCCCGGATCCGCATACTCTCCGGCGCCCAACCGCAACCTGACCTGGACCAATCCCAGCGGCCAGGTCGCACCGATCACCCACGCCGTCATCCACGTCTGCCGGGTGGACTCCGGCCAGTGCCGCGACCAAACCGCCGATGGAAGCGACGTCCAGCAAGCCACGATCACCCCTTGGGCTGGTGGCGGCGTTTATCGCCTCACGGTTGCGCTCGAGGACGCCGCCGGCAACATCAACGACACTCCGGGCGGCGGCCAGTCCGCCCCGGTCATCCTGCGCTACGACCAGCGTCCCCCAAGCACACTCGTCGCCAGCGTCCGCCCCTTCCGGACCAACTGTCACCGCGCAGCTCCACACCGTCATCGTCCGCACGCGTGCAGCGTCCGCGCCATACCAGGCCGCAGCATCCAGCGCGTCGGATTCCGGCGCCCCACGACCATCTACGCCTCCCTCAGCGACGCCGCCGGTCACCCGCTCGCACAAGCCGCCTTGCTCATCTCTCAGCGGGTTCGCGGCCGCTCCACCTTCAGCTCTGTCGCAAGTGCCACCACTGACGCGGCGGGGCAGCTGCGCTATCGCGTTTCGCCCGGGCCCTCGCGCATTCTGCGCCTCGCCTATCCCGGCAGCGACGCGCTCAAACCCCGCCTTCGCCGACATCGACCTCCGCGTCCCCGCCTACAGCACCTTCCACACCAACCGCGGCGTCGCCCACATCGGGCAACCCATCACCTTCTCCGGCCGTCTGCTCGGCGGCTACATCCCACCCGGTGGCAAAAGCATCCAGCTCGAAGGCGTCGACCGCGGTCAGCTCGTCCCCGTCTCTCGCGACCTCCACACCGATCCCAGTGGACGCTGGCGCTTCACCTACGCCTTCCACTACCAGGTCGGCTCGATCTACACCTACCCATTCCGCCTGAGCATCCCTGCAGATCCCTTCTACGCCTACCTCGGCTCGGCGACCCACGCCCTGGGGGTCACGATCCTCAATCCGTAGCTGACTGATGGCGTAATTGACGGTCGCCCCGGTTCATGCCGCCGCACCAGCCGTTTGCCTCTGCCCCCCGCCGGGTACTTACATCAGCGCCCCCGGCAAGGAGGAAGAGGGAATGATTGGCGTACTGATCGCGGTGATTTTCGCTGCCATCGTCTACTTCATCGCGGCGGCTCTCGGGCTGCCGTACATCGTGGCTGTGATCGCCGCAATTCTGGTGCTGCTGAGCGCCGCCCCGACTGGCGGATACGGCCTCGGCAGGCGCTTCGGCAGACGCTACTAGCGCGCGTTCGCCGACGGCGGGCGGGGGCGAGGCGGGCGCGAGCGACACGCGGCTACGACGGCTGCTCGCCGTGGCCGGCAGACTCTCGCGCATGCCCACCCCGCCCGCCGCCACGAACGATGCCCCGCGCGCGCGTCTCGATCCCGACATCTTTCGCCTGCCGATCGAGGCCGTGCGCTCCGGCTACTACTCGGACGCCTACTTCACCTTCACCAAGCAGCTGCTCGACGAGCGCTCCGAGCCGGCGCTGGTCACGATGCAGGTCTTCCAGCGCGAGGAATCGCTGCTGGGAGGAATCGACGAGGCAATCGCTGTCCTGAAGCGGTGCTCGGGCCGGCGCGGGGCCGAGCACTGGGAGGACGGCTGGCCGCTGCTGCGTGTCCACGCCCTCTACGAGGGCGATCCGATCGCCCCGCGGGAGACCGTGATGACGATCGAGGGCGACTACGCGCTCTTCGCCCACCTCGAGACCGTCTACCTCGGCTGCATGGCGCGCCGCAGCCGTGTGATGCGCAACGTCCGCGAGGTCGTCCAGGCCGCTGGCGACAAGCCGATCCTGTTCTTCCCCGCTCGCCACGACCACTGGCTCGTGCAGACGGGCGACGGCTGGGCGGCACATGTCGCGGGGGTGATCGGCGTGTCCACCGACGCCCAGGCCTCCTGGTGGGGCGGTCGCGGCGTGGGCACCGTTCCCCACGGTCTGATCGCTGCCTTCGGGGGTGACACAGTCGCCGCAGCCAGGGCGTTCTGCGCCCGTTACGCCAGCGAAATGAACGTCACGGTGCTGGTCGACTTCGACAACGACTCCGTGGCCACTGCCGTCGCCGTCGCCGACGCGCTCGGCGAGGACCTCTGGGGCGTGCGCCTCGATACGTCTGACACGCTGGTGGACCGTGCCCTCTGGGGTGACCTCGGCGGCTTCCCTCCCACCGGCGTCAACCCCGTGCTCGTGCGCAAGGTGCGCGCCGCGCTCGACGCCGCCGGCCACGAGCGCGTGAGCATCGTCGTCTCCGGCGGCTTTGACGCCGACCGCATCCGTGCGTTCGAATCCGACGGCGTTCCGGTCGACGCCTACGGCGTCGGCTCGGCGCTGCTGCACGGCGCCAACGACTTCACCGCAGACGTCGTGCTGCTCGACGGACAGCCCTGTGCCAAGGCCGGGCGTGCCTACCGGCCCAACCCGCGCCTCGAGCTCGTCACCTGACAGCACGCCATCACGGCGCCACCACCTCGATCCAGTCGAGGCTACGACCGCACAGCGAGCCCGCCTGGGCGGCCGCCACGGACAGCAGCGGAGCGTTGGTGTCGCTCGAAGTGGTCAGGATCACGGGTCCGAGCATCTCCGGCACCCCCGCGCCAGTCCCGGGTCCCGGCCCGGCGCCGCTGACCTGCACCGTGACGGCGTGGGCACCCGCGGCCAACGTGACAGCACCGAGCCGCAGGTACTGGCCGCGGTTGGCAAGCTCCATCGCCACCGTCCCGACCTGCAGGCCGTCCACGGCAACCGCGACCGCCCGCGTGAATGATCCTCCCAGCCACAGCTCGTAGCGACCCGCGGCTGGCACGGTCATCGCGGTCGCTGCCACGCCGGGCTGCTGGGGGTAGGCGAGCTCGCCAGTGAGGTCAAACGTCCACCCCGGCGGCTGGCTCCAAGCGCTCGGCGGCGCCACGACCGACAGCGGCCGGGGCTCGGCCACGAGCTGAGCACGCGTGCGGCTGGCGAGACTGGCGAGCGCGTGCACGCGCGCGCACGACGGCACCGACGCGGCCTGGGTCGAGCACGGCACCCGGTAGGTGGTGGGACTGAACTCCACATAGCCGCAGAACGGGTGGGCGGCGACATCCCCCAGGCCGAGGTGCGAGATGACGCGGGCGTTGGTCGCAAGCCGTCGCCAGAGCTCGTAGTAGTGCCCGCGCCAGGCCAGCGAGTAGTAGCCCGGAGGCCGGCTCTCCGTCGGCGAGCGGCGCAGGACGATCGAGCGATAGCCCGTCACGGCCGCGAGCTGGAAGGCGTCGAGATCGGCGTAACCGTCCTTGACCAGCGCGGAGCCGTCGCGCAGCGGCACGACGAAGGGACGCAGGTCCGATGCCCCCACGGGGTCTCCGGCACGCAAGAGGTGACGGCTGCCGTAGACCTCCACCTCGGTCAGCAGGGTCGGTCCTTTGCCTGCCACCAGCCCGCCGACGTGCTGGAGCTCCGCCAGGCGTGCCCGTGGCGCCAGGTAGACATCGCGGTAGGCGAGCACGTCGGAGGCGAGCACCGCGCCGGCGATCAGCAGCGCGAGGGCGAGCCCGGGGAAGCGCTGCCAGCGCTCGTAGACGAGCGCCGCTGCGAGCATCGCCGCCAACGGGATCGCCGGCGAGCCGGCCGCGAGCGCCTTGCCGATCAGCCACGGTCCCGACGTCAGGGCCAGGTACGCGGCGCCGCCCAGGGCCACCGCGCCATACAGCACCACCCCCCAGCCGCGCCGCCACAGCGCCCAGCCGAGCCCAGCGACCGCCGCCGCGACCACGACCGCGATCAGCGCCGTGTTGAGAGCGTGGGCGGCGGGCCAGCGACGGAAGTCGCCGTTCAACCACACTCCCGCCATCTGGAACCCGCTGAGCGGATGCAGGAGGTTGCCGATGTCGGTGTGCGATGGCGCTCCGCTGTAGAGCGGCGTGACCCCCCGCACGAAGGTCCCGGCGAGCACGATCGCGGGCAGCGCCAGGACCGCGGCGGCGATCCCCAGCGCGGCGGCGCGCAGGATCAGCCGCGGCCACGGCTTGCGCTCCAGCCAGGACACAAGCGCGGCCGCGAGCAGCAGCCCGAGCGCGGGCAGCATCCAGGGGGCAGATCCGACGTTGAGGATGTCCCCCAGCGCCGCCAGCGCGAAGGCAAACGGGAGCACGCCGCGCACCCTTCGCCCCTCGTGGGCGAAGCGCATCCCAGCGGCGGCCACCGCGGCGATCGCGAAGGCAGCAGCCAGCTCCTTGATCCCGCCCCACATCGCGTAGCCGAACAGCAGCGTCGACGACGCGGCAACGAGCGCCGCAGCGCTGCGCAGGGCATCGCTGCGCACGACCGCCCGCAGCAGCTCGTAGAAGGCGAGCGCGCTGGCGGCCGCAAAGATCGCCATCAGCGGCGAGAAGAGCCACGCCGAGTCCTCGCCGGTGAGGGCGTGGCCGACGCTGAGCGGGATCGCCCAGCCCTCGGGATAGCTCGACTGGTAGACATAGTCGAGCAGCGTCAACTGGTAGGTGGAGGGCACCAATCCGCTGAGATCCCGGCCGTGGCTCGTCAGCCGGTCTGTGATCGCCAGCCACGTCGAGGTATCGTCGAGCTTGATGTAGCCCGCGAACGTCGCCTCGCCGGATAGCACGATCGGGGCAGCAAAGATGGCGAAAACGCCCACGGCAGCGATCGCCGCTCCGCGGTCGGGCGGCCAGAGCCCGTGCCCCCGCGACCACACGAGCCCCCCAGCGGCGATCACCGCAACGAGCGGCGCGGCGAGCACCGCCGTCGCCCAGGAGGCCCCCGCGAGCTGTCCGACCACGATGACCACGCAGAGCCCCAGCACGAGGCGAAGAGCAGCTGGCAGGCTCACCCCCGCGGCGGCCTCTAGCGCCAGTCCGCATCCGAGCGAAAGCGCGCCGAGCACGATCGGAAACACAACCCAGCTGACCAGCAGCGCGCCGATCTCGCTCAGCGCTGACCCAGTGCGAAAAGGGAGATGGCGCGCGGCACGGCCGGCATCATCCCAGCGCCGAGCAATCGACTCGCGCTCGGGCGCCGACCACTATGTTTCGGGCACGCCGCGCGCATCAGCGGCGCTCTGCATCTGAGGGAGGCGAGCTTGGCTCGACGCCTAACGGTTGCGGCGCTCGCGCTGGCGTGCGTGCTCGTCCCCACAGAGCTCGCGCTGGGCGCCTTTCCACAGGACGCGCCAAAGTTCATGAGCGGCTGGGTCTTGTCGTCTCCGACCGTCGGTGACGTGCTCGGCGACGGCTCCAACGACCTCGTGGCGATGACGCGGGTGGGCTATCTCTACGCCTGGCGCACGCCCGGCAAGCCTTCGGGCAACAACGAATGGTGGAGCTACCGACTCCCGTCGGCGGCCCCGCCAGCACGCGCGAGACGATCGAGCTCCCGCGCGCCAGGGCGCGAGTCGTCATCCAGGCGATCGAAGCAACGGGCAACCTCGCTACCCCGGTCACACTGCCCACGCCCAGACCGCCGCGGGCCAAGCCCCGCGCGTGCCCCCAGCCCAAGCGCGGATCACACGCCAAGCGCCCCGCGCGCTGTCGCAAGCCGAGCGCCGGCCGGCGTCATCGCCACCCTGCGGAGCTCGAGACCGACGCCGTGGCGCTGCCGCCGATCCGCTGATCCCACACGCCAGCACGGGCGGCCAGGCAGCGGCGCGGAGCGATCCAGGCGAGCGCCTAGAGTGGCGCAAATGGGGCTCCGAGTACCGGCCCGGTCAACTGCGCTCGCGATCGCTGCGGCAGGGCTGCTTGGCTGCGGAGGCTCGAGCTCGAGCTCGGCAAATGGCTCCGCATCGCCCTCGACGGCCGCGCCCGCGGGCGGACACATCGATGTCGTGCTGACAGCTCCCGGCCACTCGCCCCGGGTCAACGCGGCGTGGCCCTACTCGCTGCGGGTGAGCGACTCGAGCGGGCGCCCGCTCGCCGGCGTCGTCGATATCCAGTTCACCTTCGCCGGTCAAGTCGTTGGACACGACGTCCCGCCCTCGCATCGCTTCGTCGGTCGCTGGCACGACATCCTGCGCTGGCCGGCGCGATCGGTCGGCTATCCGCTTGCCTTCGAGGCTGTCGTGCACACGGCGCAGGGGACGCAGACGATCGACTACCCCGTCCACGTTCGGCCGTGAGCGAGTCTTCAGGCGCCGGCGCGGAGGTCGTTGTCGAGAACGTCTGCAAGAGCTTCGGGGCCCGCGTCCCAGTGCTGCGCGACGTCTCGCTGCGGGTGTCGCCCGGGGAGTTCGTCTCGATCGCTGGCCCGTCGGGTTCGGGCAAGAGCACGCTGCTTGCGCTGATCGGCGGGATCGACCGTCCAGACAGCGGAGAGATCCGCGTGGCGGGAATCTCGGTTTCGGGCTTGCGCAATCACACCGAGTACCGCCGCCACATCGTCGGCTTCGTCTTCCAGCATGATCTGCTGCTGCCCGCGCTCACAGCCCAGGCCAACGTCGAGGCCTCGCTGCTCGCCGCCGGCGTCGGACGCAGCGAGCGTCGCGAGCGAGCACAGGCGCTGCTCGAGGAGGTCGACATGAGCATGCGCGCCGGCCACCTCCCCTCTGAGCTGTCGAGCGGAGAGCGCCAGCGGGTCGCGCTCGCCCGCGCGCTGGCAAACCGGCCGCGGGTGCTGCTCGCCGATGAGCCCACCGGGCGTCTGGACTCCACCGCCGCCCGGCAGGCGCTCGATCGGCTGATCGCGGCGCGCATCGAGCGCGGGATGACGCTCATCGTCGTCAGCCACGACCAGGCCGTCGCGGCGCGCGCCGACCGCACGACGCGTCTGATCGACGGTCGCTTCGAGCCGCCCACCACGCACACGGCGACCTAGTCAGATCTGAGCCAACACCTCGCGCGGCAGCAGGCGAGTCGAGCGCCAGCTCGGATAGATCGCGCCGAGCACACCAATCGCGAGACCGACGAGGATCGCTCGGCCCAGCCCCCAGGCGGTGACGTCGGCGGAGATGACGTCGCTGAGGCCGAGCGCGCCCGGCAACAAGCCACTGAGCGCGACGCCAAGCGCCAGCCCGAAGCCGACGCCCACGAGGCTGAGGACGACCGCCTCGCCGAGCACGAGCGCGGCGATCTGGCGGGCGCTCCAGCCAATCGTCGAGAGCAGAGCCAGCTCACGCTGGCGCTCGAGCACAGCAGTCAGCATGGTGTTGGCAACCGCCAGCGCACCCACGATCAGGGCGAGAACGACGATCACGACGACCGCCTTGTCGATCAGCAGCGCGTTGGCCCCGGCCCGCACCGCATCCCCGGGAGTCGAGATCGCGCGTACGCCGGGGAAGGCTCGTGTGAGCGCGCGGTCGGCTGCGTCGTGGCTGATGCGCGGCATCAGCTTCACGGCAATCGTGGTCGCCTCGTCACCACTGCGCCCGGCGAGCTGCTGAGCCGCGCCCAGGGGCATGATCGCGCCCGAATCCGCGAAGGAGATCCCCGAGTGGTAGATCCCCGCAACGCGGATCGCCCGGCGCTGCAGATCGATCGTATTCCCGACGCCCACATGCAGCTGGCCGGCGAGCAGGTCGCCGACCGTCGTCTCGCCCGCTGCGGCAGGCCGTCCAGCCGTGAACACGAGGCGACGCGCGACGAACCCGTGCGGATCGGTCCCGAAGACGACGGCGCTCGGCTCACGGTCCAGAGCCCCGATCACCAGCTGCAGCGGCGTTGCCTCAGCCACCTCCGGGCGCGCGCGCACGCGCGCGAGCAGGGACAGCGGGAGCACCGAGGAGGTGGGATCGGCGGCGTTGGCCTGGAAGAGCCCGAGATCCGCCTGGCCGAGGTGCACGAGCTCGCCGGCGCTGCGGGTGAGGCCGGCAGAGAGCGCGAGCAGGCCGACGATCGTCGCGACCCCAACCGCGATACCGGCCGCGGTGAGCGCCGTACGGCCGGAGCGACGACGGAGATTGGTGAGGATCACGGCGAGCATGTGGCAAATCCGCCCTAGTGTCCCTCGCCGCGGTCGGCGAACTGCGCCGCGGCTATGCCTCGCCGGGCGGTGGCGCGGTCGTCGCGTCCGGCCGCGCGGACGCCCGGGACACCTCTCGCGCAGGGGCAAGCGCATCTTGCAGCGAGCACCCAGCCTTCGCCGTCACCCAACAGGCCACGGGTGCCGCAACCCGCTCGGAGCAATGGGCGGCCTCGCCAGCGAGGTCCAGAAGCGCCTTGAACTCGTCCGCCGACGGCGGCTCGGTCCCGAGCCGGCGCGCGTAGGCGGCGATCCACTCCTTCGCGTTCACCGGGCGATTATGGCGGCTAGCCGAGACGCGGTACGTTTTGATCGCGTGTCCGGCGCTTTCGCGCCACCACCGCCACAACTACCACGAAGGAGAGCGCTATGAGCAACGGCGACGCGCCCGCCCACGCCGATAGACCCCCCGCGACGACTACCGACTCCGGGATTCCGGCGCCAAGCGACGAATACTCGCTGACCGTCGGGCCCAGCGGCCCGATCGCCCTGCACGACCACTACGTCGTGCAGAAGATGCAGCACTTCAATCGCGAGCGCGTCCCAGAGCGCGTCGTCCACGCCAAGGGCAGCGGCGCCCACGGGTTCTTCGAGGTCACCGAGGACGTCTCGCAGTTCACCAAGGCGGGGTTCCTCGCGATCGGCAAGCGAACGCCGGTCTTCGCGCGCTTCTCCACGGTGGCTGGCGAGCAGGGCTTCCCGGACACCGTTCGCGACCCGCGCGGATTTGCGCTCAAGTTCTACACCGACGATGGCAACTTCGATCTGGTGGGCAACAACACGCCGGTCTTCTTCGTCCGTGACCCATCGAAGTTCCAAGACTTCATCCACTCCCAGAAGCGACTCGCGGACACTGGCATGCGTTCCAACCAGATGCAGTGGGACTTCTGGACGCTCTCGCCGGAGAGCGCCCACCAGGTCACGATCCTGATGTCAGACCGCGGGACCCCGCGCACGTATCGGCACATGAATGGCTACAGCAGCCACACGTACTCGTGGGTCAACACCGACGGTGAGCGCTTTTGGGTCAAGTACCACTTCAAGACCGTCCAGGGCGCAGAGAACTTCACCGACGAGCAGGCTGGGGCGATGGCGGGCGAGGACCCCGACTTTCACCGTCGCGACCTGCGCCAGGCGATCGCTGACGGCGGGTCCCCCGAGTGGCGCCTCGAGGTGCAGATCATGCCGTTCGCAGACGCGGCGGACTATCGCTTTAACCCCTTCGACTTGACGAAGGTGTGGCCCCACGGCGACTATCCCCCGATCACGGTCGGGCGCCTGGTGCTCGACCGCAACCCCGCCAACTTCTTCGCCGAAGTCGAGCAGGCCGGCTTCTCGCCCGCCAATCTCGTCCCGGGGACCGGGCTGAGCCCGGACAAGATGCTGATGGGCCGGATCTTCTCCTACCACGACACCCACCTGCACCGCATCGGACCCAACTATGAGCAGCTCCCTATAAACGCGCCCCGGGTCCCGGTGCACTCATACAACAAGGACGCCCAGATGACCTATCACCACTCGGGCGCCCAACCCGTCTACGCGCCGAACTCCGCCGGCGGCCCGCAGGCCGACGCCGAGCGGGCGCCAGACCTCGGCTGGCCCGTGGAGTCCGGCGAGCTCGGACGCTATGCCTACGACAAGCACGCCGAGGACGATGACTTTGGCCAAGCCGGCACGCTGGTGCGCGAGGTGATGAGCGATCTCGACCGCGAGCACCTGGTCGCGAACATCGTCGCGCACGCCAGCGACGAGGTCGCCGACGACATGCAGCAGCGCGTGATCGCCTACTGGGCCAAGGTCGATCCGCAGATCGCCGCGGAGGTCGCAGTCGGGTTGGGCAAGGACAATGGGGCGTCCCCCGACGGTCCGGCCTCCGCCGAGGCCGCGGCGCTCGTCAGCGCCCGCGCAAACCGCGCCTAGGGTCAGCTAGCAGCGCGCGCATCGCAATTCGTCTGCGAGTCGGCGGATCGCGACGTGATCGCAGAGCGTGCGCGCGACGAGCGGGTCATAGGGGTCGCCGTAGGCTGCGAAGGCGGGGAGGAGGGCCTCCTGTTCGAGGTGGAAGTGCTGGCGTCCTTCGAGTTTCCAGAACGAGAGAAACGGGCACGGTTCGCGGCGAGACTCGCGTCGTTCGTTTGCCGGAGCCGTTTGGCGATGACGAGCGCTTGGTGGTGGTCGCGCGAGAGCGCGACGAGCGCCGGGGAGCGCTTCATGCCTCGGCCCGCGCAGCGTCTGCGAGCGGTCCGCGGAGCGTGATCAGGCAGCCAGCCGCGTCCGGATCCTTCGGCACGAATCCGGCAAGCTCGCTGGTTGGAGCGATCACGTCGAGTAGGCCCTCGGTCAGGCCCTTGTGGAGGGTGCACACCACCTCCTGCTCGTCGAGCGCGACGCTGCGGTAGGGACAGTTACGCAACTTGTAGGTGAGCGTCTCGAGCGGGTCGAGCACACGTTGCGGCTGGAAACCAAGCGATGCGAGGGCTGCGTACATCGTTGTCTCCGGTGAGCCTGTCAGCGTGGTGGGCGCGATCTCGGCTCCAATCTGCCGGCCCGCCAGCTCGATCGCAGACGGACTGCTGGCGCCACGCGCCATAGCCCCGGCGAGCCAGCGCGCGAGGTCGGTGTAGGCGCGGGGTGGATCCCCGTCCGGGTGAGCGTCAGGTGCCACCGACCACATGTCCCGGGGCCGCCCACGCCGCTGACGCACCCGCTCGCGGTCAAGCAGTCCTGCCTCGCGCAATACGTCGAGGTGGACGCGCACGCCGTTGGGATGCAACCCGAGCTCGGTAGCGAGCTCATCGGTCCCGACCGGACGGCGCAACTCAGCCAACCGCGCAAACAGCCGCGCCCGCACCGGCTGGGAAAGCGGCCCCTCCGGTCCGTTCTGCAGGTCCATTCCGACAGTTTACACAGTCATCCTAGGCAAAAGGCTTTGGGACTGGTATGCATCCTCTGCTTGCTTATCTTCGCCCTCGCCGGCTTCATCGCCCTCACCCCCGCCCAAACCGCCGCCAAGCCTGACACCCCCGAGGCATAGCTCCAACCAACCCCACACAACGGACGTCTCGGGAGCCTGATGCGCGAACCCGAGCAAAGCGGGCGCGTAACGCGACCGGACTCATGCCGAACAGGGAATCCATCAACCCGCGGTCGCGCTGTGTCGCAATTGCACGGCCGGGCTATGCATGGACCACCTGCGGGAAACGGCCGCGCACTTCGCCAGGAGCAGCATGCTGTCCCCCTGTCAGCACGACACCGGGAGCGTGACGAAGCGTCGCACGACCGAGAGCAACAATCCTCATGCTCGGGTGGACGCTTGACGCACGCCACATCCGATTCGAATCAGCCGCGGACGAGCAGTGCGGACGGCCGTCGTCTCTGGCTAGCCCGCCTCAGCTTTGTCGTCGCTTTGGCGGCGGATGACCAGGGTTGGCTGGTGGGCATGATGCACGACGGCGCTGGAGACGCTTCCCAGCAGCATCGAGCGCAGGCCGGTGAGCCCGCGGGAGCCCATGACAATGGTTGCTGGCGTGGTGGCGGTCGGCGATATCGACGATCGCCTCCCACACGGGTCCCGGGGCCTTGACGGTGGCCGCTTCGGCCTCGAGGCCCGCCTCCCGCGCGAGGCGGATGCCCTCGTGGGCGACAGCCCCCGCGTCCTCGGCGGCGGCGCGGTCGAGCTCAAAGAAGTCGACCATGCTGGCGGTCGCGCCGGCCCACGCAAAGCTGCCCAGGCCGGCGGTGGGCTGCCACACGGTCAGCACCAGGGCTCGCAGGCCGCTGAACAGGCTTCCCGCGCGGTCGATCGCGGGCTTGGCGTCCTGGGAGCCGTCGTAGCAGAGGATCACCGGATCGGCAGGGGGCTCAGCCATGGAGATTCCTCGCGGTGCATCGGCGGTAAGAGGGACGTGGAGCAGCAGCGAGCCGGTCCGACACGCTGCTCTAGCGTCGCGCTGGCCGTGTGTTCTTACGGCGCGCCGTCGGGGGTGTGTACGTTTCGTTGATGCTCGGGTTGCCTGCTGGAGTGAGCAGTTGCCTGTTTGACCTCGACGGGGTGCTGACGCAGACCGCCAAGGTCCATGCCGCCGCTTGGAAGGAGATGTTCGACGGCTATCTGCGCGAACGCGCCGAACGGACCGGCGAGCAGTTCGTGCCGTTCGACGCGGTCGGCGAGTACGACGAGTTCGTAGACGGCAAGCCCCGCTACGAGGGCGTCCTGTCGTTTCTGACCTCGCGGGGAATCGATTTGCCCCGCGGTGAGCCGAGCGATCCGTCCGACGCCGAGACGGTCGACGGGCTCGGCAACCGCAAGAACGAGATCGTGCTGGCGATGATCCGCAGGGATGGCGTGCAGGCTTACGACGGTTCGGTGCGATATGTCCGCGCGGCGCGGGACGCGGGATTGGCGCGGGCGGTGGTCTCTTCGAGCACCAACTGCCGCGATGTGCTGATCGCCGCCGGTATCGAGGATCTGTTTGAGCAGCGGATCGACGGTGTCGTCGCCGAGCGCGAGCACCTGAAGGGAAAGCCAGCCGCCGACACGTTCCTGGCTGGCGCGAGGGCGCTGGGCGTCGAGCCATCTGCGGCGGCGGTGTTCGAGGACGCGCTCGCGGGCGTCGCGGCGGGGCGGGCCGGTAGGTTCGGCTGCGTGGTGGGAGTGGATCGCGCCGGTCAGGCCGACGCACTGCGCGAGCATGGCGCCGACGTCGTCGTGTCAGACCTGGCCGAGCTGCTCGAAGCGCCGTGATCCAGCACCCGGTGTTCTCGGTGGAGTCGTGGTCGATCCGCGAGACCGAGCTGGATCTGGACGTGCTCGAACAGGCGGGGTCGGTGTTCGCGCTCGCCAACGGGCACATCGGGCTGCGGGGGAACCTCGACGAGGGCGAGCCGCCTGGGCTCCCGGGCACCTACCTGAACGGCTTCTACGAGCAGCGGCACCTGCCGTACGCCGAGGCCGGCTACGGCTACCCGGAGGCGGGGCAGACGGTGGTGAACGCCACCAACGGCAAGGTCATTCGCCTGCTCGTCAACGACGAGCCCTTTGACGTGCGCTTCGGCTGGCTGGAGAGCCACGAGCGGGTGCTGGACTTTCGCGCCGGCGTGCTGCGCCGCCGCGCCGAGTGGTGCTCGCCGGTCGGTCAGCGAGTTCGAGTCACTTCCGTGCGCCTGGTGTCGTTCGTGCAGCGCGCGGTGGCCGCGGTGCTCTACGAGGTCGAGCCGCTGGACGCCCCAGCGCGGCTGGTGGTGCAGTCAGAGCTCGTCGCCAACGAGCCGATGCCAGCCGCGGGGGGCGATCCCCGGGCCGCGGCCGAGCTGCAGCAGGCGTTGCGTTCCGAGCTGTTCTCAGACCACGACGACCGTGCCGTGCTGGTTCACGTCACCCGGCAGAGCGGGCTGCGGATGGCCGCCGCGATGGACCACATGGTGGAGGGCCCGGACGGCTCCGAGACCGCGACCGAGAGCCACGAGGACTTCGCGCGCGTGACGATCACCGCCGATCTCGCGCCGGGACAGCGGCTGCGGGTGGTCAAGCTGCTGGCGTACGGGTGGTCGAGCAAGCGCTCGAGCGCGGCGCTACGCGACCAGGTCTCCGGGGCGGTCGCGGAGGCGCGGCATACCGGCTGGGACGGGCTGCTCGCCGGCCAGCGCGGCTACCTTGACGATTTCTGGGACCGTGCTGACGTCGAGCTGGAAGGCGACACGGAGCTTCAGCAGGCGGTTCGCTTCGCGCTGTTTCACACGCTGCAGGCGGGCGCCCGCGGCGAGCAGCGCGCGATCGCCGCGAAGGGGCTGACCGGCCCGGGCTATGACGGGCACGCGTTCTGGGACACCGAGACGTTCGTCCTGCCGGTTCTGACCTACACCGCCCCGCATGCCGCCCGCGACGCGTTGCGCTGGCGCCACACGACGCTGGGGTTGGCCCGCGAGCGCGCCAAGACGCTGGGGCTGCGGGGAGCGGCGTTTCCGTGGCGCACGATCGATGGGCAGGAATGCTCGGCGTACTGGCCTGCGGGAACCGCGGCGTTTCACATCTGTGCGGACATCGCGGACGCCGTCGGCCGCTACCAGGCGGCAGCGGAGGACCGCGAGTTCGAGCGCGATACCGGGCTCGAGCTGCTCGTCGAGACGGCGCGGCTGTGGCGCTCGCTCGGCCACCACGACGCGACGGGCAACTTCCGGATCGACGGCGTCACGGGCCCCGACGAGTACAGCGCCGTGGCCGATAACAACGTCTACACCAACCTGATGGCGCAGCGAAACCTGCGGCTGGCGGCCGAGATCGTCGAGCGTCACGAGGACCGAGCCGCTGGCCTCGGCGTCAACGACGAGGAGGTCGCCGCCTGGCGCGACGCGGCGCAGGCGATGCTGATCCCCTACGACGAGCAGCTGGGTGTCCACCCCCAGGCCGAACGCTTCACCGAGCACGAGCGCTGGCACTTCGAGGCGACGACGCCCGAGCAATACCCGCTGCTGTTGCACTTCCCCTACGTCGACCTGTACCGCAAGCAGGTCGTCAAGCAAGCCGACCTCGTGCTGGCCCTGCACCTGCGCGGCGACGCATTTACCGCCGAGCAGAAAGCCCGAAACTTCGCCTACTACGAGACGCTGACTGTTCGCGACTCCTCGCTGTCGGCCTGCACCCAGGCCGTGATCGCCGCCGAGGTCGGGCACCTCGAGCTGGCCTACGACTACTTCGGCGAGGCCGCGCTGATGGATCTCGGCAACATCGAGCACAACACCCGCGACGGGCTGCACATCGCCTCGCTCGCGGGCGCGTGGATCGTTGCCGTCGCCGGGTTCGGGGGCATGCGCGACCACGACGGCGCCCTCAGCTTCGCCCCCCGTCTGCCGGAGCGACTGACCCGCCTAGCGTTCGGCCTGTGCTTTCGCGAGCGGCGGCTGAGAGTCGCGGTCAACCATGACCACGCCCGCTACTCGCTGCTGCAGGGAGAGCCACTGCAGATCACCCATTACGGCGAGGCGATCACGGTCACGACACACAAAGCGGTGAACCACCCGATCCCAAAGAGCGCCACGGGCGAGGCCCTACGGCAGCCCGCGGGACGAACCCCTGCGCGCCGGCCCACGGAGTGAATGCGGCAACAAGCGGATCGTCGTGCGGCAGCACGCCGGTCGCGGTCAACAAGTATTGCCGCCGGTACCCGCAAGCCAGCCGAAGCATGATCAGACGTTCACAGATCGGGCTGCTCGCGCCGGGCGCGCTCGTCGGCCAGTACCGCGATCCTGTCCAGCCGGCGGGCTCGGTACTGAGCGCTCTTCAACCGTGACGCAGACAGAGGTCCCCCACGCTGGCACCCTCCATGACCAGGCTGTGCGTTAAATTCGAACTCAAACGCGCGCGGGCCGACGATCACCGCTCCCCAGTTTCATCGAGGGCACCGAACCGCTGTGGGGCAGCGGAAGGCTCTATGACAAGGTGGTCACGATCTTCACTGATGATCCTGATCATTTCGCGCCGGACTCTGTCTTGCATCCGATTTAGAGTAAGTCGCGCTCTAGCATTAGCGTCGGTTCGACCGCACCTCTTACGTCCAACCGATCCATTGGCCCAGGAAATCCGCGGCCCCCAGACACCGGACGATGCCGCTCCCGGGCGACGGTTGGGTCGGCGTCAGATCTCGTCGCGGTAACCGAAGAACTCGTGGTCCTCCTGGTAGCCGCCGTAGCCGGCGAAGCGCTCCGAGAAGTGGCGGACGAACTCGATCTCGCTGACCCATTTCACGTGCTTGAAGCCGAGCTGGTTCTCGACGCGCAGACGCAGCGGCCGGCCGTGCAGGATCGGCAGGCGTTCGCGGTTCATATCGTAGGCGAGCAGGCTCTGCGGGTGGCGCAGGTCGTGAATGCTGTGGGAGTCGTAGTAGACGCCGCCGTCCGCGCCCGTCGCGAACGAGTAGAAAATCACCCACTGCGCCTCCGGGTCGGGGCGCACGAGGTCGATCAGCGCCGAGAACGGCAGCCCCCCCCACTCGGCGATGCCCGACCAGCCCTGGATGCAGTTATGCATAGTGATCTGATCCTGCTTGGCCATCGCCTGTAGGTCGGCCAGCGACAGCTCGACCGGGTTCTCGACGAGGCCGTGGACCTTGAGGCGGTAGCTGCGGAAGTCGCTCTCGACCAGCTCATCCCACACGGGACCCTCGGGCAGGCGAATGTGGTTGGGCCAGAAGTGCGGGCTGATGTCCTTACGCTCGTACTGCGCCTTGGGGGCGAAGTGGTCGAACAGCAGGTCCATCGTCCGGCCCACCGTAGCGTTTGAAACGCGCTGCAGCACGCGGGTGTGGGTCCAGGACAGCCGGACCGCCCAGACGTTTAACCCGATCACGAGGACGATCACGAGCAGCCAGATGCCGAATCCGTTGAGGTCGTTGCGGTCGACGCCCAGCGTGATGTGGTTGAGGTTGGGCGCGAAGCCGGTCAGCGCGACCAGGGTCATGTGACCGATGAAGAAGACCACGAAGGAGACCATCACCAGGAAGTGGATGGAGCGGGCGATCTGCCGGTTGCCAAACAGCCGCGCGTACCAGCGGTAGCGATTGTCCAGCGCAGGTGACATCGCCAGACCGGTCAGGATCGCCAGCGGACCGAGGATGAAGATGACCGAGAAGTACGTGAGCTGCTGCAGCGCGTCGTAGCGGAAGAAGCCGTTCGGCCCGCGCGGCAGGTGCAGGCTCAAGTACGTGACCGCGCATGAGGCCGCCTGCGGGAACAGCGACAGGTGAGTCGGCAGGAGCCGATGCACCCATGGCGTGGCGAAGAAGAATACGGCGTAGGTCACGCCGGTGAGCACGAAGACGATGTCGAAGATGAAATGCCAGTGGCGTGCGACCCCGATCGTGTGGCGGCCGCCGGGCAGCCCGACGAGCGGGCTGAGCATGATCGCGTCCTGCTTGGCCGTCCACACCCGATCGCTGGGCACCGGGCCGCGGAAACGCAGCCACTCCTCCCCCGGCGTGCAATCGACCTTCGCATACAGCCGCGGGTGATCGGAGAGGATCTGCAGGCCCGAGCGCACGATGATGACCAAGAAGAAGAAGGTCAGCAGATGCGTCCAACGCACGAACGCCGGGATCCCGTGGGGGACGGGCGGCCCCCACGCGATGCACTGATGCTGAGCCATCAGCGCCCGCCCCGCGCTGCTCGCCGCGAAGAGCTTCGCGGCGACCACGACCACCACGCCCAGCACGGTGAGGATCGGGATCGCCCACCATACCGAGACGAAACGGCGCCCCATTCGCACATGCACCCGGCTGAGCAGCATCCGCGGATGCGCCCGCGCCTCGCCGAGCAGCGCCGTTTGAAGATACTCGTCCTGAAGCTCGGCCTCGGATCGGGGCGACCGACGACCGTCCGCTGGAGGCTCCTCGCTCACGCGTCGTCGCTCGCTGGCCAGCGCCCGTCAAATTGCGGGTTGGCTCGACTGGGCCGGGAGCGCCCCCCAACCGAGACTGTGGGGGTGGCCTGCGACCGTCGCTGTCCATGCCACACCTGCCGCGGGAACCACGGTGCGCTCGGATATCATCAGCGCTCGCCGCCCGCCACGCGATCTTCCGGCGCGACATCTTCTCCATTGCACGAGGAAGCCGCTCAGGTTCGCGCGTCGCATTGTGTCGCCGACGAACCCGGGACCGGCATCACCGCCGAACCCGGCAGCCGCACCACGCAACGGGGGCACGGCGGGGTCCTTCCTGCGCCGGCAGTCGGTCGACTCTTCCGCGCGGCGAGCCGACTCCTCAGCAGGCTGATCGGGAACGGATGGTCTTTCGAAATGCCGCCACAGTTCGTTTCTGCGGAGCACCATCACTGCCCGGGACGACGTCGAGGCAGGAAGACTCGTTGCGCGCCGCCGTCGGCGGCGACAAGACGCCGGCGTTCGCGAAAGGGACGTCCACGGCGTCCGGTCGAGCCTCGGCCGCCGAGCAACGGATTGATGGTTGCAACTGATCTCACGAGATCTCAAGAGATTGCCCGGGTCCGTAGCGGCGCCGGACGGTAGGCGGGCGGCCGCCCTACAGTCGCCAACAAGATCAGCGGGCGCCACGGCATCGAGCCCGCAAGCCTCCCGGTGTGTGGCGGTCCACGCCGATCCGCGTCAGCCCGAGCAGCAGCGCGATCTCGGCTGGCCTCGCGCCGACGCGCCACCTCAAACGCGGCACCCGCCAGCACGATTCCGGCGACGAACAGCAGCACGCCAAGCAGGTGAAAACAGAGCGATATTTCATTCATGCCGGTGTCCGGTAGCCGGGGATTGGCCGGCCATGGTCATTCCAAAGTGGCGTGAGGCATGATCGATCTCCGCGGGAAGCTGCGGCACATGACGGCGATCGATCCGCCGCAATACTGCGCACTCACCGCGACGGTCACGGGCTGGCCCTGTGCTCGGTGGCGCGGTGCGTGGCTTGCGCCTTGTCCTCAAGAGTCATGGTTCCCGGATGCCCCCGCCCAGGCCAGGGAGTGAGCAACAGCAGCAGTCTTGCCGTCGAGCGGGCGAGGACAGCGTGGCGCTCGCCAGGCGCGAACTCGACCATCAGTCCGCAACCGCCCACCACCCTCTCCCCGTCCGTGGTGGTGATCTCCACGTCGCCATCGATGATCGTGACCCAGGCGCGCTCGTGCACCTGGTGATCCTGGAGGCTCTCTCCCGCGGGAATCTCCAACACGATCGCGCGCGCATCGTCGGTGGTGGAGAGGATCTCGGGAGAATGCGGCCGAACGGCGAGAGCCCTGATGTCCCAGCTGTTCACGGGCTCGCCTCCCACTTCGCAGCAATGGGTTCCAGGTGCATCGCGCCAAAGCTTCTCATAAACCAGTCCAAACAAAGAGCAATCTCGTTCTCGCTCATCGCGCTCGAACAACCGTGGCCGGGGACACGTCACGATCCACGGTGGCGCAAGCGTGAGCCCTTGCGGACGGCGGATCTCAGGACAGTCCACGAGGAGCGCCCGACGCCGGTTCGAATCCTTCGACCTCGATAGATGCCGGATTTCTGGCTTCAGCCGCAGCGACTACCGCCGGGCACTGCGGCGCTTGTTGAGGTCGATCGCCACTACGGGACCGTCGCCGCGCTCACGGCGCTGGCGGACAAGGGCTCGGTTGAAGTCGCCCGGGTGCAGGAGGCGATCGGACGCTAGGAGATCGACCCCGAGACCCCGATACCCACCACCATCTGATAATGGGATCGGACGATCACGAAGCAGCGCTCAACCGAGGAGGAGTCCGATGGCACGACGTGTGCTTGTCCTGAGCAACGAGGAGTTGGCCGACGCCAACGAGGTTCCCCCAGCAATTCGTCCGCTGATCGATGAGGCAGAGGAGATCTACGTCGTCGCCCCGATGCTGACGACTTGGATGAAATGGCTGACCAACGACAGCGACAAAGCACGAGTGGCGGCCGACGAACGTCTGCGGACGGTCTTTGACCACATGCGCGCGGGTGGCCTGAAACCCCACGGCGAGGTTGGGGCCGAGAACCAGGTCGCGGCGATCGCCGATGCGCTAGCTCAGTTCGATGCTGATCTGATCGTGCTCAGGCTGCACTCTCCCGGCAGCGAGCACGAGAACCGGCGTGAGCACGGGATCGCCGAGAAGGTGCGCTCGGACTTCGACGTACCGACGATCGTGTTCTACTTCGACGACGAAGGGCAGGTCGTGGAGCGCGAAGAAGCCTAGCGAGACGAGGCCGCACCTGGACGGCACGCGTAAATCGCGGACATGTAGTCACTGCGTCGATCAGCACTTGTTCGCCCGGCTCGCGTGTCAACGGTAGACCGAGGCACAGGACGACGCTAGATTGATGTGGACCTCGTCCCCGACGTATCGCTCGTCAAATGGCCATCACGCTGCGAGAAGACTCGGTCGGTCGTGCCGGCGGGCTGCGCGCCGGTGGATCGATTGCGGCCCGCAACGGGCTCGATCTCTGATCGCAGCGCCATGACCTTCGTCATCCTCACCGAACGGAGCACCCGATGAGCAAGCAGACCTTCGTGATCGTCGGCGCAAGCCTGGCCGGTGCAAAGGCAGCCGAGACGCTGCGCGACATGGGCTTCGAGGGCAGTGTGGTGCTGATCGGCTCGGAGGCGGAACGTCCGTACCAGCGCCCGCCGCTGTCCAAGGACTATCTGAGCGGCAAGGTCGGCCTCGAGAAGGTCTTCCTCCACGCGGAGGGTTTCTACGAGAGCCGCGAGATCGAGCTGCGCACCGCGACCACCGTCGAGCGGATCGATCCTGGGTCCTCAGAGGTGGTGCTCGCGGGCGGCGAGCGGCTCGGCTATGACCGGCTGCTGCTGGCTACCGGCGCCGAGCTGCGGCGCCTCTCGGTTTCAGGCGCGGATCTCGACGGGATCTACTACCTGCGCAGCCTGCCCGATTCCGAGCGGTTGCGCGCGCGGATCGAACGCGGCGGCAAGCTCGTGGTCGTCGGCGCCGGCTGGATCGGGTGCGAGGTGGCAGCCTCGGCCCGCCAAGCTGGCCTCGAGGTGACGGTGATCGACCCNAACTCNGTGCCGCTNGAGCACGTGCTCGGCCCTGAGGTCGGAGCGATCTATCGGGACATCCACACCGACCACGGTGTCGAGATGCTCCTGGGCGCCGGCGTCGAAGCATTCGAGGGAGACGACCGGGTCGAGCGCGTGCGCACCGCCGACGGGCGCGTGATCGATTGCGACTTCGTCGTCGCGGGGATCGGCGCGACCCCGCGCACCGATCTGGCGGCCGGCACCAAGATCGTGGTCTACGACGGCCTGCTCACCAACAAGTACCTCGAGACCGAGGAAAAGAGGATCTTCGCGGCGGGCGATGTCGCCAACGCCCGCCATCCGCTGTTCGGGGGGCTGCGGGTCGAGCACTGGGCAAACGCCCTGCATCAGGGGCCGGCGGCGGCGCGCAACATGCTCGGCGCCGCCGACACCCACGACCCCGTGCTAGACCATCCGGTTGCCTACGAGCGGATCCCGTACTTCTACTCCGACCAGTACGACGTCGGGATGGAGTACAGCGGTCACGCAACCGACTGGGACGAAGTGGTCTTCAGGGGCGACGTACCGGGGCGCGAGTTCATCGCCTTCTGGCTCAAGGGCGAGCGGATCCTGGCGGGCATGAACGTCAACGTGTGGGATGTCCCCGAGCAGATCCAGGCGCTGATCCGCTCGCACCTGCGGGTAGACCGCGACCGCTTGGCCGACCCCGACACACCGCTGACCGACCTGGCGCCCGAGCGCCAGATCTCGCATGCCGACCACTGAGGCCCCGGTGACCCTGGGGCGGCGGCTGACGCGCTCGCAGAAATGGCTCGATCAGGTCGCCGAGCGTCTTCAGCCGCGGGTCGGCGCGGCGCTGAGAAGTCGCCCGTGGCTGCACAACCTGCTCGACGGCACGTGGCTGGGCACGCCGCTGCACCCCGCGCTGACCGACGTACCGGTCGGCGCCTGGACCGCGGCCTTCGCGCTTGACGCCGTCTCAGGCCTCACCCGGTCACCCGGAGCGCGGGCCGCCGCCGACGGCGCCCTCGCCGTCGGGATCGCGGGGGCCGTGCCGGCGGCGCTGACGGGCGCATCAGATTGGCAGGACCTGACCGGCGAGTCGCGTCGCATCGGCACGCTGCACGGGCTGCTCAACAGCGCCGGCCTGACCCTCAACATCGCCTCGCTGGCGTGTCGCCGTCAGAACAAGCGCGGAAAGGGCCGCGCGCTGAGCGCCCTGGCTCTGGCGATCTCGGGAACCGCCGCCCATCTCGGCGGGGAGCTGAGCTTCGGCCTCGGAGTCCGGGTCAACCAGACCTTCGATGGTGCACAGCCAGCGGAGTTCACGACCGTGTCAGACGAGGGCTCCGACCAGCTCGAGGCCGGCGAGATGCGTCGTGTGACGCTCGATAGCACCGCCGTGCTTCTCGCACGCGACCAGTCCGGCCGGTTGTGTGCGATCGCCAACACCTGCACTCATCTCGGCGGACCGCTCGACGAGGGCTCGCGCGAGGGCGACGTGGTGACGTGCCCGTGGCACGGCTCGCGGTTTGACCTGCGCAGCGGACGCGTGCTCGAGGGGCCGGCCGTGTTCGCCCAGCCGCGCTACGAGGTCCGCGAGCACGACGGCGAGATCCAGATGCGCGCGGCGACGGAGCACTGAGCGTCATGCGGTCCAACCCACAGTTTCTTGATGCGAAGGGCCCGGTGATCCTCAACGTGCGCGGTGTCTAGCGCGCTGACAGCCGCCGCGGCTGCCCGTGGCTCTCCGTGTGATCGCGAGCTCGCGCTCGAGCCGCGGGCGCCGTTTGCGCTCGAGCTCACGGCCTGGGCACTGCGTCGTCGCGCGCACAACGCGATCGATTGCTGGGACGGGCGGGTATACCGCCGCGCGCTCGCACTCGGAGACGAAGCGGTCGCGGTGTCGGTCGCCCAGACCGGTCCGATCTGCGACCCGCGCCTGGCCGTCACGCTTTCCGGGGTGCATCTGGACAAGGGCGCCGAGGCGACCGCGCGCCGGGGGCTTGACAGGCTGCTTGGTCTGACGGTCGACCTGTCGGGGTTCGCGGCGATGGCCGCCGGGGATCCGCTGCTCGCTCGGCTCACCGGTCGTCTGCGGGGGCTGAAGCCGCCGCGCTTTCCCACCGTCTTCGAGGCGCTCGTCAACGGCATCGCCTGCCAACAGCTGTCGATCACCGTTGGAATCCACCTGCTGGGCCGGCTGACCGCCGCGTACGGGCGCCCGGTCCCCAAGGATCCCGACGAGCTGCGGGCGTTTCCCGGTCCGACAGACCTCGCGTCGGTGACACTCGCCGAGCTCAACCACATGGGGTTCAGCGCGGCCAAGGCGCGCACTATCCTCGAGGCGGCCGCCGCGATCGCCGGCGGCGAGCTCGACCTGGAATCCCTCGAGCGCCTCGATGACCGGACGGCCGTTGAGGGTCTGACCCGACTGTACGGCGTTGGTCGCTGGACGGCGGAGTACGTGCTGCTGCGCGGCCTGGGCCGTCTGCACGTCTTCCCCGGTGACGACGTCGGCGCGCGTAACAAGCTCAAGCGCTTCTTCGACATCGAGCGGCCCCTCGACTACGAAGGGATCGAGCAGCTGCTTGCGCGCTGGCACCCCTATGCGGGAGTCATCTACTTCCACCTGCTGCTCGACTCGCTGACCGCAGCCGGCCTCGTGGCTGCGGGGTCAACAGCGCCGGCGCCCGGCTGAGCGATTACGCCCTCGCGGCGACGACCGCGGTGCTCCAGTCGATCACCGACGCCGGGCGCACCACGTGCTTGCTCATGCCGAGCTGCTCGGGGTCGAGCCTGAGCGCGAGCCGAGGAGCTGGGGAAGGTACAGCACCGGAAAGGCCGAGCTGGCGGCTGACGACCTTCGCCGCGAGCGGCTGCTGCAGGTCGAGGTTGAGGTGGCAGAGGGGGCGGGGGGTGACGAGGCAGTCGGCGCCGGCGTCGAGCACGTCGCCGAGGTGGCGGCTGGCCTGGCGCAGCGAGGCCTCCTTGCTCATCGTGATGATCGGAAAGCCGCAGCACTGTAGACGCCGGCGGAGTCCACGACGGTGCCGCCGGGCGCCTCGATCACCCAGTGCAGGTAGCGGTGGCGTGGATGGTCGTCGTCGATCCGAAGCTGGTCCATCGGGCGCACGACGTAGCAACCGTAGAAGGGGCCCGCCCTGAGACCGGCGAGCGGGCGCACGACCTTGGCTTGAACCGCGGGCAGGCCGATCTCCTCGACCAGCAGCCAGAGGAAGTTCTTGTTGGTCAGCGCCGGCTGGTAGGACAGGCCTTCGGATTGCAGCGACGCCGCTGACCTGCTCGCGGTAGGCGATGTTGGCGTCGAGGCGCTGCTGGCGCTCGACCTGCGCCCGTGACAGGTGGAGCAGATGTTCAACATCAGCTCGCCGTCGGTCTGCTGGGCGAGCGCGAACGTGCGCGCGTTGAGCGTGTCGGCGAGCTCCTGGTTGTGCTCGGAAGATCGCCCCTGCGCCGCAGGTAGCCGCTGACGCACAGGTTGAGCTCGCAGCGCCGCTGCCGGCGATCGATCGGGTCCACGAGCCGGCGCAGACTCCTTGTTGATTAGCCACGGCGTGACGCGCTGGATCTTCTTCCAGTGCACCGCGTCCACGTCGACGATCAGATGGCGGATCGCCGGCATGTTGCCCATCGGCTCGACCGTAATCACTCGGCTGCCCTCGGGACCGGCCTGGGCCGCGCGCTGGAGCTGGCTGTGACACGCCATGCCCGGCTTGTCGTTGATCCGCACGCCGCAGGACCCCAGCTCGCCTGCAGGCACGAGCAACGGATGCCGATCGAGCCGTCGACCTCGTCGCGCTGCTTGAGGATCGCGTCGAGCACCGACCGGTGACCCTCCGGCGCCACCATGAACTCCTGCCAGTAGAGCCCCCTGACCGCCTCCTGATCGAAAACGGCGGAGCTTGAGGGTGCACTCGGTCATGGCTGACATTGGCGTGATCCACCAGCGTCGAGCGGCGCGAGCCTCTTACCTCACGCGCGGGAGGGGTAAGACCTGGGCGCGCGGGGACGCTAGACGCATGAGCTGGGCAACGCGATCGTTATGACCCGATGATGAGCACCGACACAGCAACCACGGGGATCCTCGCCGGGGCCAATTGCAACAAGCGCGAGCAGATCCTCGAGATGCTCGCCAAGGCCTAAGTACGGCGCTGCCTGCCTGCGGCCGTCGATCCACGCTGCGATCCTGGTGCCAGTGGCCGGCCACCCAGAGAAGATCGCCTTTACGATCGGGCACTCGACCCGCTCGCAAGACGAACTGTCGGCCTTGCTCGGCGCGGCCGGCGTGCGAACGCTCGCCGACGTGCGAGCATTTCCCAGCTCGCGTCGATGCCCGCAGTTCGATCACGGAGCGCTGGCTCATTGGCTACCGGAAGCCGGGATTCGATACGTGCATCTGTCGCAGCTCGGCGGACGCCGCGTCCCGGTCCCCGGGTCGCCGAACGGTGGCTGGCGGGAGCTCGGGTTCCGCGGCTACGCTGATCACATGTCCTCGCGCGAGTTCGCCGACGGTCTCGTCGGCCTGGAGGAGCTGGCGTGCGAACGGCCGACCGTAATGATGTGCGCGGAGGCTGTCTGGTGGCGCTGTCACCGTAGGCTGATCGCGGATGCGCTCACAGTCCGGGGGTGGCGAGTCGAGCATCTGGGGCTGGGCGGCCACAGGGCGATCCACCAGCTACCGAGATTCGCGGTCGTGCAGCAGGGAACGGCGCTCAGCTATCCGCCGCCGCAGGGCTCGCTGTTGGTGTGATGCCTCCGGTGGCCGTTTCACGAGCGCAAACTTCCAGGGTCCTAAGCCTCCATCAGCTCCCCGAGCGCGGTGACGGCATCCGCGTTCACGTCGTAGACAACGCATTCGTGGCCCGCCGGCAGCAGGCGCCGCACGAGGTTCGACCCCATCCGGCCCAACCCGATCATTCCCAGTTGCATCCGGCTATCTCCTCGCTGTTCGATTTCACAGGCGGACCGAGGAGACCCGTGGGATGCTCGACTCCGATGCGTTCACGGTGATCGCGCCGGGCGCGATTCTCGTCAACGCGGGCCGTGGCGGGGCGATCGACGAGCCGGCGCTCGTGCAGGGCTCCGCGAGCGGCGTCTGAAGGGTGCAGCGCTGGAGGGGGTCGCGACCGAACCCCTCAACCCCCTGATGATCACCGGGGTAGCGGATCGGAGGCAGCAGATCCGGCTTGTAGAGCACTTCGACCCCGTCAGCGACCATACGAATCGGCTCCACCAAGTCCGCGTCGATCGACCGCGGCGATCTCGACGGTCAGTGTGCGGCTCTGCGTCGTCACGAGACTCCTCCGGTGCGGGCAGACATCGCCCCTCGCGATCGCTCAATGTTCACGCACGGCGACCGGGTGCCCCGCCGATCGGCGAGCCACCTGGTCATGCCTGGACGTGGCGGTTGGAGCACGCGCGACCTGACAGAGGAGAGGGAGCTGGACACGCTCGTGCGCCGCGCCCGAGCGCTTGATCCGTTTGCGGGATCGGAATATCACACGGTAGCGTTCGGCCTTGCACACATCTATAGCGTCAGTCGGCAAGCGGTTCTTACGGTCACCTCGGACCCACATTCATCGCCGGCTCCGCGCCTTCGGCAGTCCGCGCCGCAAGACCTCCGCGAGGACGACCGCTTCGTTGTGCTCGCTGTCGCGGGCGCCGTAGACGAGCGTCAACGTGCCGGCCCGCGCCTGGCGCCGGAGCGCCGTCAACCGCGGACGCTGGCCGCGAAGCTCCTCGACGTAGCGCCGGCGAAACTCCTCAAAGCGGTTCGGCTCGTGCCCAAACCACTTCCTGAGCTCGGTGCTCGGTGCCAGCTCCTTCTCCCAGTGATCTAGCTTCGCTCGCGCGCGGGAGACCTCGCGTGGCCACAACCTGTCCACCAGCACGCGACAGCCATCCACGGAGGTCGCCGGCTCATAGGCGCGCTTCAGGCGGACGTCGATCGCTCAGCGCCCCGGCCTGAGAGCAGCCGCGGCGGCTTGTCGCCGACACGGCGGCGGTCGACTCCCACCGCGAACGACACGCGGCGCATGAACCCTTGGCGTCGTTCTGCGACGATCTCTTACGATCGACAAGGAGCGGATCACGTAAGACTCCCGCCCGGCTCTGACGCTAGAGAAGGATGAGTTCCGAAAGGATGAGTTCCGCGCGGCGACGGGCGGAACGGACACAGGAAGAGACCGGCATCGAACGCTGGCCTAACGAAGGCGGCCGGCTGGCCTCAGAAACTATACTTGAGCGCGAGATGGCTGCCAAGGATCACAGTCGCGGTTGCCCTGAACGGGGTCGGAAGCGGGTGCTGATCGTGGGCCCGAGCGCTACCTGCGCGCCGACATCAGCGGCAGCGCCGGCGACGACTCAACGATCTCCGGAGAGGCTCTGTGGTGGCCACCGGACAAGCTCGCGGGACGCTACCTCGCGCCGTACCTCTCAGGCCAGGTCGGCGACGCCGCCGACGTCATGCCCCAGGGTGAGCAGGCGGTCCCCATCGAGACGACCCTCGACGCGTCGTAGCCGAGCGCGCAAACACAACTTCCGTGAGCTTCCAGAACCCCGCGCAGGCTCTCGCCAGCCTGGACTCCACGGCCGGAGCGCGGTGCGCGACCGTTGCCCGCGAGGGTGTCCGATGGCGACCTGATTCACACGCTGCCGATCGGCATCGGAAGGAGCAAGCATGAACGCAGCACAGCAGCTTCACGAGGCGGGCCAGAGCCTATGGCTCGACAACATCACACGAGCGCTGCTCACCGGTGGCCAGCTCGCGCGCTATATCGAGCAGGCCGCGGTCACCGGCCTGACCTCGAATCCCTCGATTTTCGACAAGGCGATCACCGGGAGCGACGCCTACGACGAGCAGGAGCGGGAGCTGGCGGCCGGGGGTCTCGACACCGAGGAGCAGTTCTTCGAGCTGGCGCTCGACGACCTGCGCAAGGCTGCGGCGCTGTTCAAGCCAGTCTGGGCCGACACCGCGGGCAGGGACGGCTGGGTCTCGCTAGAGGTCTCGCCGCGTCTCGCGCACGACACCGCGGGCTCGATCGCCCAGGCGAAGGCGCTGCATCGCCAGGCCGCGACGCCGAACCTGTTCATCAAGATCCCCGGCACCGCCGAGGGCGTGCCGGCGATCGAGGAGCTGACGTTTGCCGGCGTTCCGGTCAACGTCACGCTGCTGTTCTCCGCTTCCCAGTACAGGGCTGCCGCGGGCGCCTACCAGCGAGGGTTGCAGCGCCGCAGCGCGGCTCACCTCGACCTGGCGGTGGCGTCGGTGGCGTCGATCTTCGTCTCGCGCTGGGACGTTGCCAGCGTCGAGGCGCTCCCGGCGGAGCTCAAGGACCGGCTGGGGATCGCGGTGGCAAAGCAGGCCTACCGCAGCTATCGCCAGATCATCAACTCGGAGGGCTGGCGTGCCCTCGCGACGCAGGGCGCCCGCCCGCAGCGGCTTCTGTTCGCCAGCACAGGGACCAAGGACCCGGCCAAGCCGGACACCTACTACCTCGAGGCGCTGGCGGCGCCGGAAACGATCAACACGATCCCGCCGGCGACGCTGGAGGCGTTCGCCGACCACGGCAAGGTGGGCGAGATGCTGCCGGCCGACGGCGGCGACGCCGATACGACGATCGCCAAGATCGAAGCGGCCGGGGTCGACGTCGCGGAGCTGGCCGCCGCGCTGCAGACCGAAGGGGCAGCGTCGTTCGTGAGCGCCTGGGAGGACCTGATGGCCTCGATCCACTCAAAAGCGGCCGCCGTCACGGCCGCGGCGTCGTGATCGGCGGCCGCCTGAGAACCACGATGTCTCCGCCGGCTGGGATGACCAGGTGGTAGACGTGAGCGCTGAAGCGCCGATTGCCGCAAGCGCGGAATGGGCGGCGCTTGGAGCCCATCACGAGCAGGTCGCGGAGGTCCATCTGCGCGAGCTGTTCGCACGGGATCCCGAGCGCGCGACCCGGATGGTCGCCAGTGCCGGTGACCTGGTCCTTGACTACTCCAAGCACCGCGTCACCGAGGAGATCGTGTCGATGATTTCGGCGTTGTCGACGCCCTGCAGATAGACGGAGGTGACGCCGAGATCCGCGTGACCGAGCTGGCGTTGGATGACGTTGAGCGGCACCCCCTCGCGCGCCATTTCAACAGCATGGGCGTGACGAAGCTGATGTGGCGCGAACCGGCGCCGAACACCCGCCCGCGCAGCGATCCAGGCGAGCTGCTCGCGCGCGGCTGCGCCATTCCACGGCCGGCCGCGCGTCGGGCCCGCGATCACGCACAGCAGCTTGCCGACCGGGAGCTCCGCGCGGTGCGTCGACCAAGTACGCAGGTGGTCCCAACCCCAGGCATCCATCCCGACCTCGCGGCGCTTATCGCCCTTTCTGTGACGCACGAGCACCGCTCCGCGACCGTAGTCGAGGTCGACCTCGGCGAGATCAAGCGCCTCCTGGATCCGCCAACCCCGACCGCCACAGCAGAACAATCAACGCTCGCCACCGATCGCCATGAACCGTCCGGCCAGCCTCGCGCATCACCGCGACGATCTCCTCAACTCTTGGCGGGTCAGCGGGATATCACTTCCCCTTATTCCGCGGCGCGCGATCCGAGTGAAACCATGCGAACGTCGCCGGTGAGCGCCGCCGCCCAGCCACATCCAACAACACCGCTTCCATCAGACCCTCCTCGCCTCAGCGATAAGGAACCCATAGTCCGCCCGACAGGGCAACGCGAGCGGATCTCGCGCAGAGCGCAACTCTCGCGATCGCTCGCCCAGCGTGCTGCCTCTCCTCACGAGCAGTCGCGTGGTTCTGGCTGCCGGATTGGCGACAAACGAGAAGCCCTGGTCGCGGTGCGGGTTGGTGCCTGTTGACGGCCCTTCGCTGGTCCGCCGCCGTCGGGGCCGTACCAGGCTGTCAGCGGTGGGCCACTCGTTACCAGCCTGTTCCTGCGCGATGCGTTCGACTTCTGGCATCGCCTTCATGGCCGCCCCATCGGTGCGCGGCCCAAAGAAACCCCGCAGTAGCAGCCCCAACCGTAAGAGCCCGGGAAGATGATGCGTGACGCTCGCCGGTCGATGCCGGCGACGGTCGCCTTGACCGCCTTGTCCAGCGGGTAGGTGCGCCTGATCGGCGGCGGCATCGCCGCTCGTGCGCGCGTCGCGGCTGGGTTTGCTTCGATCGCATCGACCATCGGGGTGTCCAGGAACGTGTAGTAGCACTCCGACCGCGACGCCATGATGAGCGAGCTCGATCCTCATCAGCGTGCGGCCTAATGACTCGACGGCTGCCTTGCTCGCGGCGTAAGCCGAGACGGCCGGTCCCGGGCTGGAGGCAAAACCCGACGAGACGATCAGTAGGTAGCCCTTGGATGCCAGCAGGTGCGGGAGCCGCGGCGTGGACCGTGCGCCAGGTCCCAAGGACATTGGTCTCGATCGTCCTCACCCACGTCTCGCGGTCGACCACGAGGGCGGGTCCCCAGCCGACGATCCCCGCGCCAGCCATAACGACATCGCCTGCTCCAAATCTCGCGGCGATCTGCTCGAAGGCCTGCCGCATCGCGTCGCTGTCTGTGACGTCCGCCCCGATCGCAATCGACTCACCGGGCAGATCTCTGACTGCAGCCTCAGCGGCCTGTCCATCCAGATCGATCACCGCGACACGAGCTCCGCGCCTGGATAGCTCGCGGGCGGTGGCATGGCCAAGCCCGCTTGCGCCGCCGGTCACGGCGACCACCTGGTTCGCGTCGGTGACGCTCATGTGTCCTCTCCCGTCCGGATAACGCGGCCAACCTAACGCAGCACCACGGCAACCACGCCACCGAAGAACGATGGTCAAGAGCTATGGGCGTCGAGTGCAGGCGCCGACCCCGGCCGCCGATTCACTTCGGCTCGGATAGGAGTTGCGCTTTCGCGTGAATCCACTCGCACGCGTGCGACCCGCCTGGGCCAACGCCACGAGACCCGCATCCCCACCGCCCGAGGTCGAAAAGTCTCCGCGGCTCCAAAAGTTTGGTACCCCATTGGTACCTTGGCGCCGCTTGTGTCAGGTCGTCACAAGCGTAGAACACGCCTGTTTGCAGCTACTTCGGCGAAAGGGTGAGCGAGGGGACTCGAACCCCCGACCGCCGGGACCACAACCCGGAGCTCTACCAGCTGAGCTACGCCCACCAGGCGCTGTCAATCTACCAGCGGCCGGGCGGCCGAAAGCGTGGCTCGCGGGCTCGACATCGGCACGCGCCCGGCGGTCAGGACGTCGCGACGCCGCGCCGACGCAAGCGCGCGCCGAGTGCCGAACCAAGCGCCGCGAGCACGCAACCGCCGAGCGCCGTCACGACGGCGAGGACCACCTGCGGGTTGGGCAGCGACGCCTTCGGCACGGCGTTGTCGAGGCGATGGGCGATGAGGATGAAGGATCCGAACACCGCGCCGCTGATCAAGCCGCGCCAGGCCGCCTCTCCTGCGTTCTCGTGGTCGAGCACGCCGGCGCCGATCCCGCCCACGACGGCGAGGATCTGGAGGATCGTGTACAGGCCCTTGGAGCTGTCGATGGCGAGCCCACAAAGGGCGCCGTAGACCGCGGGAACGATCACCGCGAGCAGCACCTGGGCCACGGGCGCACGCGTAGCCAGCAGCGGCGGCACGCCTATCAGTCCTCCCCGCCCATCGCGGCCGATGCTATCGCCCTTGGGAGCGAGCTGCACCAGGCCGAGCCGACGCCGCCCAGACAACGTCCGTCGGACGGAGCGCCAGCAAAGCCGCCCAGGTCGCGCTCCCCACCACCCCGTCGCCGGTGAGGCCATGGCTCGTCTGGAAGTTCGTCAGCGCCTGGGCGGTTGCGGAGTCGAATTTTCCGCTGGTCGGAGTCGATGAGTCCGCGCTCGCGAGGTGCTCCTGCATCCAGATCACCACGTCGCCGCTCGCGCCCTTGGAGAGCACCGGGTACCCCGCCGTGGGAGTGAATCCGGAAACCGGGGTCAGCGGCGCCCCGATCGCCTGCCAACCGCGAGCGGTCGTCTCCTGCCAGTCCCACCACGACAGGCCCGTCGCGCCGTAGGCGCCGGCGAGCTGGCGGAAGCGCGTCAGCTGCGAGGGGGCCGGGTCGGTGTAGCTCTGCCCGAGCGGGAAGATCGGGCGCTGGTATTCGCGGTTCCAGGTGTACGTGTGCGCGTAGTTGGCGTCGACCGTGGTGCCGATGGCCTTCCAGTACATCTGGGGCAGGTTGTACTGAGCCCCGCCCGGCCCGAGGAAGACCGAGTAGGGAAGCTGGAGGTGAAAGTCGACGTAGGGGAAGGAAGCAAGCCCGATCGGATAGCCCGGACCGACGAGCGAGCGCAAGTGCTGAATGTAGGTCTGCGCTGCCGCGTAGCGCCCTTCGTACTCGCTCTCGGCGTCGATCACCAGACACTCGGCGCCTGCGCTCTTGGCTTGCGCGCCAAGGTTTGCCTCCTGCAGGGGGTGCGACCCGTAGACGTACTGCCAAGCGCAGACATGCAGGTGCTGGGCCTGGAGCGCGGCAACGGTGCTCGAGGAGAACTGCGACCAGTAGCTCGACCCGCCGTCGGAGCTCTTGATGAAGACGGTACGGATGCCGAGCGCTTGCGCGCGAGCCCCGATCGCCGCGGGATCGCCGCCGTCCGACCGCGAGAGGTACCAGATCCACATGCCCGTGCCGTCAAACGGGGAGCCGCTTGGCCCCGGCGCCAGCGACGAGGGCGGCTTGGGTGCTGGGGGACTTTGGATGTAGATCGGACCGAAGGGGTTGGAGTGCACGCCGCTCGGGCCGATGACCACGATGTGGCCCGAGATCGCGGTCTTCGGGACGGTCACCACCAGGCCGACTGGCGTTTTGCGCAACGTCGCGGTCACATGGGCACGCGTGGTCGCCGAGCCGCGTGTCGGACGGCGAGCGAACTGCACCAGCTCTCCCACGCGAAGCTTCCCAATCAGCCGTAGACGACCTCCCCGCTGGATGCGATGGGGGTCCTTTCCGCCGCAGGCGACGACGCAGAAGGCCTGCTGGATGTGCGGGCGGATCGGGGCCGCGATCGCGGGCGCAGCCGCGTTGGCGACCGCCAGCGTCGCGATCAGCGCAGCGAGCGCCGACGACGCAAACGCTCGCTGGCCGCGCGAGGAGCTCGGCGCACAGGGGCGTCGGCGTGCGCGTGCGGGCGGGGCGGTGGGGGCGTCAGGCACAGCGATCGTCTCGGGTGAGCGGCCAGCGCGGCCGTCCACCGGACCCGCCGGCAGCGCTGTAGCGCTGGCGGCGGCAGCCATCGCAGTCGACGATAGCCACTCGATCTGCACAAACCGATCAATGCAAGCCAAGTTGCGCAACCGGCTTTCTGCACGCCGCCTTGCAGATGCTCCCCGCGCCAAGGGCGGTAGCGTTGCTGGTCCAGCAAACGACAGGGAGAGCGGGATGACCGAGAACGGGCGCGTGGCGCTGGTGAGCGGCGCGAATCGCGGGATCGGGCGCGAGGTTGCGCGCCAGCTCGCCGACGCCGGCCACACGGTCATCCTGACGGCGCGCGACGAGGCGAAGGCCGGCGCCGCGGCCGAGGCGATCGCCTCCGAGACGGGTGCGACCGTGATTCCGCTGGCGCTCGACGTCGCCGATCCCGACAGCATCGCGCGGGCGGCGGAGTGCCTGACGAGCGACCCCGGACGCCTCGACGTGTTGGTCAACAACGCGGGCGTGGGCACGGACTGGGGCGTGGCCGGCAGCGACCCCAACTTCGAGGCGATCCAGGCGGCGTTGGAGACGAACTTCTATGGCGCCTATCGGCTCACGATCGCGCTTCTTGCGCTGCTTCGCGCGGGCGAGCACGCACGCGTGGTCAACGTCTCCTCCGGCATGGGAGGGGTGGCGGAGATGGGCGGCTGGTCGCCGGGCTATCGCATCTCCAAGGCCGCGCTGAACGCCGTGACGCGCATCCTCTCCACCGAGCTGGCCGACCAGCGCATCCTCGTCAACTCCGCCTGCCCGGGCTTCGTCGCGACCGACATGGGCGGCCAGTTCGGCGCCAAGAAACCCGTCGAAGCCGGTGCCGCGGGCATCGTCTGGCTGGCGACGCTGCCCGACGACGGGCCGACCGGCGGCTTCTTCCGCGACGGCAACCCCGTGCCCTTCTGAAGCGGTGGGCGTGAGCGAGCGCGCGACCACCGCTCTCGACGCGATGAGCGACGCCGTGCTGGCGATCGCCGAGGAGCGCTCGGTCGACCGCGTCTTGCAGCGCATCCTCAACGTCGCGCGCGAGCTCGCCGTCGCTCGCTATGCCGCCCTCGGCGTCCCCGACGGCGAAGGCGCTTTCTCCCAATTCATCACCGCCGGGATGAGCGAGGAGCTGATCGCCGCGATGGGTCCGCTGCCCCGTACCCATGGGCTGCTCGGCGCGATGCTCGAGTCCGAGGACTCCTATCGCACCGACGACGTCCGCCAGGACCCCCGCTTCCGCGGCTGGTGGCCGGAGGCACACCCCCAGATGGGTTCCTTCTTGGGAGTGCCGATCGTGTCGCGCAACGGAATCCTGGGGGCCTTCTACCTCACCGAAAAGGTAGGTACGCCCGAGTTCACCTCGGCCGACCAGCGCCTGATCGAGATGCTTGCCACGCACGCCGCGATCGCGATCGAGAACGCCAGGCTCTACGAGCGCAGCCGCGAGCTGAGCTCGATCGAGGAGCGCAACCGGCTCGCGCGCGACCTTCACGACTCGGTCGTGCAGAAGCTCTTCGGAGTGGTGCTCGCCGCACAGTCCGCCGCCACCTTGCTGGAGCGCTCGCCGGAGGGCGCCCGCGAGCACGTGGTCCGCGTCCAGGAGCTCGCTCAGGACGCGATCGGCGAGCTGCGCTCACTCGTCCTCCAGCTGCGTCCCGCAGCGATCGAGACCGAGGGACTGGCGGTGGCGCTGACCAAGCACGTCGAGGTTCTGCGCCGGGTGCACCACCTGCCGATCGCCCTGCAGATCGAGGGACCCGCGCGAGTGCGCCCGGGGATCGATGAGGAGCTCTTCAAGATTGCCCAGGAGGCGCTGCAGAACGCGCTCAAGCACGCCTCAGCCGGGCGGCTCGAGGTCGGGCTCGTGGAGCGCAGCGACGCGGTTACGCTGCGGGTGCACGACGACGGCGTCGGCTTCGACCTGCAGGCGGCAGGTCTGCGCTCACACAGCCTCGGGCTAACGTCGATGGAGGAGCGCGCCCACGCGCTGGGGACAACGCTCGCGATCTCCTCGGCCCCCGGCGCGGGGACGACTATCGGCCTGGAGGTCGCGCTTGACGGCGATTCGCGTCCTGATCGCTGACGACCACGCGGTCGTGCGCCAGGGGCTGCGCACGTTGCTGGAGCTCCAGGAGGACATCGCGGTCGTCGGCGACGTCGCCGACGGCGCCGAGGCTGTGGCGGCGGTGCGCGACCAGCGGCCAGACGTCGTGCTGATGGATCTCGTGATGCCCGGGACGGACGGCGTCGAGGCGATCCGACAGATCACGGACGAGTATCCCGCGACGAGGGTGATCGCGCTGACCAGCTTCCTCGACGACGACAAGGTCTTCCCGGCCGTCCGCGCGGGGGCGGCGGGCTACCTGCTCAAGGACGTCCAGCCCCAGGACCTCGTGCGGGCGATCCACACCGTCTACGGCGGGGAAGCGCTCCTACACCCGGCAGTGGCGGCCCGCTTGATGGAAGAGATCGCGACGCACAGCCCACTCCCCGGCGCCCAGGTTCTCACGCCACGCGAGCAGGAGGTGCTCGAGCTGATCGCACGCGGGCTTTCGAACAAACGGATCGCGCTGGAGCTCGGGATCGCCGAGAAGACTGTGAAGATCCATGTCTCCAGCGTGCTGCGCAAGCTCGGCGTCGCCGATCGCACCCAGGCGGCGCTGCACGCGGTGCGCGAACGGCTCGTGGACCCGCAGTAGGCCTTTCGCCCTAGGGCCAATTGCCGATGGTGCGCGAGCCGTTGGAGGCCTAGCGTCAGAGCCATGCCAATCGCGGTCATCACGGGCGCCTCGCGAGGACTGGGTCTTGCGCTCGCGCACGGCCTGGCGACGCGCGCTTGGCGGCTCGTGATCGACGCCCGCGGCGGCGAGGCGCTCGAGCGAGCACGCGCCGAGCTGGCAGCGGTCACGGCGGTGTCGGCGTCGCCGGGGACGTCGCCGATCCAGAGCACCGACGCGAGCTGATCGAGGCGGCGGGGGCGCGGATCGACTTGCTCGTCAACAACGCCAGCGCGCTTGGACCTTCCCCGCTGCCGGCGCTCGCCGACTACCCCCTCGCCGAGCTGGAAGCCGTCTACCGCGTCAACGTGCTGGCGCCGCTCGCGCTCGTCCAGCTCGCGCTTCCACGACTCCCCGGCGGCGCGAGCGTCATCACTGTCACCTCCGATGCGGCGGTGGAGGCCTACGAGGGCTGGGGCGGCTACGGCTCCTCGAAGGCCGCACTCGAGCAGCTGACCCGGGTCCTCGGAGTCGAACGGCCGGACCTGCGCATCTACAGCGTGGATCCCGGGGACATGCGCACGAGGATGCACCAGGACGCCTTCCCCGGCGAGGACATCTCCGACCGAGCGCCGCCGGAGGACAGCGTCCCCCGTCTGCTCGCCTTGATCGACGGCGGCCTGCCGAGCGGTCGCTACCGTGCGGCCGACATCGCTGTGGCGCCGGCATGACGACCGCGCTCGCCGGGCAGCTCCCGGAGCTGCGCGAAGCGCGCGTCCCCCCCGAGGCACGTGGCCTTGCCCGCGACGACGTGCGCCTGCTCGTCGCCTCGCTCCCGGGCGGAGAGCTTCGCCACACGCGCTTCGCGGAGCTGCCGGAGCTGCTCGCCCCCGGCGACGTCGTCGTGGTCAACTCGTCGGCGACGCTGCCGGCTGCGCTTCCCGCGCACCGCGCCGACGGTGGCGCGCTCGCACTGCATCTCTCGACGCCTGCACCCGACGACGAGGGCGACCGCTGGGTCGTCGAGCTGCGTCGCGACGGCGCCCGCGTGCACGACGGACGCGCGGGAGAGCGACTCGCGCTGCAGGGCGGTGCAAGCGCTGAGCTGTTGGCCCCCTACCTCGGGAGTCGTCTGTGGGTCGCCGCCCTTTTCCTTCCTCTCCCCCTCCACGACTACCTCGCTCGCCATGGCGAGCCGATCCGCTACGGGCACGTCGACGGTCGCTGGCCGCTGAGCGCATACCAGACCCCCTACGCGACGGAGCCCGGCAGCGCCGAGATGCCGAGCGCCGGGCGCCCCTTCAGCGCCGAGCTTGTGACGCGGCTCGTGGCGCGGGGGATCGATGTCGCCCCGCTGCTGTTGCACACCGGGGTCTCGTCGCTGGAGCGCGGAGAGCGGCCCTACCCCGAGCGCTTCGCCGTCTCCCGAGCTACCGCCGAGCGGGTCAACCTCGCCCGGCGGCTCGGCGGTCGCGTCGTCGCGGTCGGAACCACGGTCGTGCGCGCGCTCGAATCGGCCTGCGACGAGGATGGTCTGGTTCGCGCGAGGAGCGGTTGGACGGACCTCGTCGTCGAGCCCGCGCGTGGCGTTCGCGCTGTGGACGGGATCGTGAGCGGCTTCCACGATCCCGACGCGTCGCACCTCCAGCTGCTGGACTCGATCGCCGGCGGGCGGGTCCTCGAGCGTTGCTACGCGGCCGCAGCCCAGGCCGGCTATCTGCGCCACGAGTTCGGCGACCTTCACTTGCTTCTCCCCCGGCGGACGCTACGCGGCGTCCAGTGAGCATCTTCAACGAAGCCGAGCTCGCCTACCTCCACGGCGAGCGTCACTTGGCGCGGATCGCCACCGTGGGCAAAGACGGAACGCCGCACGTCGTGCCCGTCGGGTGGATCCACAACACAGAGATCGACACGATCGACATCGGCGGCCGCGACTTCGAGCAGTCAAAGAAGTTCCGCGACGTGACGCGCAACGGCCGCGCCGCGATCGTGATCGATGACCTCGCCAGCACCGATCCCTGGCGACCGCGCGGCATCGAGATCCGCGGTCGTGCCGAGGCGATCAATGACCCACGGCCGATGATCCGCATTCACCCCGAGCGGATCGTCTCCTGGGGGCTTGAAGCACAGCGCAGCGCGCGCAGCGTCTGAGCGGCGTTGGTGCTGCGCCTCAGCGCCGCATGCGACGCGCCGAGATGGAGCGTAATGTTGGGTGATGACGTTCACCCAGCTTGGAGAGCACGACATGCCTACGCTCACCCGTCCGGTCGCCGAGGTTCCGATGCCCCCAACGCCCAGTCCCGACCCCGCCCCACCGATGCCCGACCCCGGTGGACCGCCGGGCCCGGATCCCGCTCCTCCGACACCGGGGCCAGATCCCGGCCCGCTTCCCCCGAATCCGAGCCCGCGCCCGATCTGAGCGTCGGGCGGAGCGCCGGCTGGCGTCGAATTACCCTTGGCCGACCGGGCGTGTGACGAGATCGCGTACGAAGCATCCGGCGCAATCGGCGCGTCGCTTCCATGATGGAGCAGACACGCACCGCCCTTGGCAAGGAAGCCGCAGCGGTGCGCCGCGGCGATGCGCCGACGCGGAAGGAGCTGGAGGCGCAAGCGCGGAAGCTCGACATACACGAACGATCGAAGATGGACAAGGCAGAACTCAAGCGCGCGGTAGCCCGAAGTCGCTGACGGGCACAGTGCCCCCGGCAGGACTCGAACCTGCGACCCGCGGCTTAGAAGGCCGCCGCTCTATCCAGCTGAGCTACGGGGGCTAACGGGGCGCCGATCGCGCCCGCGCGGGCTCAGTTGTAACAAGCCGTGGCGCCGCGAGCGGGCGTGCGCCGTCGGTGCAACTGCGACATGCTTTACGCCATGGCCTCGCCGACCGGCCCCGGGACGCGTCGTTCGCCCTCGCGACGAACCCGTCCAAAGGGTGCCTATGGCGGCATCGACCTCGGCGGCAGCAAGATCCAGGCGATCGTCGCCGACGAGGCCAGCAAGGTACTCGGCAAGGCGCGCCAGCCGACACCGCAGGACGGAGGACCACAGGCGATCGCTGCGGCGATGGTGGCGACGATGACCGCCGCCGCCGGCGACGCTTGCGTCGAGAGCGGTGCTCTACGCGGCGTCGGCGTGTGCTCGCCCGGCTCGGTCGACTCCGCTTCCGGGACGGTGGCGCGCGCGGGCAACCTCTCGGACTGGATCGAGCCCTTCCCGCTCGCTGCCGTGCTCTCGGAGGCCTTTGGCACGAAGGTGCGCGTCGCCAACGACGTCCAGGCGGCGACAGCCGCGGAGTTCGAGCTTGGAGCTGGCAAGCCGTATCGCTCCCTGCTGGGCGTCTTCTGGGGCACCGGGATCGGCGGCGGCCTCGTCTTCGACGGCAAGCCCTGGCGTGGGCGTGGAGCCGCTGGCGAGATCGGCCACATGGTGATCCGCCGCGCCGGCGCTCGTTGCCCCTGCGGGCGGCGCGGCTGTCTGGAGGCCTACGCCGGTCGCGCCGCAATGGAAGTGGCTGCCCGCAAGGCCGAGCACCGCGGCGAGAAGACGAAGCTCTTCTCGCTCATGAAGAAGCATGACCGCCCGCGCCTGACCAGCTCGATCTGGGAGCGCGCGCTGCATGCCGGCGACCCCGTCGCGACCCGCTTGATCGACCGTGCGATCGAGGCGCTAGGAGTCGGCATCGCCTCTGCGATCAACCTTGTCGACGTCGAGGCGGTGATCCTCGGCGGCGGTCTCGGGGTGCGCTTCGGCGAAGCGGGCGCGCGCCGCGTCGAGGCGGCGATGCATCCCCACCTGTTCGTCGATGATCGCCCGCCGAATTTTCACGTCGCCGGACTGGGCGATCTCTCGGGCGCGCTTGGCGCCTCCCTCAGCGTCCGCGAGTCCGTCACCAAGCGCCATCCCCCGGCGCGCCGCCGGCGCCCCCGCGCCGCGGACTAGCCGCGCTCGTACCCTGACGCGCTGGCGCTTGCGCCCGGCGCATCGGGCCGTCCCGGCATGGAGTGCTCCAGCGGTGGTCGCAGCCCGGAAGCCGGCGCGCCGGGCCGTCGACGACGCCGCCGCGAGACCCGCGAGCTCACGGCGGCGACCCCAGGCGGCAGGCGTCCATCGGTCGAGATCCACGACCCGGCGAGGATCAGCAGCAGGCCCGCCACCGCACCCGCCCCAATGCTCTCCCCCAGGACGGTCACGCCCAAGGCGACCGCGACGATCGGCGCGATGTAGGTGATCACGGCCGCGCGGCCGGGACCGATCTCGCTAACCAGTCCCGCGAACAGCACGAATGCAGCGGCGGTGCAGAAGAGGCCGAGCACGACGACCGCCATCAGCGCGCCCGCCGACGGCCTCGCCTGGGGCGGATCGAGCGCGGCAGCTGGCGTCAGCACAATGGCGGCCAGCGCCAGCGCCGCTCCCATCGCTGCGCGGGGGTCGAGGTCTGCGAGTTTGCGGTTGAAGATCATCGGACCGGCGGCGTAGCCGACCGCCGCCAGTAGCACCATCGCGGCCCCGATCAACTCGCTGGGTCGGCCGGCGACGTCGATCCCCACGAGCGCGACAACTCCCGCGAGCCCGACCGCGAGACCGGCCAATCGCCGCCCGTTGACGCGCTCCGTGGGATCGAAGCGCAACGCCAGCAGCGCGATGATCAGCGGAACCGTGGCGATGAGGATCGCCGCCAGCGATGAGGCGATGCGCTGCTCGCCCGTCGCGATCAGCGGGAATGGGATAGCCATCTCGAGCGCCGCGTAGATCACCAGCCACCGCAGCCGGCCGCGCAGGGGACCGAGCACGCCGGCGCGCTTCGACAGTGCCAACAGCACACCCGCCGCGAGCGTGAGCCTGGACCAGGCCAGGAACACCGGCGGGATGCCGCCGTCGTCGGACACCTTGATGAAGAGGTAGGGGATTCCCCAAAGCGTCGCGACGCCGCCGAAGGCGATCCATGCGCGTGGACTCACGCTGCTGTTCTACCGTGTGGACGCCGCCGACCACTGACTTGGGGTCGCCTACCCGTCGACGGCGGCTATTTCCTTGGGGCTGGCGCCTGCCTCCATGCCAGCCGTCCACTTCTCCTCGATTCGCGCGAAACGCCAGACGGCGAGGGCGATCAGCCAGGTCGCCACGAACATGCCGACGATGATGAGGCCGGCCGTGTTGATGTTGAAGTTTTGAAACCAGTCGACGACGGAGCCCTTGAGCCCAAGCTTGTCCGTGATCAGGCCAACGAGCTCGATCGTTCCGATGAACATCGCGACCGCAATCGACAGTCCCGTGATCGTAATGTTGTAGTAGACCTTGCGCACGGGTTTGGAGAACGCCCAGCCGTAGGCAAAGTTCATAAACGACCCGTCGATCGTGTCCAGTAGCGACATGCCGGCGGCAAACAGGACCGGCAGGCAGAGGATCGCGTAGAACGGCAGCCCGGCCGCCCCGGCGCTGCCGGCCAGGACGAGCAACGCCACCTCGCTCGCGGTATCAAAGCCTAGCCCGAACAGCATCCCGACCGGGTACATCTGCCATGGCTGCTTGACCGCCTTTGTGAAGCGTCCAAAGAGGCGGTTCATGAACCCGCGTGAGTTCAGCTCTTGCTCGAGTTGCTCTTCGTCGTACTTGCCAGCGCGCATCTCGAAGAAGATCCGCAGGATGCTGACCAAGATCACGATGTTCAGCGCCGCGATCATGTAGAGGAACGTCCCCGATACGGTCGTGCCGATGACGTTGGTCGCCTTGTGCAGCGTCGACTGGCCGTTCTGGACTGAGCCGCTGAGCGCCTTGACGCCGATCGCCAAGAGGAGGGCGAGCGTGAAGACGATCGTGGAGTGGCCGAGCGAGAAGAAGAAGCCGACGCTCAGCGGGCGCTTGCCCTCGCTCATCAGCTTGCGCGTCGTGTTGTCGATCGCCGAGACGTGGTCGGCGTCGAAGGCGTGGCGCAGGCCAAGCGTATAGGCCGTGATACCGGTGCCGATCGCGAACGTGCCAGTCGATCCGAGGCGGTAGTGCTGTGGCGCCACGACGAGGATCAGGATGCCGAAGCCGATCACGTGCAACCCGCCGATGACCGCGACCATGCCAGCAGCACGACGCCACTCCCCGGGGGTCAGCGCGTGCTTGACCCGAGACCGGCGGGAGGCTTGGGGCACCGCTTCCATCAGCACCGCTCCAATGACACGAGATCGCCCCGGCGGCGATCACTGGCAGCGGCGAAAGAACCTAGCGCGAGCGGCCCACTAATGCAAGTGCATATCATTAGTGTGACGTTTGAGGCTGCCATGACGCTCTCTCCCGACACGCCACCACTGGCGTTCACGGATCTCGCTGATGCCGTCGACGCGCTGCGCCAACGGGGGCTACGAGTGTCGACCCCACGGCGGCTCGTGTTGGAGGCGTTGTTCGCCGCGGAAGGTCCGGTGTCGGCCGAGCAGATCGCCCGCAGCTCGAGTCTCGAGCCCACCTCGGTCTACCGCAACCTCGAGGCCTTTGAGCAGCACGGATTCGCGCGCCACGTGCATCTCGGTCACGGACCAGGGCTCTACGTGCTCGTCGGTCACGGCGAGCGGGAATACCTCTCGTGCGAACGCTGCGGCGCGATCCGCACGCTCACCCCCGACCAGCTCGACCCGGTTCGAGACCGCATCAGGGAGCTATTCGGCTACCGCGCGCGCTTCAACCACTTTCCGGTGGTCGGGTTGTGCCCCGCCTGCGCGGGTGAGCGCGAACCGGGAGAGGCCGCTGATGTGTGAGCGGGCGATGAATGGGGGAGCATGAGTCCGTGCGTCTGCGCTGTCGCCTGGGTTGCGTCGTTGCCGTAGTCGCTGGCTTGCTCGTCGCGGAGGCCTCTGCCGGTGAGCACGAGCGCGCGTCGGCGGTGATTCCTTGGGCCTTGTAGACGTGTGGGCGTAGGCGAGGCGCACGTTTGAGAACTCGTTCGTGTCGAACTCGACGTCGCGCGGCATGGGCTCGGCCGTATCACGCCCGAGAGCATCCCCGAAAATCGGCACACTCACCGGGACACAGGGATCACTCTTCAGTCCAGACAGGCACTCTCGCTCCCAATACCAGCCCATTTCCAGCTGCTTCTCCCATCGGGGCGCCGGGATTTGAACCCGGGACCTCCTGCTCCCAAAGCAGGCGCGCTGCCAGGCTGCGCCACGCCCCGTGTGTGAGGCGAGTATTGCACGGGCCCCAGCTGCGAAAGGGCGCCTGATCACGGCGGATCACCGGCCTCGGTCACACTGAGACGATGGCCGCGCAGTCGCCGCGTACCTTGTCGGCGCCGGCGCGCGCCGATCAGCGCTCCCCCCGCCGCGGCTACCTGCTCGCCGTCGCCGCGGCAACGCTCTGGGGCGTCAACGGCACGCTCGCAAAGCTCGTGCTCGACCACGGCGTCAGCGCCTCGAGGCTCGCGCAACTGCGCGCGACGCTGACGTGGGCGATCGCACTCGCCGTGCTTGCGGCGAGCGCGCGCGGGCGCCGGCTGCTCCTTGTCGCGCCCTCGGACATCCCCCGCTTCGCCTACCTGGGGATCGCCGGACTGGCGCTCGTCAGCGCGACCTACTTCGCTGCGATCGCCCGTCTGAAGATTGGTGTCGCGCTCACGATCCAGTATCTCGGGCCGCTGCTGCTGCTGCTGTGGCTGCGGCTCGTGCACCGCCGCCAGCTGGCGCGCTCGCTGTGGGGAGCCGCGGCGCTGTCGCTCGCCGGCTGCGTGCTCGTCCTGAAGGCCTATGCCCCGGGTGCTCTCGATCCCGTCGGCGTCGGCTACGCGTTCGGCGCCGCGATCAGCTTCGCGCTCTATTTGACCGAATCGGAGCGCTCCGGTCACCGCTACGCGCCGGCCACGACACTGCTGTGGGGATTCGGCTTCGCCACGCTGTTCTGGGCGCTCGTCGAGCCGCCGTGGACATTCCCGTTCCACCAGCTCAACGGCGCGCAGCGGCTGCTGCCCGCGCTCGGCGTGGCGATCGTCGGGACGCTGCTGCCCTTCGTCTGCATGCTCGCCGCCCTGCGCCACATCCCCGCGCCTCGCGCCGCAGTGGTGGCCACGCTGGAGCCGGTGCTCGCCGCGATCGTCGCGTGGCTTGCGCTCGGCCAGTCGCTCGCAGCGATCCAGGTCGCCGGCGGGCTGCTGGTCGTTGGAGCGGTGCTGTGGGTGCAGTCGAAGCGGCCGTCGCTCGAGGCCGAGGGCGCCGCTCCGGCGCGCGCGCGTGGACGGCTGCGCAAGGCCGCGGCGGCCAGGACCGGCGGACGCTAGCCTGCCGCCCGCGATGGCCGAGGTTCGCCCACTCCGCGCCCTGCGCTACGAGCCCGCCGTCTGCGGGCCGCTCGAGCGCCTCGTGTCTCCCCCTTATGACGTGATCGATTTCGCCCAGCGCGCGGCCCTGGCCGCGGGTGCCGAGCACAATGTCGTCCATATCGATCTGCCCGAGGACGAAGGCAGCGCTGACCCCTACGCCAGCGCCGCCGAGCTCCTGCGCCGCTGGCGCGCCGAGGGCGCAGTTGTCCGCGCCCAGCAGCCAGGGCTGTGGGCGCTCAGCCAGGACTTCCTCGGTCCCGACGGTGTCCGTCGCACCCGCCGAGGGGTTCTCGCGCGCGTTCGTGTCCAGCAGTACGGCCCCGGCCAGGTGCGCCCACACGAACGCACCCATCCCGGGCCCAAGGAGGATCGCCTCCGCCTCACGCGTGCGACGCGCGCGAACCTCTCGCCGATCTTCGCGCTGCACTCCGATCCAGCCGGCGCCGCCTGGTCATCGCTGCAGGATCACTTGACCGAACCGCCCTTCGGCGACATCACCGACTGCGACGGCACCCGTCACCGCCTCTGGTCCGTTAGCTCGCCTGCGGCGATCGACGGCTACGTCGCCGCCCTCGCGGAGGCCGAGCTGCTTATCGCCGACGGCCATCACCGTTACGAGACCGCGCGCGTGTACGCGGAGGAGATCGGCGGCGAAGGCGCCCACCGCTACGTGCTCTGCTGCCTCGTCGCGCTGGAGGACCCGGGACTCGCAGTCTTCCCCACCCATCGCCTGCTCGACGAGCTCGACGACGGCGCGCACGCGAGGGTCTACGCCACGCTCGAACGCGATTTCATCGTCGAGGAGACCACGATCGACGCGCTCGTGCCGAGCGCCGCGTCCGTCGGAGAGCCCGTGCGAATCGGCTTCCTCGACGGGACCGACGGACGGCCGCGGACGCTGACCTTGCGCGAGCAGTCGACCGCCGATCGCGCGCTCGAGGGCTATTCCGAGCCATACCGGCGACTCGACACGGCGTTGCTCGAGGTGCTCGTGCTGCGGCGGGCGCTCGGGCTCTCCGAAGACGACATCTCCCACAAGCACGGGCTCGACTACGCGCGCGACTTCGAGGAGGCGATCAGCGCGGTCGGCGACGGGCGCGCTGGCAGCGCCTTCTTCATGGCGCCGCCGCCGGTCGAACAGGTCCGCGCGATCGCCGCCGCTGGGGAGTCGATGCCGCCAAAGTCGACGTACTTCTTTCCCAAGATCCTCACCGGACTGCTGTTCAATCCGCTCGACGAGGAGTAGGCGATCCGACTCGGACTACGATTGGAGGTTGCTCGGACACCCGACCAGAGAAGGAAGAAATGAAGGCACTCGCCCGCCGCCGCAACTCCAGCGGCTACCAGCACGACATTAGGATCAACGACCACACCACCGCGGTCGACGAAGGGCTCGACAAGGGTGGCGACGACACCGCCCCCAGCCCGCAGGAGCTGCTCGCCGCAAGCCTGGCCTCGTGTACGGCGGTGACGATGGAGATGTACGCCGGCCGCAAGGGATGGGACATCGGCGGCGTCGAGGTCGAGGTCCAGTACGTCCCGGCCGAGCGGGGCTGCCCCACGCGTTTCGACCTGGTCATGCGCCTGCCCGACACCCTCTCCGACGAGCAGGTCGAGCGTCTGCGCACGATTGCGGCCAAGTGTCCGGTACACCGCACCCTCGACGGTGAGGTCATGTTCGCCGAGCGCGTTGAGGTCATGAGCGGGGCGCGCTGAGCCCAGACGTTGAGTCGCTCTCCGCCGTCCTGCTCGATCCCGCCGAGGCGGCTGAGCTCGAGGTTCACGGTGCAACGATCGCCGCAGTGCTCGTTCCGCTGTTCGTCGCTGGCGGGGAGCTGCACGCGGTCCTCACCCGCCGCCGCCAGGACCTTCGCCGCCACGCCGGCGAGATCTCGTTTCCCGGTGGGCGCCGCGACGACGCCGATTCAGACCTGATCAGCACGGCGCTGCGCGAGGCTCACGAGGAGATCGGCCTCGACCCCGCGGGCGTGCATGTGGTCGGTGCGCTCACACCAACTCCCACGTTCGTGACGGGCTACGCGGTCTACCCCTTCGTCGGCCTGATCGAGCCCGGCCAGCGCTGGAGCCCGAGCGCGCGCGAGGTGGCCGAAGTGCTGGAGCTGCCGCTGCGCGCGGTTGCGGCGAGCCACGCCCGCCGCCGGCTGATCCGGCGTGGTGTGCCGATCCGCACCGATGTCTACGAGGTCGGCGGTGCGCTCATCTGGGGCGCTACCGCCCGCATCGTCGCCGAGCTGCTGGATCGCCTGAGCGACCACTAACCGTTTCGCGCGGCGCAGCCCGCCTCAGACACTCTTCTCGATCGGCACGTCGACGAGGTTGCCCCACTCCGTCCACGAGCCGTCGTAGTTCTTGACGTCATCGCGCCCGAGCAGCTCGTGGAGCACGAACCAGGTGTGTGCCGAGCGTTCGCCGATGCGGCAGTAGGCGATGATCGGGTTGCCGTTGGAGAGCACGTCCTTGCTGCTGTAGAGCGCGCTCAGCTCGTCGGCCGACTTGAAGGTGCCGTCCTCCTGCACTGCTTGGGCCCAGGGGACCGACGCCGCGCCGGGGATGTGTCCACCGCGCTGGGCGCCCTCCTGCTCGTACCCGGGCATCGCGATCAGCTCGCCGGAGTACTCCCCCGGAGAGCGCACGTCGACCAGGCGCGTGTCGCTGTCGAGCGCGGCGTAGACCTCGTCGCGCTTGGCGCGGATGCTGTCGTCTCCGGGTGTCGCGTTGAAGCTGGTGGGCTCGTAGGAGGGGAGGTCGGTCGTGGTCGGTCGCTGCTCGGCGATCCACTTCTCCCGGGGCCCGTTGACCAGCTTGACGTTGTCGTGGCCGTAGTACTTCAGATACCAGTAGGTGTAGGCCGCGAACCAGTTGTTGCGATCGCCGTAGAGGACGATCGTGTGGTCGTTGGAGATGCCGCGCGAGCCGAACAGCTCGCCGAACTCCCGCGGGTCGAGGAAGTCGCGCTTGACCTGGTCCTGCAGGTCGGTCTTCCAGTCGAAGCCGATCGCCCCCGGGATGTGCGCCTCGGCATAAAGGGCCGGGTTCTCATCGACCTCGACGACGCGGATGGAATCGTCGTCGAGGTGGGCCTCGAGCCACTCTGTGTCCACCAGCACGTCCTTGGCGTAGTCCGCCATCTCCTCCACCTCCTGAATCTCTATCGGCTTTTATGTATTTCGCCTTCGAGTATAGCGCCCTCGAGCACCCAGGAGACCGTCGACAGCGCCCTTTCCGGCACGCAGCCAGCCCGCGTGATCGGCGGGATCGTGGTCGATCGTCGCGGTCGGGATGCTCCAACGTGCGCTCGCCTCGCCGACGAGCTCGCCCCCGCGTGCGAGCACCCCCGCATGCACCGACCCCGCTGCCTCGTAGACGACGCCGCGCACCGTCGTGTCGACGGCTTCCTCGAGCATCCGCTCGAGCCGCGACGCGTGCAGCGCAGCCAGCGAAGCCGCATCGCCTCGCGCGGAGCCGAGCAGCCAGCAGAGGATCGTGACGGCGTCAAGCGCGGCGGTGAGGCTGGCGATGCGGTCGGGGTCCCCGAGCCAGGGCTCGAGCCCCGCCGCGGCGATGTCGAGCGTTCCGGCATGCCCGCGGGAGGTGCCGCGAACAGCGTGGCCGTCGGCGGCAAGCAGGCGACCGAGCAGGCGTCCGCGACAGCCGCAGCCAACGATCAGGACCCGCGCCACGCGAGGCCCGCGCCGACGAGACTCAACCGGACCCGAGTCCGCGACGCGCGATCTCGTCCTCGAGCTGGGCGACCGTGAGGTCGGGGAGACCGCGCCTGCGCCGGCGTGTGTTCGTCGCCGCGAGCATCTCCTCGAGGTCGGACTCGGCGACGTACGCATCGCGGCGGGCGCTGGCCGCAAAGCGGTCGGCCTCGATGCGCTCGTGGATCTGGGTCTCGGTTAGCTCGGCCTCGCCGCGCGCGCGCCGGCGGACGTTCTGGGCGTCGATCATCTGCTGAACGTCGCGCAACTCCAGCTCGAACTCGACCTCGGGCGAGCGCGCCGGTCTCCAGTCGAGCTGGTCGGCGCCCGAGCCTGGATAGAAGCGCCCTAGCAGCACCAGCGCCACGACGACGACGCCGATCCCGCCGAGAATGATCACGGCGAAGGGGTCCACGTTGCTCGCGAGTCTAACCCCGTGCGCGTAGCATCGCGCCCGTGACCGACGCACTCATCCTCGACATGGCACGCACGCCGATCGGCCGCTACGGGCGGGCGCTGGCCCACGTGCGTCCCGACGACCTCGCCGCGACGGTGATCGCCGCGGCGCTGGAGCGCAACGGAATCGCGGGCGACCGCGTGGACGATGTCGTCTTCGGGGCCACCAACGCCGCGGGCGAGGACAACCGCAACGTCGCGCGCATGGCCGCGCTGCTCGCAGGCCTGCCGGTTGAGGTCCCAGGCGTGACCGTCAACCGTCTTTGCGCCTCGGGCCTGGAGGCGGTCAATCAGGCCGCGCGGGCCGTGCAGCTCGGCGACGCGGAGCTGGTGCTCGCCGGGGGCGTGGAGTCGATGACGCGGGCGCCGCTTGTCACGCTGAAGGCCGACCGCGCGTTTGGTCGCGGCGTGCCGGAGACGGCCGACACCACGATCGGCTGGCGCTTCGTGAACCGGCGCATGGCCGAGCGCTACTCGACCGAGAGCATGGGCGAGACCGCCGAGAACGTCGCCGAGCGCTACGAGATCACGCGCGCCGACCAGGACCGCTTTGCCCTGCGCTCCCACGAGCGCGCGGTCGCCGCGCGCGAGGCCGGGGTCTTCGAGCGCGAGATCGTGGCAGTCAATGGCGAGCACGGGTCCGCGACCGCCGTGCTGGAGACCGACGAGGGTCCCCGCGCCGACACCACGCTGGAGCGGCTCGCCGAGCTGCCAGCGATCTTCCGCGAGGGGGGCTCGGTAACCGCGGGTAACGCCTCGCCGCTCAACGACGGCGCTGCCTGCCTGGTGGTCGCCTCGCCGGCGGCTGCCGAGGAGCTCGGGCGCGAGCCGCTCGCGCGGATCGTGGCGTGCGCCGCCGCCGGGGTGGACCCGGCGATCATGGGCACGGGTCCGATCCCGGCGACGCACGCTGCGCTCGCGCGCGCCGGTCTGGAGATGGAGGACATCGATCTCGTCGAGCTCAACGAGGCGTTCGCCTCACAGGCGCTGGCCTGCGCGCGGGAGCTGGAGATTGCGCCCGAGAAGCTCAACGTCAACGGCGGCGCGATCGCGATCGGCCACCCGCTCGGGTGCTCGGGCGCCCGGCTGGTGGGGACGCTGGCCTTCGAGCTGCGCGAGCGTGGTCTGCGCTACGGGCTCACGACCCTGTGTATCGGCGTCGGCATGGGACTGGCGACGATCATCGAGGCCGTCTAAGCACCACACGAAATCGTCGAAGCAGCGCGCCACGTAGGCTTCGCCGCAAATGGACTTCGATCTCAGCGACGAGCAGAAGCTGGTTCGCGAAACGGCCCGCGACTTCGCCAACGGCGAAATCGTCCCACGCGCTCGCGAGAACGACCGCAACGCCCACTTCGACCTGGAGCTGATCGCCAAGCTCGCCGCGCAGGGATACCTCGGGGCGATCATGCCCCGCGAGTACGGCGGCGCCGGCCTTGACTATCTGACCTATGGACTGATCGTGGAGGAGGTGGGCCGCGCGTGCTCGGCGATGCGCACGGTCGTCTCCGTGCAGACGTCGCTGGTGTGCTCGTCGATCCTGCGCTGGGGCACCGAGCAGCAGAAGCAGCACTACCTCCCCAAGCTGTGCTCCGGCGAGTGGCTTGGCTGCTTCGGGCTGACGGAACCCGACACGGGCTCCGACGCCGCCAACCAGCGCACGCGTGCGAAGCGCCGGGACGGCGGCTGGTCGATCTCCGGCCAGAAGATGTGGATCTCGATGGGCAACCACGCCCGCGTCGCGTTGATCTTCGCCCAGACCGACCCTGCGCTCGCGCACCGCGGCCTCGCCTGCTTCCTCGTCGACACCGAGCACCCCGGCTTCTCCAGCCAGGAGATCCACGGCAAGATGGGGCTGCATGGGTCCGACACCGCGTCGCTCGCGCTCGACGAGGTCGAGGTGCCCGACGACGCCGTCCTCGGCAACGTCGGTGACGGCTTCAAGGTCGCGATGTCGGCGCTTGACTCCGGGCGCTACAGCGTCGCAGCGGGGTGCGTGGGCATCTGTCAGGGCTGCGTCGAGCACTCGACGGCATACGCGCGCGAGCGCGAGCAGTTCGGACGGCCGATCGCCTCCTTCCAGCTCGTCCAGGCGATGATCGCCGAGATGGTCGTGCAGACCGATGCGGCGCGGATGCTCACCTGGCGCGCCGGCTTCCTCAAGGACGCGGGGCGCCCGAACACCACCGAGACGTCGATCGCCAAGCTCTACGCCACCGAGGCTGCCGTCGCCTGCGCGAACACAGCGATCCAGGTCCACGGTGGATCGGGGTATGTAGATGACCACCCCGTTGAGCGCTACTTCCGTGACGTGCGCGTGACGACCCTCTACGAGGGCACCTCGCAGATCCAGAAGCTGATCATCGGCCGAGCCGCGACCGGGATCAACGCGCTCGTCCCGCAGTGAGCGAACGGTGAGCGCTACCCCCGCGCGCACGATCGGCGTACTCGGCGCGGGGACGATGGGTGCGGGCATCGCCCAGCTCGCCGCCCAGTCCGGCGCCCGCACACTCCTCCACGACCCGATCGGCGACGCCCTGGAGTGCGGCTTGGAGTCGATTCGCGCAGCGCTAGCGCGCTCCGCCGAGCGTGGCCGGCTGGCTCCCGACGACGCAGACGCCGCCGCGGGGCGGCTGGAAGCCGCCCCCTCAATCGACGCGCTCGCCGATTGCGAGCTCGTGATCGAGGCCGCGCCCGAGCGCCTCGAGCTCAAGCACGAGCTGTTCGGAGCGCTGGAATCGATTGTCTCCGAGCGCTGCGTGCTTGCGACCAACACGTCCTCTCTGCCGATCGCCGCGCTGGCCGGCGTGTGTGCTCGGCCCCAGCGGGTGGTGGGGATGCACTTCTTTAATCCCGCGCCCGTGATGCGCCTGCTCGAGGTCGTCGCGGGCCCCGACTCCGATGCCGTCGCGCTCGAGCTCGCACGCGCCACCGGCAGGGCGATGGCGCGCCACGTGATCGACGCCGCCGACGGTCCCGGCTTCCTCGTCAACCGCTGCAATCGCCCCTTCGGCCTCGAAGCGCTGAGGCTCGTCAGCGAACGCATCGCCGAGCCCGAGCAGGTCGACCGCATCTGCCGGGTGGGCGGCGGCTTTCGCATGGGCCCCTTCGAGCTGATGGATCTCGTTGGCATCGACACCGGGCTCGAGGTGGCGCGCTCGTTCTTCGCGCAGAGCTTCGGGGAGCCGCGCTGGCGGCCCTCTCCGCTGACAGCCCGCATGGTCGCCGCGGGGCGCCTCGGGCGCAAGACCGGGCGCGGGTTCTATGACTACCGCGGCGGCCCCCACCGGCCGGAGGATCCCGAGCTGCCTGCTGGCGGAGGCGGCGGGGCAGGACCGCTGGCGATCATCGGCGGCGGCGTCCACGCCGAGGCACTGCGCGCGGGCGCGGGCGCGGCGGGCTGGACGCTGGCCGACCCCGAGCGGACCTCGGAAGAGCCGGCGTGGCTGGTCGTGGACTGCGTCGGAGGCGCGTTGGAGGACGACGCCGCCTGGCAGAGCGGGCCCCGGGTCGTGCTGTGCGCCGAGGGCTCGCTGGGGATGCTCGATCCGGCGGGCTCGGCGGTCGGCTTCTACACGCTGCCATCCTCCGGGCTGGTCGAGCTGACGCGGACGCAGACGAGCTCGGCGTTGGCGAGCCAGCGGGCCGTCGAATTCTTCGGCTCGCTGGGGCGTCTCGCGGAATGGGTGGGCGACGCCCCCGGCCTGGTGCTCGGGCGGATCGTCTGCCAACTTGCCAACGAGGCGGCCTTCGCCGTCGGCGAGGGCATCGGCACCCCCGCGGACGTCGACGCTGGCATGCGGCTGGGCCTCAACCACCCCGTCGGGCCGCTCGCGCGCGCCGATGCGCTCGGGCTCGATCACGTGCTCGAGCTGCTCGAGGGCCTCGGCGAGGAATACCGCGAGGAGCGCTACCGCCCAGCCCCGCTGCTACGCCGCCACGTGCTGGCCGGGCGCCTGGGCGAGAGCACGGGGGCCGGATTCCACGACCCAACGCCGAGCGCGGGCTGACGCTGCCGCCGCGCGCACTACACGCGCGGAGCTGCCCAGTGAGACTCGGGAACAGGGCCGGCGGGCATCGCATCGGGGACCGGGACTTCGGGCGTGTCGCGCAGATACCACTCGGCATCGAGCGCCGCCTGACAGCCTGATCCCGCGGCTGTAACCGCCTGGCGGTAGGTGTGGTCGACAACGTCGCCGGCCGCCAGCACGCCCGGGAGGTTGGTACGCGTGCTCCTGTCCTGGGTGACGACGTAGCCCGCCTCGTCGACGTCGACCTGGCCGCGGACGATCCCCGACTGCGGCTCGTGTCCGACGGCAATGAAGGCGCCGGCCGCGGCGATCTCCTTCGTCTCACCGCTCTCGGCGTGGCGCACACGCACGGTCGTCAGCCCTTTGCCATCGTCGGCGGCGAGCTCCTCCACTACATATGGCGTGAGGAACTCGAGGTTGTCGGCCGCCCGCGCGCGCTCGAGCATGATCGAGGACGCGCGGAACTCGTCGCGACGGTGCACGACCGTCACGCGCGAGCCGAACTTCGAGAGGAAGATCGCCTCCTCCATTGCCGAGTCTCCACCGCCAACCACAACGATTTCGCGGTCCTTGAAGAAGGCGGCGTCGCAGGTCGCGCAGTAGCTCACGCCGCGACCGCTCAGCTCCTGCTCGCCGGGGACCTCGAGCTTGCGGTGCTCGGCGCCCATCGCCAGCACGACCGTGCGCGCGCGGTACTCGTCCTCGCCGACGTAGACGCGGTGCACGCCACCGGGGAGGTCGGCAAGCGTCACCGCGGTCACCTGGTCGGTGACGAAGCGCGCCCCGAAGCGCTCGGCCTGGTCACGGAACTCCTGCATCATCGCCGGGCCCATGACCCCGTCGCGATAGCCCGGGTAGTTCTCGACATCCGTCGTTTGCTGCAGCAGTCCGCCCCAGAGGAAGCCCTCGATGACCAGCGGCTGCAGGTTCGCGCGCGCGGTGTACAGCGCCGCGGTATAGCCGGCGGGACCGCTGCCGATGATGAGGACGTTCTCGGGATCAGGCATTCAGACGCTCCGTGTTAGTATTACTTCATAAAGTATAGTGCCCAGCGCAAGCCGGTCAAGGCGGGCACGCCTGCTCACGCAACAGCGGGGTCTCGACGCCAGTGGCGCACGGTGCGTCGCAGCTGCAGATAGGCGATCGCACCGGGGATCGTGGGTAGCCAAAAGGCGAACGCCCGGTACGTGATCACCGCCACCAGGGCGAGGCTGCCGCTGACGCCGAAAGCGAGGAAGGCGCCGATCATGCCGCCCTCGATTCCGCCAATCCCGCCGGGGAATGGCAACACGTTGGCGAGCATGCCGACGAAGTAGCCCATGATGATGACCGCCCAGGGCGGCGCGTGGCCGAACGCGTGAAAGCTCGCCCACAGCGTGGCGATGTCGAACCCCCACCAGCCGATCGCGCCGAGCAGGGCCGGGTCGCGTGTGCGCACCAGCCGGATCGCCGCGCGCGTGCCCTCGGCAACCGAGACGGGCACCGATGCGGCGCGCGCGAGCAGCTTCGCAAAGCGGCTGGAGCGCCTGTCCTGCCTCTGCAATCGGCGCTCGAAGCCCGCCGGCAAAGCCGACAGGACAGACATCAGGATCAGGATCGCGGCGCCAAAGGCGGCGGGGATGACGGTGATCCCGAACGGCGCACCTCCCTCCAGCAGGCCCACACGCAATCCGATCCCGATCACCACAAGCGCGACCATGTAGACGGTGTAGAGCAGCGCATTGAAGGCGATCATGCGCACGGCCACCACGCGCGTCGCCATCCCCGATCGCCGCAGCGCCCACGCGGTGAGGGCAATCCCGCCCGCCCCGGCGGCCGCGAACAGCCGCGTCGCGGCCAGACCGGCCATCGTGATCTGATAGCTCTCGCGCCAGCCGACGCGCGTCTCCCCCCTGATGAAGACGGCTCGAAAGAGCGCCACGTAGCTGACGAAGGAGACCAGCTCGAGGGCGACCGCGACCCCCAGCCACGCTGGATCGCCCCGATCCAGGCGATCCCACGTCTTGCCGGCGCCCGCGAGGCGCGGCACGACGAAGTAGAAGAGCGCCAGCGCGGACGCGACGAACAATCCCAGAGCGATGATCGCCCTGCGAGTGAGGTAGATGCGCGGCATCTCCTCGCCGGCGGGGGGGAGATCCGCTCTCTCGGGCGTGCCCTCCATCGTCGCTCAGCCTCGCGCGAGGGCGCGCAGGTGGTCGAGGCGGGAGACCAGCGCCGTAGCCGCGGGCGTCAAGCGCGGAGCGGCGTGGCGGACGGCCTCGGTGAGCGCGACGCCGCCGATGATGTCGACGACGTAGTGCTCTCCGAGATAGACGAGCGCAATCGCCAGCGTCAGCGCGTAGGTCCAGCCGATCGCGCCGGCCAACGGACCCTGCTCGGTGAGCAGGTGGGCGCTCATCACGGAGGTGGCGAAATGCAGCGACGGCATGGCTGCGAGTGGGTTCCCGGCCAGCAGACTGTAGATGGGACCCCAGCCGTCGCGCCAGAACTCCTCGCCGTACTCGAGCATCAATCGCCGCAGCCGGCGAGTGTCGCCATCGTCCAGCAACCCCAGCTCGGCGGCATACCACGGCGGCGCCGTCGGCAGCAGCCAGTAGACGATCGCGCCCAGGTCAAAGACCGCATACATCCGCGCCGCCGAGGCGGCGAAGCGCTCCCGCCGCCGCAGCAGCACAGCGATCACGGTGCCGTGGGGCACCATGAACCACAGCCAGTGAGACCACACAAGCACGCGCTCGTAGCCGCGCAAGCGGTCGACCGCGTGATAGCGGCGCTGCAGGCGCACCGAGGGGATCTTGCCGACGCCGATGACGCGGTCGAGCACTACGGGGTAGCGGATGTGGACGTGCGAGCGCTGTAAGTCCGGCTCGTCGGCGGGCATCTCGTAGGCCGCGATATACGCCCACATCTGCAAGACGCAGACGCTGACGTCTCGATGCCGCGAGGGCTCAGCGACGACGCACAGCGCCGCCGGCGCAGCCGCGGCGGCGGTGATCACCGCCCAGTTGGGCAGCCTCAGCCTCCCGCGCAGCGGCGGGAGAGCGACACCGGCGGCGACGACCGCGAGCGCGCTCGCTCGAATGGCCGTCGATGTGCGCACCGGGCGCGCAGGATATAAGGCCGTCGGGCACTGCCGCGATCGCCCACTCAGGGCGCGGCGATCGCATCGCGTCGCAGCGCAGCCGTCCACTGATCGCGCTGCTCAGCGTCGCTGACCGCGATCGCGACGAACTCGGCCAGGCCGATCCCCGGCGCGAGGCGATCGCGGGCAAGCTTCAGCGCGTCGCGCTCGCCCGCCGCTGGCAGCCGGCGCTGACGCGCCGGGATTGCTTGCACGGCCAGCTCCCGCCCGGCGACGGCCAGGGAGCCGTGACGCGAGACGTAAGCGCCGTCGAGCCGCAGCTGCGGGCCTGCGTCGTGCTCGAGTCCGTGGATCGTGATCTCCAGTCCCGAGAGCGCGACGAACTTGTAGTTGGGCTCGGTCGTATGCAGCCTGGCGAGCTGGTCGTCGCTGAGCAGCAGGACATAGGCGGCGATGCTCGTGCCGGAGCTGCGCCGCAGCGTCGACGGGATTGCGCCGTAGGCGCTCAGGTGGGCCGAGTAGACGACGTCGAAGCCGTGCAGGGTTCCCCGCAGGAGATCGAGGTGGGCGTCAAGTCCGAGCTTGAGCGCGAGCGCTTCGGGCGCCGCGTTGGCGCCGTAGGCGAGGATTGCGCGGCGCCCCTGCCAGCGCGCGCGGGAGGGATCGAGGGGCGTCTGCAGTCCATCGCGCAGGCTGATGGAGCGATCGGGGGCCGGGAACGGATAACGCAGCGCCCGGGCGAGGAGATCCATCCCCCCACCGATAGGGTCCGCGGTCATGAGCGCCTACGAGCCTACCCACGAGTACGAGACGGTGACCGTGCTGCGACGCGATAACGCCGCGCGCGTCGAGCTCAACCGCCCGCAGACGATGAATGCCTGGGACAAGCAGTTTGGCCACGACCTGCTGGCTGCAGTGCGCGCCGTCGCCGACGACCCCGACGTGCGCGCAGTGGAGATCGGCGGCGCCGGGCGCGGCTTCTCCTCCGGTGCCGACCTCAAGGCCGGCTTCGACCCCAGGCCAGATGGCCATCCCGATGTCCAGACCGTACTGCGGGAGCGCTACCACCCGATCATCCTGGCGATCCGCAGGATGGAGAAGCCGGTCGTGGCCGCAGTCAACGGCGCCGCAGTCGGGATCGGGTGCTCGCTCGCGCTCGCCTGCGATCTGATCGTCGCCGCCCGCAGCGCGTACTTCCTGCTCGCCTTCGTCAACATCGGGCTGGTCCCCGATGGTGGCTCCTCGGTGTTCGTCCCTGCACGCATCGGCTTCACGCGGGCGATCGAGATGGCGATGCTCGGCGAGCGCGTGGACGCCGAGCAGGCGCTTGCGTGGGGCCTCATCAACCGGGTCGTCGACGATGATCGCCTGGAGGGCGAGGTGGCAACGTTGATGGAGCGCCTGGCCGCGGGACCGACCCGATCCTACGCCGGGGCCAAGCGCCAGCTCAACGCTCGCGTATTCGCCGGTATCGAGGCCCAGCTCGAGCTCGAGGCCGAGATCCAGCAGCAGCAGGCAGCGACGACCGACTTCGTGGAAGGCGTCGTCGCGTTCGCCGAGAAGCGCCCGGCCGTCTTCGAGGGTCGCTGATCGCCGGGCGGGCCGCCGCTTCGCGCGGGTAATATGCCGTCCGCCTTGCGCCGGCCCGACCGCACCCAGCGCCCCTCCCGGTGCGCGCGCCCGCGCCTGCTGCGCAGCGCCCTTGCGGCGCGCCTCGCAGCGCCCGTCGCGCTGGGCGTCCTGGTCGCCTGCGCCGTGCTCGTCCCCGTAGCGTCGGCTCGCGCGCTCTTGCCCCAACCCGGGGCCTCGCCCAATCAAAGCCACACCGACAGCCTGTACACGGTCGCCCTGATCATGGGCTTCGTCGTCTTCCTCGCCGTCGAGATCGGCCTGATCGTCGCGCTCGCTCGCTTCCGCGCCCGCAAGGACCAGGTCGCTGCCCAGATCCGCGGCAACACCCGACTCGAGACGGCCTGGACGGCTGGCGCCGTGGTGCTGGTGACGGTCCTCACCGTTCTCGTCTTCATCCAGCTCTCGGTCATCAAAAACCCGGCGCGCAGCGGCCCTGCCGGGCTCGCGCTCGCAGGCGACGCCGAGTTCGCCGCGCTCAACCAGCCGGCGCCACCGGGCGGCAACGCGCTGCGCATTCACGTCAACGGCCAGCAGTTCGTTTGGCGCTACGACTATCCCAACGGCGCCTCCTCCTTTGAGACGATGTACGTGCCCGTCAACACCACGGTCTTGCTGGACCTCGAGGCGTCAGACGTGGCCCACCAGTGGTGGATCCCCAAGCTCGGGGGCGCGATCGACGCAATTCCCGGCTATACCAACCACACCTGGTTCAAGATCTCAAAGCCCGGCGTCTACTACGGCCAGTGCGCACTGCTCTGCGGCCAGGGTCACGCCAACATGGTCGCCCACGTCTGTGCTGTGCCGGTCGACCAGTACCAGACTTGGGTGGATACGCAGAAGGCGGCCATCACGCAGGCCAACAAAGACGTCAGCGACGAGCGCGCCCTGCAAACCCGCCAGGGCGGCTCCGCCGCCGCGCCGCCGACCGCACACGAGCTCCAGCTCCAGCTCGCCGAGCCGGTGGGACCCAGCTACATCCCCCCCGGCTGTAACGTGACCACCGCCCCCTGATCATGGCCGCCACTGACACCACAGTTGTGCTCAAGCCGCGGCCGCAGGTGGTTGCGCACTCGGTGCCGCGCAAGCGCCTGAGCTGGATCGAGTGGGTGACCGGCACCGATCACAAGCGGATCGGGATTCTGTACCTCTATCTGACCTTCGCCTTCTTCGTAATCGGCGGCGTGGAGGCGCTGCTGCTGCGCGTCCAGCTCGGGGCCCCCGACAACACCTTCCTCACCCCGCAGCGCTACAACGAGCTCTTCACCCTGCACGGCACGACGATGATCTTCCTCTTCATCATCCCCGTGTTCGCAGGCTTCGCCAACTACGTGATTCCGCTGATGATCGGGGCCCGCGACATGGCGTTCCCGCGGGTCAACGCGTGGTCGTTCTGGATGCTGCTGTTCGGGGGGCTCGTGCTCTACGGCTCGCTCTTCTTCAATCCGCCGGAGGCGAGCTGGTGGAACTTCCCGCCACTGTCATCGGTGCAGTACTCACACAGCGGCGGCTCCGACGCGTTCATCGTGGCAATCCACCTCATCGGGCTGAGCTCGATCCTCGGCGGTATCAACTTCATCGCCACGATTCACAACATGCGCGCTCCCGGGATGGGGTGGAGCCGGTTGCCACTATTCGGCTGGGCGATGCTCGTCACCTCTTATCTGGTGGTAGTCGCATCGCCCGCGCTGACGGCGGCGTTGCTGATGCTGCTGACCGATCGCCACTATGGCACCCACTTCTTCATACCAAGCGTGCCCGGCTCGGGGATACGCGAGGGATCGGCGTTGCTATATCAGCACCTGTTCTGGTTCTACTCGCACCCCGCTGTCTACATCATGGTGCTGCCAGCGTTCGGCATCGTCTCCGAGGTGCTGCCGGTGTTCGCCCGCAAACCGATATTTGGCTACAAGGCGATCGCCGCATCGACCGTGGCGATCGCGTTCCTGGGCATGCTCGTGTGGGGTCACCACCTCTTCACGTGGCCGATCTCCACGATCGTGTTCGCGTTTTTCATGATCTCCTCGATGCTGATCGCAGTACCAACGGGGATCAAGCTGATCAACTGGATAGCCACGCTATGGCAAGGAGCGGTGGAGTTCCGCGTGGCTCTGATGTTCGCGTGCGGGCTGATCGGGACCTTCGTGATCGGGGGGATCTCCGGCGTGATGCTCGCGATGTTCCCCGTCGACTGGGTGCTCAACGACACCTACTTCCTCGTCGCACACATCCACTACGTGCTCTTCGGCGGGTCGGTCTTCGGGGTCTTCGCTGGGCTGTACTACTGGTTCCCGAAGATGTCCGGGCGGATGCTCTCCGAGCGCCTCGGGAAGGCGTCGTTTTGGACGATCTTGATCGGCTTCAACGTCACCTTCCTGGTCCAGCACTCGCTCGGGCTGTCGGGCATGCCGCGACGCGTCTACGAGTATCCGGCCAGTGCGGGCTGGACGGGCTACAACCTCGTCTCGACGATCGGCTCCTTCATCCTTTCCGCTGGCATCGGACTCACCCTCATCAACGTCGTGCGCTCGCTGCGCCACGGGAGGGTCGCTGGTCCGGATCCCTGGAAGGGCAACACGCTCGAGTGGTTCACACCCTCTCCACCGCCGGCCAACAACTTCGATGCGATCCCACGGGTGCGTTCCGTCGAGCCGATGCAGGACCTGCGCCGCGCAATACAGCGCGACAGCGAGCGCGTAGGTGGCGAAGCTGCCCGCGAGACAGTGAGCGCGTGAGCAGCGCGCCGCTTCCGGTCCCGCCGAGCGGCGATGCGTCCGCGGGATCACTGACAGCTGCGCGCGTGGCCCCACACTGGCTGGGGGTCGCTGCGGACTACCTCGTGCTGACCAAGCCCAAGGTCCAGTCGCTGCTGCTGCTCACGACGGTGACCACGATGGAGGTGGCCGGCTCACCCTCGCTTGGACTGATCGCCGCGACCTGTCTCGGCGGATACATGTCAGCGGGGGGGGCGGGGGCGGTCAACCACTACTGGGACCGCGACATCGACGCGACGATGACGCGGACCGCCTCCCGGCCGATTCCGGCCGGGAGGATCGCGCCAGCCGCCGCGCTCTGCTTCGGCCTCGCGCTGGCGGCGCTGTCGGTGCTAGAGCTCTGGCTGCTGGTCAACCCGATCGCAGCCGCGCTCTCCTTCGCGGGCTTCGTCGGCTACGTCGGCGTTTACACGATCTGGCTCAAGCGCACGACGCCGCAGAACATCGTCATCGGCGGGGCGGCGGGCGCGGTGCCACCGCTCGTCGGATGGGCAGCGGTCCGGGGCGGCCTGGACCCCACGGCGCTCTATCTCTTCGCGCTCGTCTTCTACTGGACGCCGCCGCACTTCTGGGCGCTGTCGCTGCTGATGCGCGACGACTACGCGAAGGCCGGCGTGCCAATGCTGCCTGTTGCCAAAGGCGAGCGCGAGACGCGCCGTCAGATCCTGCTCTACTCCGGCCTGCTCTACGCGGTCTCCCAGCTGCCGGCGTGCGGCGGGCTGCTGGGCAGCTTCTACGTGGTGGTCTCGCTCGCCTTGTCAGCTGGATTCGTTTGGCTGGCCGCCGCGCTGTGGAGGCGGGCCGACCGGCGCTCGGCGCTGCGGCTCTACCTCTTCTCGTTGCTCTACCTGGCGCTGCTGTTCGCCGCCATGGTCATCGACGTCAAGCTGATCCACCTCCCGCTCCCGCTCTGATCTAGACTTTCGCGCCCGTGGACCGTGAGCTAGCCCGCCGCAACCTGCGCACCGGACTGATCGTCGCGGGCGTGAGCGTGTTCATGTTTGGAATCACGTTCGTGGCGGCCTACATCTACATCTCCTGATGGCCGACGGACCCGATGTCGCCGGCTCGGAGGCGCCTCCGGTGGCAGAAGAGATCCACCTTCCCGGACCGACCGCAGTTCCGCTCATCAACGCCTTCGGGCTCGCGCTCGCGGTCATCGGACTGGCGCTGGGCATCGGCATCACGATTGTCGGGCTGGTCATCTTCGTGCTGTCCTTGGTGCGCTGGATCCGCGACACCCGTCACGCTATCGACGACCTGCCACGCCAACACGACTGACGCTCGCTCGCCGCGGCGACGCGCGCGTACGCGCCAACTTGACGACGCGTCACCGCCCAGCCACGATCCGCCAACGCGCCAGCCTGTTCGAGGACGCCGTGGCGATCGTGGAGAACGAGTACGCCACCGACGTAAACCTCGACGAGATCGCGCAACGACTGGCATCTTCGCGGCGCCAGCTCCAGCGCGCCTACGCGGAGATCGGCCAGACGACGTTCCGTTCCCATCTGGCCAATGTGCGCATGGATCGCGCCGCGGAGCTGCTCGCCCATGGCGAGCTGGCGGTTGCCGACGTCGCCCGCCAGGTCGGCTATCGCCAGTCGGCCCAGTTCGCCAAGGCGTTTCGTCGCCGCCACGGCCTGGCCCCAGCCGCCTACGGCAAGTTCAGCAGACGGGGGGCGCGCGTCGCGACGGTCACGTAGGATGCCGCGCGATGCCGAAGGAGGTCCTGGGCTAATGCGCGACCGGCGCCTGATCCTGCAGATGCTGGCCTTCTTCTTGGTCGGCACGGGCGTGCTGCTGTTCATCGTGCTCGACGTCGTGCACTGGTTCCCGGCGGCGGCCACGGCACAGGCCCGCAACGTCGATCGGCTCTACAAGGTCATGCTGATCGTGTCGGTGCCGATCTTCGTGCTGGTGGAGACCGTCGTCGTCTTCAGCGTCTGGAAGTTCCGCATGCGCCCGGGTCAGGAGAACATGGACGGGCCGCCGATTCACGGCAACACGAGGCTCGAAGTGGTCTGGACGGCGCTGCCGGCGATCCTGCTCTTGTCGTTGTGCACCTATGCCTTCACCGTCTTGCACTCCAACGAGAAGAAGAAGGCCAACGAGATGATCGTCGACGTCACCGGTCAGCAGTTCACGTGGACGTTCTCCTATCCACGGGCCAACGGCCAGCCGCCGGTCAAGTCGCTCGAGCTCTACCTCCCCAGCAACGCACACATCTATTTCCGAATCCATTCCAAGGACGTCATCCACTCCTTCTGGATCCCGGCCTTCCGCCTCCAGGAGGACGCCGTGCCGGGGATCACGACCGACTACCGCGCGACAACGACGAACACAGCGGCCACCTATCCGATCGTCTGCGCCGTGCTCTGCGGGCTGGGTCACAGCACGATGCGCTCCTTCGTCCACGTCATGCCCCCGGGCCAGTTCGCCGCCTGGGAGGCCAAGGCGGGCGGCCCCGTCACAGCCGCGCCGGGCCAGGCCCCGGCCGCGCTTGGCAAGCAGATGTTCACCTCCTCGTTGGGCTGCGGGGGCTGCCACACGATCGCCGACGCCGGCACCAGTGGAACGGTGGGGCCGCACCTCGACCAGGTCCTCAAGGGGCCCAAGCACTCGGCGGCGTTCATCCGCCAGTCGATCCTCCAACCCAACGCCTTCATCGAGAAAGGCTACCCGGCGAACGTGATGCCCCAGACCTTCGGCGCGGTGCTGCAGCCAACCCAGATCGATGCGCTCGTGGCATACCTCCGGCAGGTGTCGAAGTGAGCGCCGGCATGAGAGACTTAGACCGGGTCATCCAATGAGCACCGCCGTCCTCCAGCACCCGCCCCCGACGACGCCGCAGCGGCGCCCGCTAGCCGCCAAGCTGAAGGCCCCCGGCTGGTATCGCGTGCTCTGGACCACACCACTGGGCTTCGGACTCTGTTACGGCTTGGTGACCGGGATCCGGGCGGTCTCCGGCTACACCCCAGTGCTCAGCGGCAAGGCGATCACCACCACGTCGCTGATCGGTGTGCCCTTCGCCTTCCTGATCGGGCTCGGCGCCTTCGACTACTGGTTCTACTGGGCCGCGGGCCGCCGCACGCGCCCGGAGGACCACTCCGGTCACGGCGCGCACTCATGGCGCGACTACTTCCGCGTCAACACCGATCACAAGGTGATCGGGATCCAGTACGTCGTCAACTCCTTCTTCTTCTTCCTCGTGGGTGGCCTGCTGGCCGAGCTGATGCGCGCCGAGCTGGCCTCGCCCGGGGCGCAGTTCATGAGCGCAAACTCCTTCAACGAGCTCTTCTCGGTGCACGCCTCGCTGCTGATCTTCCTCTTCATCATCCCGGTGTTCGCGGGCCTGGCGAACTTCGTGCTGCCGCTGATGATCGGCGCGCCCGACATGGCGTTCCCGCGACTCAACGCGCTGTCCTTCTGGCTGCTGCCGATCGCCGGGATCATGATGGTGGCATCGTTCCTTGCTCCCGGCGGCGCGTTCAGCACGGGCTGGACGGCCTATGCCCCGCTGTCGACCAACGTCCCCCTGGGACAGACGTTCTTCACGATCGCCGTGCAGTTCGCCGGCGCGAGCTCGATCGCCACCGCGCTCAACTTCCTTGTGACGATCATCACCATGCGTGCGCCGGGCATGAGCTTCTTTCGCATGCCATTGCTGGTGTGGGCGAACTTCTCCACATCGCTGCTGGTCGTCATCGCCACCCCATTCATCGCCGCCTCCCAGTTCCTCGTCCTGCTCGACCGTGCGCTCGGCTTCCACTTCTTCGACGCTGGCAGTGGCGGCAACGTCGTCATGTACCAACACATATTCTGGTTCTATTCACACCCCGCCGTCTACATCATGATGCTGCCCGGATTCGGGATCGTCTCCGAAGTCCTCTCGGTGAAGGCGCGCAAGCCGATCTTCGGTTACCGCATGATGGCCTTCTCACTGCTGGCCATCGTCGTGCTTGGATTCACGGTGTGGGCTCATCACATGTTCACCTCGGGCATGCAGGCATGGATCCGAATACCGATGATGATCACGACCGCGATCATCGCGGTGCCGACGGGCATCAAGATCTTCTCCTGGCTTGCCACGTTGTGGCGAGGAATATTGCGCGTCGACACCCCGATGCTGTTCGTCTACGGCTTTTTGACGATGTTCACGCTGGGTGGAATCTCGGGCGTGATGCTCGCGATGATCCCGATCGATATTCATGTGTCGGGGACCTACTTCATCGTGGCCCACATCCACTACGTGCTCTTTGGCGGATCGCTGTTCACGATCTTCGCTGGTGTGTACTACTGGTTCCCGAAAATGACGGGGCGGATGTACGACGAGACGCTCGGCAAGCTGCACTTCTGGCTGACGTTCATCGGCTTCAACTTGACCTTCGGGCCCATGCACATCCTCGGCCTACAGGGCATGCCTCGCCGGGTCGCCGACTACGCCTCGAAGTTCGCCGGGCTCAACCTCTTCATTTCGATCGCCGCATTCGCACTCGGGCTGAGCACTTTCGTCTTCCTCTACAACGTGATCTCCAGCTGGCGCGGCGGTCCGCGCGCGGGTGCCAACCCATGGCGAGCGTTGACGCTGGAGTGGCAGGTCTCCTCTCCCCCGCCCGTGTTCAACTTTGACACGATCCCAACGGTCGTTGGCGGTCCCTACGAGTACGGCGTGCAAGACGCCGTCCACGGGATCTTCCAGCCCGCGGTTAGCGCCGGCGGCGGGAGCGGCGGGAGCGGCGGGGCCGCGGGCGTCGGGGGCGGCGGCGACGGGCCAGCGGGGACCGCGCACGGGCCGGCACGCGAGTGAGCGACGCGATGAAGCGAACCGTGCTGGTCGTGGCCAACCAGACGCTGAGCGGGGTCAAGCTGCTGGAAGCCGTGCAGGAGCGCGCCGCCCACGGCGATGTGCGCTTCGTCGCAGTTGTTCCGCGCAACCGCCCCCAGAGCGGGCTTGTCGTCTATGACGACGCCGTCAGAGACGCGGCTCAGGTGCGCGTCGACCTCGCCGTTGACTACATGCGCCAGCGTGGTGTCGAGGCCTTCGGCGAGGTCGGCGATCCTGACCCGTTCACAGCGGCGATGGACGCCATCGCCGAGCACGCGCCCGAGGAGATCATCGTCTCGACGTTTCCCGCGACCTCGTCAGGCTGGCTGCGGCGTGATCTGGTCGAGCGGATCGAGCAGGCAAGCGGCCTGCCGGTCGAGCACATCGTCATCGACCTCGAGCAGGATCGCCCCCCGTTCGTGGTCACGCTCGTCGTCGCCGCGCGCACGGCGCGCGGCCGCGAGCTCCACGAGCATCTGCGTGCCCGCAGCCAGGAGCAACGCGAGCACCTCTTCATCGTCGTCGTGCCGCTCGCCAGCAAGGACGGCAGCGCGGCCTCGCGGGCGCGCGGACAGCTTCGCGCGCTGGTGAAGGAGCTCCAGGGCGACGGGATGCTCGCCGAGGGCATGGTCGGCGACCCCGATCCCTATGACGCCGTCATGAACGCCGTGCAGTTCTTTCGCATCGACGAGATCGTGATCTCGACTTATCCCAATCAGCGATCGGGCTGGCTGCGCTCCAACCTGATTGAGCGCGTACGCAGCTCGACACGGCTCCCCGTCGAGCACGTCGTCGCCGAGTCCGAGGAGGCGGCCGCGCCGGCCCCAGCGAGCGGGGTGACACCGTAATGGAAGCCGCCTCGGTGTCGATCCCGGTCGAGCACGACGACCACCACCACGGCCCGCCGGAGGCCAATCGCAGCTCGCGGGTGGATCCGCAACTGCTGGGGATGCTGCTTTTCATCATCTCCGAAGTGATGCTCTTCGCGGCGTTCTTCACCGCGTATTTCTTCTTGCGCGTGGTGAACCACGACGCCTGGCCAGCGAAGGGGACGTCGCTGCCGATCCCGGTGGCGGGGACCAACGCCGCGATCCTGCTGTCCTCCTCGTTGACCATGCACTGGGCGCTGACGTCGGCCAAGGGGGGCAACCGGCGTGGCATGAAGACCGGGCTGCTAATGACGTTCCTGCTCGGCATGACCTTTTTGACCGTGCAGATCAACGAGTACGTGCACATCGGGTTCGCCCCCCACGACACCGCCCAGGGATCGATCTTCTACGGGCTCACCGGGCTTCACGGCGCTCACGTCTTCATCGGCCTCACGCTGCTGCTCTTCGCCAACGTCCGTGCCTTCCGCGGTCACTTCTCCCCCGAGGCGCATCGGGGGGTCGAGATTCCAGGGATTTACTGGCACTTCGTCGACATCATGTGGGTCGTGGTCTACAGCACCGTCTACCTGCTCTAGAGGACCGTCGACGCCGTGCTCAACCCCCTGCGCTCAGAGGGCGAGGCCTTTCGGCTGCTGATCTATGTCGTCGCCGTGATGGTGGTGATCGTGGTGACGGTGGCGATCGCCAGGGCGCTGCTGTAGGCGGGCGCGGCCACCGGCCGGCTGGGTGGGCGCACGCGATGGCAGCGACGAGGGCGAGAGCAGGCCCGTGCTGCGCGTGGCTACTTCACGGTCAGCGTCCCCTGCATTCCGGCCTGGCGGTGGCCGGGCACCGAGCAGTAGAAGGTGTAGCTGCCGGGCTTGAGGGTCACGCTGACGCTCGCGCTCGCGCCGTTGGCGACGATCTGGCTGGTCGCGTTGGCGCCCGTGCCCTGGATCGCGATGTCGTGCTGGATGCTCGATGCGTTCTTCATCGTGATCGTCACCGGCCCGGCCTTGGCGGCGGCCGATGGCGCGAGGTACTGAAGCTGGCCCGTGGGGTCGGCGTCGATCTCGAGCTTGCCGTTCTGCTCGGCAGCCGGCTTGCGCGTTGCGCTCAGGACAGCGGTCGCCAGGAGGCCCGAGTCCTGACCAGGTACCCCGGCCACCAGCCCGACATACGCAGCGATGTCGCGCGCGTCCTGGCCCTTGGCGAGGTTTGCCGGCATCCGGTAGGTCCCCGTGGCGTCGTTTTGGACCTGCTGATTGGGGTTGAGGATCTGCGAGTAGACGATCCCCTGGATCGTGTTCGCGTTGAAGCCGCTCTGGCGCGCGGGACCGAACGCCGCGTCGAGGTTGGGCGGTCCCGGGATCCCTTTGGTGTTCGCATGGGCGAGCTCGTGACAGGATCCGCACCTGGCGACGAACAGCCGCTTGCCGTTCACCGGGTCGTTGTGCGTCTTGAGTGCGCAGCCCGCCAGCATGCTGATCACGACAGCCAGTCCGGCCAGCGTCGAGACCGCAGTCGGGGCGCGGCGGTGCGGGCGCGACGGCGACATGCGGCGGAACTCTATCCGAGCTCCGGCGCGTCAGCGCGCCCGCATCGTGCCTCTCAGACCGCTGTCGGCAACGCGTCCAGACGGCCCTCTGCCGCTGCGATCACGCCCTCGGCGACGGCGCTCCAGCCGTAGCGTCGCGCGGCCGTCGCGGCGAGCGCGGTGCGCGTCGCCTCGCGTCGCCGCGGGTCCATCTCCAGCCAGCGCACGAGCCGATTCGCGAGCGCCTGGACCGACCCGGGTCCGAGCGCAAACGACAGCAGGTCGCGCTGGTCGGTCGCGACCGCTGCCTCCAGCTCACGTGTGACCTCGGCCAGGCCCGAGTGCGCGGCGCTGATCGGCAGCGCGCCGCACGCGGCGGCTTCGGCCGCGACCATCCCAAATGCCTCGGGGAAGGTGGAGGGGACAACGAGCGCTGTGCACGCGGGCAGCAGCTCGGCGAGCTCAGCGTGCTCGAGGCGCCCGCTGAAGCGAACCTGCTCGCGCATCGCGCTGGCCGCCACTAGGTAGCGGGCGCGCTCGGCGCCCGTCAGGGCGACGAGGAACGCCTCCAGCTGCGACATCCGCTGTCCCGCACCCTGCTGTGCCGCTGCGTGGGCGCCTTCGAGGTCACCGCCGCCGAGGGCGTCCACGATCCCCTCGGCGGCGGCGCGGAACGCTCCGAACCCGACAACCACGAGCTGGGTGGACGGCGCCTGCGCGAGCACCAACGGAAAGGCGGCGAGCAGCAGATCGATGCCTTTCGCCGCGATCAGCTTCCCGACGAAGGCGACCAACGGCCCGCGGTCGGGGTCAAGATCGGCAAGCGCCGCCGCTGCCTCGATGGGGTCAGCGGCGAAAGTCGAATCCGCGCCGGCGTCCCCGTCGCGGCGCACGCCGGAGTCCACGTCGCGGCCGACACTGGAGTCCACATCGCGGCCCGCGCCGGAGTCAGACGCGGGACGCCTCGCGCTCTGCGCCAGGCGAGCGCGCAGCCCAACGAGCGCGCCCACCGCCTCCTCACGGGATCGCAGACGGAAGCGCGCGAGGTCGACGCCCGGAGGCCCGAGTCGAGTCTTTGGCGGGAGCGTGGAATCCCCGAGCGCAGCCCAGAGGCTCTGGGCAGTATGGCGCGAGCCGACGAGCACCGTGCGCGCGGCCTGCATCCCCTCGCGTGCCCAGGGGAGAAAACGCCGGTTGGGCTTGACGGTGTACTCGAGCGCGCTGCCGTGCACCTTGGCGGCGAACGGCACCGCCGTCCCGGCGAGCGCACGAGCGAGGATCGCCGGGCCCATCACGAGGTGGTTGGCGAGCGCGAGATCGGGCTGCGCGAGCGCCACCACCTCCCGCACCGCCGAGACGTTGGCGGCCACATAGTGCTCGACCTCGGCGTCGCTGCAGTCGGGGAACGGCCGCGCCTCGAGGCCGGCATAGCGGTCGGCGACGTAGACCGGAAGCAGCCCGCCGATGTCCGGGCGGTACACGGTTGCGCGCACCGGCTCATGGCGGATGCGGACATCCAGCTCGCCGCCATCCCAGTCACCGGCGGCGTCCACCCATTCCAGCCCGAATGGGTCGCGCTCCTGGCAGAGCAGCTCGACCCGGTGGCCGGCTTGCACAAGCGCTGAGGCGATGCTGGCGTTGTAGACGTTGGAGCCGGTTCCGCGCAGCAGGTAGCCGTGGAAGATCAGGATTCGCACGTGGCGGCGGAGGTTAGAAGCCGGCCGGAGCGCCCCGGCGCGTTGGTAAGGTGGCGCGCGTGAGCGTGCACCAGAGTTACCGCCTGAGGGCCCCCTCCACCGGTCGTGAGGTGATCATCGAGGCCGAGCCCGATCGCCCCTACGTGGATCGCGAGACCGGGGAGCAGCTGGAGATCGTCGGGGCACTGCTGCCGCTCGCACCATCACCTTCGGATCTCCCATGGGCAGTCGAGAACCTGCGCTTCTGCAACTGGTGCGATCAGCACTGCCAGAAGGACCTGAACGATTGCCCCCGCTGCGGCCGCAGGATGGCCGCACTGGGAGGCTGAGCGGTGCGTGCTCGAGCTCGCATCGTCGTGTTGTGCGCAACGGCAATCGTGACCGTCGCGGCAAGCGGCTGCGGCTCCAGCGGCAGCGGCGGGGTCGCCGACGGCACGCTGCCCGCGCCTGAGATCACACCTCCGTCGGGGAACACCGCGGTCGCCTCCAACAACCCCGCGATAGCGACGCCCGCAACCGGGACCAGCGGCCCCACCGGCGCGAGCGGCGCGAGCTCCTCGAGCTCCAGCGCTGGAGGCGCCAGCACCGACACGACCGGCGCGAGCACCGACACGACGGGAGCAAGCACCGACACGACCGGCGCGAGCCCGAGCGGCGGCGGCGGCTCGAGCGGCGGCTCGAGCGGAGGCGCGTCGGCCGGGGGATCCGGGGGTCGCTCCGGCGGCGGCAGCTCGGGCGGGAGCTCAAACGGCTCTGGCGGCGCCGGCTTCCAGCAGTTCTGTCAGCAGAACCCCGGCGCCTGCTGAACCGGCCCAGCTGTTGGTCGCGCCGTGCCTAGCCGCGAAAGGCGCCCGCGGGACTATCTGCCAGCCGTCTCGCCGACGACCGCCAGCCAGTAGTCGACCCATTGCTCACGCTGGGCGCCGACGCGGTCGTAGACGGCCTGCGCGCGGTAGTTGTCGGGCGCCGTCTGCCAGCCGAGCCTGCGCGCGCCGTGTGCGCGTGCCAATTCCCGGCAGCCGTCGATCAGGACCTCGGCGATCCCCTGACCACGCGAGCTGGGGACGACGTAGAGATCGTTCATCACCGCCAGCCGTTGGGCCGCGGTCGTGGACCACGTCCAGAACACTGTGGCGAAGCCCACCGGCGACGCTGCGCGCGTAACCGCAACAAGCTGGACCCCCTCACGCTCGGGGTCGGCGAGCAGCGCGCGCGCCAGGGCCTCCAGGGCCTCGGCGCCTGGATCGCTGCGATAGAAGCGACAGTAGTCGACCATCAGCCCAACGAGCCCAGGGAGGTCATCCTCCCGCGCGGTGCGCACCTCCACCGCCGGCCCGCTGTCAGGGATGTCGCCCGACCAACGACGGGTCCGCCAGCGGGCTGGGTGCCACTAGGGCGTGGAAATAAGGGTCGCCGCGAACGTGAGCCGCGCCGTCGTGAAGGAGCAGCCGAAGCGCGCCAGGCGCCCCGGGATCGTTTGCGCGGTCTGGTCGAAGACGTTGGCGGTGGCGCACAGCTTGCGGCTCGCACTCCAGGCGTTGCTGGTGCCCTGGCCGACGGCGAGCACCGGTGCCCACGTCGGCACCGTCAGGCCGATGAAGTCGCCCTTACGGATCGGCAGCGACGTCACCAGCGGGAACTGGACGGTCTGACCGAACCACGGCTGCAGGCTGAACACTTCGCTCACCGCCACGACCTGCAGCAGCGTTTTCTGCTTGCGCCCGCCGCGGATCACCGCCAGCTGCGCCTCGGCCGGGCCCCCAGCGTGGGAGTTGAAGAACGTGATCTCGGTCGCGTTGGGATTGCCCAACTTGAGCGTGAACGCGACGACCCGCTGCTGCTTCTGCGCGACCGGGGACTGGTAGCTCCCGCGGTTTCCCGCCGTCAGGGTCTGGATCCCGGTGGTCCGCGTGATCGCCGTGCAATCAACGCCGGGGCAGCTCGGAGCCGGCATGTTGGGGAGATCGCCGATCTCGGTGATCGCGGCCTGCGCGGGCGCAGCCACGGCCAGCGAGGCCACGGCGCCGGCGAGGATGGCAGTTGATCGCATTCGCATGTTCATCGCTTGAACACAGCAGACCGGCCGTGGTTGCGCTGTACGTCCCACGCCGTTCTCAGGATCGCTCAGACGGTGGTGACGTTGACGGCCTTCGGGCCCTTGTCTCCCTGTTCCTCCTCATAGGACACCTTGGCGCCTTCTGAGAGGGAGCGGAAGCCCTCGCCGGAGATCGCGCTGAAGTGCACGAAGAGATCACGTCCGCCGTCATCTGGCGTGATGAAGCCGAAGCCCTTGTCGTCGCTGAACCACTTGACCGTACCGGTCGCCATGGGCGGGAACCGTAGCAGGGCACGGCGGCTGACTGCCTGTCGCGGGGAGGCTTGCAATCGGGCCCAGCGGGCCGAATTAGGCCGGCTGCGAGGCGCGCGCGCCGCAACACTCGAGGAAGTCGAGGATCGCCTCGGCAGTCGCTTCCTCGGCGTCAGTGGTGAGCATGTGCCCGCAGGATGGCAGCTCGACGTAGCGCGCACCCGGGATCGCACTCGCCAGCTCCACGCCGCGGGTCGGATCGACGAGGCGATCCTCCGCGCCGTGAAGCACGAGCGTGGGCAGACCCTCCAGCTGTGCCAGGCGCGCGCTGGTGTCGTGGCGCGCGACCGCAGCTAGCTGGGCCCATGCGGTCACCGGGCTGGTCGCGTCGGCGAAGCGCACCTCGAAGTCGTCGCGCAGCCGATCGTGGTGCTCACGCAGTGTGCGCGGCGCGTAGAGCAACGGGGCGGTGAGCGCAAAGCGGCGAGCAGGCCCGATCGCTGTCCCGGCCGCGTTGGCGAGCAGCAAGCGCCATGGCGGCGGCCCGGACCGGCCCCCGGACGCCGTGCACCCGAGCACAAGCGAACGCACGCGCTGGCGGTGATCGAGCGCCATGTGCTGTGCGATCATCCCGCCCATCGAGACGCCGATGACGTGGGCCGCCTCGACACCGGCGTCGTCGAGCACCGCTATCCCTGCGCCCACGAGGTCGTCCATCGTCAGCGGGCCCCTGACCGCATCGGATGCACCGGTGCCGCGATTGTCGAAGGCAATCGCGCGGTAGCGCGGCGCGAGGTGCTTCAGCAGCCGCCACCACGCGCGCGATGACCCGGCCAAGCCCATGATCAGCAGCACAGGCTCGCCGGGTTCGTCCGCCTCGGTGGGACCGGTCGCGCTCCATGCAATCCTGGCGCCGTGGTATTCGGCGAATGGCACGCCTCAGCTCCCTACGCGCGCAGCTCCCGCGCGGACGCGGCAATCGCCTCGCTGTCGCCCGGGCCCGGCACCCATGGGAGTCGCAGGGGATCGCCGTCATAGCGCGGGATCACATGGATGTGGAAGTGGAAGACGGTCTGCCACGCCGCACGGCCGCAAGAGTTGAGCAGGTTGACACCGTCCACGCCGAGGGTCTGCGACATCCGCTTGGCGAGGCGTTGCGCTGCGGCGGCGCAGGCAGCGAGATCCGCTGCATCGATCGACAGCAGGTCGGTGGTGTGCTGGCGGGGCACGACCAGGGCGTGACCGCGGGTTGCTGGATTGATGTCCATGAACGACACCGTGCGCTCGTCCTCGTCGATGCGCTCCGATCCCAGCTCACCCGCGATGATCTTGCAGAAGATGCACTCGTCGTCGGGCACCGGGGGAGCTTAGGGCAAGCGAAGCGAGCCAACTTCAGCCGTTGCGCGCCGCAGTACGAACTCCATCGTGGAGTGCAGGCGCAGGGTCAGGCGGCTCCGGTGCCGACGAGGATCAGACGGATGGCTAGGGCAACCAGTCCCAGTGCCAGTAGGCGTCGGATGAGCGGCCCGCTGGCTCGCTGCGAGAGGTGGGCGCCAAGCTGGGCGCCCCCGATGACACCCACCGATAGCGCCGCAGCACGACGCAGCCCAACGCCGTCGTTGAAGGTGCCGGCTATGGCATGGGTGATGCTGCCGGCGGCGGCCATGAAGGTCAACACGAAGTGTGAGGTTGCGGTAGCGATGTGTGTCGGAAAGCCAAGCGCACCGACCATCAGCGGGACGTGGATGACGCCACCACCGATGCCCAGAAAGCTTGAGATGAAGCCGACCCCGACGCTGTAGATCACGCCACGGCGAACCGGGACTCGGTAGCGGTGCTGACGGCCGACGCGGTCGGTCAGCACCCGTTCGCTGCGCTTGCCCGATGGCCGTGAGCTCGTGACGCCGTGGCTTCCCTGCGTCAGCCAGACCGCAAGCGTCGCCAGGGTCGCCCCCATGAGCACATCGAAGAGGCGCACGGGCGCGAGGCGGACGACGAGCGCTCCCCCGATCGATCCCGGAAGAGCGGCGGCCGCGAAGGCAAGCCCGGAGCCATAGTCAATCCGGCGTTGCCGGGCATAGGCCGAGGAGCCCGAAAGGGCGTTTAAGAAGACGACCACCAGGCTGATTGCCGTGATCCGCGCGGGTGACTCGTGGGGATAGAGGACGAGCAGCACCGGGGTCAGGACAAAGCCCCCGCCCGCACCGACGAGCGTGCCGAACACGCCCACGCCGAAGCCGAGCAGCAGCAGGAGCAGGGCTGTCGTGAATGTGAACACGAGAACATGGCCTGCTCACTCGGCGGCGAGCTGGGCCGGTATCTTCGCGGCTGCTCCGGGGATAATTGACCGCAACGGCCGGAGCCGCGTCAGGCGCTAGTGCAAGACAAGTCTTCGGTTCTGCATCCGGACCGCGATCCCCGTCCTCGTCCGGGCGAACGCAGGATTGAACCGCCGGCCACAGCTCGCGCTCGCCGCGGGCTCTGGACCGCCTCCGACGGCCCGTCGAGACATCCGCGCCTTCAACGCTCCAGCAATCCCCTGGCGTGTGCGATGGCCTCATCGCGCGTGGAGATTTCGCCTGCCCAGGCCGCCTCCTCCAGCTCCCCGAGCAGCTCGCCCAGTCGTGGCCCGGTGGCGAGCCCCAGCTCGGCTGCGAGCTCGTCGCCGCGCACGAGCGGCTCCGGACGCGGTCCGGCGCGCCACGCGAGCGCTTCGCCGAGGAGATCGCCGGCGAGCGCCAGGTGGGCGGCAATCGCCGTCTTGGCGTTGCGACCTCGCGTCGCCAAGCGGTCGGCGATCGAGAGGATCGTCACGTCTACCTCTACCGGGTGGCACGCGGTCAGATACCGATGTACGGCGCGCCGGTCCAGTGGCTGTCGGTGGACGAGGAAGCCCAGACGCAGGTGCTGGCGGGCCAGCGCCGCAACGTGCTCGGCCAGGCGTGTGCTCGTGCGCAGGCGTCGCAGAATCGTGATCGTCAGGTCCGCCCCGGCGCGGTCGTGTCCAGGGAAGCCGATGCGACCATTGTCGAGCTCGACACGGGTCAGGGGCTTGGCCGCATCATGAAGCAACGCTCCCAAGCGCATCGCATCCCCGCGCGAGAGACCATCGGCGAGCGGCTCGGCGAGCAGCGCGAGCGTCCTGGAGGCGTGGCGCCCGAGAACGTCGGCGGCGTGCTTGTCATCGGTCTGCAGTGCAACGACCTCCGACAGCACCGCCAGCGTGTGGTCGTGCACATCGAGGTGGTGATAGCGGGTCTGGGAGATCCCGCGCAGTGCCTCGAGCTCGGGAAGTACCGCGTCCGCCGCCCCCGAGCGCTCCATCAGCTCGAGTCCTGTGAGCACCCGGTCGGCCCGCACGATCCGTCGCAACTCAGCCCAAATCCGTTCCGGCGCCACCGACGCCAGCGCGGGCGCGCTCGCACGAGCGGCGGTCAGTGTCTGGGGCTCGGGGAGCAGATCTAGCTCGCAGGCGAGCCGCGCGAGCCTCAGGACGCGCAGGGGATCGGCCGCGTACGCGCTCGCGGACACCATCCGCAACCGCCCCTCGCGCAGGTCACCCGCCCCGCCGCTCGGATCGACCAGCGCGCCGCCGGCGAGCGGCTCGGCCAGCGCATTGACGGTGAAGTCGCGCTGGAGGAGGTCATCCTCGATCGCGGCTCCGCGCAGCGGGGAGATGTCGACTTGCCAGGAGCCCTGCGCGCCCACGACCCGCCAGGCGCCAAACGCCTCCGAGAGTGCGAAGGCGTGACCGCGAGTGGCTCGAGCCAGCAGCCGGGCTCCGGCTTGTGGATCTCCGCTCACGACGAGATCGAGATCGGGCGTCTCGTTCCCCAGCAGCCGGTCCCGCACGGCGCCCCCGACGAGCCACCCGTCGCTCCCAGCGAGAGCCTCGCGGACGGCACGCAGCACGTCCGCGCTCATGAGCCCGTCCGACCCCCAGCCGCCGCGCGCGCACGCTCGTCGGCAACCGGCTCGCCGTCGCGATGATGCGCCCGCGGGACACGCGCGCTCAATCCGCAGGTGATCTCGTAGTTGATCGTCCCCAGTCGCTTGGCAAGCTCCTCGACGGTGATGCGCTCGCTTCCCTGGGCGCCGACCAGCACCGCCTCAGCTCCCAATCCGGCATTATCGGGCCGAGGGTCTCCGAGGTCGACGGTGACGTTGTCCATGCTCACCGCCCCCACCAGGGCGCGTCGTTGACCGCCCACGAGCACGTCAGCGTTGTTGGCGAGGGCGCGGCGGACCCCGTCGCCGTAGCCGAGCGGCAGGACGCCGAGCGTGGTCGGTCGCTGCGCGATGAACCGTCGCCCGTAGCCTGCGCTTTCTCCGACCTCGCAGTGCTTCAGCGCAGCCACCCACGAACGCAGCTCGAGCGCCGGCTCGAGCCCGCGCTCGCCGGCATCGCGCTGGAAGGGGTCGAGCCCGTAGATGGCGACGCCCGCCCGGGCCAAGTCGAAGTGCGCAGCCTCGTCGCGCAACAGCGCAGCCGAGTTTGCGGCGTGCAGCGCGAGGCCCGGATGCTCGGCCTTCAGCGCCAACGCCCACAGTCGAAAGCGTTCGAGCTGCCCGGGGAAGAAGCCGTCGCCGAGCTCGTCGGCCGTGGCGAAGTGCGTCATCGCCCCTGCGAGCTCGAGCCGCGGCGCCGCAAGCACGGCGGCGGCGACGCGGTCCGCCTCGGCGGGATCCCGCGTTCCCAACCGACCCATCCCGGTGTCGAGCTTCACGTGTACCCGCGCCCCCGCCTCGCCGGCGCGATCCGCGACCGCAGCGACGAACTCCTCGCTCCAGGCGATCACGTCCGCGTCGGCGCCGAGGGCGACATCCAGTTCCCCCGGCGTGAGTGCCCCCAAGACGAGCAGACACCCCGCGATGCCGGCGAAGCGCAGCTCGGCAGCCTCGGCGGCGGTGGCAACAGCGAGCCAGATCGCACCTCCCGCCTGCGCCGCCCTGGCACTCTGGACCGCCCCGTGCCCGTACCCGTCGGCTTTCACCACCGCGCACAGCGAAGCCCCGGGGCGCAGCTCCGCGCGGAGTCGCGCGCAGTTGCGCTCGATCGCGGCGAGATTCACCGCGGCCAGCGCACGGACAGGGGAGCTCAGGAGGTCAGCGCCTCCAGCACGTCGATCCGGGTGATGACGCCGACCAGCCGGCCGTGGTCGACCACGGGCAGCCGATTGTGCTTGCGCTGGGCGATCACGCGCGCCGCGTCGGCAACCGGCGTGTCGGGCGAGACCGTCACGGGGTCGGCGGTCATCATCTCCTCGACGCGCGAGGCGAACGCCTTCGTGATGCGCCCCTCGAAGTGCTTCATCGATTCCAGGAAGATCACGCCACCCATGAGGTCGATGTGGTACGGCAGGTGAAGGTCTGCCTCGGAGTCGCGCAGCACGAGGTCGGACTCGGTGACGATTCCGAGCAAGCGGCCGCCGTCGTTGACCACAGGGATGCCCGGCAGCTCGTGCTTGCGCAGTAGCCGCACCACGGACTCCACGTCGGTATCGGGAGTGACCGTGATCGGATCGCGCTCCATGATCTCCGCGACGGTGTCTGGCATGGCTGGGCGGCAGGGTATCGGTTGCCCGAGGGCGTCCGTCAAATCAGCACGCGAGCGCGCGCGGCAGCGCCGCGATCACGTCTGAGGCGATCACGCCATCCACCGACCCCTGCGCCTGTGCTGCCAGACGGCCCGCCTGCGCATGGGCGTAGACCCCGGCGCAAGCCGCAGCAAAGGGATCCATCCGCTTGGCCAGCAGCGCGCCGATTACGCCGGTGAGGACATCGCCGGTGCCGGCCGTCGCCAGGGCCGGGCTGCCGCCGCGGCTGACGCCCACGCGCCCATCGGGGGTCGCCACCAGCGTGTCGTCGCCCTTGAGCACGACGATCGCCTCCGCATCCCGTGCCGCCGCGGTCGCGTGCTGGTGTCGGTGCTGCTCGACCTTGCCGCTGTCGATGCCGAGCAAGCGGCCCAGCTCGCCGGCGTGCGGGGTGAGAACGGTTGGCGCTCGACGACCGGCCAGCTCGGCCACGCGTCCGGCATGGGCGTTGAGACCGTCGGCGTCGAGCACCAGGGGCAACTGCGCCTGGAGCGCTACGGCGCGCGCGAACGCCTGCGTGTGCTGCTCACGGCCCAGCCCGGGACCGAGCGCAAGGGCGTCGGCCCGACCGCTGCGTTGCAGGATGGGGTCCACAGCCTCCATGCCGAGCGCCCCGTCGGCGTCGGGCAGAGCCACGCTCATCGCCTCCAGCAGCCGCAGCTCGAAGACGATCTCCAGCGAACGCGGGACGCAGGCCGTCACGTAGCCCGCGCCCGCGCGGGCGGCTGCCTCGCAGACGAGCGACGGCGCCCCGCTGAGCCCTCGCGAGCCGCCGCCGACAAGCAGCGCTCCCGAGGCGAACTTCGTCGAGCCGGGTTCCCGCCGGGGGATCAGCTCGAGCACGCCCGCTCCGATCAGCCCGGCCGTCGGCGCTGCGATCGGTGCCCCCTCGGGGATCCCGATGTCGACCACCGCAAGGCGGCCCGTGTGGCTCTTGCCCGGGTGGATCCAGAGTCCGGGCTTGGCTGCATGGAACGTCGTCGTCGCGACCGCCGCGACGGCGTCGCCGGCGACTTCGCCGGTCGATGCGTCGACGCCGCTGGGGACGTCCACGGCGACCACCGGCAACCCGGCGGCGTTGATAGCCGCGATCGCCGTCGCAACCGCGCCCCGGGGCGCGCCAGTGAAGCCCGTGCCGAGGAGCGCGTCGACGGCGACAGCAGCGCCGGACAAGCGCTCGCGCTCAAAGCGCTCGGGCGCGGCCTGAGGCAAGCGTTCGAGGTTGGCCCGGGCGTCGCCGCGCAGCTCGTCGGGATCGCCGGCGAGCAGCACGTCGACCTCCCTCCCGCGCTCGCGCAAGAGGCGCGCCGCCACGAGGCCGTCGCCGCCGTTGTTGCCCTTCCCGCACGCGATCACGATCCGTCCCGCGGGCGCAACCTCAGCCACGAGTGCTGCAACTCCGGCGCCCGCCCGCTCCATCAGCTCGAGCGAGCGGATTCCGCGCTCCTCGATCGCCCACCGATCGGTGGCCCGCATCCGCTCGGCGTCATAGAGCGCCATCAGCCATCCGGGCAAGGGGTCCGCGGGCCTCACGAGTCTGCGTCGCCCTCCTCGGCGAGCACTGCGACGGCGCCAGCAATGCTGCGCGAGTGTGTGAGCGAGACCTGCACGCGTACCCCCAGCTGTTGGGCGCGGTCGGCGGCCGAGCCGTGCAGAGCGATCTCGACGTCCTCACCGCCGCCCACGATCTCGATCTCGCGGGGAACGAGGACATCGAGCCCAAGCGCCTTGGTGACGGCTTCCTTGGCGCAGAAGCGCGCGGCGAGATGCTGCGCCGGCCGCGCTCGCCCGGCCGCGTAGGCGCGCTCGCCTTCGCAAAACAAGCGCCCCGCTAGCCGCGGCCGCCGCCGCAACGCGCGCTGAAGCCGCGAGATCTCCAGCAGGTCGATCCCGACGCCGGCCATGGCGGAGCTATTCGACGGTGACGGTCTTGGCGAGGTTGCGCGGCTGATCGACGTTCAGCCCGCGGCGGCGGGCGATCCGGTAGGCGAGCAGCTGCAACGGCACGATCGCGAGCAGCGGCTGGAGCATCCAGTAGCAGGCGGGAACGCGCAGCACGAGCTCGGCGTGCTCGCCGATCGCGATGTTGCCGTCGGTCGCCACAGCGATCACGTGCGCCCCGCGGGCGCGAACCTCCTGCATGTTGGAGACCACCTTCTCGAGCAGCGGCGAATCTGTGGCGACGCAGATCACCGGAGTGCGCTCATCGAGCAGCGCGATCGGGCCGTGCTTCATCTCACCGGCGGCGTAGGCGTCGGTCGCGATGTAGGAGATCTCCTTCAGCTTGAGCGCCCCCTCGAGCGCGATCGGGAGCCCGATGTGGCGCCCGAGATAGAGGAAGAACTCCGACTGCCAGACGTGCTCGACGACCTCGTCGACAGACTCTTCGCAATCGGTGAGCACAGCGGCGAGGAGCTGCGGAAGGTGCCTGAGCTCGCCCACGAGGCGTGCCAGGTGCTCGGGCGCGAGCGTGCCGCGTAACTCCGCGAGACGGAGCCCCAGGAGGTACATGGCGGCCACCTGGGAGACGAATGTCTTCGTCGCGGCGACGCCGATCTCCAGCCCCGCGCGCGTGAAGAGGACGCCGTGGGCGTCGCGTGTCGCCTGGGAGCCCTGGATGTTGGTGATCGCGAGCACTTTGGCGCCGCGCTCGCGCGCCAGGCGCATCGCCGCGAGGGTATCGGCAGTCTCACCCGATTGTGAGATCCCGATCACCAAGTCCTCGGGACCTACGACCGGGTTGCGATAGCGATACTCGGAGGCAACGTCCATCTCGACAGGCACACGCGCCCACTCCTCGATCGCATAGCGACCGACGAGCCCGGCGTGATAGGAAGTCCCGCAAGCGACGATCACGATCCTGCGCGCGTCCCTCAGCACGTCGTCGTCGATTTCACCGAGGTCACCGAGGTCGATCCGATCACCGCGCGCGGCGCGGTCGGCGATCGTCTCGGCCAGCGCGTGGGGCTGCTCGTGGATCTCCTTGAGCATGAAGCTCTCATAGCCGCCCTTCTCCGCGGTGTCGGTGTCCCAATCGACCTCGATGACCTCGCGCTCGAGCGCCTCGCCGTCGGCGGTGGAGAAGGCGACGCCGCTGGGACGCACGCAGACGATCTCGTCGTCCTCGACGTATTGCACTCGACGGGTCTCACGCAGGAAGGCGGGAACCGCCGAAGCCAGGAATTGCTCGCCATCTCCGCGCCCGACAACGAGCGGGCACTGATTGCGAGCGCCGACGATCAGGCCGGGCTCCTCCGCGCTCATCGCCACGAATGCGTAGTGACCCTCGAGCTCCTGATAGGCATCGCGGACGGCAGTCTCGAGATCGCCATTGTGGTGGCGCGCGACGAGATGAGCGACGACTTCGGCGTCGGTCTCCGAGGTGAATGCACAACCCTCACCGATCAGGCGCTCGCGCAGCGCGACGTAGTTCTCGACAATGCCGTTGAGGACGATGTGGACGCGATCCTCGCCGTCGGCGTGCGGATGGGCGTTGGCCTCGGATACGCGGCCGTGGGTGGCCCAACGCGTGTGCGCAATTCCGGTCGCGGGGTGCGGCTCGAGCATGGCGACCGTGGCCGTCGAAGCCTCTGTTGGGAGCGACCGAGCAGACCCGCCAGCAGCAAGTGCGCGATTCTCCTGCAGCGCTGCGTGCAGCGCGGCGAGCGGGCCGACCGCGCGCACGGACTCGATCCCGCCGTCACCAAGCACCGAGATGCCGGCGGAGTCATAGCCCCGATACTCGAGCTTCGCGAGCCCGGCCAGCAGCAGCTCGCGGGCGGGTCGAGGACCAACGTATCCGACGATGCCGCACACGGGACACGACCTCCTTGAGAGGAAAGGGACCGCGACCGCGATTCCCATCTCCGGCGGGAACCCAGTCTAGCCGAGTGCGACGGCTTCCTCGGGTCGCGCGACGGCCACAGCTGGGGTTCGTCGCGCTCCGCCGCGTGCCTGCCCGCCGAGGGCGCCCGTCGCAGCGCTCACGCGCGCTGCGAACGCGTCAGCGGGCTGCTTCGGCCTCGACCACCGCGACGATTCGTGCGGAGGCGGCGGCCGCCTCCTCCTCGGTGGGGGCCTCGACCATGACGCGGACGAGCGGCTCCGTGCCGCTCGTCCGCACCAGCACGCGCCCTCGCCCGGCGAGCGCACGGCTCTCGCGATCGACCGCTTCTGCGACTGCGGTGGCATCCGCCAGCGTACTGCGCGCTGGCACGCGCACGTTGACTAGGCGCTGGGGGAGCTTGCGCATGCTGTCGCGCTCGCGCAGATCGCGCTCGCCGAGCGCCTCCAGCGCCAGCAGGGCGCTCGCGATCCCATCGCCCGAGGGCGCGAAAGCGAGATCGATGATGTGCCCCGATTGCTCGCCGCCGAGCGTCCAGCCGCGGGCATGCAGCTCCTCGAGCACGTAGCGGTCGCCCACCGCCGTCACCGCGACCTCGATGCCCGCCTCTGCCATCTTGGCGTGGAAGCCGTAGTTCGTCATCACGGTGACCACCACGCCGCGCCCGGGCAACCGCCCAGTCGCATCGAGGTGGCGCGCGACGAGGGCGATCAGCTCGTCGCCGTCGACGAGTGCGCCCGAGCCATCGACCGCAAGCACACGGTCACCGTCACCGTCGAAGGCGAAGCCGAGATCGGCCTCGCCAGCGATCACCGCGCGAGCCAGTCCATCAACATGCGTAGAGCCACAGTCCCGGTTGATGTTGCGCCCGTCGGGACGGTCTGCCGATGTCTTTACGACGGCCCCGAGCCGCCGGAAGATCTCGGGCGCCGCGCGGAAGGTCGCGCCGTTTGCGCAGTCCAGCAGGACACGACGACCGTTGAGATCGAGATCGCCGAAGCGCACATGCAGCTCGCGCAGGTAATCCTCGAGCGTCCCGTGCATGCGGCGAACCGCGCCGATCTGCGCGGCTGGGCCAGCCTGCTGCTCGAGCGCGCGCTCGATCTCCGTCTCGGCCTCGTCGGAGAGCTTGTTGCCTTCAGGACCAAAGAACTTGATCCCGTTGTCGGCGAATGGGTTGTGTGATGCCGAGATCACGACCGCGAGATCGAAGCCGTAACGGCGCAGCAGCAACGGCGCGGCGGGTGTTGGCAGCACGCCGCCTAGCAGCGCGTCGCCGCCCCCTGCGGCCACGCCCGCCGCCAGCGCCGCCTCGAGCATCTCACCTGATTCGCGGGTATCGCGGATGACCAGCACCTGCGGCCGCGCAGGGGAGGCCAGCAGTGTCGCCGCACGTCCGAGGCCAAGGGCGAGCTCGGCCGTCAGGAATTCGCCGGCGACGCCGCGGACGCCGTCGGTGCCAAACAGCGTTCGCGTCAAGGCATTGGCATCACGAGAGGACCGTGCGGCGCTATGCGGCGCCGCCGTCGAGGGCGCCACTAGCGCTTGGAGAACTGCGGCTTCTTGCGCGCCTTCTTCAGGCCCGCCTTGCGGCGTTCCTTGGCGCGCGAGTCGCGCGTGAGAAATCCACGGCGCTTGAGCTCCGTACGCAGGCCCGGGTCGGCTTCGAGCAGCGCGCGCGAGATCCCGTGGCGCAGCGCTCCCGCCTGCGAGGAGACCCCGCCGCCGTGCAGCGTTACGACGATATCCATGCGGTCCTGGTAGCCGACCGTCTCGAGCGGCTGGCGGATGTTGCGCTGCAGCGTCGGGCGAGGGAAGTATTCGTCGAGCGTGCGACCGTTGACCAGATAGCTGCCGCTCCCCGGCCGCAGGATCACGCGCGCGACCGCGGTCTTGCGCTTGCCGGTGGCGCGGTAGCGGGCTCCGGAGGCAAGGTCGATCGCGGCCTGGGCAATCGGGCGCGCGTGCTCTTCGTCGTCTGGCGCCGGCACCGACTCCTCGGCGACGGGTTCGAGGTCCTCGGCGAACCCGTCGTCCTCCGCGTGGGAGAGCGGATCAAACCCCTCGGGGACGATGTCAGGGACGAGGTCAGCGCCGGGGATCGCCGTGGGCGCCGCATCGGCGTCCTTGGCCGCCTGCGGCGGTCGCTGACGGGGTGGCGCAGCTGCGTCGGGCTGGTCGGGGCCGGGCTCTTGGCCCTCAGCGGCGGCAGGCTCCGCCCCCTCGGCGGCCGCGGGAGCAGCGGGCCCCTCGGCTTCGGCCTCAGGGATAGCGGGCTCCTCGGCAGCAGGCTCCTCCGGCTCCTCGGTCGCGGGGGCAGCGGGCTCCTCGGCGGGGACAGCGGGTTCCTCGGCGGGGACAGCGGGTTCCTCGGCGGGGACTGGCTCCTCTTTGGTGGTCCCACTGCCTTCCGTCGGCGGCGCGTCGTCGCCCGCGGCGGGGCGAGACTCGGGCGAGGTCGGCTCTTCGCGCTCTTCGTCGATCACGACTTGATCAGCTCCATTGGCTGGGGTTGCTGTGCGGCGTGGGGATGCTCAGGCCCCGCATAGACCTTGAGCTTGGTGAGCTGCTTGCGGGCCAGCCGGTTGTGGGGCATCATGCCGCGGACCGCCTTGCGGATGATCTCTTCGGGACGGCGCGCGAGCATCTCCTCGAAGGTGCGCATCTTGAGCCCTCCCGGGTAGCCGGTGTGGCGGTAGTAGCGCTTGTCGCCGCGCTTGTTTCCGGTGACCTCGATCTTCTCGGCGTTGACGACGATGACGAAGTCTCCGGTGTCCACATGCGGGGTGTACTGGGGCTTGCGCTTGCCCCGCAGCGCGTCTGCGATCTGCGTCGCGAGGCGACCGAGCGTCTGCCCGGCGGCATCGACGACGAGCCAGTCACGCTGGCGGTCGGCGGGGGTGGCGACAAAGGTCTTCATGTAATGGGTCAGAGCGCGAAGCACGTCCGCGAACTGAGAAAAACCGCCCGGGCACCCGCGCGGCGCGCCCATGATAGGAGACTCAAAGCCCCGCCTGGGTCGCGCGCCCTCGCAGCCAGCCTAAACCGCCCCGACCGCACCCTGCGCCCGCAGCCAAAGCGGCGGTTGGCCCCCGCCAGCCCCGTCCTGCCGTTCAATGCTCCAAAGCTCGGCCAGCCGCACTCGCAGGCAAGGGGCTGAGCGGGGCCAAGCGCCCGCGTCACTCCCACTCGATAGTCCCGGGCGGCTTCGACGTGATGTCGAGCACGACCCGGTTGACCTCGCGCAATTCGTTGATCATCCGCGACGCGATCTGCTCGAGCAGGTCGTAGGGCAACCGTGCCCAGTCGGCCGTCATCGCGTCATCGGATGTCACTGCCCGGATTGCGATGAGCTGGCCGTAGCTGCGCCCGTCACCCTGCACGCCGACCGTGCGAACGTCGGGCAGCACGCAAAAGGACTGCCAGAGCTCGCCGTAGAGACCGGCCTGGCGAATCTCGTCCTGGAGGATGGCGTCGGCTTCGCGGAGCGTGTCCAGTTTCTCCTTCGTCGCTGGACCGCCGACGACGCGGATCGCGAGGCCCGGTCCGGGGAAGGGCTGGCGCCAGACGAGCCGCTCAGGCAGTCCCAGCTCAGACCCCACCCGGCGCACCTCGTCCTTGAAGAGCGCGCGTAACGGCTCGATCAGCTCGAAGTCCATGTCCTCCGGCAGGCCGCCGACGTTGTGATGGCTTTTGATCGTGTCGGCCCCGGTGGACCCGCCGGACTCGATCACGTCGGAGTAAAGCGTGCCCTGGACGAGGTAGCGGGCTCCATCGAGCTGCGCTGCCTGCTCCTCGAAAACGCGGATGAACTCCCCGCCGATGGCTTTGCGCTTCGCCTCGGGGTCGGTGAGGCCAGCGAGGCGCTCGAGGAAGCGTCGCTCGGCATCGACAGCGACGAGGTCGACCTTGAAGTGATCGGCGAAGGCGCTGATCACCTGCTGGCCCTCGTCCTTGCGCATCAGCCCGTGGTCGACGAACACGCAGGTGAGCTGGTCGCCGACGGCGCGGTGGACGAGCAGCGCCGCCACCGACGAGTCGACCCCGCCCGACAGCCCGCAGATCACGCGGCCCTCGCCGACGCGGGCGCGGATCGCGGCCACCTGGTCCTCGATGAAGTTCGTCGGCGTCCACGTCGCCGTGCACTCGCACACGTCGCGCAGGAACGTCTCGAGAATCTGCTGTCCGTAGGGCGTGTGGACGACTTCGGGGTGAAACTGGATCCCGTAGAGCCCGCGGCCCTCGTCCTCCACGGCGGCGACCGGCGAAGCGCTCGACGCTGCAAGCTCCGCGAACCCGGGCGGCCCGCGCAGCACGATGTCGCGATGGCTCATCCAGCACGCCTGTTCGGACGGCAGTCCGGCGAGCAGCCGCCCGGGTTGTGAGACCGTCAGCTGGGAGCGCCCGAACTCCCCAATCTCGGCTGCCTCGACCTGACCTCCGAGCTCCATCACCAACAGCTGCATCCCGTAACAGATCCCGAGCACTGGGATCCCCAGCTCCAACAACTCGCGATCGAGCGCGGGCGCCCCCGGCGCATACACCGAGGCGGGGCCGCCCGAGAGGATCAGGCCCTTGGGAGCGCGCGCTCGCAGGGATTCGGCGCCGGTGTCGTGGGGCAGAAGCTCGGAGAAAACACCACATTCGCGGACGCGCCTGGCGATCAGCTGCGAGTACTGACCGCCGAAATCGAGCACCACGACGGTCTCGGAGGCGAGGTCGCCGGCACCGGGCGGCGTCCTCGGTCGCTCGTGTGCAGAGCACACGTCGCTCCCTGCGTCCTTGCCCGTCGCGGCGATCTCGCCTCCGCCGGTGGCGAGCGACGCGACCTCGGCCATCAGTCCGCGGCGACCAGCTCGATGGCGCGCCCGTTGGCGCCCATGCCAACCCCTTGATCGCGCTGCAGCTGCTTGCCCTCGGTCTGCAATGCGGGAGCCACCATCAGTTCGGCACGGTTGAACTCGGCGATGTCCTTGTAGCCGCAGGTGGCCATCGAAGTGCGCAGCCCGCCGACGAGGTTGAATGTCCCGTCGTTCTCACGCGCAGGGCCGATCAAGATCTCCTGGAGCGAGCCATTTTGCGTGGTCATGACCCGGGCTCCGCGAGGAAGCGTCGGGTGGAAGGTCGCCATTCCCCAGTTGAAACCCCGCCCCGGCGCCTCGTACGCGCGCGCGAGAGCTGATCCGAGCATCACGGCATCGGCACCGCAGGCGATCGCCTTGGCCACGTCGCCGCCGTTGCGCATGCCACCGTCGGCGATCACCTTGACGTAGTCACCGGTCTCGAGCATGTGTTGGGAGCGCGCTGCAGCGACATCCGCGATCGCCGTCGCCTGGGGCACGCCGATCCCGAGCACGCCGCGCGTGGTGCAGATCGCGCCCGGACCGACACCCACGAGGACGCCGACCGCGCCGGTGCGCATCAGGTGCAGACCAGTGTGGTAGGAGGCGCAACCGCCCACCACGACCGGGATCTCCATGTCGGCGATGAACTCCTTGAGGTTCAGCGGCTCGGAGACCGTCGAGACGTGCTCGGCCGAGACCACCGTACCCTGGACAACGAGGATGTCGAGGCCGGCCTCGAGCGCGACGTCGTAGAAGCCGCGCACGCGCTGGGGGGTGAGTGACGCGGCGACGGGGACGTCGTGGGCCTTGATCTCGCGGATGCGCTGAGCGATCAGCTCCGGCTTGACGGGCTCGCGGTAGATCTCCTGCATCTCGCGCGTCGCGGTCGCGGTCGGGAGGGCGGCGATCTTTTCGAGTTGCGCGTCGGCGTCCTCATAGCGGCAGTAGATGCCCTCGAGGTTGAGGACCGCCAAGCCGCCGAGCTTGCCGATGATGCCGGCGGTCTCGGGCGAGACGACGCCGTCGAGCGCGGCCGCTAGCAGTGGCAGGGTGAAACGGTACGGCCCCAGCGTCCACGAGACGTCCACGTCGTCGGGATCGCGCGTGCGCCGCGAGGGGACGATCGCGATGTCGTCGAAGCCATAGGCGCGGCGCGCCTTCTTGCCGCGCCCGATCTCTACTTCCATCGGGCGATCCTAGGGGAGTGGGCGGACGAAAAAACCCCGCAGGCACGGGGTCTTGGAGCGGCGGTGAACGGGGTGGCAAAGAGGGTGTCCAACGCCCTCACATGCTAGCAGCGCAGGGGGTCGATATGGCCTGCGTGAAGCGCGGATCAGCGCGCTCCCAGCGCGATCTTTCGCCGCTCAGGACACCTCAGCCGGGAGCGCGAGCGGTGCGACGTCGATCTCGCCCATGAGGCGTTCCACCTCGCGCGGATCGACGCTGCCAGCGCCGAAGTGTTGGGTGGACTCCGCGCCACAGGCGACACCGAAGCGCAGACACTCGGCAGGCGGGCTGCCCGTGTAGCGGGCCGCCACGTACCCCGCGAGGAAGGCGTCGCCCGATCCCACGGCCGCGACCGGCTCGAGCGGGTCCAGCCGGACCCGGTAGAGCTGTGGCGTGCCATCGTCGATGACCTCGGCGAAGCACCCGTCCGACGCGGTCATGATCGCCTCGCGGGCGCCAAGCTCGACCATCTCGTGCACGGCGACGATGCGATCGTCGTCGTCGTTGAACTCGTGGCCCACCAGCTCCTCGGCCTCGAGCACGTTCGGTGAAACGACGCTCGGCTCGGCGCGAACCGCGAGCCGCAACGGCTCGCCGTCGGTGTCCACGATCGTGGACACACCGCGCTTGCGCAACTCGCGAATCAATCCCGCGTAGATGTCCGCCTCGACGCCATTGGGAATGGAGCCCGCGAAGACGCAGACCTGAGCGCCCTGCGCAAGGTAGAGCAGCTTGTCGCGAAAAAGCTCGACCTCCTGCTCGGAGACCCGCGGACCACGCTCGTTTATTTCGGTCTGCAAGCCCGTCGTGGGATCGAGCACAGCGGTGTTGGTACGAGACTCCTCGCGAATGCGCACGAAGTCGGTGAGCACCGACTCGGCAGTCAGGCCCTCGACGATCCGCGTGCCGGTGGGGCCGCCCGCGAAGCCTGTCGCGATCACCGGCTGGCCCAGCGCCTTCAGCGCCCGCGCGATGTTCACGCCCTTTCCACCCGGCAGCGTCGTCTGTTCCACCGAGCGGTGGCGACGCCCGAGGCGGAAGTTCGGCACCGCCAGCGTCTTGTCGACGGCGCTGTTGAGCGTCACGGTGACGATCACGCGGGTCGCTCCCGCCGATGCTCCGCCGGGAGGTGATCCTCGCCGCGTCCGTTCGGGCGCGGGTCATGCCGGCGACGCACACCGACGAGGGTACCCCCTCCGAGCAGCAGGATCGCGATCACCGCCGGCAGGACCACGCCGCTGAGGACGCTGCTTGGCGCGGGCACCGCGGTGCGAACGCGCAGCGGATCACGCCCCAGCTCGCGACCGCCAGAGCGCACGATCACCTCGCCGACCTGGCTGCCAGCGGGAAGCGGACCCTTGAGCTGCGTGGGGGCGACGACCACGCGATCGATCGCCGCGCCGCGGCGGACGACCCCGCTCAGATCCCGCGCCGCGACGAGGTCGACCCGCTGACCGCTGTGGCCGTTGACCGGACGCGTGGCGAGCAGTTCGCCGGCGCGCACCGGGGTCGCAACGCGCACGAGGCGAAAGCCGTAGCGCAGCAGCGTCAGCGTGTCGGCATCGCGACTGCTCGGGTCCGGATCCCCGATCACAGCCGAGATCAGCGTCACTCCCTGGGCGCTGCCCGATCCCACGAGGACATATCCCGCGCCGTTGGTGTGGCCGGTCTTGACCCCGTTGACCCAGGGAATGCGGCCGACGAGATCGTTGTGGTTGACGACGGTCTTGCGGCCCGCCCCGATGCCGATCGTCACGGCATGCCGGGAGACGGTCTGGCGGAAGAAGGCCAGGCTGCGCAGCACGCGGGCCAGGTGAACGAGATCGTCGGCGGTCGTGAAGGTGCCCGGGTCGTCGAGACCGACCGGACTGTCGTAGTGCGTGTGGTCGAGACCCAACTCTCGGCCGCGCTCGTTCATCCAGCCCACGAAGCGCGACACCGATCCCCCAACCACGGCGCCAAGCGCGTGCGCGGCGTCGTTGGCTGAGGGGAGCAGCATCCCGACCATCAGGTCGCGAATCGTGATCCGCTCGCCGGTGAAGAGCCCCATGACCGACTCTGCGGGGCCGGGCGAGTAGGGCGGCACGCTGACGATCTGACCAAGGGGGGCGCGCTCGAGCACGACGAGCGCCGTCATCAGTTTCGTCGTGCTCGCCATTGGAAGCTCGGCATCGGGGTGAAGCGCGGCGAGGCGCATTCCTGTGGAGGCCTCGATCAGCACCGCCGAGCGGGCGGAGATGGGTGGCGTGACGAGCGCAGCGCCTTGAGCGCCCTGCTGGGCGGCCGTGGCGGCCGACGCGACCGATGGCGGTGCGGTCAGCACCGCGAGACCCAACGCGAGCAGCGCGAGCGCGGCACGCCGCGGGGCTGATGCCCCACGGCCGTGCCGAGCGGCCGAGGCGCTAACGCTCACCGCAGCCGCAGGCGCAGGCGATAGCCCACGGCGAGGGCGCGCGGATCGACGCTGGGGTTGAGCAGGAGAATGTGAGCTACCGGGACACCGTAGTGGTGCGAGATGCCCGGCAGCGTGTCGCCGGCGCGCACCGTGTATGCCCTGGGGACGTGGCGGCGGCTCACATGGGGCCGCACAGCGGCTCGATGGCTCGCATCATCGTTGGCCGCTTTGACCGCCAGCGCCCCGATGACCACGACGACGATCAGGGCAATGGGGGCCAGGAAGCGCGCCGGGGTGCGAGCGATCATGGCGCGGCGATGATAGCCCGGCGCAGACGACGCAATTAGTGATCATTTGCCATCGACCAGGCTGTCGACCGCAGCGCTTCGGCGGCTTCACTTGCCGCCGCGGCGGGAGGGCGATCGCTGCCGCGATAGGCGTCGGCGATCGCCCGCGAGGCCGCCACGAGGCCACCCGCCGGCCCGGGTTCCCAAGCAGCAGCCAAATCGGCCACCTCTCCGCCCTGAGCACCGACACCAGGAAGTAGCAGCACCGCACGTGGCATCAGTGCCCTGAGATGCGTGAGCAGATCGGGCGCAGTGGCGGCGACGACCGCCCCCACGCGCGACAGGCCGCAGGCGTCGACTCGGTCGCTGCCCAGTTCATCCACCAGACCGGCCAATCGTTCGCTGAGCGTCCCCCCGTCCGCGAGACGAGCGCCCTGAAGCTCCTCGGCGCCTGCGTTTGAGGTCCGCACGAGCGCGAATACCCCAGCGCCGGCGTCGTCGGCAGCGCTCAGCAGCGGATCGAGCGCGTCCCTGCCGAGCAGCGGATTGACGGTGAAGGCGTCGGCGCCCAGCCCGTCGACCGGGCCAAAAGGCGTCGGCGTGCGTCCCACCAACGCTTGGCCGTAGGCCGCAGCCGTGACGGGCACGTCGCCGCGCTTGCCGTCGGCGATGACAAGCAGGCCAGCGCCGCGGGCGTGTGACGCAGCGGCAGCGAGCGCCTCGATCCCGGGGCCCCCGAGCCGCTCGAAACAGGCCAGCTGAAGCTTGACGGCGACGCAGGCCCCCCCGGCCGCATCGATCACCGCGCGGCAATGAGCAGCGACCGCCGCTGCCGCCGTGACCGCGGCGCTCGTGGTCTCGCTTCGCCCTTGCGCTTGCTCGGCCGATCCCGGCCACAGACGACCGGGATCGGGATCGAGCCCTAGTACGAGCGGCGAACGCCGCGCGCGGACAAGAGCATCAAGTCGATCGGCGAACCCGACCGCCCCGCCGGACGCCAAATCGGCGCCGGCGCGAGCAGCCGTTCCCTGTTCGCCGTCTGCGCTCAGCGCGCCGGCGCCGCTCGGTCTCGGCCGCCCTACCTCTTGACGGCCTTCTTGAGCCCAGCACCGGCCGAGAACCGGGGCACGCGGGAGGCGGCGATGTGCATCCGCGCTCCTGTCTGCGGGTTTCGACCCTCGCGCGCGCCGCGCTCGGCGACATGGAACTTGCCAAACCCGCTGAAGGTGATGTCGCCACCACGGCTCAGCGTGTTCTGGATGGTGTCCAGCACGGCATCGACAGCGTCGCCCGCATCCTTCTTGGTCAGGTCCGCGCGGGCGGCGACCGCGTCAACGAACTCAGACTTGGTCACAGGCTCCTCCTTAAGAGGTCGTGGAAGGAGCCGAAGCTAACAGCGCCAGCGGACATCGGCTCGCCGCAGACCGTGGTTTTCGCCCTCCGCACGGGGGAAAGGTCGCAATTTGCGAGCTTCCTGTTCGTCCTCGCGGGGACGGACGAGCATGCTCCGAGCGGGCCGCGAGCGTGCTCGGACCCAGTCAGATGGCGGCGATCCACCACATCAGCCTCGAGCTCTGCGCTGCGGATGTCGACGCCAGCGTGCACTTTTGGGCGCTGCTGGGTTTCGTTCAGACCACGCCGCCGGCCGAGATTCGCGACCGCGCCGTGTGGCTGCGCGCGGCCCACGCGCAGATCCACCTACTGGTCCGCGAGCGACCGGTGGTGGCGCCGGAGGGCCACGTAGCCGTCGTCCTGGGCGATGCCTACGAGTCGATCCTGGAGGCGCTTGCGCAGGCCGGCCACGCAATCGACCCGCGCAGGCCACATTGGGGGTCTCCTCGGGCCTACGCGAGTGCTCCCGGCGGGCACCGCGTGGAGCTGATGTGCACCCCGCCGCCCTGACCGGGGCTCGAACCGCACGCCCCCTCGACGACAATGTGTCGTATGTCTTCGCTACAACGGATCGCCTGGCTGCTGACCGTGGCAATCTGCGCGATCACCGCAAGCCTGCTCGCGGTGGCCGGGTATGCCGGCTACGCAGCGGTGGCGGGGGCCGTTGGGCTGTCGGCGGCGATCAATCTCCTTTAGTCGCTGCGCGTCGTGGCCCGTCCCGTGCGCAGCGGGATCTCGGTGCCGGGTCGGACCCTGTCCTCGGGCTCGAGGTGGATCAGGACGTCGACGTTTCGCAGCCTGGCCGCGATTGCGCCCTGGAGCGCGTGGGCCGTCCGGTGAGCGACCTCGAGCGTCGTTCCCGAGCGGAATTGGACGTGGAGATCGACGTACCGGCGGGCGCCGGCGCGGCGGGTGCGCAGCTTGTGGAAGCCGGCAACGCCGCGATCGCCGAAGCCGACCACCTCGGCGCGGATCGCTTCGAGCTCCTCGACCGGCAGGGCCTCGTCCACGAGCGCGCGCGAGGAGCGGCTGAGGATGCGCAGCCCAGCCACGACGATGTACGCCGCGACCGCGAGGGCCACTCCCGCGTCGATCCAGCTCGCGCCGGTGAGCTGGACCATCCCGAGACCCACGAGCACGGCGACCGACGTGGCGGCATCGGTCCGGAGATGCGCGGCGTCCCCCTCCAGCGCAGCTGACTCCGTCTCGCGGGCGCGCCGCTGCAGGACACCCGAGACGACGAGGTTGACGAGCGCCGAGACGGCCACGACGGCCATGCCGATCCCAAGCCGCTGGACGCGTGATCCGTTGACGAGATGGACGATCGACGTGTAGGCGATTACGGCCGAGCCGACGAGGATCAGCATGCCCTCGATCGCGGCGGCCATGTTCTCGAACTTCTCGTGGCCGTAGCGATGGTCTTCGTCCGCTGGGCGCTCCGCCTTGCGGATCGACACGAAGGCGACCGCGGAGGCGATCAGGTCGACGGAGGAGTGCAGCGCCTCGGTGAGGACAGCGACCGAGCCCGTGAGGATGCCGGCGACGAGCTTGAGGACGATCAGGGTCGAGTTCGAAGCGACCGAGAGCGCCGCTGCGCCGCGCTTGCGAGGATCGACGTCCGCGGCGGCCGCGGAGGAGCGACGTGCGCGTCCAGCTGCGCTCAGCTGCGGAGCCATGCCAGCAACTCCCGGGCGGCGCGTCCGCGGTGGCTGAGGGCGTCCTTTTCGGCATCGGAGAGCTCGGCCATCGTGCGCCCGTCGCCGGGCTCGTCCGGGATGAAGATGGGGTCGTACCCAAAGCCGCGATCGCCGCGCGCCTCGGCCGCCATCGTTCCGGTGCAACGACCGATGAAGAGTCGTTCGCGGTCGTCCTCGGGGTCGACGTAAGCCAACGCGCAGACGTACGCCAGGCGACCGCCGACCGGGACCTCGTGGCGCAGCCGGGCGAGGTTCTCCGCGTCGGTTGCGTACGCGCCGGAGTAGCGCGCCGAACGCACTCCAGGGGCGCCGCCGAGCGCGTCTGCCTCGATCCCCGAGTCGTCGGCGATTGCCGCGCCATCGGTGCCGCGCGCAGCCGCTCGCGCCTTGGGCCAGGCGTTGTCGGCGAAGGTCGCTCCGGTCTCGGGGGGGAGCTCGACCGCGGCTGCGAGCGGCTCGATCTCGACGTCCTCGAGCAGGCGGCGAAACTCGCGCAGCTTGTGCGGATTGCGGGTGGCGAGCACGAGCCTCACGACGTGCCAATGGCGACCGCCGCGTCCTGCGCCAGACGCAACGAGCCGATGCCCGCAGCCGCGAGAGCCAGCAGCTCGTCGAGGTGCGCGCGCGAGAGCGGTGTGCGCTCGGCGGTCGCCTGCACCTCGATGAGACCGCCGGAGCCCGTCATCACGACGTTGGCGTCGACTTCCGCGGAGGAATCCTCGATGTAGTCGAGGTCGAGCAGTGCGCAGCCGTCGACGATGCCGCAAGAGACCGCGGCCACGCTCTCGGTCAGGGGGCTCTTAGACAGAGCGCCCTGGCGCTGAAGTGCGGCGCAGCCGAGCGCGAGAGCCACGTTGGCGCCGGTGATCGCAGCGCAGCGCGTCCCCCCATCGGCGGTCAACACGTCACAGTCGATGTAGATCGTGCGTTCACCAAGGGCAACAAGATCGACCACTCCGCGCAGCGCCCGTCCGATCAGTCGCTGGATCTCGACCGTGCGTCCGTCGGGCCTCCCGCGGGAGACGTCGCGCTGCTTGCGCTCGCCCGTGGAGGCCGGCAGCATCCCGTACTCCGCGGTCAGCCAGCCGCGACCCTGGCCGGCGAGCCAGCGGGGCACGCCCGCCTGGATCGAAGCGGTGCAGATCACCCGCGTCTCGCCCGCCGAGATCAGCGCCGATCCCGTGGCCGTGGGGACAAACCCCGGTTCGATCGTGATCTCGCGCAGCCCATCGGCGGCCCGTCCGCCGGCGCGGCTACCGGGTTCGCGCACGGGTCGTGTGGTCATCGACGCCTCGGGACGACGGGTCCGCTCATCGCTCTCTCACCGCGTCGAGGCCGCCAACGCCGCGTCGAGCTCGACGTGGACGACCTCCCCGAGTGGCATCTGCAAGAAGCGCGTCCCGAGCGCACGAAACGCATCGGGGTCGCCCGTGCACTCGAAGCGGTAGCGACCCTCGACGGAGCCGCCGTTCAGCAACCCGTGCACGGCGAGCCTGCGTTCGACCTCTGCGGCGAGCACGTCGCCCGAGAAGACCAGTCGTACTCCACGCCCGAGCGTGCGCTGCAAGATCGGGCGGATGAGCGGGTAGTGCGTGCAGCCAAGGATGACCGTATCCACACGCGCGTCGCGCAGCGGATCGCAGTAACTGCGAACGGCGTCGACGAGCGCCTCGTCGAAGGGCGAGCCACCCTGGATGATCGGCGCGAGGTCGGGACAGGGCACCGAGGTCAGCTCGATCTCCGAGTCCAGCCGCGCAACGGCATTCGCATAGGCGCCACTGGAAACGGTCGCCGGAGTGGCCAGCAGGCCGACGTGTCCGGTCAGGCTGGCCTCGACCGCGAGTCGAGACTCCGGCTCCACCACCGCCACGAGGTCCACGCCGCGAGCAGCGCGCGCCACGAGCGCCCGCAGCGCGGGGAGCGCGGCCGAGGTGGCAGCGTTGCACGCGACCACCAGCATCTTTGCGCCGGCCGTGATCTGGCGCTCGGCGATCTGCAGCGCGAAGCGCTGCAGATCCTCCGCGCTCTTGTCGCCATATGGGAAACGCGCAGTGTCACCCAGGTAGACGAAGTCCTCGTGCGGAAGCTGCACGAGCAACTCATGCAGCACGGTCAGTCCTCCCACACCGGAGTCAAAGACGGCGATGGGGCGCTGCGCGTCAGGGTGCGCCACTGCGCCATGTTCGCAGACTGCGGGATCGCCGAACGCGTCCGCCGATGGCCGCAAACGGCGTTGCAACGCGCTCTGCAGATCACCTCCGGGAGTAGCTCTGAGCGGCCAATTGCGGCGCTATACTCGCGCGCCGGAAGTCTCTCGGCGTCCCGCCCACGACGCCGAACCCCCCATGTTCAGCCCGCTCAAGCGAAAGGCAGGCGGGGACGATGCCGCATCGACCCCCCCCTCAGAGGACGTCGAGCAGCCCGCCCCCGGTCCCTCGCCGCAACCCTCATCCAGCGACGCCCCGACGACGGCGATGCCGGCGCTGCATCCGCCGGCGACCCACGAATTGATACCCGATCCGGAGGCACCGACGGCCGAACCCGTTGCAGCTGACCCCTACGCGCCGGTGCCCGACGTCGGCGCGCCGCATTCGGCGGCGGTGCCGCCCCCACCCGCCGCGGCGAGCCCTCCACCCGGCGTCCCGAGCCAGCCCCCAGCCGCCGTTCCGAGCCAACCTCCACCCGCTGCCGCGAACCCGCCGCCAACCGCCGCCCAGAGCCCGCCCCCAGCCGCCGCGATCCCGCCTGAGGTCGCCACGCCGGGCGCCGAGGCGCCGAGCTTCCGCCAGCGCAGCCAGCTGCGGCGTCGTCTGCACTTCCTGCGCCGGAGACGAGAGCTCGAGCTGCGCGACCTGGGTGGTCTGGTGTTCGACCTGCACCGCTACGGCGGCCAACGCCCGGACCTCGTCGAGGCCAAGGCGGCTGTCCTCGCGCAGACCGACTGGGAACGACGCTCGCTGGAGTACGCGCTCGAGCACGAGCGCCCACTGCGGGAGCTGCGGGAGGCCGGCATCGGCGGGGTCTGCCCCGCCTGCGGAACGCTGTATGCAAGCGACGCCCGCTTCTGCTCGAACTGCGGCACGGCGCTCGCCGCGGCCGTTGCACCGGCGAGCTGACGATGGCCACAGGCGAGGGAGCCGCCGCGGCGCCTGGAGCCGCGGCGGCGCAGTGCCCGCGATGCGCGGCGCCGCTGGATGCACATCAGGACTGGTGCACCAACTGCGGCCTGGCGGTCACCACGCGGATCCTGCCAGCTCCCAACTGGCGCGTCCCGGTGATCCTCGTGGCGATCGCGGTCCTAGCGCTGGGGGCCGGCCTCGGGTGGGCTTTCGTTCAGCTGACTGCCAGCAACACCCACAGCGCGTCGGCGCCGCCACCGCTGCCGGCACTGCTGCCCACGGGGCCCACCGGCGTGACCCAACCGGTCACGATCGCTCCGACAGTCACGGGGCCCACGGGAGTCACCGGCAGGTTGACTCCGAGCACGACCGGGCCGGGTGCGATCCCGGCGATCGGTCCGACGGGGCCCACTGGCGCCACGACGCGCCGCCGATCCACCGGCGGCGCGAGCCCGAGCACGACGCCGCGCAAGGGCACGACCGGCCCCAAGCCCTGAGCCCCCAGCCGGGCTGGCGCTCAGGCACGGGTCAAAGGGGCCAAGACCGGCCACAAGCCGGCGAGCCGTCCCGCGGCCCGCAGCGCCAGCGGGTCCACGCCCAGGTTCGGCTGCAGTGGCGCCGCGTCGGCGCCCATGACCTCGAGCGTGGACACCACGGCTCGCGACAGCGCAGCGAGCTCGTAGCCGCCCTCCAGCACTACGCCGACGGGCACGCCGAGATCGTCGGCTGCTCGACGCATCGAGCCGGCCATCTGCGCGTAGCCCTGATCGCTGACGATGCAGTCGGCGAGCGGATCGTCGCGGTGGGCGTCGTAGCCGGCCGAGATCAGGATCAGATCGGGCTGCCAGGCGCCGACGATCGGCGCTACGACGTGCTCGGTCAGCGAGCACCAGGTCGCGTCCCCGGCGCCCGGCGCGACCGGGAGGTTGATCGTGTAGCCCTCGCCGCGGCCGCGACCGATGTCGGTCTCCTGGCCGGTGCCCGGATACAGCGGCGACTGATGGACCGACACGTAGAGCACGTTGGCGCTGGCATGGAAGATGTCGTTGGTGCCATTACCGTGGTGAACGTCCCAATCGAACACGACCACCCGCCGGGCGCCGTGGGCATCCAGCGCCCGCCGCGCGGCGACTGCGACGTTGTTGAAAAAGCAGAAGCCCATCGCGCGTTCGCTCTCGGCGTGGTGGCCCGGAGGGCGCAGGCCGGCGAAACCCGCAGTCGCCTCGCCGCTGAGCAGGATGTCGACCATCTTCGCGGCACCCCCGGCAGCGTGCATCGCGGCATCGAAGGTGCCGGGGCCAGCGACCGTGTCGGCGTCGACAGCCCCGCCGCCGCGGGCGCAAAGGGCCTCGATCATCTCGAGATGCTGGCGCGAGTGGACCGCGGTGATCAAGGAGCGCTCCGCAAGCGGCGCATCCAGCTTGCGGGCCCCCAGCCATCCGCGCTGCGCTAGCGCGCGCTCGATCGCCAGGATGCGCTCGGGGCGCTCGGGGTGCCTGCTACCCGCGTCGTGTGCCAACGAGGCCGGGTGGCGGAGATAGGCGAGCCCGGCCAAGCTCGGTACGGTAGTGCGCGCGTGGTTCGCACTCGGGACTCCTGGCAGCGGAGGCCCGCCACGAGCGATCCGGAGCTCATCGTGGTGGGCGCGGGAGCGGCCGGGTTGTTCGCCGCGCTGACAGCCGCATACGCGGGCGCGCGGGTCGCCCTGGTGTCGGCAACACCACTGGCGGAATCCGCCTCCTATTGGGCTCAAGGGGGACTCGCCGCGGCGCTCGGCGCCGACGACCATCCCGACAATCACCTGGCCGACACGCTGGCGGCGGGCCGCGGCGCCGCGCGCAGGTCGGCCGCCGCGACGCTGTGCGACGAGGCTCCCGCCCGCGTCGCCGAGCTTCAGGGAATGGGCGTTCGCTTCGACGCCGATCGTCGTGGGCGGTTGGTCCTCGGGCTGGAGGGCGGCCACGCCGCTCGTCGCGTGGTACATGCCGGCGGCAGCGCGACCGGCCGGCGCATCACCCGCCAGCTGTCGGCGCTGGTCGCCGAGGCGGAGAGCATCGAGGTGCTCGAGGGCCGCCGCGCGGCGGCGCTCTGGAGCGAGCGCGGCCGCTGCATCGGCGTCGTATGTGACGATGGCCGTCCTCTGCGCGCCCGCGCGGTGCTGCTCGCCACCGGCGGAGCCGCGGCGCTGTGGGCGCGAACCACGAATCCGGCGGGAGCAGTCGGCGCCGGTCTGCTGCTGGCCCATCATGCGGGCGCCGCGCTGGCCGACCTCGAGCTCGTGCAATTCCATCCGACGGCGCTGCTGACGGCAGACGGAGCCGACGGCTTCCTCGTCACCGAGGCCGTGCGCGGGGAGGGCGCGGTGCTGGTCGACGCGCACGGCGAGCGCTTCGTCGACGAGCTCGCCCCACGCGACGAGGTCGCCGTGGCGATCGAGGGAAGGATGCAGGCCACCGGCGCCACGTCGGTCGGGCTCGACATGCGCGCGGTCGACCCGTCGCTGTTCCCCAACGTGATCGGCGCCCTGCGCAGAGCTGGATTGGACCCCGCGCGCACGCCCGTCCCGGTTGCCCCGGCCGCCCACTACGTCATGGGTGGCATCGCCACCGACCTCGCCGGGCGCAGCCGGCTGGCAGGTCTTTACGCCGTCGGCGAGTGCGCCTGCACAGGTCTGCACGGCGCCAATCGGCTCGCCTCCAACTCGCTCAGCGAATGCTTCGTCTTCGGGCGCCGAGCCGCCCTCAGCGCTCTCGACGAGCCCGCGCTCGGCGCCGCGTCCCGATCGCCCCCCACTCCGCCCGACCCCCCGATCGCACCGGCCCCCGCCGCCGCCTCCCGCGCAGCGCTGTGGCGCAAGGCCGGGCTGGAGCGCTCCGCAGAGGACCTGTCGGCCCTGCTCTCTGACGCGCATCCGCTCGTGCGGCTGATCGCCGCGAGCGCACTGCTGCGCGCCGAGAGCCGCGGCGCCCACCGGCGCAGCGACGCGCACGACACCGATCCGGCGCTCGATGCGCATCACGTCGTCGTGGGCGCGGACGCGATCGCCCGCCTTGAGCGCTGGAGCTGAGCGCACGATCGGCTGGCCTGCCACAACGCTCGTTCTTCCAGTCTTAATACCGAGTTAACAATGCCGGCGTTGGAACGTTCATATCCAGTCGAGATGCTGTCCGGGCCACGCAAGGCCGGCAGGGAACACGGCGGGAGATGGAGAGGACATGTATCGCTTCAGCAGGGCGATCTATCGCGAACTGAGTCACGAGATCGTCGATTCGGGCCCCCAGCGGTCCTGCAATCACGCGCACGTGCTGCACGCGTGCGAAGCCGCCGTCGAGCGGCTCGCCACCGACCGCCACTACTTCGCGCACCCGGCGCGAACGCTGTTTCACGACATTCGCTTCTACTTTCCGATGAGCGCCCAGAGAAAGGTTCTGCGCGTGGTGACGCGCTACATGGCCTGCGCGAGCCAGTTCCTCGAGAGCCTGCCCCAGCAGGGACGCGACATCTACGGCAACCCGCTTCAGTGCCGGGCGACGACCCGCAAGGGCACGCCCTGCCAACGCGCGCCGCTGGCGCACAACGGCTACTGCCCCTCGCACCAGCATCTGGCCGAGACCGAGGAGCGCATCGCGGCCGCCCGGCTGGCCGCGTAGGCGCGGGCGTTCGGCGCATGGGGCGTCGGACGCGACTCTTCATCTGACGTCAAGCAATAGCCTGCGCCGCAGTGGCTGTGACCGTCGGCTTCATCGGGCTGGGGATCATGGGGTCGCGGATGGCGGCCAACCTCCGCCGAGCCGGGTTCGAGCTGGTGGTCCACACGCGGACTGCCGAGAAGGCCCAGCGGTTCGCCGACGAGCACGGAGCCACGGTGGTCGACAGTCCGGCGGCGGTGGGCGAGCAGTGCGATGTCGTGATCACGATGGTCGTCGACGCCGATCAGGTGCGCGAGGTCCTGCTCGGCGAGCGCGGCGTAGCGAGCACCGCGGCGCCGGGAACGCTGTGCGTCGACTGCTCGACGATCGGGCGTGCGGCGACGCTCGAGATCGCCGCACGGCTGCGCGAGCGGGAGATCGCCTTCGCCGACGCGCCGGTCACCGGCTCTTCGCCGCGGGCCGCCGACGGGACGCTGACGATCATGGTCGGCGCCGATCCCGGCGATCTCGCCCGCGTCCGCCCCCAACTGGAAGCGAGGGGCGCGCTGATCGTGCACGTCGGCGACGTCGGTCAGGGCCAGATGCTCAAGCTCATCAACAATGCCGTCGCGGCCGTCAACGCGACGGTCGTGGGCGAGGCGCTGTTGCTCGCCCAGGCGACAGACGTCCCGCTCGACGCCGTCGAGCAGGTGCTCGGCTCGGGCTCGGGGGGCTCGGCGATGCTCGAGCTCAAGGCGCCGGCCATGCGCCAGCACGATTTCCAGCCCCTCTTCAAGCTCGAGCACATGCTCAAGGACGTCCGCCTCTGCCTCGACGAGGGTCAGGCGGCGGGGGGCCATTCAGCTTCGCCGCGCAGGCCCGCGAGCTGCTGAGCGCGGCGATGGGCCGCGGCCTCGCGAACGCAGACTTCGTCGCCGTGATCGAGGTTCTGGAGGCCCGAACGGCCGCCAGATTGGGCTAATTTTCGCCCCTTTGCAGCCCATTTCACAAACGGCTTAGCGTGTGCTTAGATGGCCCGGCCGCGGAGCGCTGCGACTCGGAGCGGCGCCCCCCAGCCCGTCGCAGCCAGTACCGGATACACGACAAATATGCCGATCGCTTTTAAGGAATGGGCAGTCACAGTGCGCGCGCTCGCGGAGGGCGAGCAGCTCGTCACTCTGCGCAAGGGCGGTATCCGCGAGTCCCACCGCCATTTCTCGCTCGAGCACGAGCGCTTCTTCCTTTATCCAACGTTCGATCACCAGGCCGCGGACTGCGTGCGCGAGTCGCACCGACCCGAGCTGCGCCGGGCGCTAGAGGAAGGCGTCTGGTCCGACGGCGAGCCGCCGCCGAGCGCCCTGCTCGACGACATCGGCCTCGCCCAGCCAGAGCGCGTACGGATCCGCGCCTGGGCGGAGGTCGCCGCGCACTACACGATCTTCGATCGCCGCTGCATCGACGCGCTCTCGCCCTTCTACGTCTGGACCAGCGACTACGCCGAGAAGCGCCTGGCGTGGAAGCGGCGCCATCCCCTGCACGTCCTGCTGCTGCGCACCTACCGGATCCCCCGTCCGGTCACCGTCAAGGTGCGCGACGAGTATGGCGGCTGCCGATCATGGCTCGAGCTGTATCGCGACCTGCCCTTCGAGGGCACGCCGGTGCTCTCCGACGAGGAGTTCGAGCGTGCCGCGGAGGCGATCGCGTCGATCGCCTCGGACGCCGCCGTCGTCGCCGCCTGAGCAGGCGGAGCGCGGGCTCACCCTCTCGGGGGGCTACGGACGATGGCGTGGGTCGAGAGCGACTCGCCATCCTTCCGTGCGCGCCACAGCGCGGGCGATGCCGAGGACGCGGCGGCCGTGCTGCGGCTGCTCGAGCGCACGCGCGCCAAGCTCGAGCTGATCTTCCCCCGAGGGGCGCCCGGCGGCCTGACCGTCGTGCTGCACGAGCACCCCGCTGCGCTTGCGCTGGCCCAGCCGACGCTGATCCTCGCCTGGGCGCTCACCCACCCCGCCGGGAGGCGCTATCTCGTGGGCTGGCCGGGTTCGAGCGAGCTCCATGCGCTCGCGCCGCGGGTGCTGCGACGACGGGCGTCGAGCGTTGCCGGGTCGCGCGAGCTGCTCGACCTCGCGCCGGCGGCGCTCTACGTCCGCACCGTGATCGCGGCGTCGAACCCCACGCTCCCGCCGCCTCATACACCGCGGCGCCTGCGACGCTATCTCGAGCGCGCCTGGATCGTCGAGGGAACCGCGCAGTGGTTCGCCGACCAGACGGCCCACGCGCGCCCGGCGATCGCGCGGCGGCTTCGCGAAGGGCCGCGGCCGACGTTCCCTCCCGGGCTCCGGGACGCCAGCCTGCTCGGGGGGACGCTGATCGATCTGCTCGTCCGCGAGGAGGGGGTCGGCGCGGCGATCCAGCTGGCGTGCGGGCGAGCTGGCCTGGATGACGAGCACGCCCTGCAGCGAGCGTTCGGGGGACGACCGCGCGACTGGACGGAGGCGGCCTGGCGTGGCCACCTCGAGCGGCTGACGAGCGGGACCGTCCAGCGCCAGCCGCTGGACACGCGCGGGCTCAGTGAGCCGACAGACTGATCAACCAGGCCACGAGCGCGACCACGGCGAATGCCGCCAGCAGTCCGAGCGCGACCCGAACCATCGGTGGGGACGCCATCGCGGGAGGCGCCAGGTCGGACTGCAACAGGACCTCGCCGGCGGTCGCCGCGCCCGACGCCGGCACCATGATGTCGCGGGGACCCGCGGCGAGAAAGTCGGGCACATCGAAGCCGCGCGAGCGACGCAGGATGGACGGGACCCCCTCCTCCAGCAGCAGACCCTGGATGAACTCCGCCTCCGCCAGGTTGCGGGCGCCGGCGACGCGCACGAGGTCGCCCTCGGCGTATTGCTTCTTGATCTTGCGCGCCCGCTCGTGGGTCGCAGTCACCGGCTCCTCGACGCCGAGCCCGCCGGCGTAGACGAGCGGCATCCCGCAACGCGGGCAGAAGCGCTCGTCGAGCGGATAGGTGGTCGCGCAGCTGGGGCAGACGAGCGGCTCGCGCGCGGCGTGCCTTGCGTCCGTGGCGTCGTCGGCCGGGGTCTTAGACGACATCGAGCCCCCCCTCCGCCACGGCGCCATCGCGGATCGAGTAGGCGCGGACGTCGGGATCCTCGCCAGCGACCCCCACGATCACGTAGAGCGCGTCCGGGTAGAAGGCAAGGTTGATGTCGGTCTCAGAGGGATAGGGCGCCGAGCGCGTGTGGGAGTGGTAGATCGCCCCGAGGTCGAGGCCGGCGTCGTCGATCTCCATCTGGATGCGGTACTGCTGGCGCCCGTCGAACTCGTAGCGCAGCGGGCTGGCGGCGGCGTTGACTCCGCGGAAGACCTTGACCGCGCGGCCGTCGCGCGATGCGATCATCCCGCAGCACTCGTTCGGCGCCTCGGCACGCGCGTGCTCGATCAGCTCGGCCAGCATGCGCCGCGTGATCTCCATCTCGGCGCCCGAGGCTATCAGCGGTTGCTCGCGCAACGGCTGGCTTGAAATCGCTACCTCGTCGCCTTCCCAGTCTCGAAGGCGTTGGGCACCGGGTTCTGCTGCAGAGCGCTGCGCAGCAGCACGAGGTGCTGGCCCTCGTTGCACATGATCTGCGAAGCCATCATCACCAGCGCCGCGTTTTGCAGGCGCTTGTGGGCGTCGTGGTAGATCCCCAGCGCCGTTGCCTCCAGCTCGATTGCGTAGGTCGCGATGTCTGCCTGACTCTTGAGCTTGGAGAGCCCCTTGGTGATGCCAAAGGCGGCGACCGCCCGGTCCACATCGGCGGATGTCGCCGGTTTTGGCGGCGCAGTCGCGCCGAAGCTGCCAAGCGCCTTCGCAAGCGCGTCGGCGTGCTCCTGCTCCTGCCCGGCGAGCTTCAGCGCAAGCGCTCTGAACGGTCCCGCTAGCACGGAGCTCGCAGCGGCCACTCGGTAGGAGAAGACCGCGACCTGCTCGAGCCCCAGCGCGGCTGAGAGGATCCCGGCGTCGCCGGAGGGTGCCGCTGCGACGGCGTCCCCGACGCCCCACAGCAGCCGTCCGGCACTCGCGCTGAGCGCTCCTGTGCCGATCGCCAGGCCGCTGCGCGCGAGCTCGCGCCGGCTGTGCTCGTACTGGGTCACGGTCATGCGGACCTGCCGACCACGAAAGCCGTGGGAACCGGGTCCCTGCCGAGCGCGCTTTGCAAGACCGAGAGGTGCTCGGCTTCGTCGGTCACGATCGACGCGCCGGTCGCGCGCAGATCGGAGCTCGAGAGCTTGGGGATCGCGTCGATGTAGGCCGCGATCGCGGTGTTCTCGATCTGCGACGCCAACTTCAGCACGTCGCTCTGGCTGGAGAGCTTGGGGAAGTTGTAGATGGCGCTCGGCGGGTTGGGAGCTCCCCCGAGCTGCTTGATCGCCTGGCTGAGTCTCTTGGCGTGCGCTTTCTCCTGGGAGAGGAGCTCCTTAGCAAGCGTGATCACCTTGCCGCTGAGCAGCGGCGCGCCGGCTGTGTAGGCCGCGATCGCCATGTTCTCGAGGTCCAGGACCAAGTTGAGGAGCGCGACATCCCCCCCGCCGCCGCTGGCGCCGGTGCCGGTAGGCGCCGAGCTCGAGCCGCGGGAGCTCGATCCGCACGCGGCCAGCAGGACGGCGGAGCCGCCGGCGCTGCCAATGGACAAGCTGCGCAGGAATCTCCTTCGCGACTGCGCGTCGCGCAGGAGCGTGTTCACGTCCGCGCCGCTACCACCAGACGGTGCTGTCCAGATCGGCGAGCTCGTCCACCGGCTTGGAGTACAGACCGCTCGAGAGGTACTTCCAGCCATCGTCACAGACGATGAAGACGATGTTGCCCTCGTCGAGCTCACCGGCGATTCGCACAGCGATCGAGGCGATTGCGCCGGAGGACACCCCGGCGAATAGTCCTTCCTCCTCGAGCAGCCGCCGGGTCCAGATGATCGCGTCACGATTGCGCACGAAGATCTTGCGGTCCAGCAACGCGAGGTCGATGATCGGAGGGATGAAGCCGTCGTCAAGCGAGCGCAGACCCTGTACCGGCTCGCCCTGCATCGGCTCCGCCGCGACGATCTGGACGTCGGGCATCTCTTCCTTGAGCCGGCGGCCGACACCCATCAGCGTGCCGCCCGTCCCCAGCCCCGCGACGAAGGCCGAGATCTCGTCTAGCTCCTCGAGGATCTCCGGCGCCGTGCCGTTGTAGTGGGCCAGCGGGTTTGCCGCGTTGCCGTACTGATAGGGCATGTAGTAGGAGGCGTCGCTCTGGGCCATCTCCAGCGCCATCGCGACCGCGCCGTTGGAGCCCTCGCCGCCGGGTGAATAGACGATCTCGGCGCCGTACATGCGCAGCAGCTCGGTGCGCTCCGGGGTTACGTTCTCCGGCATGACCACCTTCACGCGGTAGCCCTTGCGCGAGCAGATCATCGCGAGCGAGATACCCGTGTTGCCCGAGGTCGGCTCGAGGATCGTCTGCCCGGGCGCGATCGCTCCGCGCTCCTCGGCATCCTCGATCATCGCGCGGGCGACGCGGTCCTTGACCGACCCGGTCGGGTTGCGAGACTCGAGCTTGGCCCAGATGCGCACGCCCGGCTTGGGCGAGAGGCGCTTGAGCTCGATCAGCGGGGTGTTGCCGATCGACTGGACCAGATCGCCGTAGCGACCGCCGCAGGGACGGTTGCGGAGGTCCTGGGCTCCGGGCACTTCACAAACTGTAGCGCCGAGCGCTGGGGACCGCTACAGGAGGCTCAGATGAAGGAAACCGTGACGGCCTGCCCGCCCGCCATCGCCGGCAGGATGACCACGGTGTCGGCGTCGGAGACCGGGGTGTCGAGTCCCTCCAGCACGCGAACGTCCTCGTCGTTGAGGTACACGTTCACGTAGCGGTTGAGATCGCCCTCGCTGCCGAAGAGCTGACTGCGGGTGTCCGGATGGGCTTCGGCGAGCGCGCGGAGAACGTCGCCGATGCTTTCACCTGGCGCGGGAACCTCCTTCTCGCCGCCCACGGACGGCCGCAGCACTGGCGGGATCTTGATCGTGGCCATCGAGGGCAGGCTACAAGTCGAGCGCCGCCGCGCTATCCGGCGGCAGCGCAGAAGGCCTCGTAGTCGGGGAAGACGCCCGTCTCCTCGTCGGAGATCTCCTTCGGGTCACGCGAGCAGATCGGGCAGGCTGGGTCGCGCCGGACCTTGAGCTCGGTGAACGTCGCCCCGAGTGCCTCGTAGAGCAAGAGACGCCCAATCAGCGGCTCGCCGGCGCCGACGATCAGCTTGACGACCTCGGTGGCCTGCAGCAACCCCATCGTCCCGGGGAGCACGCCGAGCACGCCGTTGGCGCCGCAGGAGGGCGCGAGCTCGGCTGGGGGCGGGACCGGGTAAAGGCAGCGATAGCAGGGTCCGTCGCCCGGTGCGAAGACCGACAGCTGACCGTCGAACCCAAGGATCGAGGCCGAGACGACCGGGGTCCCCAGCCGTACCGAGGCGTCGTTGATGAGGTAGCGCGTGGGGAAGTTGTCCAGTCCGTCGACGATCACGTCGTTGCCCTCGAGGATCTCCATCACGTTGGACGCGTCGAGGCGCACCGGATACTTGACGACTTTCACGTCGGGATTGAGCTCGTGGATCGCCTCCTCGGCCGAGTCGACCTTGGGGGTTCCGATCCGGGGGGTGTTGTGGATCACCTGGCGCTGCAGGTTGGAGAGATCGACGACGTCGTTGTCTACGATCCCGATCGTGCCGACGCCGGCCGCAGCGAGGTAGAGCGCGGTCGGCGACCCCAGGCCGCCCGCGCCGAGCAGCAGGACCTTGGCGTCGAGCAGCTTCTGCTGGCCTTCGGCGCCGATCTCGGGGATCAGCAGGTGACGCGAGTAGCGCTCGCGCTGCTCGGCAGAGAGCGCGTGCGGGACCTCAACGTCGTAGCCGCGGTCCTTCCACAGCGTGATGCCGCCGTTCATTGAGCGCACATGGCGGTAGCCGAGCAGCTCGGTGAGGGTGTGCGCGGCGAGCGCGGAGCGCTGCCCTGACGCGCAGTACAGGACGACGTGGGTGTCGCGATCGGGGACCGCGGCCTCGATGCGGGACTCCAGGTAGCCGCGGGGCACGTGCTGGGCGCCGGGGATGTGCCCGACGTTCCACTCCTGCTCCTCGCGCACGTCGACCAGCACCGTGCCGTTGGCCGACAGCTCGGCGCGCACGTCGGCAGGATCGACCTCGTCTACGGAGGCGCGGATCTGGCGGATGACTTCGGGGCCGGACGGGCTCATCGGAACAAAACCCCTATCGCTGATCGACATCTTGTGCTTTACAAAGTGTAGCGGGTGCTCGCCGAGGGCAAAGGGCCGATACAGCGTCAGGCGGGAGTCTGAGCGCCGGTTCCAGTGGCCCGGCCGCCCGCCTCGTCGTTGTCGCGTTCGAGCCCGCTGCCTGCGAGCCCAGCTAGCGGCGACGCGGAAGCGCTCCACAGCAGGCGGTAGATCGCGATGGCGGTGAGCGCGAGCACGATCACCGCGCTCGCGACGCATTCCTCGCAGACGGCGTGGATCTGGAAAAGCTCCGCGTAGGTCAGGTAGGCGCTGAAGGCGAGGCCGCCGATCGTCAGCGCGGTCGTCGCCAGCAGCGCGTTCTCCCCGCGCAGTCCGAGCAGCGACCCGAGGATCAGCAGGTAGCCGATCAGTCCGATCAGGGCGACCGGGCTGCCTCCGAGCGTGGCGTAGCTCGACGTCTGCACCCTTTCGCAGGCGTTGCCGGTCGTGCAGAATGGGTGCAGCTTCGCGTAGTGCACGTAAGTGAGGTAAGCGGCAAGAAGCACGCCGACGATCGTCAGGGCGATCATCAGCCCTCGCGCGGTGCGGTCGCTCACGCCCGCATGATCGCATCGGGCGCGCGGGCGTGGGCTCGTCGCGCCCCAGGCGCGCATTGTCCCCCCAGTCGGTGCGTAAGCTCGCCGCGTGCCCAACCGCCTCGGTGTTGCAATCGGCGTGCTGGCCGCCTGCCTGGCCGCCACGCTCGTCGTCTTGTTGCTCGCGCAGCGTCCGGCCCCGCAGGTATCGGTCTTCTCCTCCGGGTACGCGGGGGCCGTAGCGCCCGCGGACGTCCGCCCTGTGCGCTTCGTGCTGCGCGACGAGAACGGACAGCGCGAAACGCTGGACGGCTACGGCGGCAAGGTCGTGGTGTTCACGTTCATGTACAGCCACTGCCGGGACTTCTGTCCCCTGCAGGCGCAGCAGATCCGGGCCGCGCTGGATCAGCTCGGACACGCCGTCCCCGTGCTCGCGTTGAGCATGGACCCGGCGAACGACACGCCAGCGAGCGTGCGCACCTTCGAGGCCCACCAGGGCATGCTCGGGCGGATGCACTTCCTGCTCGGCAGCGCGCGAGCGCTCGCGCCCGTCTGGGCGCAGTACGGCGTGCTCCCGGAGACCGCCACCTCCAAACACTCCGACCGCGTGCTCGTGCTCGACCGCAGCGGACGGGAGGTGGTCTCCTTCCCGCCCGACGCGCTTACGCCGGAGGGGCTCGCCCACGATATCCGCAGGGTCGAGCGCCTCAGCCCAGGCGCCGCGGCGCCCAACGCGTAGCGCTCTCGCCGAGCGCGGTCTCGCTGATACCCTAGTTCGTCGCTAGGGTTTGGGCTTCGGATCGCCCGCTCTCGCCTTCCCCCGGACCATCGTGGACACCGCCACCGCCCCTGAACTGGACGTACGCGAGGACTTCCCAATCCTCTCCCGCGAGCTCGGCGGACGGCGCCTCGTCTACCTCGATTCCGCGGCCACGTCGCAGAAGCCCGCTGCGGTGATCGACGCGATCAGCGACTACTACCGTCTCCACAACGCCAACATTCACCGCGGCGTCTACACGCTCGCCCAGGAGTCCACAGAGCTCTTCGAGGGCGCCCGCGCACGTATCGCCGCGTTCGCCGGGGCCGACGCCGCGACCACGATCTTCACCCGCAACGCGACCGAGGCGATCAACCTTGTCGCCTACTCCTGGGGACGCGCCAACCTGAACTCTGGCGACGTCGTGCTGGTCACCGGCTTCGAGCACCACTCCAACCTCGTCCCCTGGCAGCTGCTCTGTCAGGAGCGCGGCGCCGAGCTGCGTCACCTCGAGGTCGACGAGGACGGTGCGCTCTCGCTGGAGCAGCTCGACGCCGAGCTGGCCGGCGGCAGGGTCAGGCTGGTCGCCTTTGCCCACGTGTCCAACGTCCTCGGCACGATCACCCCGGTGGCGGAGATCAGCGCCCGCGTGCGCGCCGGGGGGGCGGTCTCGGTCGTGGACGGCTCGCAGGGCGCGCCGCAGCTGCCCCTGGACGTTGGTGCGCTCGGCGCCGACTTCTACGCGTGGACCGGGCACAAGGCGCTTGGGCCCACCGGCATCGGCGTGCTCCACGGGCGTCGCGAGCTGCTCGAGGCGATGCCTCCGTTCCTCGCCGGCGGCGACATGATCAAGAGCGTGAGCTTCGAGCGCACAACGTTCAACGAGCTGCCCTGGAAGTTCGAGGCTGGCACCACGATGATCGCTGAGGCCATCGGCCTCGGAGCGGCCGTGGACTACCTCCAGGCGATCGGGATGGAGCGCGTGCGCGAGCACGAGCGAGAGCTCACGGCGCACCTGCTCGCCCGCCTCGCCGAGCTTCCCGACATCGAGATCCACGGTCCCGCCGCGGCGGAGGATCGCGGAGGACTCGTGTCGTTTGCGCTCGCAGGCGTCCACCCACACGACGTGGCCGAGATCGCCAACCGCTTCGCCGTCTGCATCCGCGCCGGGCACCACTGCGCGCAGCCGCTGATGCGACAGCTGGGCGTGGGCGCGACCGCGCGCGCCAGCTTCGGCCCCTACAGCGTGCGAGCCGACGTCGACGCGCTGCTCGAGGCGCTCGACAGCGCCCGCGTCCTCTTCGCGAGGTAGCGCCAGCGTCGCCGCGAGACCCGCCGCCGGGACGGGCGCGAAGCTGTCCGTCGGCGATATTGCTCGAGCGTCATTCCCTCGGGCACGTCGCACTCGACGTAGATCATCGGGATGGTCACCGTGGGCTCCTTGCGGCTGCGTGGGATTTCGACGAGTCGGGCCCGAATTCCTTTGCCGCCGCCGACTGCAGCTCACAGACATCGTGGGACGCGATCCGGACGGAAGCGCGGCGGGCGCCCCCGGCGTCAGTGCCGTGGCCCGGCTATGGCGCTAACTGCGGCGGTTCCGCCAAACGACGGGAGCGGCCGCTTAGGGCCGCTCCGATCGGACGCAGCAGCCAGCGCGCGCTGACCTAGGTGGGGCAGGGCGCCGCGGTATTGGCCGTGGTGGTCCGCCCGTCCTGGTAGACGATGACGGCTTGGAAGCGAATGCCGCCAGCTGGGCAGTTCTGCACCGAGACGTACTGCCAGCGGTGAAACGACGTCGCGGTGATCGTCACTCTGCCGGTCCCCTTGCCGTTGTTGCGCACCTTCACGCGGTAGACCGACCCCCCCTCGGCCGAGCCCTTGCTCAGGACCTTCAGGCCCGAGCCCGACAGCTTCACGCGACCCGATTTGGTCGCGCCGGCGAACTGGAGCGCATTCGGATAGAGCAGATGGAAGCTCTTGGTCGCCTTGCTGGCGATCGTAAAGGTGCGTTTGCTGCTCACCGGCTTGGTAGTGCCGCCCGTGTTCGGGAAGCTCGAGCCACCGATCGTCGTGTTGAACTGGGTCAGCGACACAGTCCCACCGGGCAACGCTGGGGGCGGGACCGGCAGGTCGAGCACGGCGCCATACGGCGCCGAGTCCGCGCGCAGCGTCCCAACGTATGTGTTCGCCGCGAGGCCCGTGAGCTGGAGCACCAGCGAGAACAGGCCGCCCATCCGCGGGCCGTTGTACGCGATCACGTTGACAGGGGCCGAGAACGGGCTACCGGCAAGGACGGTCGCGCCAATCGCCGATCCTGCCCCTACCTGCGAGCCCGTGTTGCAGTTCGTGGCCACCTGACAGCGTCTGGCGTCGAGAGGATCGATAGCCAAGCCCTTGCCAAGACGGATGTAGGCGTGCACCGACGGTGGTGGCACGCTGCCGTCATCCGTTCTCGTGGTCGTGTGGAGGGTCAGCGCGCTTCGCGTGACCGAAGCGCTCAGACTTGCGATGAGCGTGTTGGCCGACGCGGCCGCCGGCGCGAGGAGCGCTCCTAGCGCTCCGGTGAGTGTGACTAGCTTGCGCAATTCTCCTCCTTGAGTTGAGGTGGAGGATCGAGGGCAATGCTGCCCCAGTCTGCCCCCCAGACCATGGTTCCATCCGCGCTTGGCTGCCTTTCAACGCCGTACATCCGTCCAGCGACCCGCTGCTAGCGTCGCCCCGTGCGCCCCCCGATCGCCACGATCCCGGCCCCGGCGTTCCCCACAGAGGCCGAGTGGATCAACTCCGAGGCGCTGCGGACCGACCGCCTCGGGGGCCGTGAGGAGCCGGTCGCGCTGCTGATCGAGTTCTGGGACTTCTGCCGGGTCAACTCGCTGCGCACACTGCCCTACCTGCGCGCCTGGCACGAGCGCTACGCGAACTCGGGGCTGCGTCTGGTTGGCGCCCATGCATCCGGCTTTGAGCCGTCGCGCGACCCCGAGGCTGTGCGCGCCGCCGTCGGGCGGCTGCAGATCCGCTACCCGGTGATGATCGATGCCGCCTTTGAGCTCTGGCAGGCATTCGGGGTCAACGGGTGGCCGTCGCGCTATCTCTTCGGCGGCGCTCTCACGCTCGAGGACTTCCACATCGGCGAGGGCGGCTACCTCGAGACCGAGCGTGCGATCCAGCGCCTCCTGCACGTCGACCGCGAGCCGCTTGCGCCACTGCGTCCGGAGGACGAACCCGACGCCGAGCTCGTGCCCCAGAGCGCCGACCAGCCCGGGCCCTGGTCCGGTAGATATGCCGCAGGCGGCGTCTGGGGAGTGCTCGAAGGCGAGGGCGTGGCCCACGCCAACGGCCGCACCATCGCGGTCTCGTACCCCGGCTGCTACGCACTGGTGGAGCACGCCCGTCACACCGAGAACGAGCTCGAGCTCGAGCTCGAGGCCGGCGTGAGCTGCCACGCGGTCTGCTTCACCCCTGGGCTGGCACCGCGCTGAACTCCGCCAGCCGCGCTGTGGGCTCGAGCGCCGCGGCGAGGTCCTCCCTACTGCGATCGCCCAGCAGGTCCAGCAGCTCTGGCGCTCGCCCGGGACGAACTCGAATCGCCGTTCCCGGCCACATCGGGCTGACGGCGCGCGTGGCGCCAAGCATCTGGGGCTCATACACCCAGCTGCCGCTGTTGTGCAGCTGGACGCCGCGAGCCGGCGCCCATTCGACGAGGTTGTCGCGCGCCAGCGGGCCGGGGCGATGGGAGTGGCCAAAGATGACGTGCTCGGCGGCGACACCGAGCACCGCGGTGACATCACGCATAGCGTTCAACCAGGCGTTGCGAAGCGCGTTGCGATCAAGCCGTGCACTCAGCGGGCCGAGCCCCGCCCGGTTGGCCGCGGCGACACCGAGGCGCAGACCGGTCAACAGCGCGAGTGTGCGCGGCGTGTGCCGTCGGGTCTCGCGCGCGAGGCGCCGCCATGCGCGGACGCTGCCGTCGCTGCCGGCCGCCACGCGGCGGTCGCCAGCCGTTCGGGCGGGGGTCGGCCCGGCGTGTTGGGCAAGCGCGTAAAAGAGCGCGTAGAGGGGTGCATGCACCGCCTCGTAACCGGCCACGCCGGTACGCACCGTTCCGCGGCGTGGCGCCAGCCAGCGCTCGACCGCGGCGAGCCCCAGGCGCTCGAATGCCGGCAGCGTGACGTGGCGGTCGAGGTAGTGGCCGTGGGTGGCGTACACCCCCGGAGCGAGCCATAGGCCCGGATAGGCGACGCTGACCCGCGCGGGCGCAAGCAATCCCGCGACGGTCGCGGCCAGTGCCGAGGCCTCGGCGGGCTGCGCATGCTGCTCGGGTTCAAGCTCGGCATCGGGCGCGCCAACCAGCCGCGTGATCCACTCCTCGACGAGCTGGTAGTCATGGTTGCCCGCCACGAGCACGACCTCGCGCTCGCCCAGCGCTTGGCCGATCGCCCGCAGGCAGGGCTCGGCCGCGCGCGTCGCCTCGTCCACCGGGCCGCTGCGTAGCTCGAGCACATCGCCGAGCAGCACGAGGCGGTCGATGTCCTGCAGCGAGTCCAGCAGGACATTGCGCAGCGCCGGCCCCCCGAGCAGGTCGCTGCCCGCACGGGTACCGAGGTGCAGATCGCTGACGACGAGCGTATCCAGGGGAGGCGGAGGCTAGGGGTTGTCGCAAATGTTCGGCGCCAAGCGGGAGGTCAGCCGCATTGTCAATGTCACCACCACTAGCCACAGACTCCCCGCGGCGAGTCCCACAAGCAGGCGACGCGAGCACCAACTCACCATTTCCGTTGACCTTGCGCGGGAATGATGGGTGTCGCTCCGGCAGCGGCGCCGGGGGCCCGCGGCGGCAAGAGGCCCGGGCGGCGAGAGGCCCGCGGCCGCGAGGGGCCCGCGGCGGCGAGAGGCCCGGGCGGCCGCGAGAGGCCCGCGGCCGCGAGAATCCAGTGGCCCGCGAGAGCCCAGCGGCGGCGGTTGCGCTCGCTCCTCGACGCTTCAGCGAGCTGCGGAGGCGCGCGGGTCGGCGTCAGCGTCCGCCAGCGCCGTACGCAGCGACTTCGGCAGCATGAAGCGCACGTCCTCGCTGATTACCTCCAACTCGGAGACATCGTCGGTGCCCCGCTCGCGGAAGAAGGTCACCAGCCGCTGCACCAACTCCTCGGGGGCGCTGGCCCCCGATGTTATTCCGACCACCCGCTTGCCGTCGAGCCACTCCTCGCGCACCTGCAGCTCGTGGTCGATGAGGTAAGCCTCGGTGCCGAGATCGCGCGTGACCTCGACGAGTCGCTGAGAGTTGGACGAGTTGGTGGAACCGATGACCAGCACAACGTCGCATTCGGCAGCGAGCTGCTTGACGGCCGTCTGACGGTTTGTGGTCGCGTAGCAGATGTCGTCGGTGCGGGGTCCGACGATGTCCGGGAAGCGCGCGCGCAGCAGCTCGATGATCGATCGGGTCTCGTCGACTGACAGGGTCGTCTGGGAGATGTAGGCGACCCGCTTGGGATCGGGCACCTCGAGCGCATCGACGTCTGCCTCGCTCTCGACGAGGACGATCTTGGCGGGCGCCTCCCCCATCGTCCCCTCGACCTCCTCGTGACCGCTGTGACCGATCAGGACGATGGTGTATCCCGCCGCGGCGAACTTCCGCGCCTCGACGTGCACCTTCGTGACCAACGGGCACGTGGCGTCGATCGTTCGCAGGCCGCGCGTGGCGGCATTGCGGTGGACCGACGGCGCTACACCGTGGGCGGAGAAGACCGTCACCGAGCCCTCGGGGACCTCGGTCTCCTCGTCGACAAAGACCGCTCCGCGCCGGCGGAGCTGCTCGACTACGTGCTTGTTGTGGACGATCTCCTTGCGCACGTAGACGGGTGCGCCGTAGAGCTCGAGCGCGCGCTCGACCGTCTGCACGGCGCGATCCACGCCCGCGCAGTAGCCGCGGGGCGAAGCCAGCAAAATGCGCTCAGGAAAGTTGAGCGATGCGCTCTCGGCGCTCGCCGCGATCGTCTCTGGCATCCAGCCCAGTGTAGGGCGGTGAGCGCTGGGGGCTTCCGGGCTGGGGGCGGTCCAGGCTGGGGCGGTCCAGGCTGGGGCGGTCCAGGCTGGCGCCCTCACGGACGGATCACACCGGTCGCGATCACGACCACGAAGGCGATCGCGAGCACGAGCTGGATCGCGAGCACCACGACCAGCGGGCGCATCGCTCACTGTGCCTGCAGGAGCGCGCCGCGCAGCGCAGCCCTGGACCGCAGCCTGGACGGGTCGTAGACGGCCAGCAGCAGTACATGGGGGCCCCGAGCTCGCACGCCGCGATGGTATTACGCCCTTTGCCAAGATGTTCCGATGCAAGAGCACGCGATCACCACGCTCGAGCAGCTGCGCGAGGTCTACCCCGCCCCGGCCGAGCGATCGTTGCGCAAGGAGGTCGAGGTCCTCGATCGTCACTGCCGCGCGTTCATCGCGCTCTCACCGTTCGTGCTCGTGGCGAGCGCAGACGCCAGCGGAGTGTGCGACGTATCGTCCAAGGGCGGTCCAGCAGGATTTGTGCGAGTGCTGGACGCCCACCGGCTGTTGATCCCCGATGCGACCGGCAATCGCCGCCTCGACTCGCTGCAGAACATGCTCGAGAACCCGCAGGTCGGACTGCTCTTCCTGATCCCCGGGTTGGGAGAGACCCTGCGTGTGACCGGGCGAGTGCAACTGAGCCGGGATCCCGCCCTGTTGGATGGACTGGCGACCGGGGGACGCCCGGCGGCGCTCGCGCTCGTGGTTTCCGTCGAGTTGGCCTACCTGCATTGCGCAAAGTGCATCATGCGCTCGGGGCTCTGGCGCACCGATACCTGGACGCCGGCGCAGGACCTGCCATCGGCCGCGGAGATCCTCAACGATCACATCGGGATCGGCGACGTGGCGGAGTCCGCCGCTGCTCTCGTGGACAGCTACGCCAACCGGATCTAGCGCCTTGCCGATGCCCGCGCCGCGAGCGTGGGATCAGTCGTTGGAGGTCACGGCCTCGAGTAGGTGCGCGAACTTCTCCTGCGCGGCCCGGCGCCGGGTGGGAACGTGCTCGCTTGGGACACCGTCCGCGGGCGCCTCGTAGCCGCGCAGGACCTGGCGGGCGACGCTCTGACGGTGGACCTCGTCGGGCCCATCGTAGAAACGTGCCCCGCGCGCGAAGCGATACATCTGCTCGAGCGGGAGGTCGGTGGAGTAACCGAGCGAGCCGTGCGCCTGCAGCGCGCGGTCGATCACGTCGTGCAGCACCTTGGCGCCGTAAAACTTGATCAGCGAGATCTCGGTGCGCGCCGCGCGCACGCCTTGGGTGTCGATTACCCAGGCCGCGTGCAGGGTCATCAACCTCGCCGCCTGCATCTCCGCCGCGGAGTCAGCGATCCAGTTCTGCACCGTCTGCTTCTCGGCGAGCGTGGAGCCGAACGCATAACGGTACAGCGAACGCTCGCAGAGCATGTCGAAGGCTCGCCGAGAGACGCCCAGCCAGCGCATGCAGTGATGGATGCGCCCAGGGCCGAGCCGCGCCTGGGCCAGCAGGAACCCGGTGCCCTCGCCACCGAGGATCGCCTCGGCGGGGATGCGCACGTCCTCGTAAAGGATCTCGGCGTGCCCGCCGAACTTGCCGAACTCCTGGTCGGGATGCTCCATCGTGGGTACATCGCGCAGGATGTTGACCCCAGGGGTGTCGGTCGGGACGATGAACATCGAGGCGCGCTGGTGGGCGCGCGCGTCGGGATCGGTGACCGCCATGACGATCAGGAAGTCGGCGATCGAGGCGTTGGATGAGAACCACTTGTGCCCGTTGATCACCCAGCCGTCGCCGTCCCTGACGGCGCGCGTCTGCAACAGCGTCGGATCGGCGCCGGCGTTGGGCTCGGTCATTGAGAAGGCCGAGTGCAGGTCCCCGGCCAGCAGCGGGTGCAGGTAGCGCTCCTTCTGCTCGGCGCTTCCGGCGAGCGCGAGGATCTCCGAGTTGCCGGAGTCCGGCGCCTGGTTGCCGAACGCGAAGGGCGCCAGCAGCGAGCTGCCGAGGATCTCGTGCATGAGGCCGAGCTTGACCTGGCCGAAGCCCTGGCCACCCAGCTCCGGGTCCAGGTGCGCGGCCCACAGTCCGCGCTCCTTCACCTCCTGTTGCAGCGGCTCGAAGGCTCGCCGGATCTGGTCGTACTCGAGCCGCAGCGTCTCCAGCGGCCAGATCTCCTCGCGCACGAACTCGCGCATCCACTCGAGCTGCGCTTCAAACTCCGGCTCGGTGGAGAAATCCCAGGCCACTGACGGCCATCCTACCCCGCGGGCTCGCGCTCGAGCAGCGCATCGACCAGCCGCCAGAGCCCCTCGCGTCGGCGCTGCACGGGGAACTTGGCTAGCACATGCTCGCGGGCGCGCGCTCCGGCGCCAGCCTCAGCGAGCTCGAGTCCGCGTCTGATCCCGGCCGCGACCGTCGCCGGCCGGGCGTCCGCCAGCACGACGCCGGTGTCTCCGACAACCTCGGGCAAGGCGCCAGCACGGGTCACCACCGCCACGCACTGCGCGAGCATGGCCTCGGCGACCGATACGCCGAAGCCCTCGTGGCGTGATGGCTGCAGATAGACCGACGCCTCCCGATAGTGGCGCCGGAGCTCGTCGTCAGCGATCCAGCCGCTGAGCGAGGCATTCTCTGGCGCCGCGCTGCGCAGCGCCTCGCCGGCTGCATCGAGCACGCGCCCCACGAGCAGGAAGCGCGCTTCGGGGACGAGCGTGGCGGTCTCGACAAACAATCGCAGCCCCTTGCGCTCGAGATTGGCAGCGTCGACGTTGCCGACGGTGAGGATGAGAGGCGGATCGCTGCGCTGGCCGCGGGCGCCATCGTCGGCGAAGACATCGGGCACGCCGTGGTGCACGACGGTCACGCGGGATCCCGGCAGCCCGGTGTTGCGCGCGAACTCCTCGCGTGAGAACTCGGAGTTCGTCATCAGCGCGGAGGCACGCCGCATGATCCAGCGGCTGGCCCAACGGGCCACGCCGCCCACCTGATAGCCGTAGCCGATGTCGCGCTCGCAAGCAATGTCGAAGCCACCCACGATCAGCAACGACTGTCGTCTCAGCAGCCAAGCGAAGGCGAACGGCAGGAGCGTGTGCCATGACGCCCACCAGCCGACGACCACGTCGCTGGCGCGAACCGCCGCCAAGACAGCGAGCGGGTTGGCGAGACGTCCGGGCTGGTGGTGCTCGCGCACCTCGTATCGCTCGACGAGCAGGTCTCTGTCCAGCTGGATGAAGCTGGCGCGGCGGCTCGTCACATACAGCACTCGTGGACGGCGCGCCACGGATGGCGAGCGTTGCAGCATGGCGAGCATCTTGCCTGGAACAGCGCGGCAGCACGCCCGCGAGCCCGGCACTCCCTCTAGGAGGCCGGGCGAGCTAGGCTTGCGACTCGGCAGAGGCAAGCGCATCGGAGGAGACGGATGGCCCAGCGGCATCTCGACAGGTTGAGCGCCATCGACGCGTCCTTCCTTCATCAGGAAGGCACCAACTCACACATGCACGTGGGTGCCCTCACGATCTTCGAGGGACCGGCGCCGCCCTATGAGGCTTTTGCGGACTCCTTGCGCGCTCGCCTGCACCTGGTGCCGCGTTATCGCCAGAGGCTCGCCCACCCGCCGCTGGAGACCGGACGACCGCTGTGGGCCGATGACCCCAACTTCAATCTCGAATACCACGTCCGCCACACGGCGCTGCCGGCGCCGGGCGATGAGCCACAGCTGTTGATCCTGGCAGCCCGGATCTTCTCCCAGCGACTCGACAGGTCCAAGCCGCTCTGGGAGATGTGGCTGATCGAGGGTCTCACCGGCGACCGTTTCGCGCTGATCACCAAGACCCACCACGCGCTCGTCGACGGCATCGCGGGAGTCGATGTCGCCCAGGTGATCTTTGACGTGTCAAGAGAGCCACAGGCCGTCGAGTCCCCCGACATCGCGTGGGAGCCGGCGCCCGAGCCGAGCAGCGCCGAGCTGGTCGCCGCGGGCGTCAAGGGCATGGTGCGCGCTTCGGTCGGCCTCGCGGGCAAGGCGCTCACCGCGGCCGGCCGTCCCGCTACCGCGGTCGAGAAGGCTCGCGAGGCCGCCGAGGGGGTGGGCGAGATCGTCTGGGCCGGGCTCAACCCCGCACCGGAGACGCCGTTCAACGTCGAGATCGGCCCGCACCGACGCTACACGGTCGTACGCGGCGCGCTGAGCGACTACAAGGAGGTCAAGGACGCCTTCGGCTGCACGCTCAACGACGTCGTGCTCGCGGTCGTCGCGGGCTCTCTGGGCGACTTCCTGCGCGCACGCGGCATTCGCACCGAGGGCTTGGAGCTGAGAGCGCTGGTGCCGGTGTCGATCCGCCCCCAGGACCAGCGCAACCAGCTCGGCAACCAGCTCGCCGCGATGCGCGGGCCACTGCCCGTCTACGTCAAGGACCCGGTGACACGCCTGCGCTTGGTCAAGCAGGCGATGGACGGCCTCAAGGAGTCCAAGCAAGCGGTCGGCGCCGAGGTGCTCGCCGGCGTGCAGAACTTCGCCCCGCCGACGATCCTTGCCCAGGCATCGCGGCTGAACTTCTCCACACGGCTCTTCAACCTGATCGTCACGAACGTGCCCGGGCCGCAATTCCCCCTCTATGTGCTCGGCCGCGAGCTGGAGGACGTCTTCCCCGTGGCCTTCCTGCCCGAGAACCATGCGCTTGCGATCGCGATCATGTCCTACAACGGCAAGCTCAACTTCGGACTGCTCGCCGACTACGACACGTTGCCGGACCTCGAGCTGATCGCCGACGGGATCGAGCGCTCGCTGACGGCGCTGCTGCGCATCGCCCGTAAGGACGCCAACAAGCCCGCGCGCCCCTCGCGCTCGACGGCGGCACGTGCAGCGCAGCGCAAGCGCCGGGCCGCCGCGCGCGAAGCCGCCGGCGATGGCGCCGGGGGTTCGCGCGCTGGGCGCAGCGGATCGAGCTCCAAGCGCAGCTCCGTCAGCTCAGCCGGCCGCGGTCAGAGCGGCGGCAACGACGCATCGTGATCAAGGCGCACGCTCAAAAGCCAAGCGCGAACTTCGCGTCCTCGCTCATCCGCTCGGGCGACCAGGGCGGTGAGAAGACCATGTGCGGGACGACCTCCTCGACACCCTCGATCTCGCCGACGAACTCCTGCATCTGCTCTGAAACCTGGGGGCCGATGGGACAAGCCGGCGTCGTCAGCGTGAAGGTGATGTCGACGCGGCCACCCTCGATGGCAACCTCGTAGACCAAGCCCAGCTCGACGAAGTCGAGACCGAGCTCGGGGTCGATCACGTTCGCGAGCGCGTCGGTGACTGCGTCCTCGGTGACCATCGCGCGTTCTCAGTCTACCGGCGAGGGCCACTAGCCTGTCGATCGATGTTCGCGCTCCTGCTGCTCGCCTTCATCGTGGTCCCCGCCGCGGAGATATTCGTGATCATCAAGGTCGGCGAGGCGATCGGCGCATGGCCAACAGTCGCGCTGCTGATCCTCGACGCTGTGCTGGGCTCGATCGTCGTCCGCCAGCAGGGACGGGCCGCATGGCGGCGCTTTCGCCTAGCGGTGCAAGCGCGACGACTACCCACCCGCGAGGTCCTCGACGGAGCGCTCGTGATCGCCGGCGGCGTCTTCCTCTTCACGCCAGGCTTTCTCACCGACATCGCCGGCCTCGTGCTGATCCTGCCGCCCAGCCGCGCCCTGGTGCGACGCGCGCTGTCACGTCGCCTGAGCCGCCGCCTCGTCGTCGCCAGCTGGGACGCTCGTGGCAGCCGACCTGACGGCCACCCGCCTGCGAGCCAGTCCTACGACGTCGAGGGGACGGCGGTCGATGCCGATCGGCCCCATCTGCGCCAGTGATCACCGAGGCTGACGAGGAGCCGCGTTCAGAGCAGCCCGCCGGCAATAACGATGCGGTGGCGTTCTGCTTCGCGGACATGGACGCGAATGTCTTCGGACTTGTGCGGGTGGGATCCGTGAGCGCGGCTGATGGTGGCAGCGAGGGCGCCACGCTGGCGGTCCTGTTCGCCGACGGCGAGCTGGCGATCGTGCAGGCGGCGCGCGCAGCGCGGGCGACTGGCGCGGCGCGCGACGCCGACACCGTCTTCTCCCACGAACGCGTGAGCGCGCGGGTGGTCGAGCCGCTCGCCCGCTGGACGCTGGCGCTGTCCCACGGCGAGCACCGGCTCGAGCTGGGCTTCGAGGCGCTCTGCGATCCAGCGGAGCTCGATGCGACCGCGCGCGGCGGGATGAACGGCTACGAGCAGGTCTGCCGGGTGACGGGACGCGCCAGCGTCTCGGGTGTCGATCGCGAGATCGATTGCCTCGGCCAGCGCGGACATGAATGGGGATCGATGAGCTACACCGAGATCGCGCTCACGCGCTCGGTGGCGGCGTGGTTCGCCGAGGACCTCGCGGCCGGAGTGAGCGCGCTGCGCCCGGCCGGCGCCGAACATCACGACGCCGAAACGTTGTCGGCCTGGCTGTTGGATGCCCAGGCGGGCACACCGCGACCGGTACACGAGCCGCGACTGTCGACCACCTATGACGCCGAGTGTCTTCAACGGCGCGCGGGACTCGAGCTCTGGGTCGGCGAAGAGGACGAGTTCCCCCGACGCGCGGCCGGACAAGCGCTGTGCGGGACCTCGCTGCCGCTCGGCGGGGCTCGCCTCGACGTGGCCTTCATGGCATGGACAATGGAGGGACATGGCGGCGCCGGTCCGTACACGCTGCTGAGGCCCGCTACCGCGTGAGCGAGATCGTGGCCGTGATCTCCGACTTCGGCGGCGTGCTCACAACACCGCTCGAGACGGCGTTCCTCGCCTTCCAGCAGGAGCACGGCATCCCGCTGCAGGCGCTCGGCAGCGCGATGGCGGCAGCTGTCGAGCGAGACGGCGTGCATCCACTTTTCGAGCTGGAGAAGGGACGCATCACCGAGACGCAGTTCCTCGGCTCACTGGAGGTCGGGCTGCGCGAGGAGCTCGGGCGCGACGTCCGCCTGGACTCCTTTGCGCAGGGATTCGGCACTCGACTGGCCCCCAACCAGGAGCTGATCGACTACATGGCCGAGCTGCGTCAGCGCGGGCTGCGGATGGCCCTGTGCACGAACAACGTGCGCGAGTGGGAGGCGCGCTGGCGCGCCATGCTCCCGGTGGACGAGATCTTCGAGCTGGTCGTCGACTCGGCCTTCGTTGGAACGCGCAAGCCGGAGCCCGAGATCTATGCCCTCACGCTCGATCGGCTTGGTCTGCGCGGCGAGCAGTGCGTCTTCATCGACGACTTCGAGATCAACTGTCAGCAGGCAGCCGAGCACGGCATGGCGACCGTGTGGTTTCGCGACAATGCCCAGGCGATCGGCGAGCTCGAGGCGGCGCTGGGCGCAGTCGCAGGCGGACCGTGAACCCAGCGCGGCTCGACTTCTCTGATCTAGTTTTCCGAGCCCAGGCGATCCCAGCAGTACAGCTCGATGCACTCCGCCGCCAGCCCGATGCAACGCTCGCGAGACAGCCAGGGGAGCACGGTCTCCAGCGCCTGCTCCTCGGCCACGCCCGCGTCGAAGGCCTCCTCTCCACGGAACCCCGCCGCGATCTTGAGCGCCTCCCGACGATTGTCGCCGAGCGTTGGAAACACCTGCACGAGGAACTCCTTGTTGGCGACCGGATGGCCGAGCTCGAGCGATGCGTGCCACGCGGCGAGCATCGACAGATCGTGCTCATCGAGGTCGTCGATCGCCTTGGCGTAGTGGGAGGCGAGCTCTTCCTCGGGAATCTCGTCCACCCATGCCCGCACCAGTTCGCCGAGCAGCTGACGGCGCGCCTCGCGTCCCACTGACTCGGCGATCACCCGGATGGCATCGTGCGGCTCGATGAAGCAGAGGGACATGCGGCTTGCTCGCTCCCGTTTTCGAGGATCGGCTCGGTCGAGAGCAAGCTACGCCCGGGGTCGGACGGCTCCGGCCCGCGCAGCGCGGCGCGCGGCGCCCGAGCGGACGGAGCGCCGAGCCGCCGCACGCAGATCGGGAGGCGGTTGAGGACGAAACGGGAAAATACGTCCCGTTTCGTCCTCATCGATGTCGCACGGTCCGCGGCGACCCCCGCCGGACTCCGACTGGCCGCGCCCGCCGACCAAGACTCAGGCCGCGCCCGCCGAGCGGGGCCCCGATCACGCCCGCCGAGCGGGGCTCGGGCCCGCCCGACCGCGTAACGGTCGCCCCCTATTCGGTCCCACCGAGCAGCATCTGGCCTGGATGCTCGGCGTGCTCGCGGCGCTGGCGCGGCTCGACGCGCCTCCAGTGGCGACGCACTTCGCGGGCGCTGGCGCGGTGATAGCTGGAGCGCGTGACCGGCTGGAAGCTGACACTGCCGTCCTCGTGAACCCCCAGGACGATCCCGAACACCGGTCGGCCGCGCTTGTCGACCTCGATCATGTCGCCGGGGCGGATGGGCGCCAATCGCATGCGCGAAGTTGTAGCGCGCCCCCGCACCGCCTCAGCTCACAGACCCAGCGCCAGCGCCAGCTCCTCGACCAGCGTGGGCGACGCCGTCGCTCGCGATCCCAGCGTCGCGCGACGATCTCCCGCGTCCCAGTTGTAGAGCGCCAAGTCGAGAGCCTCGAGCGGGATGCCGAGCGCCTCGGCCAGCGCAGCGGATCGCCGCTCGAGCAAGAGCACGTCTGCGATCCCGAACACGCGCTTGGCTGCGATGGTCGTCTCGTCGGCGCCGCCGAGCGCGAGCGTGCCGGCGCGCAGCTCGCAGCGTCCCAGTCGACCCAGGGAGACGAGCAGCTCGAAGCGCGCGGCGCGAGGGAAGGCCGGCAGGGCGAGGCGCTCCAGAGCGCGCGCGAAGCGGCGCTCCGCGCTCCAGCCACCCTCCCCGAAGAAGGCGGCCGACTGCGAGCCCGATCGCTGGGCCCAGGCGAGGTAGGCGCCGAGCGTGCGCGTTCCGTTCTCTGGACGATGCACGCCGCGCGGTCCGGTCTCCGCGCCCCCCAAGGAGGGCGGATCGCTGGCCGCCGCCGTGCGGATCGCCCGCCAGGGATCGTCGGGATCCTCCAGCGGAGACAGATAGGCGATCAGGAACGCCAACAGGAAGGCGTGCTCGTCGTCGGGCTCGCCGGCGATCACGCCGTAGAGCCCGGGCGGATCGCGGGAGAGCTCGTCGAGCCGCGCCACGGAGAATGCGATCTCCTCGGCCAGCCTGCGAGCGTCGGCGCTGGCGCGCAGGCCGGGTAGGAGGCCGGACTGGAAGCCGTCCTCGGGGCTGCGCGCCACCTGGCGCACGCGCATGTCCTTCGCCCCCAAGCGCCGGCTCCGGCCGCGCGGGAGCGTTGTTGCGCCAGCCGTCGAACGCTCGGCGCCCGTGGAGCCCGCGGCGCCCGGCCCGGGGCCGCTTGTGCTCGCGCGGCCACCGGAGGCCGTCTCCGGAGAGCAGATGGGACAGTTGGCGAGGAAGCGGTTGTGGCGGCAGAACGTCGGCATCCCGAGCGGCCGCGGAGTCTACGTCGAGCCGCTCACGAGGCCCCGCGACCGGCTGCGGCGCTCACCCACGGCGGCGAGCCAGCCGCTCGATCCCGCCCAAGAACACGTCGGTTGCAAACGCCGCTGCGGCGTCCACGTCTGGCGGGTCGCGGTCGACCATGCGCATGCCGACCTCGAAGCCGACCCCGGCCATGGCGCCCGCCATGAACTCGACATCGAAGGGAGGAAGGTCACCGCGCCTGATCGCCGCTTCGAGATCCTCGGCGAGGTCGATCACGCCGGCTCCCAGCGCCGGGTCCTCCGTCAACGTCCGGATCGTTCCCGCGTTGCGCCGCATCAGGTTGAACAACGCGACATCCTCGACGATCGATTGGAAGTAGGCGCGAAAGCCCCCGCTGACGAACTCCTCGAGCGTCGTGGCGCGCGCCCGCGCGTCGCGGACGACCGCGCGTGCGCGCAGCGCGCTCTCGTCGATCAGGGCGCGGAAGACCGACTCCTTGTCGGGGAAGTAGTTGTAGAAGGTGCCGGCGGCAAGATCCGTGCCGCGGATGATGTCGCGGACACTCGTGGCGCCATAGCCCAGCTCCGCGAAGACCTCGCGCGCGGCGTCCAGGATTGCCTGGCGGTTGGCCTGCTTGGTGCGTTGACGCTTGGACGCCGGGGCTTTGGCCTGCGCCGGCGCGTCGTTGGCCTGCACCGGCGCGGCGACTGGCGCAGGCGAAGGGCTCACGCAGCCACCGCCGCCTGCTCGGCAGCTCGCGGGGAAACCGGAAGGGGGAAGCCCTGCTGGCGAGCGCGCTCGGCACCGGCCGCCATCTCCTTCTCCATCGCGAGCATGAAGTCGTCGTAGTCGACCTGCATGGTGTGACGCGGGGAGGCGACGTAGCGCTTGAACATCTGCGCGCGCTCGGCCTCCATGTCAGCGCGCATCTCGCCGGCGGGGGGCACGGCGTACTCGCCCCTCAGGTACTGGGCCACCCACTTGCCCTGTCGTTCCGCGGCGGGCATGATCGCGCCCAGCGGCTGGAAGAGGCCGACGAAGGCGAGGTTCTCGATCTCCGGGTGAAACGTCCGCCGGTAGAGCGGCAGGTCGTTGTCGGGAGCCGAGATGAAGCTGTCCTCGAAGAAGGGGAACGTCACCTTGTAGCCGGTGCAGTAGATCACGAGGTCGATGTCCTTCTCGACTGTGCCGTCGACGAAGCGCACGTCGTGTCCCTCCAGGGCGGCGATGTTGGGCCGATACGCGATCGCCCCGTGCGCCAGGCGGTCGAGGATCCGTCCTGAGATCGTCGGATGCGCCTCGCCGAAGCGATGGTCCGGCCGCGGCAGGCCGTAGCGCTCCATCTGACCCTGATAGAGGCGCAGCAGCACACGCAGGATCGTTGCCCGCACCGGGAAGGGGATGTGCGGCGAAGCCCCGATCTGGTCAATCGGCTTGCCGAAGATGTACTTCGGGATCACGTGGGCACCGCGCCGCGACGCCAGGAAGGTGGCCGCAGCGCTGTAGGAGGCGTCGACGGCGATGTCCATCGCGCTGTTGCCCATTCCCAGCACCACGACGCGCTTGTCTCGCAGCTGCTCGGGGTCGGTGTAGTGGTGGGAGTGAATCTGCTGACCCGCGAAGCTGTCTGATCCCGGGAACCCCGGTTCCGGCCAGCGCGGGTCCCAGTGATGACCGTTGGCCACCACCAGCGCGTCGTAGCGGCGCTGCTCGCCACCCTCGAGCGTGACTTCCCAAACGCCATCCTCCCCGCGCGCCGCGTGCTCCACGCCCTCGTTGAAGTGAATGCGCTCACGGATTCCGAAGTGATCCACGTAGTCGTTGAAGTACTCCGCGATGTGGGTGTGATGCGGAAAGTCGGGGTAGTGCTTGGGCATCGGAAAGTCGGCGTACTCCATGCGCTCCCGCGAGGTGTTGATGTGCAACGTCCGGTAGGAGGAGCTCATGCCGTTCTTGTTCTGGAAGACCCAGTTGCCGCCGACCTTGTCGGACTTCTCGAAGACGTCCACCGCGATCCCGCGCTCGTGCAGCGACTTGGCCGCTGCGATGCCTGATGATCCTGCGCCGATGATGCAGACGGACGGAAGTGCTGTCATGCGGCGTTACCCCTCTTCGATGGCGGCAAGATACGCTCAGAATAGTTGAAAATGACAGAGGCGTCAACTTTATCGGTGCAGCCTCGCGCAGGGCCGGGCAGCCCTCGCGCAGGGCCGGGCGCGCCCTCCGCGCAGCCCCGCGCTCTCGCTCAGCGAGCCGCGGCGTCGGAGGAGCCCCCGAGCTCACCGGCCTCGGGCCCGTCGGCGCCAACGGCGGCCATCGGCTGGGGCGCGCGCCGGGCGTCAGGCGAAAGCGCGCGGTCGATCACGCGCGCACAGCGGCGGCCCTCGGCGATCGCGTGCACGATCAGGGTGGCGCCGATGCGTGCGTCGCCGGCGACGTAGACCCCGTCCTGGGATGTGCGGTATGTGCTGCCCGCGGCGATGTTGCCGCGACGGTCGAGCTCGAGCGGGAGGGCCGCGAGCAGCCCCGCGCGCTCGACGCCGCTGAAGCCGATCGCCAGCAAGACGAGATCGGCGGGCTGTTCGAACGTCGAGCCGGGGACCGCCTCGATGTCGGCCGACGACGTGCCCGTCACCTCGCGCCCGCGCACGGCCCGCACGTGGCCCGCGGGGCCGCCGACCAGCTCGGTCACTTGGGTCGCCCAGCGGCGCTCGCCTCCCTCCTCGAGCGCGTAGGTGCTCAGCGTGCGCTTGGGCGCCAGTGGCCAGGGATGGCGCGCGTCGCGCCCGGTTAGGGGGTTCAGCTCCGGATATACGTCGAGCATCTCGACCCCGAGGGCGCCCTCGCGGATGGCATTCGACATGCAGTCCATCCCAGTGTCGCCGCCGCCGATCACGACGACCCGCTTGCCGGCCGCGCTGATCAGCTCGCCGGCTGGTGGCTCGGGTGCCGCCGGGCGCCCCTTCATTCGCGCTACGGCGCGGTTGCGCTGGTAGAGGTAGTCCATCGCCATGTGCACGCCGCTGCACTCGCGCCCGGGCATCTCAACGTCGCGGCCCTCGCGCGCGCCGATCGCGATGACGACGGCATCGTGCTCACGGCGAAGCATTTCAGTACCAAGATCGATCCCGACATCCACACCGAGGCGGAACTCCACCCCCTCGGCCTCGAGGATGCGCACCCGGCGATCGATGATCTCCTTGTCGAGCTTCGCGTCGGGGACCCCAAACCGCATCAGCCCCCCCACGCCCTCGTCGCGCTCGAAAACGACTACGCGGTGACCGAGCTTATTGAGCTCGGCGGCGGCCGCCATGCCGGCAGGGCCAGCGCCGATCACCGCCACGCTGCGCCCCGTGCGCGTCTCGGGCGCCGGCGGGCTCGCCACGACCCAACCCTCCGAGAACGCGCGCTCGGCGATCGCATGCTCGATTGACTTGATCGTCACTGGGTCGTCGTTGATGTCGAGCACGCAGGCCGACTCGCATGGAGCAGGACAGATGCGTCCGGTCAGCTCGGGGAAGTTGTTGGTCGCATGCAGCGCGGTGATCGCGTCGCGCCACAAGCCCCGGTAGACGAGGTCGTTCCAGTCGGGGATCAGGTTGCCCAGCGGGCAGCCGTTGTGACAAAAAGGCACGCCACAGTCCATGCAGCGAGCGCCCTGCTCGGCGAGGACGGGCTCGGGCAGGACCCCCAGGATCTCCTCGTAGTCGTGCTTGCGCTCCTCCGGGTCGCGGTAGGGCGCCTTGACACGGTGGATCTTCAGGAAGGCAGACAGCTCACCCATGGGTTCTCCCAGCCGCGGGCGGCTAGCGCGTGCCCTCGACGGCGGCGCGCTCGGCCTCACCCTGTGTCTCACCGCGAGCGGCAAGCTCGGCCCGGCGGACGAGCACTTGCTTGTAATCGCGCGGCATCACCTTGACGAACTGCGTCAGCGCCGCGTCCCAGTCCTCCAGCAGCCTCCCGGCCACGGTCGAGGCGGTGCGCTCGCGGTGCTCCTTGACGAGCTCGTAGAGCTCGATCCGGTCAGCGGCGTCCATCTCCTCGAAGTCGACGAGCTCACGGTTGCAGCGAGCCGGGAAGCGGCCTTCGGGATCCCAGACAAATGCGACACCGCCACTCATGCCCGCGGCGAAGTTGCGCCCGGTTGGGCCGAGCACCACGACCTCGCCACCGGTCATGTACTCACAGCCGTGGTCGCCGACCCCCTCGACGACAGCGCTCACGCCGGAGTTGCGCACGCCGAAGCGCTCGCCGGCGAGACCACGGAAGTACGCGCGACCGGCGGTCGCCCCGTAGAGCACGGTGTTGCCGACGATCACGTTGTCCTCAGCGGCGAACGTCGCCGTCTCGGGCGGTCGCACGGCGAGCACGCCACCGGAGAGTCCCTTGCCGACGTAGTCGTTGGCCTCCCCCAGCAGCGTGATCGTGACTCCTGGCGCCAGCCACGCGCCGAAGCTCTGCCCGGCCGAGCCGTAGAAGCGCACCACGATCGAGTCGGGCGGAAGCCCGCGAGCGCCGTGCTGGCGGGCGATCTCCCCAGAGAGCAGTCCACCGACGGTGCGATCCGTGTTGCGCACGCCGTATTCCAGCGTGACGGGGTCGCCACCGGCGATCGCGCCCCGGGCGTCCTCGATCAGGCGGTGGTCCAGCGCGCCCTCGAGCACCGGCTCGGGACCGCGCAGGCGGCGGCGGGGCGCGGCCGCATCGGCATCGCTGGGCTCCGTCAGCAAGAGCGATAGGTCAACACCTAGAGCCTTCCAATGGGTGATCGCCGGCTGCATGCGCAGCAGGTCGACGCGTCCGATCAGCTCCGAGAAGCGCGCGATCCCGAGCGACGCCATGATGCCCCGAACCTCCTCGGCGACGAGGAAGAAATAACGGATCACGTGATCCGGGGTCCCGGTGAAACGCCGGCGCAGCTCCTCGTTCTGAGTCGCGATCCCCACCGGGCAGGTGTTGAGGTGGCAGACGCGCATCATGATGCAGCCCATCGCGATCAGCGGGGCGGTGGAGAAGCCCATCTCGTCCGCCCCCAGCAGACCGGCGATGATCACGTCGCGGCCGGTCTTCATCTGACCATCGGCCTGGACGGTGATGCGCGAGCGCAGGTCGTTGGCCACGAGCGTCTGCTGGGTCTCCGCCAAGCCGATCTCCCACGGCACGCCGGCGCTCTGAATCGACGACAGCGGGGAGGCGCCCGTGCCACCGTCGTGTCCGGCGATCGTGACGTGGTCGGCATTGGCCTTCGCCACCCCGGCCGCCACGGTCCCGACTCCCACTTCGGCGACCAGCTTGACCGAGACGCGCGCACTCGGGTTGGCGCAGCGGAGATCGTAGATCAGCTGCTTGAGGTCCTCGATCGAGTAGATGTCATGGTGGGGCGGGGGCGAGATCAGCCCCACGCCGGGGACCGAGTGACGCAGCTTGCCGATGTAGTCGGAGACCTTGTGCCCGGGGAGCTGGCCGCCCTCCCCCGGCTTGGCGCCCTGGGCGACCTTGATCTGCAGCTCGTCGGCGTTGACCAGGTAATCGATCGTCACCCCGAAGCGACCCGAGGCAACCTGCTTGATCGACGAGCGCCGCTCGTCGTGGTAGCGCTCGGGGTCCTCGCCGCCCTCGCCCGTATTCGACTTCCCTCCGATCCTGTTCATGGCGACGGCGAGCGACTCGTGGGACTCGCGCGAGATGGAGCCGAGGCTCATGGCTCCCGTGGCGAAGCGCTTGACGATCTCCTCGGCTGGCTCGACCTGCTCGACGGGGATCGGCTCGCGGTCCTCGCGAATCTGGAGCAGTCCTCGCAGCGAGGCGCGCCGCGCCGCCTCCTGGTCGACCTTGGCCGAGAAGTCCTGCCAGGCCGCCTGGCCGTCGCCGTTGCCGCGCACCGCGTGCTGGAGCGCCGCCACGGTCTCAGGATTCCAGATGTGGTGTTCGCCATCTCGCCGCCAGGCATAGACGCCCCCGCTGGGGAGCAGCTCAGCCGACGACTGCGGCGGAACGCCTGGATAGCCGCGACGGTGGCGCTCCAACGCCTCGCGCGCCAGCACGTCGATTCCGACCCCGCCGACGCGTGAGGGCGTCCCGGTGAAGTGGCGCTCGATCAGCGCCGGATCCAGGCCAACAGCCTCGAAGATCTGCGCGCCGCAGTAGGACTCGATCGTCGAGATCCCCATCTTGGACATCGTCTTCAGCAGTCCCTTGCCGATCGCGGTCACCAGCCGCTGATCGGCCTCCTTGAAGGAGAGCCCACCGGGCAGTGTGCCGCGGCCGACGAGATCGGCGAGCGACTCGAAGAGCAGATACGGGTTGACCGCGCTTGCGCCGTAGCCGATCAGGGTTGCGAAGTGATGGATCTCGCGCGGCTCGCCTGATTCGATCACGAGGCCGGCCCGCAGCCGGGTGCCGCACTTGACGAGGTGGTGATGGACCGCCGAGACGGCCAGCAGCGAGGGGATCGGCGCGCGCTCGGCGCCGACGTTGCGATCCGAGAGGATCAAGATCGTCGTCCCGCCGGCGACGAGGTCGGCGGCCTCGAGGCAGACGCGCGCGAGCGCGCGATCCATCCCCTCGGCTCCATCCGACACCAGCCAGGTGATGTCGACGGTGGCGGAGCGGAAGACGTCGTGGGAGACCTGGCGCAGCTTCTCGAGCTCCGCGTTGCGCAGGATCGGCTGGCGCATCGTCAGCTGATGAGCGTGCTCGGGCGTCTCGGAGAGCAGGTTGCCCTCCGGTCCCACAGCGGTGGACAGGCTCATCACGATCGACTCGCGAATCGAATCGATCGCGGGGTTCGTGACCTGTGCGAAGAGCTGCTTGAAATAGGAGAACAGCGCAGGCTGGTGATCGGAGAGCACCGCCAGCGCGAGGTCGTTGCCCATCGAGCCGTTGGGCTCGGCACCGTCGCGCGCCATCGGGCCGAGCAGCACGCGCAGGTCCTCTTCGGAGTAGCCGAACGCGAGCTGACGCGCACGCACGGGCTCGGTGCGCGGCGCGCGCGGCTCGGTCTCCGGGAGGTCCTCGAAAACCACGCTGCAGCGCTCGTACCACTCGCCATAGGGCGCCTGGGTCGCCACCTGCAGCTTGATCTCCTCGTCGGGGACAATTCGTTGTGCATCGAGATCGACGAGGAAGAGCTTGCCCGGACGCAGGCGACCGACCGCTTCGAGCTCAGCGCCATCGAGATCAAGCACGCCAGCCTCGGAGGCGAGCACGACGTAGCCGTCCTTCGTCAGCGCCCAGCGACCCGGCCGCAGGCCGTTGCGGTCGAGCGTGGCGCCGATGTAGTGGGCATCGGTGAAGGCAACCGCAGCGGGGCCGTCCCAGGGCTCCATGATGCCGGCGTGGTAGTCATAGAAGCCGCGCAGCTCGGGCGCAACGTCGTCGCGCCCGCCATAGGCCTCGGGGATCAGCATCATCATCGCGTGCGGCAACGAGCGCCCGCCTAGCGTGAGTAGCTCGACGACGTTGTCGAGCGTCGCCGAGTCGGAGTTGTCGGCGCGCAGCAGCGGCAGCAGCTTCGGCAGATCTGCGCCGAAGAGCGCAGAGCGCATCTGCAGCTCGCGGGCGCGCATCCAGTTGAGATTGCCGCGCAGCGTGTTGATCTCACCGTTGTGGGCGATCATCCGATAGGGGTGGGCGAGCTCCCAGCTGGGGAACGTGTTGGTCGAGAAGCGCGAGTGCACGAGCGCGAAACGACTCCTCAACCGCGGGTCGGCGAGATCGGGGAAGTAGCCCTGCAGCTGAGGCGCCTTCAGCATCCCCTTGTAGACGAGCGTGCGCGAGGAGAACGACGGAATCGCGAGCTCGGGGTCGCGCAGCTCGGCGACCCGCCGGATCACGTACAGCTTGCGCTCGACGGCGCGCTCGTCGCAGAGCTCGTCGTCGAGCCCGACAAACAGCTGGCGGATCATCGGGGCACACGCCTGCGCGGTGGCGCCCGCCTCCTCGGCCTGCACCGGGATGTCGCGCCAGCCCAGCACCCGCTGGCCCTCGCCCTCGACCGCCTCCCGCAGGACCCGCTCGCGCTCGGCGCGCAGGTGGGGGTCGCGAGGAAGGAAGCACGTCGCCACGCCATAGCGACCTCGTTCGGGGAGCTCGAAGTCGACGCTAGCGCGCAGGAAGTCGTCGGGCATGTCGATCAGCAGACCGGCCCCGTCTCCGGTCCGGGGATCGGCGCCCTCCGCGCCGCGGTGCTCGAGGTTGTTGAGCGCGGTCAGCCCGCGCCGGACGACGTCGTGTGTCGCCCCGCCGCGCAGACGTGCGACGAACGCCACGCCGCACGCATCGTGCTCGTAGCTGGGGTCGTAAAGGCCGCCGGGCGGCCCGTGGAGAGAGGAACGCTGCATGACGCGCTCGGGAAGCGCCGACGGGCACGGAGAACGGACCCCGGAAGGGTATCAATGACGAAGGGCTGCGCGGGGTCGGATTCGCGCACTGTGGCGACCCTCGCGACCCCACCATTTCCGCTGACCTTGAGCGGGAATGATGGGTGTCGCTCCCCTGCTGGCCTCGGCGTCCCGGGCCGCGGCCCGTTCCGCCCTTCCGCGTCAGCTCTTCTTCGCGCCGCCGGCCGGCGTGCGCTTGCGCGTTCCCGAGCCGGAGGTGCGCCCGTTGGCCCCAGCCTTCGCACTCTTCCCAGGCGCCCGCTTGCCGCTGCCGGCAGGTGGCTTGGCGGGCTTTGCCGGCGCTTCGTGGCCCCGCGCAGCCTGGATGCTCGCCTCGAGCGCGGCCATCAGATCGGGAACCGGAGCGGCTGGCGGAGCTTCGGGCTGGACGGCGATCTCCTCGCCGGCCGCCTTGCGCTCGATCAGCTCGAGCACCTTGTCGCGGTACTCGTCGCGGTAGGCGCTGGGGTCGAACTCGCCGGAGAGCGACGCGATCAGCTGCTGGGCCATCTTCAGCTCACGCTCCGAAGCCTCGGTCTCGGCGGCCTCGGGAAGCTCGTCGATCGCGTCCGGATCCACGACCTCGTCGGGGTAGAGCATCGTGACGACGGAGAGCACGTCCCCGGTCGGGCGCACCGCGGCAAGATGCTGCTTGGAGCGAAGCACCATGCGCGCGAGCGCAATCTTGCCCGAGTCGCGCATCGCGTCGAGCAGCAGACGGTAGGCCTTGGCCCCGCCGGTCGCGGGGGCAAGGTAGTAGGGATGATCGAAGTAGATCGGGTCGATCTGCGACATGTCGACGAACTCGTCGATGTCGATCGTGCGCGTGGCGGCGGGGTCGAGCGCATCGAGTTCCTCTGGGCTCACCACGACATAGCGATCGGGAGCGATCTCATAGCCCTTGACGATGTTCTCGTATGGCACCTCCTCGCCGGTCGTCGGATCGACGCGCTTCTGCTGGATGCGAACGCCGTCCTCGCCATTGAGCTGGTGGAAGCGCACCGCCTTGCGGTTGACGGCGCTGTAGAGCTTGACGGGGACGTTGACGAGGCCGAAGCTGATCGCTCCGGTCCAGATAGCTCGGGGCATCAGCGCATTGTGGCGTGTCGTGGGCGCCGGGCGTGCATGGCCTCATTCTTTACCCAGCCACTCGACCCGCAAAGCCCTGGGCGCGGGCTTGCGCACAGCGGTTCGCCGACTCGGACGCATCGATCCACCGACTCGAACGCGACGATCCACCGTCTGCCGGGCGATTGGAGAGTGACTGCACGGGTACCCTCCGGACGTGCCAGACCCAGCGGCTCGCCCGCCCAGCCCCTCCTCCCCCAGTCCCGGCGCGAGCAGGAGCCCCAGCGACGGCAGCGACGTCGCCGAGCTTCCCAGCGTTCGGCTCGCGCTCGATGCGCGTCCTGAGAACGTGGCTGTCGTCCGCCAGGCGCTCGCGGGCATCGCCGAGGTGATCGACGTCGATCCAGACATCATGGCCGACATGAAGGTCGCCGTCACCGAGGCCTGCGCCAACGTCGTGGTTCACGCGTATGGCGACGATCATGGACGCCTCGAACTCGACGCGACGCCGGGAGTGGAGGCGGTTACGGTCACGGTGCGCGACCACGGCGTCGGCATCGGAACCGCGAGCCGGCGAGACGATCAGCAGGGGCTCGGTCTTGGGCTCCCGCTGATCGCGTCGCTCTCGGACGCCTACACGATCGCCGGCGGGGGGGAACGCGGAACCGAAGTGCGCATGACTTTCGCCTATCAACGCGAGGACGGCAACGACCCCGCCGATCGCGACTAGGAGCGCATGCGCACGGATTCGAGAGGCACATAGGGTTGGGCCCATGAACGAGCTGGCGCACTCCACTCCGGAGCCTTCCTGTGTCTCAGTGGCAGCGGGTCCGCTCGTGGCACCCGTTTTGCGACGCGTTGTAGGCATGATCGCCGCGCACGCCGAGCTTCCAGTCGATCGCCTCGACGAAGCGTTGCTGCTGATCGACTCGATCGCCGAGCACGCCGGCGATCTCACCACCGACGGTCGCGTCACGACGACCGTCGCCGGAGGCGACCGCACGCTCACACTCGAGCTTGGTCCGCTGCGAGCCGGGAGCGCGACGGAGCTGGTTCAAAGCGGTGCGCTTCCTGGGCTTGGAAATGTGATCGAACGACTCAGCGACGAGCTCGCAATCGACGTCACGGACGGCGGCGAGTTGTTGCGTGTGCAGCTACGCGCGCGCGGCTGAGCGACGGGAGCAGCACTCGGACCGATCAGCCCCTCGCCGCAGGACGCTCAGCGCGTGGCCGCTCGCGCATCGTCATCTCGGATGGCCACGAGCACAGCGCGGCTCGCCCGGGGCACGTGGCGCAGAGCTCGCGGTGGGGCTCGGTCGCGACCGCGTGGTGCGCACGCTGCAAGAGCCGGCAGCGTTGCTCTAGGCGCCGCTGGAGCTCGGCCGCCTGGGTCGCGTCATAGCGAGCCAGCACCGGCTCTTCGGGGCGCGCCAAGAAGCAGTGGGCCACCTCGACGGCACCGGCACCTGCGCGCAGGCCAGCAAGCGCGTAGATGATCCGCTGCAGCTCATAGTCGCGTAGCACCCGACCGGCGAGGTCGTCCGCGGGCGAGACCGCGTCGGTCTTGTAGTCGACGATCAGGACCTCGCCGGAGGCCTCCGTCGCGATTGCGTCGATGACCCCGGTGACCAGCGGCGAGCGGTGTTTCGCGTCGTCGCGGAGGACGAGCGTGAAGGGCTGTTCGCGCAGAAGCTGTGAAGCGCCACGGAGCCGCGCCGCCAGCTGACTATTGAAGAAACCTCCGAGCATGTCGACAAGCTCCGCGGCGTCGGGTGCCGAGAGCGCGATGCCAGCGGCGCGCGCGAGCTCGTGCAGCAGCGCGGGATCGGGCGGCGAGCCCGCGAGGTCGCCGCGCTCTAACGCGGCGTGGACGAGGTTGCCGCGCTCTAGAGCCCCGAGGCGAGCACCGGGGTCGGCCTTCGCACTGGCCGCGCCGGGGCTGCCCTCCAGCGAGCGCAGGCCGAGGACGCGCTCGAGATAGAAGCGATAGCCGCAACGGGCGTGCAACTCGAGCGAGGAGTAGCTGAATCGCTCCAGATCCGCGCCGCCTGGTCGCTCTTCGACGTCGAGATCGGCAACCTCGGCTGCCGACATGGGCCACAGCGTCGCCTGGGCGGGCTGGGCCGAGATCGCCGGCGCAGCGACGGGCTCCGCCGCGGTGGCGGTCGGCTGCGGCGCCAACGACGCCTGCGCAAGCACCGACCCCACCGTCGCCGGAGCATTGAGCAGGCAGCGGATCCGTGCCTCCGAGCCGGCCACGGGCACGACGACGTCGGGGAGCTCGGGGTCAAAAACGCCGGCGGGATCGTCGAGCATGGCCCGCGCGATCCACCAGAGGGGCTCGGCGCGACGATCGGGTGCGAGACCCCAGCGGCTGGGGTCGCCGGCCCCGCTGAGGATCAGGTGCTCACGCGCCCGCGTCATCGCCACGTAGAAGAGCCGGCGCTCCTCTTCCGCCTCGGCCTCGTGGCGGGCCTCGGCGAGCGCGGTGTAGTCGAAGGCGTCGCTCGTGGGCCCCTCGATGCTCGGCAGCTGCAAGCCGATCGCGCCGTCTGCTCCCAGCAGCAGGCGATCGTCGGCGCCGGGCGGGCGCCGGCGTCCGAGATCGGCGACGCAGACCACGGGAAACTCCAACCCCTTGGCGCGATGGATCGTCATCAGGCGCACGGAGTCGAGGCGCTCGTCTTCGACCGGAGCTTCGGCTTCGCGGTCGGCAAGCTCCTCGCCCGAGAGCGCGCGGACGCGATCGAGGAAGCCGCGCAGGCGCGGCCCCTCGCGTCGCTCGTGCTCGCGCGCCAGCCGCATCAGCTTGCGGATGTTGGCCAGCCGGCGCCGGCCACCGGGGAGGCTCAGCATGTAGAGGTCGTAGCCGCTGTCGACGACGACGCGCTCGATCAGCTCGTCGAGCGCCAGGCGAGCCGCCGCGTCACGTTGCGAGCCCAGCCGATCGACAAACTCCTCCAAGCGCGACGCCATCTCGGGAGCCATCTGCAGCTCGCCGCCGTCGCGCCAGCGCTCGATCACTTGCCACGGTCGTAGCTGCTGCTCCCGGGCCGCGGCTCCGAGAGCAATCAGCGCGCCAACGTCGAGACCCACCATCGGTGATGCCAGCACCTCTGTCAGCGCCTGGTCGTCGTACGGGTTGGCGATCACGCCCAGACACGCGACCACGTCGGCGACCTGGCGCTGGCCGAAGTAGCCGCGGCCCCCGATCGCGTACGTCGGCAGGCCGCGATCCTCGAGCGCGTGCTCGTAGAGGGCCATGTCGCCGGCTGCCCGCAGCAGGACGACGATGTCTCCTGCCGAGAAGCGACCGGCGTCGACAATCTCATTGACCCGCTGGGCGAGCAGGCGCGCCTCCGCGAGCCTCCAGACGAGCGCGCCCGGTATCGCCTCGCCGAGATCCGGGCGCTCGGCGGCCGACCAGCTCACGCGGTCGGTGACCAGGAGCTCTACACGCGGGGCGTCGTCTGCAGCGCTCGCCTCGGTCTCGGGCTCGCGACCCGCGCGCAACCCGACGAACTCCGCAGCATCGAAGACCCGATCGCGGAATGCCGCGTCGAGCGCGCGCAGCAGGCGCGGGTCACTGCGGAAGTTGATCGCCAGCTCGCGCTCGCGCCCGCCGCCCCGGGCATCGACGCGGCGCGCACGAAAGAGGGCGACGTCGGCGTGGCGAAAGCGATAGATCGACTGCAACGCGTCGCCCACGACGAACAGCCGCCCCTCGCCGACGCGCTCGAGCAGCTCGAGCTGGAGCGGGTTGGTGTCCTGGAACTCGTCGACCATGACGTGGCTGAAGCGCTCGCTCCAGCGCGTCTGCGCCTCTCCGCCCGCTTGCAGCAGCGCGCACGCCTCGAGCTCGAGATCGCTGAAGTCGAGCGCCCGGATCTCTCGCTTCGCGGCGGCGTAGCGTTCGGCGTAGAGCGAGACCAGCTCGCCCAGCAGCGCCCACAACGGAGCTGCTTTCGAGTTCACCCATGCCTGGCGATAGTCCACGAACGCGCGGCGGTAGCGCTCGCACTCCTGGGACTGCAGCGCCACCGCCCGCCCGGCCGCCGGGAGGGCCAGCCCCGCTAGCGCCTCGGGATCACTGGGGGCGGACCCGGCAGCCAAGCCGGCGCAACGCTGCAGCGCTTCCAGCGCCTGGCTCACCGTCGCTCCGTTGCGCACTTGCCCGAGCGCTCCCCCGAGCGCTCGCCCGGCCGCCACCAACTCGTCGCGCAGGGGATCCAGCGCCAGCGGCGCGGGCGCCGGCGGCAGTACCGGCCGACGCTCGCCGCGGCTGCGCAGCAACTCGACGGTGCCGATCACGATCGCGCGCAGCGACTCCATCCGGTAGCGCGCCGCCAACTCGACCGCGGCGCTTCCCGCGCGATCCATCCAGCGCCCCAAGGCCCCCTCGAAGGCGCGCAGCTGGAGGCGCTGGGCGTCGACCTCGTCGAGCACGACGAAACTGGGGTCCACGCCTGCCTGCAGCGGATGCGCGCGCAGGATCCGCGCGCAGAGTGCGTGAATCGTCGAGATGAAGGCGCGCTCGGCATCGCGCGCGAGCTCCGGGTGGCCGCGCTCGTCAAAGCGCCGGCGCACACGCTCGCGCAGCTCCCCCGCCGCCTTATCGGTGAAAGAGATCGCTAGCACCGACGCGATCGCAACCCCGTCGTCGAGCACGGCTGACACCAGCCGCTCGACCATCACAGCCGTCTTGCCGCTGCCCGCCGAGGCGGCCACCAGCAGATCACCGCTGCGGTCGCCAATCACCGCGGCCTGCTGGGCGGTGAAGTCCGGCGGTCCGCTCATCGCGCGCTGGCGCGGCAGACGCCGGGGTAGCGGCAGCCCTGGCGTGCGCAGCTCTCCGGGCGTGGGAGCACCGCTCCGGAGCGCAGCTCGGCGGCGAGCGCGAGCGCTCGGGTGCGAGCGTCCTGAAGGCAGGCGTCGAGCGTCGCGCCGTCGACGCGGTCCTCGTGCACGAACTCCCCTGGCGGGCCGTCGTCGTTGAGCAGGATGCCGCGCGGGCGCAGGTCGGAGCCCGTCAGCGGCTGGTAGACGCCGGCCACGGGGTCGAGTCCCAGCAGCTCCTGGACGGCGAGCATGTAGAGCGCGACCTGGAGGCTGCCATCGGCAGCCCACCTCGCCTGCGGCGGACCTCCGCTCGACTTGTAGTCGCGCACGGCGGCGCGCCGGCCGTCGGGGGCCACATCGACGCGGTCGATGCGGCCGTGGACGCCGAGGTCCGACGACAGCTCGAGCGCCGGCATCTCGTCGCCCATACCGAACCCCAGCTCGAGGTGGGTCGGCTCCCAGCCGCCGCCATGCTCGGCCTCGAAAGCCAGTACCCGCTCGCCCTGGCGCTCGAGCCTCGTCAGCATCGCGCGCTCGGCCGCCGTGCGCTCCCCGACCCCCTCCTCAGCCGCAGCCGCGCGCAGGGCGGAGGCGAACAGCGTCGTCGCCTGAGCGAGCGCCTCCTCCCCGAGCGCCGCGCTCCCGCGTGCCTCTCGCAAGCCGACGAGCGTGCGCTCGAGCGCGGCGTGTAGGAGCCGTCCGCGCAGCATCGGCTCGGGCTCCGGCTCGAGTCGCTGCAGCCGCAGCCAGCGCTCCACCAGCCACTTCACGCCGCAGTCGCCGAAGCACTCCAACGACCCAGCCGACAGCCGCTCGATCCCCGCCAGCACGCCGAGCGCAGCCGCGTCGGTCACCGCCAGCGGCGCGGCTGGCCTCAGCGGCGCAGCGGCCGCGGCCGCTGCACGCTGTCGCTCGCGCACCGTGGGCGCAGCCGCCACGTCCCAGACGACGTCGGCGAGCGGCCGGCGACGCCGGCGGAGCGGCTTGTCATAGAGCGCGGCGACGTCGTCGATGAAGAAGGAGGGCTGCGTCGCGCTGCCGTCCTCGTCGCAGATGCGGTAGGCGAGCGCGAGCCGCGCGGTGGGACGTGATGCGATCGCGTAGAAGAGCGCGCGCTCGTCGCCGAGGGGATCGTCGCGCGGGCGCAGGGGGACGCCTGCGGCAGCTAGAGCCTGGCGCTCGTGCTCTGACAGGAACCCGTCCGGAGCCGCGCTGCGCGGCAGCTCACCCTCCTGCAGGCCGGCGATCACGACGGCGCGGTAGCGCTGCGCACGGACGCGCAGGGGATCGCAGACCGTCACGCGCCCCGGCCCGGGCTCGACGCCGTCGGAGACGGGCAGCGCGGCGAGCAGCTCGATCAGCTCGCGCGCATCCGGCTGCGGGACATCGCGCGCGGCGGGTAGGGCGGCCAGCTCTTCGAGCGCCGCGCGCGCGCTCGCGTAAGCGCGTGCGTCGATCCGCTCCTCGCCCTCCAGCGCGGCGGCCTGCCGTCGCCGCGGGGCCCCGAGCAGGCGCTCGAGCTGGCGCGTCGTCTCGTGCAGCAGCGCGCGACGGCCACGCCCCGCCGCGGACGCGAGCGCATCGAGCTCTGCGAGCTTGAAGCGAGGGTGAGCCTGCTCCCAGCGGGCGCGCGCCTCGGCCGCTCCACGCACCCCTCCGCGGCGCAGGTCGGCCTCCAGCGTGTCCGCCAGAGCCGGGCGGTCGAGCACCCCTGGCGCGCGCAACCACTCGAGCAGATCGTCGCTGGCGGAATGCTCGGGGTCCAGCGAGCAGCGCAGCAGGCCGAGCAGACCACGTCCCAATGCGGTGTGACCGAACGGGCGCACGACGTCGAGCGCCACCGGCACGCCGTAGGCGGCGAAGACGCTGCGCAACAGCGTCGCGCGACGCTCGGGTGAGCGCTCGACGAGCGCCAGCTCCTCGGGCGCCATCCCTTCCTCCAGTCGCTCGCGCAGCCACGCCGCCACGAGCTCGACCTCGGCGCGCTCACCACCGGCCTCAAGCAGCTCCACCACGTCACCCGCATCGACGGGCGTCGCTCCCGCGCTTTGCGGCTCAAACAGCGAACGCTCGAGCGTGTGCAGCGGCTCGCGCGCGGCGGGCTCGTAGTGCTCGGCCAACGCACCGAGCTCGTGGTGGCTGTCGGCGATCAAGCGCAGCTCGTTGTAGGTGAAGGCACGGCTCTCCAGCGCCGCACGCCCCGGCTCGAACGCGAGCGAAACCCACACGTCGGCGTTCGCGCGCCGGCTGAGGGCTTCCACCGCGTCGCGCTCGAGCCGCGTGAGATCGTCGAAACCGTAGAAGTACACGGGGCGCGCGCCCCACCGCTGGGGTGCCGTGCGCAGCGCGTCGAGCGCGCGCCAGAAGTACAGCTCGCGGTCCTCGACCCCCGCGCGAGCCAGCCGACGCTGGTAGGCCTGATAGAGCGTCACCAGCTCGCGGCCGACGCGCCCGCGGCACGCGGCGGCGAGCTGGGCGGGCGTCACGCGCTCGGCCTGCAGCTCGGAGATGAAGCGCCCCGCGGGCTCCAGGAACCCGGGCGCGGACGCGGCGCTGGCCAGCGCCGCGGGCTTGATGTCGCGGGTGGCGGCGACGATCAGGCGCTCGCGCAACAGCCTCCCGGCGCGACGGGCGTTGTGGCCGACCGCGGCCGCGATCTGCTCGGCGAGCTGGCCGGCGGCGACCACGCGACCGGCAAAGACCGCGCCGCTCTCGGCGAGCTCGCGCTCGTAGCGCGCGGCGTCGGCGCGCGTGGGGACGACCAGCAGCGGGTCGCGCGCCGCGGCCGCCCGGTAGGCGTCGAGCACGACACCGGCCTTGGCGGCATTGGCGGGTCCGGTGACGAGCGTCAGGGGCATGACCCCATCGTGGCGGGCGCTCCGGATGCGCCCTGAGCTAGGCCGCGGCGCTGTCGCGCTGGCGCGACCCTGAGGCGTCGCTCGCCGACGCCTCGCCTTCCGCCGCGCCCTCCTCCGCCTCTGGTGGCTTGACCCCCTCGCGCGCCCACGGCTCGTCGAACTCCACGCGCCACTTGCCCTCCGGCGTCTGCACCAACGCCAGGCGGGCGCGGAAGGAGCGGCCGCTGCGACCCTTGAACCCGGTCACCGGCTTGGCGCTGCGGCTCGTGGCGATCAGCTCGCGCGCGACGGGCATGTTGAGCTGCTTGCCCGCCTTGGACTTCCAGATCACAAAGCCACAGCCGGGGTCCTCGCGTGACCAGCAGGAGAAGCCCTTGCGGTTCTCGACGATGTCGCGCCCGCACACCGGGCAGGGCCCGAGGTTGGCGCGCGGGATGCGGACGTCTTTGAGCTTGGCGTCGAGCTCGGCGACGGTCTCGGCGGCGAACTTGCCGATGTCGCCCATGAAGCGCTCGCGGGAGTCAGAGCCGTGCTCGATCTTGGTCAGCCTCGCCTCCCAGTCGCCGGTCAGCTCAGGGCTCGTGAGCTTGTGGGCGCCGAGCAGGCGGATCACGTTCATTCCCTTCTCGGTGCATACGAGCGCGCGCCCGTCGCGCTCGATGTAGCCGACCGACAGCAACCGTTCGATGATCGCCGCGCGCGTGGCTGGGGTGCCGATGCCCGAGTCCTTCATCGCTTCGCGCAGCTCCTCGTCGTCGACCAGCTTGCCAGCGGTCTCCATCGCCGCGAGCAGCGAGCCCTCGCTGTAGCGCCGTGGCGGTTTTGTCTCCTTCGCCAGCGCCTCGATCTCCTTCGTCTGCACGCGCTCGTCGCGAGCCAGCTTCGGTAGCTCCTGGCTGAGGGCACCTTCTTCTTCTTCCTCTTCGCCGCGACGCTCTTCGGCGAGCGCTTCGTAGACACCGCGCCAGCCGGCCACGACCAGACGGCGACCGCTCGTGCGAAACAGGTAATCGGTCCCGCCGGCGCTCACTGTCGTCTCAACGCGCGTGTTCTCAAAGACCGCCTCGGGGTGAAAGACCGCGAGGAAGCGCCGCGCGACAAGGTCATATACGCGACGGTCGTCGTCGGAGAGCTTGTCGAGCGCGTGCTCGGCGCGGGTCGGGATGATCGCGTGGTGGTCAGAGACCTTCGCGTCGTCGACCACGCGGGCGAGCGGCAGCTGTTTCAACGCGGTCACGTACTGCGCGCCGGCGGCATAGTCGCGGTGCGCGCCGACGAGCTCGGCGATCGGCTTGATCTCGCCGACCAGGTCGGATGTCAAAAAGCGCGAGTTCGTCCGGGGGTAGGTGAGGAACTTGTGCTCTTCGTAGAGCCGCTGGGCGGCTGCCAGCGTGCGGCGCGCGGCGAAGCCGTAGCGGCTGTTGGCCTCGCGCTGCAGCGTCGTGAGGTCGTAGAGCATCGGCGCCCGTTCGCGGCGCTCGGAGGTCTCGAGCTTGGTGACCGTGCCAGGCTGCTCGCGACACGCGCCTGCGATCCGCTCGGCCTCCTGCGCGCTCGCCAGCCGAGGCTTGTTGGCGGCGTGGTAGCGCCCGCGGTAGACGCGCTCGGGGTCTGCCTCGAAGACGGCGTCCACGAGCCAGTAGGGCTCGGGCTCAAATTCCCTGATCTCCTGCTCGCGGCGCGCCAGGATCGCCAGCGTGGGCGTCTGCACGCGCCCGAGCGAAACCGCCCCGTCGAAGGAGGAGCGCAGCCGGATCGTCGCCGCGCGCGTGGCGTTCATGCCGACGATCCAGTCGGCCTCCGAGCGCGACCGCGCCGCCGCCTCCAGCGAGGCCAGCTCGGAGCCGGGACGCAGTGTGCCGAAGGCCTCGCGGATCGCCGCCGCCGTCATCGACGACAGCCACAGGCGGTCGACGGGCTTGGACGCCTTCGCCTTCTCATACAGCCACGCGAAGATCAGCTCGCCCTCGCGCCCGGCGTCACAGGCGTTGACGACGCGCTCGAGGTCGTCGCGCTTGAGCTGGCGCGTGACGACCGCCATCTGCTTCTTTGAGCGCTCGTCGCGAACGACGAGTCGGAAGTGCTCGGGAACGATCGGCAGGTCCGCCATCCGCCACTTTTTGTACTTGGGGTCGTACTCGTCGGGCTCAGCGAGCTGGACGAGATGGCCGACGGCCCAGGTGATCACGTGGTCTGGGCCCTCGAGATAGCCCTCGTGCTTGGTGAAAGGGCCCGGGAGCACGCGTGCGACGTCGCGGCCCACGGAGGGCTTCTCGGCGATCACGAGCGTGTTGGCCATTGCGCGCGAGAGGGTAGCGCCGGCCGGTCCCGCTCAGCCGGCGCAGGGACCGGTTCCCACCGGCCCCGAGGCGCTGGCGAGCGCGGACCGCACGCGGTCGTTTGGCACGCCATAGCCGCCAGCGGGGACGCTCCCGACGGTTGCGGCGAAGACCGTCGTCACGACGCCCCCGGCCGCGTCCACCATCGGTCCGCCGGAGTTGCCGGAGCGAACCGCCCCGCGCATCGACGTGATCTCGCGCCTGACCGGGCCGCGGCCGTAGGCATCCTGGGAGATCGCCTGCTCGGTGGCGCCCACGCGGCCCGGGCGCACCGACAGCGGCCCGTCCTCCGGATAGCCGATGATCGCCGCGGCCGTTCCGGACCTCGGGTCGGGACCGAGTCTCAGCGGTGTGCCCGAGAGCCCGGGCACCCGCAGCACCGCGACGTCGTTGATCGGATCAAACGCGATCACCGTGGCGCGCAGCTGCGGGCCGACCCCCTGTGACTGCACGACGGTGTCGCTCTCGCCCGCGACGACGTGGGCGTTGGTGACGACGGTCTGGGGCGCGGCGATCCAGCCCGAGCCCTCGATCCCCAGCCCGCAGGCCGTTCCCAGCATGCGCACCGTGCTGGTCGTCGCGGCTCGCACGGCGGGTGCGCGCGCGATCCCCGGCGCCGGCGCGGCCACGCCACCGGCGGAGGGGCCGGTCACGTGCGGGGAGGGGTCAAATCGCGCCAGCGCGTTGAGGATTGCGCCCGACGGCGGCAGCAGCGTGTTGAGCTTGCCCAGCAACAGCGAGCGCTGGACGTCGGCACGCAGCGCCGTCGCGCCCGGCGTCTGGAGCGCCACCGCCCCCGCGACCCAGGCCATTCCGAGGGCGACGCAGGCCGTCAGAGCCGCGCCCGCGAGACCATCGATCAACGTCAGTCCGGGGAGTCGCATGAGCCCACGCACGCGCAGACCTACACCCTCGAGCGTGCCGGCCAGCAGGGCACCTCCGAGGAGCGCCCCGATCAGACCGAAGAGCGGCCCGTAGGGCGAGCGCGAGCCCCCGGGCAGCAGCGCTGGCGCGACCCTCGTCCCAATGAAGGCGCCTGCCGCGAACCCCAGCAGCGTCAGCGCTCCGACGACAAAGCCCTGGGCGTAGCCGTACATCGCCAGGCCGAGCGTGAAGACGACGATGATCCAGTCGAGCGTGGTCACGGGCAGCGTCGAGCGTAATCGCTGGATGCAACCGCCCGCTATCTGCAGCGCCAGTGGCTAGGCTGAGCGTTGAGGTGTCCCCCGTCAGCAGCTCTGCGCGCACGCAGGGGCGCTCCACTTCCGACACCGGGGGACGGCGCCCGCCACCGCGCTCGCCACTCCTCGGAGCGCGAAACGTCGAGCGCCGGCGTCGGCGCGCGTTCGCCCTCCTGGTGGTCGCCGTGGTCGCACTCGTGGTGGGCGTGATGGTCGGCGCAGGCGCGACCAGGTCCGGGCCCGCACTCGCGCAACGCTTTGGCGGCGCCTGGGAGCACGGCGATTACCTCTCGATGTACGAGATGCTTTCGCCGAGCGCCAAGCGCACGACCGATGCGACCAGCTTCCAGGCCGCCTATGCCAGGGCCGCCGCAACCGCCACAGTCAGCGGCGTGAAGGTCGGTCGCGCGCACGGCTCCGGCAGCACGGTGACACTGCCCGTGACGATGCACACGCGGCTGTGGGGCACGATCCACGGCGTAATTGACCTGCCCGTCTCGAGCAACAACGGCACTGAGGTCGTCAACTGGAGCCCCGACTTGGCGTTCCCCGGGTTGCGCCCCGGTGAGACGCTCACGCGCCAGACTCAACTGCCAACGCGCGCGTCGATCCTCGCGCGTGACGGACGTCCGCTGGCGCAGGGTCCGCAACGCAGCTCGAGCCTGCCAGCGACGGTCACCACCGTGGTCGGCGCGCTCGGGCCCGCGCCCAGCGCCGAGGCGGCCAAGCTCCGCGCTGAGGGCTACCCCGAGGGAGCCCGGGTTGGCACCTCGGGACTCGAGCAGATCCTCGAGCCCCAGCTAGCGGGCACTCCCGGCGGCACGCTCCAAGCCGGCGGTCGCACGATCGCCAGCGCGACGCCGGTCCCAGCACACGCGGTTCGCACGACGATCGATCCCGTCATCCAGGAGGCCGCCGAGGGTGGGCTCGCACGCGTCGGCGGCATCGTCGTGCTCAAGCCCGACGGCGAGGTTCTGGCGCTCGCCGGGCTGGCCACCGACACACAGCCGCCTGGGTCCACCTTCAAGATGATCACGGCCTCGGCGGCACTGGAGGCGCACGCGGTCACGCTCAGCACCGTCTTCCCCTTCGCCGATCACGCGACGTTGTCGGGGGTCACGCTCGCCAACGCAAACGGCGAGGTCTGCGGCGGAACGTTCCTGCAGGCGTTCGCGGTGTCCTGCAACTCGGTGTTCGCTCCTCTGGGCGCGAAGATCGGGGCGACGCAACTCGTCCGCACAGCCGAGCGCTTCGGCTTCAACCAGCCCTCAGACATCCCCGGAGCGCCGGAGTCCACGATTCCCCAGCCCAGCGCGGTGGGCGACGATCTGGCTGTTGGTTCGACGGCGATCGGTCAGGCCCGCGTGCTCGCCACACCACTGGAGATGGCGCTGATCGCCGCCACCATCAGCGACGACGGCCGGCGGCCGCGCTTGACGCTGCTGGCCGATTCGCAGCCGCACTACGTCCGGGCCATCAGCCCTTCGACGGCGAGGCTGGTGCGCCGGATGATGATTGAAGTGGTGCGGTCGGGGACCGGGACCAGCGCCCAGATCCCCGGCGTGGTGGTGGCCGGCAAGACCGGCACCGCCGAGCTGGTGGCGACCCAGGGGCCCACCGCGAACCCCAATGTTGACCCCTTCACCGCCACCGACGCCTGGTTCGCCGCCTTCGCTCCCGCGCTCGCGCCACGGGTCGTCATCGGCGTGATGTTCCCGCAGGCCGGCGCCGGCGGGACCACCGCCGCTCCCGTCGCCCAGCAGGTGCTGGTCACCGCGCTGGGGCGCAAGCTCTAGTGGTTTGCGGCTGCGGCCCGGGGCCCTCGCCCCCGCTCCCGCGGCACACGCCAGCCGACCGGGTCAGATATCGAGATCGACGCTCTTGGTGAACGGCGGCAGCTGGGGCGTGGAGATCTCGAGTGCGACGGGACGATTGAAGAAGAACTGCCGCCCGGTCCTGAAGAGGATCTCCGCCCCTTGGATGTCGCCCTGCGCGGCGGTGCTCGAGGACGCCGGGATGACCGCCTTGGGGCCGAGCGTCTGAGGCACATAGGCGAAGTCGTTGGCGGCGGGATTCAGCAGCGTCCCGCGGTAGACCACCCCCGTGGTGTCGATCATGCGGAAGCTGGACGCCGACATGTGGGGCTGCTTGGTCTCGTTGGCGACACGGATGAAGAGCGCGAACCACTGCTCGCCCGGCGCGAGCGGCGGCGTCCCCGGAGGCAGCCCCTTGATGTAGGCCTGATCCTCGAGATCGGAGGGGTTCAAGAAGCGCGAGATCTGCACCTGGTAGGTCAGGTCGTGGGGGAAGTTGATGTAGGGCCCGCTGATCGAGTCGAGCGTCCCATGCTCGGGTCCCTCGTTGCCAAAGCCCCCTGTCAGCCCGCAGGCGCTGATCGAGAGCGCGAGCGCGGCCGCGGCGAGCGTCGAGGCGAGGGGGCGCGCAGCGAGCATCCGGCGCGGCAGTCTAATCGTGGGCCTAGCCAGGCGCGATCGTCGCGCGCTGGCCCCGCTCCTCGCCGTCCTCGAGGATCGCCCGCAGCCGTCGCAGCGCCTTGCCATAGCGCGCTCTCGTCCAGCGGCGCAGGCCAAGCGCCTCCATCAGCCGGTCGGTGGGGAGGGTGGGCTCGGTCTCGGTGCGAAACCTCACCCGCGTACCGCCGCCGGGTGCCGGGTCGAGCACGTACTCGGCAAACAGCCGGATGCGATTGAACTTGCCAGTGCGCCCGAGCTCCAGGATGCGCCGCGGAGAGTCGACCTCGGCGAGCGTGAGATCCGCCCAGTTGAAGCGCTGGAAGGGCGCGTTGACCTGGAAGCGCGCGCCCGCCCCGCGGCCATAGGACTGGACGCGCGTCAAGTGCCAGCGCGTCAGGAAGTGATCGGTGAACTCGGGGTGGTTGGCGATGTCGGCCAGATAGTCGAAGACCTCCTGGCGCGGACGGGCGATCGTGATCGAGAGCTCCACCGGGTTCACGGCGGCGCGCAGTCTACGGCGGGTGCTGCGCCGTCGTCAGGCGGCTCTGGGGGAGGTCAGGCGGACGCAGTGACCGTGCTCGCCCGAGTGGACGATCTCTGAGCTCTCGGGCTGCTCGCGGCGCAGCGCGCGACACAGCTCGCAGGCGATCCGTCCGCCGACATAGCGATAGACGCGCTCGCCGATCAAGGGTGTGCGCCCGCAGTCGTGGCAGCGGTCGACGCCGGCGCGCAGTGCGTTCACCGACTTGCGCAGCAACTCGCGCTCTAGCTGGATCGAATCGACGACCGAATCGACTTCCATGGCGTGCAGTTCGGCGCCGGTGCCCGCGCTCCTTCCAGGGCCGGTATCATCGGTTTCCTGGTCGGTCTCGGAGGCGCCCAACGGCGCAGAGGAGCAACTGATGAGCGCACTGTCGTCGGGCACGCTGGCCGGCTCCGGCTCGTTCCGCTGCGAGTCCTGCGGATATGAGGTATCGCTCGCCGCCGAGAGCGACCTTCCGGCCTGCCCGAACTGCGGCGGCGCGGCATTCACGCGCTCGTCGCTCTTCACGACCACGCTGCCCGAGACACCACCTCCCCCAGCGCCCGCGAAGGCCTGGCTGGCCGAGGCGCGCGCGCTCGTCGCTGCGCCCGGGCCGCACCTGGCCTATCGCGACGGCGATGAGACCGTTTGCGTTGCGGTGGAACGCGAATTGACCCGGATCGGGCGCAGCCTCAGCGCCGACGTGCGCTTCGACGATCCGACGGTCTCGCGCCGCCACGCGCTGATCGTGCTTGCCGACGCGGGGGCACGCGTGCTCGACGACCGCAGCCTCAACGGCGTCTTCGTCAACGGCGAGCGCGTCCGCGACCGCATCCTGCGCGATGGCGACGAGATCGTCGTCGGGCGTTTCCAGCTCGCCTTCCTGCTGCCCGGCACCGAGAACGTGAAGCGTGCTGAGCCGGCTGAGCCGGCCAGCGCTTCCTCGTCCTAGCGGCGCGCTCTCGATGGCCAAGACGATCGCGGTCCTCTCCCAGAAGGGCGGAACCGGCAAGACGACGGCGGTCCGGACGCTTGTGGACATCGCTCGGCGCACCGGCCTGCACGCGCTTGCCATCGACCTCGATCCGCAGGGCAACCTGTCCGACTACTTCGACGTGGACCCCGACATCCAGCCGACGATCGGCGACGTGCTCGCCGGGCGGGCACCCGCGCGGGCGGCGATCCACGACGGGATCATCCCCGCCAACCTCGGCCTTGCCGAGACCGAGCTCGCGCTCAGCGGCAAGCTCGGTCGCGAGCTCACCTTGCGCAAGGCCCTGCGCGACATCGAGGGCTACGAGCTGATCCTGCTCGACTGCCCGCCATCGCTCGGATTGCTGACCGTCAACGCGCTCGTGGCGGCCGACCACGCGCTGCTCTCCGCCGAGGCCCAGTACTTCGCGATGCAGGGGGTGGAGCAGGCGCTCGAGGTCGTCGAGCTGGCGCGCGAGAGCCTCAATCCGCAGCTGCAGTGGCTCGGCGTCTTCCTCAACATCGCCGACATGCGCACGGTGCACTCGCGCGAGGCGCTCGCGTCGCTGCGCGAGAGCTTCCAGGACAAAGTCTTTGCCGCAACGATCCGCGCGTCGATCGGCTATGCCGAGTCCTCCGAGCGCGCGATCTCAATCCTCGACTACCGGCCGGACCTCGCGGCCGACTACGTGGCGCTCGCTGACGAGCTGCTCGAGCGCCTCGACATGGACGTGGCGCGCGCGCGGCTGAGCGCCCTGTTCAACGGCGCGACGGCGCGCTGAGCACAGCCGTCGTGGCGGCAGTCCGGGGCGCTGCGCTTGCGCTGGCCGGCCGGCCCGGGATACCTCGTGGCAGAAGTGCTCGCGCCGGTGCTCCTGCACGCTTCACCGGGTGGCCCCGAGATCGCCGAGGCGGACATCCGCACGCAGTTCGGGTCCGCCCGCGTGCTCGCCGTCGTCCGCCAGCGCGGGGGCTGGTTCGGCGTCAGCGTGCCCGAGCGATCCAACGGGACACTCGCCTGCCTGCCCAACAGCGGGCGCCTCCTGCTCTATCGCGTGCGCGACCGACTGGTCGCGAGCCTCAGCACCCGTCGCCTCGAGCTGCTGCGCGCCGGCCGTCCGGTGCTGAGGACCACCGTCGCCGTCGGGCGCGCGGCCGATCCCACGCCGCTTGGTCGCTTCGCCGTGACGGATCGCCTCATCATCAGGGGGGCCACCCACTACGGCTATGGCGCGCTCGCGCTCTCGGGCCATCAGCCCAACATCCCCCAGGGGTGGGGTGGCGGCGATCGTCTCGCGATCCACGGTACCGACGATCCCGCGTCGATCGGGCTCGCGGCCAGCCAGGGTTGCGTGCGCGCAGGCGATGCGGCAGTGCGAGCGCTGATTGCCGACGTTCCGTTGGGCACACCGGTGTTTGTCCGCCCGTGAGCCTTTACAACGCCATTACGCAGGTCTGACGACTTCCGTACCGCGTTGTCCGATCGTGGTCTCAACACCACGACCAGGAGGCCCCCCAACCATGTCACGACGACGCACCAAGCTCGCCATCGCCACGATCACGCCGGCGCTTCTGACCGGCACGATCGCGCTCGCCGCCACGTCGGGCAGCACCTCGGGCGCCGCGTCCGGCGCCACGAACCAGTCCGCCGCCAACGGGGCCAATGGCGCCGTCGCGGCGGGCC